>NZ_CBCPHV010000002.1:0-466230 GCF_965118635.1 Empedobacter brevis | reverse complement strand
TTTTGTCGAACAACGGTCGAACAAGTGTCGAAGGATTGTCGAACAAAATAGGGGTGAAGTAGAGGGAAAATAGTGAAATTTTTATTTAAAACGGCAATTGTTTTTTAATCCTTTTCTTTTATAAAAGTTGAAATTTAGATTTTTTGAGAGTGGTTTTCTTTTACTGAAACCATAATTTATTGTGTGATGTTTGTTGAATTTTTGATATGATTTTTCCGAAAATATGTTAGAAATAATGTTCGATAAAAATATAACTTTTGGTGAGAAAAAATTGAGAATATATTACTGAATTGAATTTTCTACGAAGAAGAATTTGATGTAAAAGTTCATTACCGAATTTCAAAAATTTACAGTCAATAAGAATTAAACTGTAATAGTGTTTGACAGTAGTTGTATGATTTTAACAGAAGAAGAAATTATTCGTGACTGGAGGTTTATCCTAGAGCAAAATTTCTAAAAAATGGAGATACTCAATTGATAATTTGTGGTTAATTTTAAATCAAATCTAAATTGAATTTCAAAAAAAGTTCAACTGTAAAACAGTCAAACCCATTTGAAATATCATTACTTAAAATTTTGATAGTGTCTAAGCGTATTTTTTTACATTTTGAATGTAATTTCCCACATCATTAATAAAATTTGTAGATAAAAAAGAACCTTGTATACATTCATTTTTATTTATTTCTTGAAGCAATACAATTTCTTTTAATTCATGATTCAAATTAAAAATCGCTTCAATTGCTAATAAATTAAGCTCTAAAGTATAATTAGCATCATCTATTTGAGCTTTATTTATAGCTTTACTTAAATTATTTTGAGAGGTTTGATATTCATTAATATAATATATTAAATTATCCAATTCGTCATTGATTCTTCCAGTTGTCATAATTATTTTTTTAAAAGGTACACTATTATAATTAAACTTTCTATTTTATGTGTAATTATAACATACTTATAACATACTTATAACATACTTATAACATAAATGGAATTTAATAAATTCAGAAAGTAGAGAAGAATATTAATCTCATTCTATACTTTTCACTTCAAATCAACACCATAAACGAAAGAAAAAAGGAGGTTTTTACTTATAACGGTAGTTGAGAATATAAAAAAGCATCTATCCTAAAATTTTAGGATAGATGTTTTGCAAAAACAAATTAAGATTTGGCGTGATACAATTTGACTAAGAGTAGAATTATTATAAACCAAAACATTAAAAAGAGTGGATAATAGAGCAGAAAAGAACTGTCTATATAACTCATAAGGAATGTTATGATTCCAACAATGGAATAATAATAGAGTCCTAAAATAGCGCCTGAAATTCCTAAATGATCGGTATGATTTATTAAAGCATTACTCAAGCATACTGGTAGCATACACGATATGCCGAAGAAGATAATAAATACAGCTATCAATAGGAAAATGATGACGAAGGTTGGATGAGATAAAAGGAACAAAATTGAAATTATATACAGAATTATCCCTAATAAGAAGATTAAACTCCCTGTGAAAAGGATTTGTTGATTTGTTTTCTTAATGCTCATCTTTTTGCAATATTTAGCACCAAAAAAACTAGCTAAAGCTACAATGCAACCTATACAACCATATTGAATCATGCTGAATTTAAAATACTCCATAAAAATAAATGGAGCTTCGCCGTAGTAACTAAAAATAATTCCATTTAGAATACCTATTAATCCTCCATAAATCCAAAAAACTTTATCATTTACAATCTTTTTTGTGATTTGTCTAAAACTTAGTTTTAGCTTTTTATCTTGTTGTAAGGTCTCTCTTAAACCGAAAGTTGACCAGAATAATGCAACTGTTCCCAATAAAATCAACAAAACAAATACCATGTAAACATCCCATACAGAAGCGACTATACCTCCCAATAGTGGACCAATGGCAGGAGAAAAAGCTAAAACAGCTGATATAGTACTGAAAACAGCAGTTCGCTCTTTGTTATTAAAAACATCTCTTAAAATGGTTTGACTTACATTAGAACCAGCAGCAGCACCTACGGCTTGAACAAAACGCGCAAATAGGAGAGCCTCAAAATCTGGAGATTGTAAACAAAGATATGAACCAATGATATACAAGACTATTCCCGTTAGCATAGAGGATTTTCGACCAATGATATCAGAGAGTATTCCCCAAAGTAAAACACCTATTGCAAAGCCTATAAAATAAATGCTAAGCGTTTTTTGTATTTGATGATTAGAAACTCCGTACGCTGTAGACAAAAATGTAAGAGAAGGAGTATAAATGGTTTCACTAATCTGTGGAAACCCAACTAAGAATATAATTAGCCAAATAAATGACTTATTTTGATTTTTCATTTTTATAAAAATTAGATAATATAAACCCTGTCGAATGCAATAAAAGCATCCGAATAATAAAATTTAGGCTCGAAATGTGAGCTTAAATAAGGGGTTTATCAGCTAATTTTTAAATAGAAAAACATCTCTTAATAAATAATTTGAGTTGCGAATATATAATATTATAAACAATAAAAAAAAGTAAAAGCTCTTATGAATATCAATAAGAGCTTTTAATTTATAATTTGAAGCGTTCTAAAAATCGTCTTCAATAATTTCCTGCACACGTCCAATTTGTCCATCCATCAAACGAACTTTTATACCACGATGATGATAAGGCGCAGAAGTCAATAAATCTTTCACGATACCCTCAGTCAATTCGCCAGTTCGTTGATCTTTTTTTAATACAATATTAACCAGCATACCAGGTTTTATATTTGCTCTTGTTTTACCATCCATATTACAAATATCTTAAAAATAAATGGAAATGAATTTTGCTTTTTATTATTCTTGAGGTATTATCGTTTTGGAAAGGGAAGTTCTAAGTGTTTAATTTCTTCTTTTCATTTTTTTGCTCATCCAAAAAAACGAAACAAAAAAAAGATGCCGACAGTAGACTCTCAATGATTCAACTAGCTAAATTATTTCCATAAAGTTGGCAACTCGCTGCACTCAGACACTCCAACTTTTTTTATTCCAATAATTTAGAGTTGAATTGTATTTCGATTCTAAATCGTCGGGTTTTCTAATCCTTTTTTCAATAACCAAATTCATTGTTATTTAAATTCTTAATACTCAATACTCAAATCTCATATCTAATTTGTAGATAATACATTTCTCATTTGTTCCCACTTATTTAGAATAACAACTTGATTTTGTAATTACGAGGCATCGAGAAATCTAAAATTTATAAAGAAAGATTAAAACTTTGTTTAATGGGGAACCAAATAGTTACAGTTTATTGAAAAAACTCTAGTTTTTAACTAATCTTTCGCTTGCTCATAAATCTAGAGATGAAATTCGTGTCATTACAAATAAAGATGTCTTTAAAAGCAATTATAGAGAGTTTTTTTATTTAGATAACAAGAATAAAAAAGCCCCGAAGATAGTCGAGGCACTAAATGTTTTCACAACGGAATAAATCCTTATTGTGAGTTCCTTTCATTACAAATATAAGAATAAAGTTTTTATATATAATTACGTAAAATCATAATTGTATAATTTTTTTTTGTTGTAACTTAATACACAAAAGAAAAAACTAATGACTAAAAATATACTTGGATTAGATTTGGGAACCAACTCTATTGGTTGGGCGTTTGTAAAAGAAGCTGAGAATAACGAACAATCTTCTATCGAAAAAATAGGTGTTCGTGTAAATCCTTTAACAACTGATGAGCAAACAAACTTTGAAAAAGGTAAACCTATTACAACAAATGCAGGTAGAACTTTAGCACGTTCGGCTCGTCGCAATCTTCAACGATTTAAACTTCGAAGAGAAAATCTTCTACAAATTTTAAAAACACATAAATGGATTAATCATGAAACTATTTTAGCCGAAAATGGAAATAAAACAACTTTTGAGACTTTTCGTTTACGAGCATTAGCTGCAGAAAAACAATTGGAACTTCAAGAAGTGGCTCGTGTTTTATTACAAATCAATAAAAAGCGTGGTTACAAAAGTTCTAGAAAAGTTAATAATTCTGAAGAAGGAACTTTGATTGACGGAATGGATATAGCTAAAAAATTATACCATGAAAATTTAACACCGGGTCAATATGTTTTAAATCTATTAAAATCTGGGAAGAAAAAGGTTCCTGATTTTTATCGTTCGGATTTACAAGATGAATTTGATAAAATATGGAATTTTCAAAAACAATTTTATCCGGAATTATTTACAGAGGATTTAAAAGAAGAGTTGAATAATAAAGGAAAAGTAGCGACTTGGGCAATTTTAAAAGTTCCTTTTAATTTGGTTGGAATAAAACGCAATTTAAAACGAGAAGAGTTAAAATTAGAGAATTACCAATGGAGAAGTGATGCATTGTCTAACCAATTAAATTTAGAACAAATTGCTATTGTTTTGCAAGAAATTAATGGTCAATTGTACAATTCTTCGGGTTATTTAGGTGCAATTTCAGATAGAAGCAAAGAGTTGTATTTTAATAATCAAACTGTCGGACAATATCAATATGCTCAATTACAGAATAATCCACATGCACGATTAAAGAATCAAGTATTTTATCGTCAGGATTATATGGATGAATTTGAGAAAATTTGGGAAATTCAAGCAAAAGGTCGAGAAACTATTTTTACTAATGCATTAAAAGAAGAAATTAGAGATGTCGTAATATTTTATCAACGTAAATTAAAATCTCAAAAAGGATTGATTTCAATTTGTGAATTCGAGCAAAAAGAAATAATTAAAGATGGAAAAGAGAAAACTGTTGGTTGTCGTGTAATTCCAAAATCAGCACCTTTATTTCAAGAATTCAAAATTTGGCAAATTCTTCATAATGTAAAATTGAAAAATAAGATTACAAATGATGTTGTGCTTTTAAATGAACATGATAAAAGTTTTTTATTTGAAGAATTAGATCTAAAAGGAAATTTAACAGCTTCTCAAGTTTTGAAATTATTAGTAGATAAACCTAAGGATTGGGAAATAAATTATAACAATTTAGAAGGAAATCGTACCAATCAGGCACTTTACAATGCTTATTTAACAATTCTTGATAATGAAGGTTATGATGTTCGCGAAGAGTTGAAATTAAAATTAAATAAAGATGAAATTACATTAGCTGATATAGATAAACCTGCAATTGAGATTAAGGAAATGGTACGAGCTATTTTTAATCATTTAGGAATTAAATCTGAAATTTTAGATTTCAATGCAGAGTTAGAAGGAAAAGCTTTTGAAGAGCAATTATCATTTCAATTGTGGCATTTGTTATATGCTTATGAAGAAGACAATTCAGCAACTGGAATGGATACTTTATACAGATTATTGGAACAAAAATTCGGTTTTAATAAGGAGCAAACGAAAGTAATTGGTAGTGTTTCTTTTCAAGATGATTATGGAAGTTTAAGTAGTAAAGCAATTCGTAAAATATTTCCTTTTATAAAAGAAAATGAATATTCTGTTGCTTGTGATTTAGCTGGATATCGCCATTCTAAAAACTCTTTAACCAAAGAAGAATTAGAAAATCGTGAATTAAAATCTCGCTTAGATATTCTTCCAAAAAATAGTTTAAGAAATCCTGTAGTTGAGAAGATTCTGAATCAGATGGTAAATGTAGTGAATACAATCATTGATACAGAAAATGATAAATTGGAAAAAGCTGGAATGGAAAGAAATTTTCAATTTGATGAAATTCGTATTGAATTAGCACGTGAACTGAAGAAGAATGCAAAAGAGCGTGAGGAAATGACCAAAGCTATAAATGCAGGAAAAATTGAACACGAGAAAATTATTAAGATTCTTCAAGTCGAAGATGGAATTAAATTTCCAACGCGCAATGACATAATTCGTTATAAGTTGTATCAAGAACTAAAAAATAATGGTTATAAAGATTTGTACACCAATCAATATATCGAACGGAAAGATATTTTTACGAAAAAATACGACATCGAACATATTATTCCTCAATCACGTTTGTTTGATGATAGTTTTTCAAATAAAACTTTAGTTCCGCGCCAAATTAATTTAGATAAAGGAAATAAAACGGCTTACGATTATATTTTTGATGCCTTTGGACAAGATAAATTAAATGAATTTTTGATACGTTCAAAAGCTTTGTTTGATTTAAATGATGAGGGAATTTCAAAAGCTAAATACAAGAAACTAACAATGAAAGGTTCTGAAATTGGTGAAGGTTTTATTCAAAGAGATTTACGTGATTCACAATATATTGCTAGAAAAGCGAAAGAAATCTTGTTTCAAATTACTAAATCGGTGCTTTCAACTTCTGGTTCAGTTACAGATCGTTTGCGTGACGATTGGGATTTGATTAATGTAATGAAAGAGTTGAATTTGGAGAAATATCGTTTGGCTGGCTTAACAGAAATGCAAACTACAAAAGATGGTAATCAGAAAGAAATCATCAAAGATTGGACAAAGCGTAACGATCACCGTCATCATGCTATGGATGCACTAACAGTTGCATTTACCAAACGTAGTTTTATTCAGTATTTAAATAATTTAAATGCGCGTAGAAATGACGAATATGATAGTATTTCAAATGCAAAAAATAAAAAGGCTATTGAAACAAATAGCTTAAGAATATCGAGTAAAGATGCATTAGGAATTGAAGAAAAAGAAACGCATAAAATAAAAGATGGGAAAGGAAATTATAAACGTGTTTTCAATGAGCCTATTCCAAATTTCAGAAAACTAGCGAAACAACATTTGGAAGCTGTTTTAGTATCGCATAAAGCAAAAAATAAAGTTGTAACTCGAAATATCAATAAAATAAAAGGAAGCGAAAAAGTTCAGATTGCTTTAACGCCTCGCGGACAAATGCACAAGGAAACTGTTTATGGAAAAATAAAACAATATGCATTTAAAGAAGAAAAAGTTTCTGGAAAATTTGATGAGACGACTATTGCAATGGTTTCGAATCCACAATATAGATCTCTTTTATTACAGCGTTTAGTTGAGAATGGGAATGATCCCAAAAAAGCTTTTACAGGTAAAAATACATTAGCTAAAAATCCAATTTTATTAAAAGATGGAACAGAATTACCTGAAAAAGTAAAAATAATATGGTTAGAAGATGATTATACGATTCGCAAAGATATTGGACCAGACTTAAAAATTGATAAAGTGATTGATGAAGGTGTAAAGCGAATTTTACAAACTCGATTAAATGAATTTAATGGTGATGCAAAAAAAGCATTTTCAGATTTAGATCGAAATCCAATTTGGTTAAACGAAGAAAAAGGGATTGCAATAAAACGAGTTACGATTTCAGGAGTTAAAAATGCAGAAGCATTACATACCAAAAAAGACCATTTAGGACAAGATATTTTTGATGAAAACGGAAATAAAATTCCAGTCGATTTTGTGAGTACAGGAAACAATCATCATGTCTCTATTTATGAAGATGAGAAAGGAAATCTCCACGAAAAAGTAGTATCATTTTATGAAGCTGTTGCTCGAGTAAACCAAGGTTTATCAATTGTAGATAAAGCTTACAATCATCACTTAAGTTGGACATTTAAATTTACGATGAAGCAAAATGAAATGTTTGTTTTTCCTTCAGAAGATTTTAATCCAAATGAAATTGATTTGTTAGATAGAAAAAATCAGGCTTTGATAAGTAAACATTTGTTTAGAGTTCAGAAGTTCTCTGAGAAAGACTATTGGTTTAGACATCATTTAGAATCGCAAATAATTGATTTAAATACATTAAATAATATAACTTTTATAAGAAAAAGAAATCCTAGTTCAATTTCTAACATTATAAAAGTTAGAACAAACCATTTGGGAGAAATTATTCATATTGGAGAATATTAAAATGTAAGCTTATGCTAAAACGTACCATTTACATCGGTAATCCGTCATATTTGAAATTGAAAGATAATCAATTGAAAATAGAAGATGCAACAAGCAAGGAAACAAAAGGTTCTGTACCTATTGAAGATTTAGGTTTTTTGGTATTAGACCATTATCAAATAACCATTAGTCATCAACTTATGGTTATGTTACAACAAAATAATGTAGCAATTATTAGTTGCGACGAAAGTCATATGCCTCTGGGATTGATGTTGCCGATGAATGGACACGTGGAGCATAGTGAACGATTGAAACATCAAATTAACGTATCGGAACCTTTGCGCAAGCAGTTATGGAAACAAACAATAGAAGCTAAGATTTATCAACAGAAAGTATTGTTGAGTAAATTTGGATTTGTAGAAGAACCAATGCAAAATTATTTAACGAATGTTAAATCTGGAGATTCTACAAATATGGAAGGAATTGCTGCACAATATTATTGGAAACAATTATTTGATAATTTTACGCGAGAACGAGATGGTGATGCTCCTAATAATTTTCTGAATTTTGGATATGCTATTCTTCGAAGTATGGTTGCAAGAGCTTTAGTGAGCTCTGGATTAAATCCTACAATTGGTATTTTTCATCGAAACAAATATAATCCATATTGTTTGGCAGATGATATAATGGAACCTTATCGCCCTTATGTAGATGAATTGGTGCTTGAATGGATGAATAAGCCTTTTCGACCAACAGAAATGAATAAGGAAGCAAAAGCACATTTATTAAAAATTGCGACAAAAGATGTGAAAATAGATGGATTAAAAAGACCTTTGTTGGTAGCAATAAGTTCTACAACAAGTTCTTTGTATAAGTGTATGATAGGGGAGCAACGTGTGATTCGTTTTCCTGAAATGACATGAGTTTTAGTCGTTATAATGCTTATCGTATTATGTGGGTTTTAGTTTTGTTTGATTTACCAACGGAAACAAAAAAACAAAGGAGTCAAGCAACCCGTTTTAGAAAAGAGTTAATTGATGATGGTTTTACGATGTTTCAATTTTCTATTTATTTGAGACATTGTCCAAGTAAAGAAAATGCAGAAGTGCACATAAAACGAGTGAAAAATAAATTACCAGAATTTGGTAAAGTTGGCATAATTTGTATTACAGATAAACAATTCGGGCAAATGGAAATATTTTTTTCCAAAAAAGAAACTGATTTACCAACAGGTCCACAACAATTAGAATTATTTTAAAAATTAGTAGGAATAAAAAAATCCGATAGAAAACATAACTTCTATCGGATTTTGCTTTTTTTCTCATTTCTAAATTTCTTCTTAAATCCTTTTCTATAAAGGATTTTTAAAATGAGGTTGTAACTACTTACGTAAAATTACTAAAAGTGAAAGGAACTCACAACTGTAACAACCAAAATGAATGCGATATTTAGGTTGTAACTACTTACGTAAAATTACTAAAAGTGAAAGGAACTCACAACACATTTGATGTTGTGATTGATTGGAGTAAGGTTGTAACTACTTACGTAAAATTACTAAAAGTGAAAGGAACTCACAACAAAAGTAGAAGCACAAATTAATGCAGCTCTGTTGTAACTACTTACGTAAAATTACTAAAAGTGAAAGGAACTCACAACAATTACGCTATTAATAATTACGACAAAGATGTTGTAACTACTTACGTAAAATTACTAAAAGTGAAAGGAACTCACAACTAATTTCTTCGTAAAGACATCCCAAAGGGTGTTGTAACTACTTACGTAAAATTACTAAAAGTGAAAGGAACTCACAACGAAGAAAACTATTTTATTTTCTTCATTTAGGTTGTAACTACTTACGTAAAATTACTAAAAGTGAAAGGAACTCACAACCACCCTCCCCCAACTTTTAAAGATGTTAGAGTTGTAACTACTTACGTAAAATTACTAAAAGTGAAAGGAACTCACAACTTAATATGTTTTGCAATAAATTGACTACTAGTTGTAACTACTTACGTAAAATTACTAAAAGTGAAAGGAACTCACAACCTATGACTACAGCTAAACACATTAATTCATTGTTGTAACTACTTACGTAAAATTACTAAAAGTGAAAGGAACTCACAACGTTAAGTAGGATTTAAACGATTTGAAGTAGGTTGTAACTACTTACGTAAAATTACTAAAAGTGAAAGGAACTCACAACCAAGAATAATCAACTTCTAAAATCTCATTAGTTGTAACTACTTACGTAAAATTACTAAAAGTGAAAGGAACTCACAACATCGGTTCAATTGTTTTTTCAACTACTTTTGTTGTAACTACTTACGTAAAATTACTAAAAGTGAAAGGAACTCACAACCCCAGCTTCGCGGCTATCTCGCCTTTAAGTGTTGTAACTACTTACGTAAAATTACTAAAAGTGAAAGGAACTCACAACCAAAAAGCATTTACAAAAAATTTGGTTACAGTTGTAACTACTTACGTAAAATTACTAAAAGTGAAAGGAACTCACAACCGATGTCTGCATAACCAGCGATAGCGTTAAGTTGTAACTACTTACGTAAAATTACTAAAAGTGAAAGGAACTCACAACTGGTCGCTTCCAAGTCGCCACGTAAGGCACGTTGTAACTACTTACGTAAAATTACTAAAAGTGAAAGGAACTCACAACTCTATTGAAAAAAGCAATGAAGACTAAGTTGTTGTAACTACTTACGTAAAATTACTAAAAGTGAAAGGAACTCACAACTTGGAGTTAGATCTAAGGCTGACGAATTCGGTTGTAACTACTTACGTAAAATTACTAAAAGTGAAAGGAACTCACAACCTGTAGGTGATTTACTTTCAAGTATAAAAAGTTGTAACTACTTACGTAAAATTACTAAAAGTGAAAGGAACTCACAACCTGATATAATGACATTAATTGAACAATTAAGTTGTAACTACTTACGTAAAATTACTAAAAGTGAAAGGAACTCACAACCTTACAAAGGTTCTCGAGAAGCATTATTTTGTTGTAACTACTTACGTAAAATTACTAAAAGTGAAAGGAACTCACAACTTTATGAAATTCATTATTCAAATCACGCAAGTTGTAACTACTTACGTAAAATTACTAAAAGTGAAAGGAACTCACAACCAAAGTGGGTAATTCGCCCCGCACTCGCAAGTTGTAACTACTTACGTAAAATTACTAAAAGTGAAAGGAACTCACAACAACTTGGTCTAAAATAGCGTCGGTAACTTCGTTGTAACTACTTACGTAAAATTACTAAAAGTGAAAGGAACTCACAACTAACTCGAAGTCTTCGACTATTATGTATTCGTTGTAACTACTTACGTAAAATTACTAAAAGTGAAAGGAACTCACAACGTATATAAGTCTATTTCTATTTCCGCGGTGGTTGTAACTACTTACGTAAAATTACTAAAAGTGAAAGGAACTCACAACTAAGTAACTTAATTTCATACATTCGGTTAGGTTGTAACTACTTACGTAAAATTACTAAAAGTGAAAGGAACTCACAACTTGTTAATGTCTACCGACGAATTTACCGCGGTTGTAACTACTTACGTAAAATTACTAAAAGTGAAAGGAACTCACAACTGTTGATTGGATGCGTAACGATTCAAAAACGTTGTAACTACTTACGTAAAATTACTAAAAGTGAAAGGAACTCACAACGACTTGCCCTACTTGGAACTTAGAACACTGGTTGTAACTACTTACGTAAAATTACTAAAAGTGAAAGGAACTCACAACCTTGTCCTTCGCGTACCTATACTTACGATTGTTGTAACTACTTACGTAAAATTACTAAAAGTGAAAGGAACTCACAACTTAACACGGCCGCCATTTTTTCGTTAAACGGTTGTAACTACTTACGTAAAATTACTAAAAGTGAAAGGAACTCACAACGTTAAAGGCTTGCGGTTTTTCTTCCATAATGTTGTAACTACTTACGTAAAATTACTAAAAGTGAAAGGAACTCACAACTCTGAAACTCAATCTAAAATTAGTGAAAGCGTTGTAACTACTTACGTAAAATTACTAAAAGTGAAAGGAACTCACAACTATCGCGCTGGTATTGAACAAACGTAAACAGTTGTAACTACTTACGTAAAATTACTAAAAGTGAAAGGAACTCACAACGCTATTACTTCGATACCAGCGTAGCCCGCGGTTGTAACTACTTACGTAAAATTACTAAAAGTGAAAGGAACTCACAACAGTTCGAGTTTAACCGCGTCGGGTCTATACGTTGTAACTACTTACGTAAAATTACTAAAAGTGAAAGGAACTCACAACTATTACTTCCGTGGGCGTATTACTTAATGCGTTGTAACTACTTACGTAAAATTACTAAAAGTGAAAGGAACTCACAACGATAAGTCAAAGTCGCGCCAGCTTCATAACGTTGTAACTACTTACGTAAAATTACTAAAAGTGAAAGGAACTCACAACTATCTATTCTACTGGTAAATTGTTTACCCGGTTGTAACTACTTACGTAAAATTACTAAAAGTGAAAGGAACTCACAACTCTATGTAAGTAGCCGTATCGCCTATCGCTGTTGTAACTACTTACGTAAAATTACTAAAAGTGAAAGGAACTCACAACTTATCTGGGAATCTAAAGATTTAGAATAAGGTTGTAACTACTTACGTAAAATTACTAAAAGTGAAAGGAACTCACAACAAGCAAGCTTTAGATAATGGAATTGAATGTGTTGTAACTACTTACGTAAAATTACTAAAAGTGAAAGGAACTCACAACATAAGAACCGATAAAGGCTTTTTTAAAATTGTTGTAACTACTTACGTAAAATTACTAAAAGTGAAAGGAACTCACAACGCGTGTTGATAGGTATGTTCTGCTCCTATTGTTGTAACTACTTACGTAAAATTACTAAAAGTGAAAGGAACTCACAACCCTCAATGTATGCTTTTACATTTTCCGGGCGTTGTAACTACTTACGTAAAATTACTAAAAGTGAAAGGAACTCACAACTACGCCCAATTATTTATTCGGGTACGACGAGTTGTAACTACTTACGTAAAATTACTAAAAGTGAAAGGAACTCACAACTGTAATTCGTTTTGATTTTTCATTATTTCGGTTGTAACTACTTACGTAAAATTACTAAAAGTGAAAGGAACTCACAACTCTTTGGTGTACTTTGGCGTTTTGTTGAAAGTTGTAACTACTTACGTAAAATTACTAAAAGTGAAAGGAACTCACAACTATACCGGGAGGATTTCGCAAAATGGTACAGTTGTAACTACTTACGTAAAATTACTAAAAGTGAAAGGAACTCACAACTATATGGTGTAATTTCCCATTTGTCCCCAAGTTGTAACTACTTACGTAAAATTACTAAAAGTGAAAGGAACTCACAACGTAAAGGGAAAATCCAACAATACCAATAATGTTGTAACTACTTACGTAAAATTACTAAAAGTGAAAGGAACTCACAACTGTGTTGGGTGTATGGTGTTGTAATGATCTGTTGTAACTACTTACGTAAAATTACTAAAAGTGAAAGGAACTCACAACATCAGGAAAACGCTCGAATTAATGCTTCTCGTTGTAACTACTTACGTAAAATTACTAAAAGTGAAAGGAACTCACAACGCCTGGTCTTTTCAATTCGACGAAAACGATGTTGTAACTACTTACGTAAAATTACTAAAAGTGAAAGGAACTCACAACTAGGAATTATAGGAAAATTTGGTTTTTGGTGTTGTAACTACTTACGTAAAATTACTAAAAGTGAAAGGAACTCACAACGGTAACTTATCGGGTAACGCCGCGGAAATTGTTGTAACTACTTACGTAAAATTACTAAAAGTGAAAGGAACTCACAACAGGGCGCTTCGTCTATTGTCGTGCTTTGGGGTTGTAACTACTTACGTAAAATTACTAAAAGTGAAAGGAACTCACAACTAAAGGCCTTCGTACGTGTGTCTAACGCGTGTTGTAACTACTTACGTAAAATTACTAAAAGTGAAAGGAACTCACAACGATAGGCTGGACGTTAATACAGCAAGGTACGTTGTAACTACTTACGTAAAATTACTAAAAGTGAAAGGAACTCACAACCAAAATTGATTTTCTTATCTAAGCCTTATGGTTGTAACTACTTACGTAAAATTACTAAAAGTGAAAGGAACTCACAACAAAACTGGAACTATAACAACAAAAGACGCGGTTGTAACTACTTACGTAAAATTACTAAAAGTGAAAGGAACTCACAACTGCATTTGAAGATTATGCAGAAGAGTATTAGTTGTAACTACTTACGTAAAATTACTAAAAGTGAAAGGAACTCACAACTAAAATGTCCCAATAAATGCCACTATTGCCGTTGTAACTACTTACGTAAAATTACTAAAAGTGAAAGGAACTCACAACCAAACCCCTTTGTAATATTCCAAAAATTCCGTTGTAACTACTTACGTAAAATTACTAAAAGTGAAAGGAACTCACAACTAAGTAGTTTAATTTCGTACATTCGATAACGTTGTAACTACTTACGTAAAATTACTAAAAGTGAAAGGAACTCACAACTTAATGGGTATACACAAAAACAGCAATTAAGTTGTAACTACTTACGTAAAATTACTAAAAGTGAAAGGAACTCACAACTCCAAAGTTCGGTTAAATAATTGCCTTTTAGTTGTAACTACTTACGTAAAATTACTAAAAGTGAAAGGAACTCACAACGGCTAACGCGTCGTGCATACCGTACGCACGGTTGTAACTACTTACGTAAAATTACTAAAAGTGAAAGGAACTCACAACTTGGACGGTGGACGACAGCGACAAGAAAAAGTTGTAACTACTTACGTAAAATTACTAAAAGTGAAAGGAACTCACAACGGAAAAGGTAATAGCTAAGAAGATAGCCGAGTTGTAACTACTTACGTAAAATTACTAAAAGTGAAAGGAACTCACAACGTCGTAAACCTCTTTAATTTTTGCTCCGTAGTTGTAACTACTTACGTAAAATTACTAAAAGTGAAAGGAACTCACAACAATGGTGAAGTAATAGAGGATTTAAGATCTGTTGTAACTACTTACGTAAAATTACTAAAAGTGAAAGGAACTCACAACCCATAGGTTATAATGGTTTTGAAGTTTATCGTTGTAACTACTTACGTAAAATTACTAAAAGTGAAAGGAACTCACAACAAGCAGACGCAACGCCTTTAAAAGATATTAGTTGTAACTACTTACGTAAAATTACTAAAAGTGAAAGGAACTCACAACTGTATGTACATGTTTGAACGAAAAACATCAGTTGTAACTACTTACGTAAAATTACTAAAAGTGAAAGGAACTCACAACTATAGATACATGGAGCCTTGATGACAACTAGTTGTAACTACTTACGTAAAATTACTAAAAGTGAAAGGAACTCACAACCAATGTACGAAAGTGTTTCCGAAGGTGATAGTTGTAACTACTTACGTAAAATTACTAAAAGTGAAAGGAACTCACAACTCGCTAAGGCTTGTAAAACGATGCCCGGTGGTTGTAACTACTTACGTAAAATTACTAAAAGTGAAAGGAACTCACAACGAAGAACTGCTTTTTGCTTTGGATAACATTGTTGTAACTACTTACGTAAAATTACTAAAAGTGAAAGGAACTCACAACTCAACATTAGCAAGTCCTACGGCTATGGTAGTTGTAACTACTTACGTAAAATTACTAAAAGTGAAAGGAACTCACAACGTGCCTGATGGTAAATTAGGCGAAAAAACAGTTGTAACTACTTACGTAAAATTACTAAAAGTGAAAGGAACTCACAACCAATTTCTTTGTGTACTTCTACATTGATACGTTGTAACTACTTACGTAAAATTACTAAAAGTGAAAGGAACTCACAACGGTATTATCTACAATCTATTTTTACAGCCGGTTGTAACTACTTACGTAAAATTACTAAAAGTGAAAGGAACTCACAACTTAATTACAAGCAATCAACATGATTTGGGAGTTGTAACTACTTACGTAAAATTACTAAAAGTGAAAGGAACTCACAACAACGTAGTAACAATGGCAAACACGTTTTTAGTTGTAACTACTTACGTAAAATTACTAAAAGTGAAAGGAACTCACAACTTCATGTTATCTACAAATCCAATACCTTTGGTTGTAACTACTTACGTAAAATTACTAAAAGTGAAAGGAACTCACAACAAAAGGACTTTGTAAACCAAATGAAATTATGTTGTAACTACTTACGTAAAATTACTAAAAGTGAAAGGAACTCACAACTGTTTCATTAGGTATTTCTATGATGTTATTGTTGTAACTACTTACGTAAAATTACTAAAAGTGAAAGGAACTCACAACGTGAGGTTGTTAACTTAGACGGTTCTCATCGTTGTAACTACTTACGTAAAATTACTAAAAGTGAAAGGAACTCACAACGATGATGATAAATTTAGAGTAGATATTGAAGTTGTAACTACTTACGTAAAATTACTAAAAGTGAAAGGAACTCACAACATGTCTTACTGGATCTATTTGTAAACTACCGTTGTAACTACTTACGTAAAATTACTAAAAGTGAAAGGAACTCACAACTTCGAAGACATGCTTAAATTTTCAACACAAGTTGTAACTACTTACGTAAAATTACTAAAAGTGAAAGGAACTCACAACCAACGATTTGCCTACAGTTATTCGCGATATGTTGTAACTACTTACGTAAAATTACTAAAAGTGAAAGGAACTCACAACTAGCTAAATAATCACCATTTGGCTGATTCTGTTGTAACTACTTACGTAAAATTACTAAAAGTGAAAGGAACTCACAACACTATTATTGTTATTTATATGAGTATACCAGTTGTAACTACTTACGTAAAATTACTAAAAGTGAAAGGAACTCACAACAAAACATCATCACAACAAAAAGGAATTAATGTTGTAACTACTTACGTAAAATTACTAAAAGTGAAAGGAACTCACAACATTCTCTCCATTCTTTTGAAATTTGAGTTCGTTGTAACTACTTACGTAAAATTACTAAAAGTGAAAGGAACTCACAACAAAACATCATCACAACAAAAAGGAATTAATGTTGTAACTACTTACGTAAAATTACTAAAAGTGAAAGGAACTCACAACCCGTCGGTATTGGAACCTCTACGAACGAACGTTGTAACTACTTACGTAAAATTACTAAAAGTGAAAGGAACTCACAACTAGGTTCTGCATAAGCAATGTGAACATAATGTTGTAACTACTTACGTAAAATTACTAAAAGTGAAAGGAACTCACAACGTTAACGTTTGGTTTAATGAAACCCAAACCGTTGTAACTACTTACGTAAAATTACTAAAAGTGAAAGGAACTCACAACGAAACAGCTTTAAGACAAGGTACACAAGAAGTTGTAACTACTTACGTAAAATTACTAAAAGTGAAAGGAACTCACAACAGTTTATTTAGATACGGAATGTAATTATAAGTTGTAACTACTTACGTAAAATTACTAAAAGTGAAAGGAACTCACAACGTTAACGTTTGGTTTAATGAAACCCAAACCGTTGTAACTACTTACGTAAAATTACTAAAAGTGAAAGGAACTCACAACAGCAAATAGTTATTAATTAACTCCTCTTTGGTTGTAACTACTTACGTAAAATTACTAAAAGTGAAAGGAACTCACAACAAGATATGCAGAAGGAAGCGTTGAGTCAAAGTTGTAACTACTTACGTAAAATTACTAAAAGTGAAAGGAACTCACAACTTTGGGTTTATATACTTTCATTATAGTTTTGTTGTAACTACTTACGTAAAATTACTAAAAGCGAAAGGAACTCACAACTATAACAATGAAATTTGTCCAAATTCTTTTGTTGCAACTAGTTACGTAAAATTACTAAAAGTGAAGGGAACTCACAATGAAACAACAGAAATTCTAGGTAGAAAAATAGTTGTAAGCACTATAGTTCCTTTTTTTTAATTTCAAGCATCATTCATCATTCATTCCTCTTTTTACTAATAACAAATATTTTGTCATCTCGAGGCATCGAGAAATCTGAATTTTATTAAGTAAAAGATCTCTCATACCGTTATCACTCTTTTCGAGATGACATTTTTTATAAACACAATAGTAGCTTTCTACATTTCTCAAAACTCATCATTCACTTCGCACTTCTAATTCCGCACCTCGAATTTCGAATTTCGCTTCTCGAATCTCACATCTAATTTTTACATACTACTTAATACTCAAAACTCAAAACTCACTACTCATTCCGCACTTCGCACTTCGCACTTCGAATTTCGCATTCCACATCCCGCTTTTAATACATTTATGAAATGTTAGTAGAAAACCGCTATTTTCAGGGATATTCTTATTGATTGATTTGTATTATCTTTAATTCTAATAGTTTGAAATGATTTTAAACGGTATTGAAATCACTTAAGTAACCGCTATGGAGGCTTTTAAATGAAGACTTGGTTACAGAATATCAACTGAAAAAAGAGTATAACAAAAGAATTAAGAAAACTTGGGAGCATCTTTTGAAGTGATTGAATCATAAATAATTGATAGAAAGAATGAAATTTGATTTTAAAAAATTAGAAAAAGAAATAGAAGAAGCAACACGAAAAGCTTTTCAAGAGATTGTAGCTAATCATGCTAGCGAAAAGATATATGCTTTTGCATTGTACAGTGACGAAGGGGCAATGACAGTATGTCCATCGACAAATACAGAAGATTTTTTAGCAACAAATGATCAGGAAGATCTTACTTATTATAAATTTGAACCTGCTGAGTGGCAGTACGAAGGTGATGGGGCAGAGGACGAATTTTCTAAGATAAGCACTCAACTATATGATATAACTGAGGTAGAATTGGAAAATGAAGATGATGAAGTGTTTGAAGCATTTCAACAAGAATTATATCAAACTTGTATTCAGGTATTATTAAAATTAAAAAAAGAAAACTTTTTTAGAAATCTTATAGGAAAAGATATTTTCTTAATGTTCTCTGTTACAGATTATGAATATGACCGAGACAAGCTTAAAGAGATGATTATTTCATTGAATGATAATGTCTATCAACAAGAATATCTCGATTGGATGAAAACTTGGCGTAATTAAACTTAGAGGTTTAATTCTAATTTGTATTAAACGACATTATTTTGATTAATAATTGACTTCTATGGATTGTTATTGAAAAAGAATTTAAATTCCTTCCTATTTATTTAACAACTTGATTTTGTCATTTCGAGGTATCGAAAAATCTGGAATCTTATGATTTCGACTCCGCTCAATCAACGATTACCAATCTTTATAACGACAATAGGAACATAGTTTTTTTTAAGTTCTACGTGATACGTATTAAGTTCTACGTTTATATTCAAACTCGTTATCATTTAAATTCTCTCATTTCGCACTTCTCACTTCGCTCTTCGCGTCTCGAATCTCACATCTAATTTGTACATATTACTTACTACTCAAAACTCAAAACTCAAAACTCATCACTCACCACTCACATTCCGCACTCCGCACCTCGCACTTCGAATTTCGAATCCCGCGTCTCGAATCTCAAATCTCACATCTAATTTGTACATAATACATAATACCTAAAACCCAAAACTCATCACTCAAAACCCAAAACTCATCACTCAAAACTCAAAACTCATCACTCACCACTCATTCCGCACCTCTCACTTCTCACTTCGCGTCTCGTACTTCGAATTTCGAATTTCGCTTCTCGAATCTAATTTGTACATAATACTCAAAACTCAAAACTCATCACTCATTCCGCACTTCGCATCCCGTACTTCGAATTTCGCTTCTCGAATCTAATTTGTACATAATACTTACTACTCAAAACTCAAAACTCAAAACTCAAAACTCAAAACTCAAAACTCATCACTCACCACTCACATTCCGCACCTCGCACTTCGAATTTCGTACCTAACAATTGTAAAATATAAAATAACTTCTAAGGAGTAGAGCCTCTGTAAACAATATTGGCACTTAGTACTATAGTTTCGTTTGGAAGAGTGTTGTCATTTATTTTTTCTAAAATATGAGTTGCTGCTGATTCTCCCATTAAGTCGAGCGGTTGCTCTACACTTGATATTTGAGGAAAGACATGTTGTGAAAGTTCTGTTCCAGAGAAACTAGCAATGGCAACTTGAGATGGAATTGCAATATTATGTTCGTGCAGATAATTCATTGCACCTATTGCAAGAGTATCCGTGAAAGCAAATACAGCATCGAATTTAATATCCTTCTTTTTCAGTTGTTCTATAGCATCTCTACCATCCTTAAAGGATAAGCCTTTGGCTTCAACAATTAATTCAGGATCAAATAGCTTATGCTTGGACATAATTCTTGTGTATCCATCCGCACGATCACGAGAATTCTTTATTGTATTGGGTCCCATAATATGAGCAATTTTGCAGTATCCTTTTCCTACTAAATATTCGACCATTAATGCTGATTTGTTATTATCATCTACAATAATTTTTGAAACATCGAGGTTCTTATTCGGGATTCTATCTATAAAAACCATGGGTGTACCTCTTGAAATGATTTCTTGATACAGCTCACTATTCGCATTCTGATCACAGATGTTTATAATAATTCCATCAACCTTAAAAGATTCTAACAAAAGTAGATTCTCTTTTTCTCTTTCAGAATTTTCATCCGATTGTAAGATGATAACCTTATAATTCTTTTGTTCCGTTACTTTTTGTATTCCTTTGAGAATATTAGCAGAGAAGGGTGTAAGCATTTCTGGGACAACCAATCCTATACTTTTAGTTTTGCCATATCGTAAGCTAATTGCTGTGGAGTCTGGTTTATATTTTAATTTTTTTGCAGCATCCAAAACTCTTTTTTTTGTACTATCTTTTATATCCTTATGATCTAAAAGAGCTCTAGAAATTGTAGAGGTTGATAAGGATAAGTATTTAGAAAGATCTTTTATAGTGGTACGCTTCATTAGGATCTGTTTTTTCAAAAATAATTAAAATAATTCATATTTTAACGGGAACGTTCCCAGTAAATTGGGAACGTTCCCAATTCATGTATTTAACAAAAATTAAGATTCAAAAAACTTATTTATATTATGTTTGAGTTATTAATGATTTTTCTGTATAAACGACAATCAAATGGATGTTATAGAATATAAATACAAAAAAGAAGATATTAAATCTGGTATACTACATTTTGGTGTAGGGAATTTTCATAGAGCGCATCAAGCGTTTTATACCAATCAACTTTTAAATTTGGGTAATCATAATCATTGGGGAATTTGTGGAGTTAGTTTAATGGCTTCTGATAAGAAGGTTACTAACGCGCTAGAAGCTCAAAATTTAGATTATACCTTATCCACTTTTAGTAGTGATGGTACAGAAGAAGTTTTTTCTATTGGTGCTATTAATGAGTTAATTTCAGGTTTAGAAAACCCAAAAGCAGTTATAGATAAAATTGCCGATCCTGACATCAAAATTATATCAATGACGATTACAGAAGGAGGATATAATCTGGATAAAATTACGAATGAATTTAATTTTGATGATAAAAAAATCAGCAATGATTTAGTAAAAGAAAACGAACCAACAACCATTTTTGGGTTTGTAGCAAGAGGTTTAGAAAAGAGAAAGAACAATTCTAACGGAGGTTTAACAATACTTTCTTGTGATAATCTACAACATAATGGAAATGTGGCTGAAAAATCGTTTATGTCGTTTATGAAGGCGTATGATGAAGATCTTGCTAATTGGGCAGAGACTAATGTTAGCTTTCCAAATAGTATGGTAGATCGTATTACACCAGGAACTTCTGAAGCTGATAAAGAACGATTGAATAGTAAAAGTGGAGTGAATGATGGCGCACCTGTTTATTCTGAAAAATTCATTCAATGGGTAATAGAAGATAATTTTATTGCAGGGAGACCTTCTTGGGAAGAAGTTGGCGTACAATTTACAGATGATGTATCGGCTTATGAGAATATGAAATTAAGTCTTTTAAATGCCTCACATACCTTACTATCTTATCCTTCTTTTGTAAAAGGTTATAGAGCGGTGGATAAAGCAATGAATGATGCTGATATTTTAGATTTTGTAAAGTTGTTTATGGATGTAGATGTAACGCCTTATGTTCCGTCTCCAGAAGGAATAGATTTGGATTCTTATAAACAAACATTGGTTGATAGATTTTCAAACTCAGCCGTTAGTGATCAATTGGCAAGGTTGTGTTATGATGGAATATCTAAGTTTCCTGTATACATCATCCCAAATGCAAAAAAAATGCTACAAGATGGAAAAGATATGACGCGTATAGCTTTTCTTGTCGCGGTATATAGACATTATCTTAAATATAAAGAAGATGATAAAGGTGTAGCTTATACTGTTGAAGAACCTTGGATGACAGATGATGATAAGAAATTAATAGCGAGTAATGTTGAAGAAGATTTCTTGACGTTATCACCTTTTAAGTCAATAGATTTCAAAAGCTCTGAATCTTTTGTAAAACTTTATAAAGATTTTGTCGAAAAGATACAAGAGAATGGAGTAGAGGAAGTTTTAAAATCAATTATTTAAACCACAAAATAATAGTGCTCAAAACCCTTAGAATATATGAAAACTCAAAAACAAGCTCAGCTATTTCCCTTTGTAGTTATTACGTTTATTTATTTTATTGTAGGATTTCTTACAACAGTAAATGAACAACTACAAGCTCCGATGAAATTTACGTTTCTTAATCATGCAGGAAGTTTAAAAAATACGTTTACAACACTTATATCGTTCTTTTTTTTCTTAGGTTATTTACTGAATGGAAGACGAGCGAGTAAATGGGTAGACTCCTTTGGTTATAAAACAACTTTAGTAAGAGGAATTACCTTTATGTTTATAGGATTATTGACTTATTTGTCATCTGTTCTCTTAGGTTACTATTTTCCTGATTTATCTGTAAAGATTTTTGATGCGATCATACCATTTGGATTTTTTATTTTCATCACAGGATCTTATCTTATGGGAACTGCGGCAGCAATTATTCAAGTAGTTGTAAATCCGTATGTCGCATCGTATGAATTACCAGGTACTCACAGAGTACAGCGCCTTAATATCACTACCGCAATTAATTCCATAGGAACAACATCTGCTCCCTTTTTTGTGACAATTCTTATGTTTGGAGGGATTTCAATGCAAGATGTAACAATTAATCAGTTATTTGTCCCATTAATTATATTGTCGTTATGTGTCTTATCTGTTGCATTGATCACAAAAAAAATCAATCTACCAGATATTGCCAACACAAGATTAGCGAATGGAGAAAAGGCTACGCGAAGTATTTGGTCATTTAGACATTTTGCATTAGGTGTTGCTGCTATATTTTGCTATGTAGGAACCGAAGTTGCGATTGGTGCTAATATCAATCTACATGCTTTCGAGTTGATGGATAATGGATTAGCAATGACATTTTTGGGCAAATCGGATATCATTATAGGCGGAATGGATTTAGGAATTCATGCTTTGCTTTCAACTTTGTACTGGGGAGGTTTTCTTGTAGGACGTTTGGTTTTTAGTTTTCTAAGTTCTGTATCGGCTCGTACGCAGTTGATAACCTCTTCTATACTGGCAACCATATTATTGATTGTTGCCATAAGCACACAAAATTTATGGTTTTTAGTGGGGATTGGTTTATTGCATTCTACAATGTGGAGTTGTATCTTTTCTTTAGCAACAAAAGATCTTAATAAATATACATCGAAAGCTTCAGGTATTTTTATTTCTGCTGTTTTTGGAGGTGCTGTATTTACAATTGGACAAGGACTTTTGGCTGATGTGTTAGGTTCTTGGAGATATACTTGGTTTTTAGCAGTAGGCTGCGAGCTTTTCATTCTCTATTATGCATTGTTTGGGTATAAAATTAGACCATCTGATATTAATTTGGCTAAGTAGTTTTATACAAGCAGATACCAATAATTTATAAATAGTTTTTATCTTTAGAAAACGAACTAGATGCTGATAGTTAAAACGTTACAGTAATCTACAATTAAAATTCAAAATAAATTTAATTCAAATATTTTTATACTACGATGAGTAATCTATCAAATACTGTTTTTTGCTTTGGAGAAGTTTTATGGGATATATTCCCTAGTGGAGCAAAAGTAGGTGGCGCTCCTTTCAATGTTGCATATAACCTTAAAAAAATGGGTGTTGAACCCAAAATACTCACTCGCGTTGGTCAAGATGATTTAGGCATCTCTTTGAGAAAACAAATTAAAAATTGGGGATTGGATGATCAGTATGTTCAGGAAGATCCTAACCATAATACAGGAACCGTAATTGCTGACTTTGACGAAAGAGGAGAAGCGAAATACGATATTATCTATCCTGTAGCTTATGATTTTATAGAAATAAATAATACCATAAAAGAGGAAATTAGCAATTCTGAAGCATTTGTTTTTGGTAGTCTTATATCTCGCCATTCAGTATCTGCAAACTCTTTATTTGAAGCATTAGAAGCATCAAATCTTAAAATTTTTGATGTCAATTTGAGAGAACCTTATTGTGATTTTAAGGTCATTGAACAATTATTGCATAAATCAGATATCGTGAAGATGAATAAAGCCGAGCTAAGAAGTGTATTGGCGCATATAAATGTTTCTTATGAAAGCGAATACGATTCTGTACGATTTTTTCAAGATCATTATAAAGTGAGCGAAGTTCTTATATCAAAAGGTAGTAAAGGTGCTTTATATTATGATGGAAATCAAGATTATTTTGCAGAAGCACTTCATATAGAAGTAGGTGATACTGTAGGGAGTGGTGATGCTTTTTTGGCAGGATTTATATCTAAACGTATTATAAAAGCAGCGCCACAAATTATTATGCAACGTGCCGTAGAACTTGGTGCTTTTATTACCACAAAATTAGGTGCTTGTCCAGAATATAATTTTAAGGATTTTGAAAAGTTTTCAGAATCTCATAAAATTTGAGATTAAAAGATAGATCTTAAGTTATTGTATAAATAAAGTTGTTCATTTAGTTGAAAATCAATTTATTGATTTTATTAATAATATTCTAAATGAACAACTTTTTTTTCTGTGTATTTTCATTCTGAGTTCGTCAAAGCATCTTTATCCTAACTTTTTCTAATCCTCATAACAACATATTCTTTCTAGCATTTTCTTTTAAGAAATGATATAATTTACTAAACTGAAAACATAGTGATTTAATTTCTATGTTATAAAATTTAGCCTCCTATAACTCTTCATTTTCTGCATCTACTTCTTCCTTGTAATTGCTAGATTTTGTCTGTAATAATGAAAGATCTCTCATTAATAATTCACGACAGTTCATCCTAAAAAAATAACAGTTCATCCCTTAATTTTTGAACATCATTTCCCTTGATTGTAGTTTTGAATTCATAATTAACACAAATACAATTAACAATGAGAAGATTTCTACATATCATTAAGCTTATAATGATTTCAATTTTAAGTATTTTAATACTAGTCTTTATTTACTTTTTTGTTAGCAATAGATTGTTTTTAGAATCAAAAAATGAGAGTTATTTGGCATATTTGAAAAATAACAAACTAGATGTTACAAATTCAATTGACGATAAACTGTTTGATGCTGATTTTTACAGATCTAAGGTTTTTCTTTTAGGTGAAATTCATGGATATGCAGACAATCAAAAATTAGATAAGGAGCTACTTCTTTTCTTAAATAGAAAGCTAGGTGTGAAATACTATATAGCAGAAATGGATAGTATAACTGCTAAAAAATTGAATAATTTTTTAAGCGATAGCTTGAAAAATAAACAGACCTTAAAAGAGGTCGTACTAGCAATTAATAAAAGAATTCCACAACAATCTAGTCAAGAATTATTTGATAAATGGATTGAAATCTATGATTATAACCAAAAATTAAAAGATTCGTTAAAAATAAAAGTAATTGGGATTGATAAAAATTTTGATGACAACTCGGAAGTTTCAAGAGATTTAGCAATGGTGAATAATTTTAAGAATGCAATTGAAAGATTAAAACTAGAGAATGAAAAATTCTATGGTCTTTTTGGTTATTTTCACGTTTTACAAGAAGTTACGGATAACGGGAAAGAAACATTTGCAAAAGGATTAAAAAAATTAAACATTAAAACCACAAGTTTTGTGAGTTATACTTTAGATAGTGAAGTGTATTTACCTAAAAATTCACAATTTCCTACTCCAGAAAATGAAAAAATAGATTGGATAAATGCAGATGGTCCTTTACAATTAGTAAAAGGAATAAATGATCTTAAAGAATTAAGTAAGCCTAATGCAATCACGCTTTTTAAGTTAAATTCTCAACATTCTCCTTATCAAAAATCTCAGTATTTAATCCATGTAAAATCTAGAATATTTGGTGAAAATATAGTGCCGAAAGCAGGAACTTTTACAACGGATTATTTTCAATATGTATTTTTATTAAGAAATTCAAAAGCACTATCAAGAATGAAATAACAACATCACCTTTGTTATTTCGAGGCATCGAGAAATCTGAAATTTTATGATGAAAACTAAGAGAATTCTCATGTCACTCTTTCGAGATAACATTTTTTATGTCTTAAAATAGTTTCAATCGAAGAACCAGAAAAAAATCCTCGTATTTAGAACTCTAAATACGAGGATTTTTTATTGAACTATATTAAAATGATTAATGTGAAAATTTCATTTTATGAATAAAATCTTGTTGATCAAAATATTGATTTTTAATGTTCACCATATCCCATATCATCCATTTTACCTTTGAATACTCTGAACTGAATAACAAAATATAAAATAACTAAAATAGCAGCAACAGCAAACCATCCAAGTCCTACCGATAGTCCATATTCGTGAGCCGCAGCATTTTGAACAGTTAAAGATGGATTCACACTATTCGTTGAAGGCAATAAAATAGGGAACATGGAAGCAACGGTTGTAGCAAAACTTCCAAATATAAACAACGAAGAAAATAGAAAACCAGTACTATCCTTTTTGAATTTATTGATTCGGAATAACCCGAATAATCCTATTGCTCCAATAATAGGGAATATCCAAAGCCAGTAATGAGTTTGAAAATTAGTCAGCGGAAATGGTCTTACATAATTCCATAAACAAGCTGATGCAATAACCAATATCAATAAAACAAAGTTCAGTCTAAAAATAATCTTTTTAAGCCTTTGATTTAGCTCGGAAGACGTTTTTAGTATTACCCAGTTTGCACCATGAATGGTTAGTGTAACTACCGCTACAATACCTAACAATAAAGTAAACCAATCTATAACTCCATGAACTTCGGCAAGTGGATCAAGGGTAGGGTTCCAAAGTTGTAAAAAGAAATAGTGAGATTCTTGTGTTGAAACACCATTTTCTACCATCCCAAGGTTTACACCGCGAACAACATTTCCTAAAGCAGCACCAAAGAAAAGTGCTAATAATAAACTTGCGATACCAAATGCTTTATCCCAAATAGCTTCCCAAATACTATTGTGTACTTGTCCTCTTAATTCTAATCCGATAGCTCTGAATATCAGTAGCCATAAAACGAACATTAGTGGTAAATAGAAACCACTGAAGGCGGAAGCATATAGTGTAGGGAAAGCAAAGAATAATACTCCACCGGCTGCGATAAGCCATACTTCGTTGGCATCCCAAAATGGACCAATCGCATTGGTTACAGCTTTCTTTTCTTCTTCTGTTTTAGCAAAGAATAGATGGACGATTCCTGCTCCAAAATCATATCCGTCAAGGATGACATAAATCCCTAACATCGTCATTAATACGATAAACCAAAATATTTCCATAACTAGTTATTTAAGTGAGATTTTAGTTTCGGGACCTTTTCTAATAATCTTAAAGACCAATAATAAAAAGAGTAAACCAAGCAATAAATAAAGGCCTACAAAACCTAATAAAGTGAATAAAGTATTTCCTGAAGATACAGTAGGAGAGACACCGTCTACCATACGCATCAAATTATAAACCAACCAAGGTTGTCTTCCTAATTCTGCCGTGTACCAACCAGCTGTATTTGCGATATATGGAAAAGGTATCATAAACATTAATATCCATAACAACCATTTTGTTTGAAACAATTTATTTCGCCAAAGTAAAAATGATGCGAGTAACATAATACCAATGAAAATAGTTCCTAAACCTGCCATAATATGATAAGCATAATATAAACCAGGTACATTGGTTGGGTGAATAGATTCGTCAAAATTATTCAATCCTTTGATTTCTGCATCCCATCTTTGATAAGTTAGAAAACTAAGGATATAAGGCACCGCTATTTTATTATCCAGCTTTTTATTTACCATATCGGGCTGTCCAATTAATACGATTTCCGAACCTCCTTTTTCTGTTTCAAAAATACCTTCCATTGCAGCAAAAGTTGCTGGTTGGTATTTAACGACATTTTTAGCTGTTAAATCTCCAGTAGGGAATGCAACTACAAGAGAAGAAATGACACCGAAAATAACACCACTTTTAACAAATAGTTTACCGAAGCGACTATGCTTATTATTCAGCAAATAAAAAGCACCAACTGCTGTAACGAAGAAAGAACTCGTAATAAGCGATGCGGCTTGATTGTGGAAATAAGATGGCCATAACCATGGATTAGAAAACAATGAACTAAAGTTGTTTAAAACAAACTTTCCGTTTTCTAATATTTCATATCCTACAGGATGCTGCATCCAAGAATGTGTGGCAATAATAAGAAAACCACTAGCCCAAGAACCAATAAAGACCATTAGGCCCGAAAGAAAGTGTAATTTTTGTCCAAGTAGCTTTTCACCAAAAAGAAACATCCCCAAAAAAGAAGATTCTAAAAAGAAGGAGAACATACCTTCCATAGCTAATGTTTGTCCAATGATACCACCTGTTAGTTCCGAGAACTTAGCCCAATTGGTACCAAACTGAAACTCCATTGGGATACCTGTAACCACACCCATTGCGAAGTTTAGGGCGAAAATCTTCATCCAGAATTTAGAAGCATTGTTATAATCTTCATTTTTTGTTCTTAGAAATTTCCATTTAAAATAAACAATCATTAGCGAGAGTCCCATTGTGAGTTGAGGGAACAAATAGTGAAAGGTAATCGTAAACGCAAACTGAAGCCGATTGTAAAGGATCATGTCTTCCATAGGCAATATTTTAAAATTTTAAAGTTTATGATATCATGAGTAGTTTTAGCAGAGCTATTCACTTATAATATGCATCTCTTAAATGTATTTCTAAATTACTGAATATCCAAATAAAATTTAGAAGTTTTGGGAGTTAAATGTAGATTAAACTCAGTCTAAAGAGTTAAATTATCTAATCTGATTGTAATTTTTATTTCCTTGTCATTTTGACGCATCGAGAAATCTAAAGATTTATAAAAGGATTAATAGATCTCTCATATCGTTATCACTCTTTCGAGATGACATTTTTTCAAACTATAATAGCAACTTTCTACATTTCTCAAAACTCACATCTCGCACTTCCCACCTCAAAACTCAAAACTTACATCTCACACTTCGAATTTCGAATTCCGCACCTCGCACCTCGCACTTCGCATCTCGAATTTCGCGTCTCGCATCTTAACGTGAGAGTTTTAATGCCATTTTCTAATCCTTTTTCAATATTCAAATTTACTTTTAATATTGAATTTAAAATCCGACGATTTAGAATCGAGATGCTATTCAACTCGAAATTATTGGAATATAAAAGTTGGAGTGTCTGAGAGCAGCGAGTTGCCAACTTTATGGAAATAATTTAGTAAGTTGAATTACCTGAGCCACTCCGTGGCTCCTCCTTTTAATTTCAAATGTTTTTTTGGATGAGCTTCCCCGAAGGGCAAATGAATTCAATATTCATAAATAATAAAGACTATGAATAAAAAATGAAAGTAATAAACAAATATTACCTAAGCTCCACTGGAACTTCTCCTCTTAATTTCAAATTTTTAATTTCAAATGTTTTTTTGGATGAGCTTCCCTGAAGGGTATATGAATTCAATATTCATAAAATAATAAAGACTATGAATAAAAAAATGAAAAAGAAGAAATAAGTATTACCTAAGCTCCACTGAAACTTCTCCTCTTAATTTCAAATGTTTTTTGGATAAGCTTCCCTGAAGGACATATGAATTTGAAGTTATAGAAAGGCAGAATCTTTTGTCACTTTTTTTCGTCAAAAAAACTAACGAAAAAAGACTTGGCTGTAAACCTCTCTACTAAAAATGTTCTCATTTCACTAAAGATTTTACAAACCCTACGGGCTAAAATCTTTTTAACGCTCCATTCAACCATTTTCTTAACGTGAGATTTTTAATGCCATTTTCTAATCCTTTTTCAATATTCAGATTCACTTTTAATCAGGGGTTTTGTCATTCTGAGCTTGCCGAAGAATCTCATCATCTACTTATGATTTCGACTACGCTCAATCAACGATTACCAATCTTTACTAACCACAATAGGAACATAGGTTTCTATTTGCTTTTATATTATTCTTAGCTTGTCGAAGAATCTCCTTTACTTGTCATTTCGAGGCATCGAGAAATCTGAATTTTATTAAGTAAAAGATCTCTCATATCGTTCACACTTCATTCGAGATGACAATTTTTTCAAACTACAATAGCAACTTTCTACATTTCTCAATACTCACATCTCGCACTTCCCACCTCAAAACTCAAAACTCACACTTCGAATTTCGAATTTCGCGTCTCGCATCTTAACGTGAGATTTTTAATGCCATTTCTCTAATCCTTTTTCAATATTCAAATTCACTTTTAATCACGGGTTTTGTCATTCTGAGCTTGCCGAAGAATCTCATCATCTACTTATGATTTCGACTACGCTCAATCAACGATTACCAATCTTTATAACCACAATAGGAACATAGATTTTGTTTTTTACGTTTTTTTAAGTTCTTCGTGATATGTATTAAGTTCTACGTTTTTATTTTTATTAATATTCAAATTCACTTTTTATAACGGATTTTGTCATTCTGAGCTTGCCGAAGAATCTTATCATCTACTTATGATTTCGACTACGCTCAATCAACGATTACCTATCTTTATAAACAATAGAAACATAGATTTTTACTTTTCTATACAATGATATCGGTCATTATTCAAAACTTATGATTGCAAGCATAAGTATGTAATATGGTCGTGATGTAGTTTTGTCAAGAATAAAAAAAATAGTTATGCTTACACAACAACATAAAGAAATCATCTTAGCAACCGTTCCTGTATTAAAAGAAAACGGTGTTACACTTACAAAACATTTTTATACACGTATGTTTACGCATCATCCAGAATTGAAGAATTTGTTTAATATGGGAAATCAAAATTCCGGTAAACAACAGACAGCATTGGCAATGGCTGTATTATCTTATGCTGAAAACATTTCTAATCCAGGGGTTTTAATGCCAGTAATTGATATGATTGGTCAAAAACATACGAGCTTGAATATACAACCAGAACAATATAATATTGTGGGAACACATTTGTTAGCTTCTATTAAAGAAGTTTTGCAAGAAGCAGCTACCGATGAAATACTTGAAGCGTGGTCTGCAGCTTACAATCAGTTGGCTGATATTATGATTGGTCACGAACAAAAAATATACGATACTAAAAAAGAAGAAAAAGGAAATTGGTTAGGTTGGCGTTCATTTATTGTAAAAAGTAAAGTAGAAGAATCTTCTGAAATTACGTCGTTTTATTTAAAACCTAAAGACGGACAGACAATACCAGAACATAAACCAGGTCAATATTTAAGCATTAAAGTGTTTTTGCCTGAACTAAATTTAGAACAGATTCGTCAATATAGTATTTCTTCTGCACCAAATGGTGAATATTATCGTATTTCGGTAAAGCGTGAACGTGGTGCACATATTCAAGTAGAAGGAATGATTAGTAATTATTTACACGATTATATTTTTGAAGGAAGCGAAGTAGAATTGTCTTCGCCTGCTGGAAATTTTGTCTTACAAGAAAATGAAAATAAAAAAGTATTTATAAGTGGAGGAATAGGACAAACACCTTTATTATCTATGTTAGAAACATTAGACTTGAACGAAAAAGTAGAACATGATGTTGTTTGGATACATGCTTGTCGAAACAAAGAAGTACATGCATTTGCAGATAAAATAAAACATATAGAAAGCAATCATTCTAAATTGAGCAAATACCAATTTTATGATAATGTAGAAGAAACAATTGCAGATCCTAGTATTTTGCAAGGTCATATTGATTTTACAAAAATAGCAGATTGGAAATTTGATAAAGATGCTGAATATTATGTTTGTGGACCTCGCATTTTTATTGAAAAAATGGTTGATAATCTTAAAACAAATCAAGTGAAGGAAGAACAAATTTTCTTTGAAGAATTTGGTCCAAAATCGCTATAATCAAATATTAACAAAATAGTGGAGGAGCTAAGCTTCTCCTTTTTTATTGATGAAATATAAAATGCATGTATCTCGAAAAAACTATCGATGGATAAAATGGAGCAGAATAATACTTTGTTCTGTATTGGTAGGAATTTCGGTAGGATTAATAACTTTAATGTTCAAAAATTTGGTAGAACAGTATGAACATTTACTTCTAAATAAAGCGAAAAATTTTAAATTATTCTTTCTAATTTTTCCTTTTATTGGATTGACGCTGATTTATTTTTTGCGTCAATTTGTGTTTGATAAAAAGAAAAACAAAGGAATCTCCGAAGTGTTAGTGGCTATTCGTTCACAGAAAAGAATTCCTCCAAATAAAGTTCTTTCTCATTTTTTCAATGGCTTTCTAACCGTTATTTTTGGTGGAACAACTGGGATTGAGGTTTCCACAGTTGTAGCAACGGCAACTTTGGGAGATATGGCTTCACGAAAGGATGTTATTTTTAAAAAATACCGTAAAGAATTTATGGGAGCAGCTATTGCGAGTGGTGTGACGATCTTATTTTGTAGTCCGTTGGCAGGTTTATTTTTTTCGTATGAAACGATAGGAAAACAAAAAAGTAAAGTTTTTTGGATCGCGCATATTCTCAGTGTAGTTTTTTCTACGATCATCCTATTTTTAATGGATGTACATCCTTTACTAAATCTTGGTGATGAAGTGAAAGAATGGAATTATACAGCTGTCCCTTTCTTTATTATTTTGAGTGGATTAGCAAGTTTTTATGGCGTTTATATGACGAAAATTGTAAGCTTTTCAAAGAATGTTTCATTTTTAGAAAATCATCCAATTGTACAATTAGCAACAGGTTCTATTTTATTAGGAAGTGTTTTATATCTTTTACCTGAATTATATGGTTCTGGTTATCATACAATTATTCAATTAACAAAAGAGAAAAATTATGTGGTAGGTTTTGCAATTCTTACTTTAATTCTAATTCTTATCAAACCATTTACAACGGGACTTACATTAAAACTAGGAGGTGACGGAGGAGTTTTTGCACCAAGTATTTTTTCTGGAGCATGCTTAGGTTTAATAGTTGGAATTTTAGCGAAAACATATTTTTCACCTGATATTATTATTTTGAATTTTATAATTTTAGGAGTAGCTTTTACTGTTGCTGCAACGTTGCATGCACCATTCACAGCTATTTTTTTAACATTCGGAATTTTTAATTCATATGCTTTATGGCTACCTTTAGCTTTATTCACATTCATAAGTTATGGTTTATCAAAAAAAATGTATCCCTTTACAGTTTATACGCTAGCACTGAAGAAATGACAAATAAATTCGATAATTTATTACAGGAGGTTCGTGCATGTAAAGTTTGTGAACCATTTTTACCTTTAGGCGCTAATCCTATTGTACAGGCGCATCCAGAATCTAAAATTGTGATTGTAGGACAAGCTCCGGGTTTAAGAGTGCATCAAACTGGGATTCCATGGGATGATGCGAGTGGAAATGAATTACGTAAATGGTTAAACGTGACAACAGAAGAGTTTTATAATCCCAAGTTTTTTGCCTTATTGCCTATAGGCTTTTGTTATCCTGGGAAAGGAAAGTCAGGCGATTTGCCACCAAGAAAAGAATGCGCTCCTTTGTGGCATCATCGTTTATTAGACGAAATGAAAGAAGTAGAACTTATTTTGTTGATTGGTCAATACGCACAAAAATATTATTTGAAAGATAATAATCATAAAAATATTACCGAGAATATTATTCATTTTAAAGACTATTTACCTCATTATTTTCCTCTTCCGCATCCATCGCCACGCAATTTTATATGGATGAATAAAAACCCTTGGTTTAAAGAAAATATACTTCCGAATTTAACTACTTTAGTGGAAAATATTTTATCTAAATAAATCGTAATTTATTTTAACATGATTAATGAAGAACTGTTAATAGAATTTGGTGGAGAAATAAGAGATTTCAAAAAGAAAGAGGTCTTTTTTGAAGTGGGACATTATCCATCTTATTATTATCAAATTGTGGAAGGGAAGGTTAAAATGAATAATTTTTCTGAAGAAGGAAAAGAATTTATACAGAATATTTTTATCGAAGGTCAAAGTTTTGGTGAGCCGCCTTTGTTTGTAGACGAACCTTATCCTGCGAATGCAATCGCAGTAACCAAAGGGAAGGTAATTCAAATTCCTAAAACATCTTTTTTTGAATTATTAAAATCACATCCCGAAGTATCTTTAATTGTAAACAAAAGTCTGGCTCGTCGTTTATATTATAAATCTATAATGGCACCAGAAATCTCCTCTCAAACACCCGAAAGGAGATTAATTAAATTATTATATTATTTGCGTGCACATGATCAAAATAATGAAGCTGAATATTTGATTAATTTCTCAAGACAACAGCTAGGTGATTTAACAGGATTACGAGTGGAAACTGTTATCCGAACGATTAAAATCTTAGAAAAAAAAGGTGAACTTGAAATAAGAAATGGTAAAATAATCTTAATTTCTAAAGATTAAAACTCTCAATAAGCCTAATAATGTTTTAATTATTCTGTCATTTTTCTAATCCTTTTTCAATATTCAGATTCACTTTTTAAAAATAGATTCTAAAAACCGTCATTGCTGAAAAGTCGAGTGTCAATTCGGCGTAGTGAGCGTTAAAAATGGTTTACTGTTCGCATTTCATATGCGAATGATTTAAAACATTTAGTGAATAGGCATTATTGACCGACTTGGAAGCACAGACTTGATCTTTTTGGTTCGTTTTTGTGTCAAGACTTCCCCGAAGGGCATATGAATTCATTTAAAAACAATAAGAACTCATGAATAAAAATGAACGTAATAAAATAATAAACTACTAATTTTCTTCTTTTTTAATTTCAAATTCACTTGTAACAAAGGATTTTATTATTTTGAGTTTATCGAAGAATCTCATCATCTACTTATGATTTCTACTACGCTCAATCAACGATTACCAATCTTTATAACCACAATAGGAACATAGGTTTTGTTTTTTACGTTTTTTAAGTTATACGTGATATGTGTTAAGTTCTACGTGATATGTGTTAAGTTCTACGTGATATGTGTTAAGTTCTACGTTTTTATTCTTATTAATATTCACTTTTAACAACGAATTTAAAATCCGACGATTTAGAATCGAGATGCAATTCAACTCTAAATTATTGGAATATAAAAGTTGGAGTGTTTGAGCGCAGCGAGTTGCCAACTTTATGGAAATAATTTAGTTAGTTGAATCATTGAGAGTCTACTGTCGGCATCTTTTTTTGTTTCCTTTTTTTGGATGAGCAAAAAAATGAAAGTAAGAAATAAGTATTACCTAAGCTCCGCTGGAGCTTCTCCTCTTAATATCAAATTTTTAATTTCAAATGTTTTTTTAGATGAGTAAAAAAATGAAAGTAAGAAATAAGTATTACCTAAGCTCCACTGGAGCTTCTCCTTTTAATTTCAAATTTTTAATTTCAAATTTTTTTTTGGATGAGCTTCCCTGAAGGGCATATGAATTCAATATTCATAAAATAATAAAGACTATGAATAAAAAATGAAAGTAAGAATTTAGTATGATTATTTAGGTGCTGATACTGATGTATTTGAAGTTATAGAAAGGCAGAATCTTTTGTCACTTTTTTTCGTCAAAAAAACTAACGAAAAAAGACTTGGCTGTAAACCTCTCTACTAAAAATGTTCTCATTTCACTAAAGATTTTACAAACCCTACGGGCTAAAATCTTTTTAACGCTGCATTCAACCATTTTCTTAACGTGAGATTTTTAATGCCATTCTTCTAATCCTTTTTCAATATTCAGATTCACTTTTTATAACGAATTTTGTCATTCTGAGCTTGTCGAAGAATCTCATCATCTACTTATGATTTCGACTACGCTCAATCAACGATTACCAATCTTTATAACCACAATAGGAACATAGGTTTCTATTTGCTTTTATATTATTCTTAGCTCTTCGAAGAATCTCCTTTACTTGTCATTTCGAGGCATCGAGAAAACTGAATTTTATTAAGAAAAAGATCTCTCATTCCGTTGTCACTTCATTCGAGATGACAATTTCTAACCACAATAGGAACATAAGTTTCTATTTTTTTTATATTATTCTTAGCTTGTCGAAGAATCTTATTTTAATCCACTCTTAATAAAGGTTGCGTACTACAACGGAATGACCCCCCGAAACTACGACTAATACTAAAATCGATATAGGCGACATTTACACCTTCTTTTTCTACTTTTTTTCCAATATGTTGAAATGCAGGATCTGTAACATAAAGTGTTGGAGATAAAGGTAATCCATTTGTTGCTAAATTCATGGCTTCATTTAATGAAACATTAATCTTCGTCCAGTTTTTTAAAACTTCAGGAATTCCGTCCAAAAAGGCTTCTTCGCAAATCACCATTAATCCTTCTTTTATAATTCCAAGCGCACAATCGAGATGTAATAAGTTTGGATGTAACTTAACAGATTCCACTTGGTAACCTTGCTGTTTAAGTAGTTTTCTTAGCCATTCTATTCCAAGAAGATTAGAAGCTAAACCCGAATGGCCAACGAAAATATGTTTACCTAAAATAAGAACATCACCTCCTTCCAAAAAAGGACCATTTCCTAAAGAAGAGTCATCAATACTTGCCAATTCTGGTTGAGGAACAGCGATATAATTGCAATCATTAGGATATATTTCTTGTTTGAATAAATCACGCAAAGTAAAAATTTCTTTTCTTCGATGTAAAAAACGCAATGAACTTTCGATAACATTATTTCCTACAGTAAAAAAAGGATCACGAACAAAAAAATTAGCATATCCATTTACGCCAGCACCTTCTTTTTCAGTTTGATTTAATTTTCGAGGACGAAAAACTTCTACATTATTTTCAATCAAAAATTTTTCAAGATTTATACGCTCTTGTTCCCATTGTTGCTGTAATTCTGGAAAAGCTTCCGCATAATCTTTTCCTTTGTGATCAAAATTTTCTTTTATTGCTGATTCATCTAAAAAGCACAAATCTTCGTATCGTGGTTCTTGAGGGAACCCAAATTCACTTTCTGCCAAAACAACTTTTCTTAAAGTTGCGTATTCATTTTCTACAAAAATCATTTTTATTATAATCTTGGATAAAGATAATATACAAATATTAGAATGGATGAGCTTAATTATTTTTAAGATCTACTGTTGTGGGAAGATAAATAATTCCATTAAAAGCTGAAGTATAATCTAATTTTAATTCATAATTTAAATCCAATAAACGAGCCGCAAATTTAGGATAACCAGAGGGTTTTCCTTGTGCTTTAGGTAAAGGTATGAAAAGGGGAGAGTCATCGGTTTTAGTTTCCAAAAAAGCCTCTAAAGAATTTATTCCTGAAGGGACAATTTTAGCTTGTTTGGAAAGATCAGCATGAAAATAATCTGTACCAAAAAAATAAGGAGAATAGTTACCTTTTCCTGATGTTATTGCCAATGAATATATTTCATTTTTAAGTTCTCTATACAACTCTGCTCCGAAATAACTAAAAGATTCGTATGTATTATTTTGATACCAATCTTTAGCAGCTTTATCATCAGAATTTAAATACGTATGTACATCCAAAACATTATGATTGTTATGCGACCAAACCATAATTTTTTTTCCAGGATACATATACTTAGCTATTGCTAAAAAAGTTTTTGCCATTGCGATATCTCTGTTTTTATTATGAATCATAACATCTAAATTTCCTTTGAGATTTTCAATAGCAATTAACCAAAACGTACGATCCTTAGAATTTAACTCACTAAAAGATAATTTTTCGTGAAGGCTGTTTAGAACATCATATAAGCCTTTCTCGTTTTTTAATTTCTGACGGTCAATTTTAAATTCATTATCAAGTACATATTTTAAATCGGTAAAAAAAGTATTTTTATAATCATGAGATAAATTGAAATGAATTTTAGTAAAAAGTTCTTGTAAATCTTTTTCCAAATTATTTTTTGCATAATTTCCTGCATGTCTTATATCAAAACCTCCAATTACCAATGGGCGTTTGGATTTTCTGTTTTGATTATAAAAATCCCATAATTCTTGACTTACTGGGCTAGTTGACCAACAAGTATAAATATTGGCTTCTAGTTGTTCTTTTAAATTTTTATTAGATGACTCCTGAATCCCTTTTTGAATTGAATAGAAATCAGCTTCAAAAAGTAAGACATCAAAGTTCTTATTTTTATATAAATATTTTACTAATTCTGTTTTATAACGAATAGCACCACCATCACCATGACTAGGTTCTCCTAATAAAACTATTCTAGCATCAGCAATATGTTTTCCTAAAGCATCTAGTTCAATACTATGATCAATTGTATTTTGTAGTATTGTACTATTTGTATGCAATTGATTGTAATAAGCATTTATTAAATATTGATCTTCTTGTGCATAAATATTGATCTGATTAATGAATACACATAATGTAGCCAATACTATTTTTTTCATAATTACTGTGTTAATTTATGAGTCAAATATATACTATTTTATACAACCGCTAAATAGAAACACTATAGACTATATGAATAAATTTTCCTATGAAATGATTTTGTTGATTTCAAAATATTAACTCTTTTAATATTATAATATTCTACCGAAGTAAAAGACATATAAAATCGACTAAACAAAGAGTTTTCCTAATAAGTTAGATCTATAACCAAATATTTATTATCCTACAGTAATCTATTTAAAAACCTCATTTAAATAATTTGAATGAGGTTTTATAATATCTAAAACCTAAAGTTACGATTGTGTGTAAATTATAGGGATAAAATTAAGTTTCTAGAAATCTGATTTAGAAGCTAACACTTCTGGGTTGTTTTTTATAAAAGATGTTACTGTTAATCTGTGGACACCTAATATACGACCGATGGCGCTGTATGAAACATTTTTTTCTAATAACTCTTTAATTTGTTTTTCTTGCCCTGTTAATTTTGTTTTAGACGACTTTCTGCCTTTAGGACGTCCAAGTATTATTCCTTCTGCTTTTTTGCGGGCTAAGGCTTCTTTAGTGCGTTGAGAAATTAAATTACGTTCTATCTCAGCAGAAAGACCAAAAGCAAAGGCTAATACTTTTGAATTAATGTCGCTTCCTAATCTGTAATTGTCTTTAATAGTCCATACTTGTATGTCTCTATTCATACATTCGTTCAATACCCCCATGATCATTAACAGGTTACGTCCTAAACGTGATAATTCTGAACATACTAAAATGTCGCCAGGTTTCATTTTTTTTAATAATTTACCTAATTTACGATCTTCTACTTGTTTGGCTCCTGATATGGTTTCTTCTATCCATTTGCTTACGAATAATTGTTGATTATCGCAGAACTGATTGATCTCGAATCGTTGATTTTCTACTGTTTGTTTGTCTGTGCTTACTCTGATGTATCCGTAAATCATTCTTCATTAAAATTTTTGCAAAAATGATGAGAAATTGTCTAAAAAAAATAAAGACTATTTTTTTATACATAAATGAAACTACTTTAATTATTCAATAAAAAACTGATTAAAATAATCGACCTATTTTACGCGGCAGGGACATCAAAAAATACAGTTATGACTTTGCTGATTTATGGCTAATTACTTCCCACAATGGGATCAAAGAAAAGGGCATAAAACCAATAGATATAAATAATTACCCTGCAATTAAAGCACATTTGGATCAATTTTATTCTCAACTTGAAAAACGCTCAGATAAAGGTGATACTCCTTATAACTTGAGGAACTGTGCTTATATGGACGATTTTAATAGTCAGAAAATAGCATATATTGAAATTATGACAGATAATCCAGAAATGGGATATGAATTTCCTTGTTTTACATTAGATTATAACGAAAGTGTAATATTAAATACTGGTTACATTATGAATGGAGATATAAATGATTTAAAATATATTTTAGGGTTTTTAAATTCTAAAATTGGAAGATTTTTGGTGAAAATATATACTTTACAACTACAGCAAAATCAATATAGAATGCTATCTCAATACGTTACTAGATTTCCTGTGCCATTGATTTCAAACAAACACAAGATGTTTATTATTAACATTATAGAGGGTTTAAGTGTTGAGAAAAATAAAAATAGTGAAGAACAATTAGATAAGATATTTTACAAAATCCTAACTTTAAATAGTGAAGAAATAGAATTTATTGAGAGTTAATAAATTCTATTTCTTCTTGTTTTAAATCATATAAGCTTAAAATTATTGAGTTTATTGATAAATCAAGTTCATTAATACTAAGTTCATTTTTGTAAAATTGTTCAAATAGTAATTTAAAATTTTCATTTATTGCAGAAGATATTTTAATAACTGGTATTTTTTCAAAAAAAACTTTACTTAATTCTCTTGTTCCTCCTAATAATTCAGGAAAATTATTTTTAAAACAGACTTTAAATAAATTTGAATTTAAAAATGATGCTAAAAATTCAATATTTTCTCCTGTGATTATATAGCATTTTTGGTTTGTAGTCATAGATTTATAATCTAATACAAATGGCAAAAATTTTGTCATATTGGGATATATAACTTTTGGTCTAAAAAAATCGTCCCAATAACTTATACTATCTTGTGTCTCAAACCACTTATTATTTGTCTTTTTTCGGCTTCCTTTATCTCCAGTTTGTTTTAATCTATCGTATCCAAAACTTAAAAGATGCTGTTTTACAGCAGGATATTGCTCAATATCTATTTTTAAACTAGGAAAAGTTGTTATAATGTACAAATCCGCAAAATCATAAGAATAACGTTTAATATCACGTCCACGTAGTAACGGTCGTATAATTTCAGCAGATTTTGGGTCTTGTGTTATTAGTTCTTCACGCTTTTTACCATCAATGATGAATGCTTCGTTATACCCTGTAAGAATCCCTCTGTTTATTCTAATGTCCCAATCTTTTAAAGGCGTTCCAACTGCTTCTATTTTAGCTTTTATACTTTGCTCAATTGGTGATAAAACTAACCAACTATCTGATGAATTGAAGTTAGTTAATGTCTGATGTTGTCTAAAATAATCCCCCAAATTATTTATTACTTTTTCTTTTACGATACAAGCATGCGTTTGGTATTGACTCTGTTGTTTTTTAAACATTAGAATATTGGTGTCAACTGTTGCAGAATCAAATATTTGAATCCCTCCAAAATCAATTAACATTTTTGGATTTGTTTGCTCAATAAAATACTGTCTTAAACTCTCTCCGTAGGCAGCACGCATCCATTTATTAGAAGTAATAAACATTAAACATCCGTTTGGTTTTAAAATATTATTCCCTAACTCGTAAAACAAACTATAGATGTCTCCCGTTTTTGCAAATAAATCATAATTTAATTTTTGAAGCATATTACTCGCTTCTTTCATTTTTTGTAATTGTATATATGGAGGATTCCCAATAATTACATCAAACCCTTGGTAAGAGCTATCATCTGCTAATACTTCAGGAAACTCAAAACGCCACTCGAAACTATTCTGAAACATGACATTGTCCAAAATTTCTTGTTTCTCTTTGGTTAATTTCTCTGCTTTTAGCTTCAATTTTTTTAAATTGTCTCTATCTGCTTTTTTAATCTTTTCTCCGAATAATGTTAAGTTATCTAAACGTAATTTTTCGTTTTCATATTCACCCACGACTTTAGATATTTTTTCTTTGATTTTAGCATCTAAAGTTGTTCTAAAATTATTTTTTATATTTCGGATAATGGTTTCTACTTCAGCTTTTTTTGCTTTACTATTCGTGTGTTTGTACGCACTAACTGCAGTTTTATAATCGTTTATTGAATATTCAACTTCTTTATTTTTAAACGCTTGTTTTAAACTGTCGTCTAGCTTAAATCGATGAACTAACGAATTACCACATTTAATATTGATATCGATATTTGGTAATGTTTGCAATTCACCTTCAGTTGTGTAATATGCATTCTTTAACAGCTCTATCCATAAGCGTAAACGACAAATATTTACTGAATTGGGATTGATGTCTACACCAAATAAACAATTCTCGATTAGGGTTTGTTTTTCATGAAACAATGTTTTTTGAATATGAAGACTATTTACATCTTGTCGGTTATACTCGAATAATTCACCCTCGTTATAAGCAATATATAACTCATCATTTTCAATTGAAACTTCACACGGTATTCTTTCACCTTGTTCATTAGAAAGGATTCCTAATTCACTTTTTATAGCAATTAATTCATTTAAAGCAGAAACTAAGAAATGCCCAGAGCCTACAGCGGGATCACATATTTTTAAAGTATTGATGGTATTATTTAACTTGATTCTATCCTCTTTTTTAAAGAAACTTTGACAATAAGCTTTTACATCTTCAAAAGTTTCGATAGAATGATGGTATTCTGCTTTGAATTTATCCACCACAGCCTCTCTAATCGCTTCTTTGCACATAAACATTGTAATGTACCCAGGTGTATAGAATGAGCCGTCTTTGTATCCATTAATTTTTTCGAAGATTAGACCCAAAACCGAAGCATTAATTAAGGTTTTTCCATTTTGTTCATCTTCAATATCTGTTTTGGCATCAGCCGAAAAATCGTATGAATCTAAGAATCGGAAGATATAATCGAGCGTATTTAATTTACCATTTAATTTTTTACCATTATTATCTTTTAAAATTGTACCTGAAAAAACTTGCATTTTTTCGTCTTTCAGTGCAGTAATATCAAATGTTAAACGTTCCATTTCACTATGTTCAAACAAACTACTGTTTAGATAAGGGATATTCTTGAAACGTTCTTTATTTTTATCATGTCTTTCATTCAATGGTCTCGCTAATGCTGAAAAGAATAAATCGTTTAGAGCATCATAACCATTTAGAAAATCAAAATTTAGGAATTTGTATTCTTTGGATTTGTTATAACTGACTAACTGTGATTCTAGTAATTTTAGAAATAGAATACGGTTGATCCAATTGATACATAACTCTAATCCTATATTAAATGCTTTCTCTGGAGAATTAGGGATATTTGTTATACGATCTAAATAACCTTTATCTTCTAATGTATAAATTGTATTTTCTAAAATAGAAGCGTAATCACGGTTTTTTAATTCTTTACGAACGATTACCTTTTTAGAACCTGTTTTTTCTTTTATTTCTTCTAAACCAATAATATGAAGTAACTCTTTGTAGAAATCATTGTTTAACTTATTACTATCATTACCAAATGATTTGCCTAATAAATGTGTATCGGAAAATAATTTATATAAGTTACTGATTTTAGTATCATTGTATTTTGTTATTTCCTTTTTATCTAATTTAATGTGCACATATGGAAGTTTGTCTTTTACCTTCTCAATATAAATTGCAGCTATTTCTTTGTAAAAAAGCTCGTTTTTAGCAGTGTCCTTTAGTCCATCTCTAAAAAGCGCATATTCTTTTATTAATTCTGTATTTTTATAAAAATAATCGTAAAAGTCTTCCCTTTGAAAAAGAACCATTCAATTCCGTTAGTAACTATAATTTGCTTTATGTTATTATTCTTATAATCGATGCGTTCACGTAAATAGTATAATAAAACCTCTTGTAGTGCTTTTTTATTGATGTTATTCGTTGAAATAAATTCGGCTTTATTACTCGGTCTTTTGGCTTCTATAATAACACCTACATCACTTTTAGCAGTCTCGTCAAGATAGATAGCTAAATCAATTCGGTCTTTCGTATTGATTAAATTTTTCTGATAAAATGTATTGGTTAAAAACTTTTTTATAGGTTCTTTCAAATGTTCTTCAGATTCATTTCTACTATCACTAATCTCAATAGATTCTAAGCAAGCCAATAATTCATATTTAAAATTATCAACATTTTTACGAATTGGTTTAAATTGACGATAAGCTGGATTTAAAGCTTTGATTATAGATTTCATTTCCTTATTAGTTATATTGTTAAATATAACAACAATACTATAAAGAAATATATTTTATTTTAAAATTATTGATTGAAGCTTATTTATAAATGATATTTTTTGAATTCTATTTATTAAATTGAATATTACGATTACTAAATTCATAATTAATAGATACAGTATATTAATTACAAAATAATAAAATAGGTTTTAATGATATGAATTGAAATCGACTGTAGTTTAATACCTTAAATTCTTTAGGTTGAATATCTGTTTTTACACTTATATATTATTGACAATAAATGTATTAAATATTAAAAAATGATAAATATTCTTCCGTTTAATAGCTAATACTTTTTTGAAAACAATACCTTTGTAAAAAAGTAATAAAGGAAGATTTATTCACAAAATAATTACTTAATAATTCAAATTTATGAGAGAATATTTAATGATATTGATGAGTTTATTTTCATCTATTTCTCTGTTTTCCCAAGTAGGTATTAATACAGAAAATCCCAAAGCAGTTTTACATGTAGAAACTTTATCAACTTCAGTATCAACAGGAAAAGATGGAATTCTTATCCCAAGAATAAAGAATTTCCCTGCTACGAAACCTGAAAGATTAGGACAACTAGCTTTTTTAAAGGACAATGGAACTTTGAAAAATGGATTTTATTATTGGGATGGAAAAAATTGGACTCCTTTTCCAGAATCAATTGAAAGAACAGTGGATGAAACAATTTATGTGTTTGATGGTTCAGGTTATACTGGATCCGATTTAAAGAGAACGATAAATTTATCAAAATATAAAAAAGCTAAACTTGATGGATTTTCTATTTCTAACAATGAAATTAATGTAGGTAAGAGTGGACTTTATCTAATTTCTTTGACTGCAAACACAAAAAAACCTGGAGATGGCTTAGCTCAAGCTAATTTTTCTTATGCAGTTCTTGTTAATAATGATTTAGCGAACGCTGTTAATACTTCTATTGCTGCAGAGGATGTATCGTCTACAAGTGCGACAGTTAGTTTTTTGAAAAGATTAAAGGCTGGAGATAAGTTGAAAGCAACTATCACAAAATCAAATCAAGGACCTAATAATTATGTAGCCTTCGGGAACAATAATTTAACGTTATTTTTCATTCAAGATTAAATCCTATGAAACAAATTCTATTTCTTGCACTATGTCTATTTAGTGAATCAGTTGTTTTTTCGCAAGTCGGAATTAATACAAAAAATCCTATGGTATCACTTCAAATTGATGCACAAAATGCTATAAATCCAGAATCTGGAGTAGGTTTAGGTGTTCCTATTATTGATCAATTTCCTCTAAATAATCCAACAGATCTCCAAAATGGGATGTTAGTTTATTTAAGAAATACCCATGATACAAATGCAGAAGGATATTATTACTGGGATGGATATGAAAAACATTGGGAATATATAGTTGATTTTAAATCAATGGGATTGGATACATCTAAAACAATTGTTTCTGGAAATAAATTTAATCCAGATGATTTGGGTGGAGAAGAAGGAGAAGATAGTAGACTTGTTCCTTTAACTTCTATCAATAGTTTGGATCCTAGTTTTACGTTAGATTCTGGAGGGCTAAAAGTAGGTAAAACTTCTAATTATTATCTTTCATTTTCTGGAGGAGTATCTAAATCTGCAGATAATACGGTATATGTTTTTAAAACTGAAATCTTAATTAATGGTAAGGCTGATAGTAATTTAACTTCTGTAAATTCAGTACCAGGAGGAGCTCAGGATCCAAGATCTGCAATATTCTATATTGCTGCAACTAAGGAGTTAAAAAAGGATGATATTATTACGATTAGAACAACTAAAACAGGTAAAGAGTCTGTTATAATTGTTGATACTCCTTATACGTTAACATTAATAAACATGAATTAATTATGAAAAGAAGATTTTTATTTTGGGTAAGTTTATTTGCTTCAATTCAAACATATACTGCGCAAGCACAAGTCGGGATTAATACCTTAGATCCTTTGTCTACTTTAGATGTTCGTGCAAATGATCAAGCAAATCCGTCTAATATATCAGGAATTATCATTCCAAGAGTAACTTCTCTTAATATTACGGATAACAAAGAAATTGGATTACTTGTTTTTCTTAATTCTTTCGATATATCTCAAAGAGGATTTTATTGGTGGGATGGAACAAAATGGAATCCATTCCTTTCTACAAGTAAAATAACAAAGAATAAAACAATTACGTTTGTTAGAGCTGAAAGCTCTTTCAAAGAAGGAGCGATGACGAAGAGCTCTCAAACAGATAATAGAACATTGAAATTTGCTGCTATTGAAACAAATGATACACCGAATTTTTCAATAAATTCCGATGGTGAATTAGTCATAAATAAAGCAGGATATTATTATGTTCAAGCAGCTTCATTCATTTTGAAAAATACAAATACAACAAGAAGAGATCAGTTGGATATGAAAATATTTATAAATGGAAGCAAAGCATCTGATTCGAACTCAAATTCTGATATAGAAGGAACTAATAGTTATCCAACCAATATAGCAACTATAGCTATGAATGCAGCAGGATTATTAAAACTTAATCAAAATGATCGAATTTCTATGCGTATTGTAAGAAGCTATAGAGATGTAACTCCGGATGATGAGGTAAGTATTATTCCAGATCCTAATACAAGATCAAATCTTACATTAAGATACCTAGGAAATTTTTAAATAAACTTTCAAGCAATATTTCAGGAAGTGATGAAAACAACTTATTATTTATAAAAAAGTTAATGTTACTCACTTTTTGAAGTATTGCTTTTTTACTACAATCTTCCTATTTCTTTCAATTACTTCTAAAAATTTTTGAAAGAATGTACTACTATCATTCAACTTCACATATACACTATAATTCTTTAGTTCTTTGAATAAATTATAATAAGAAAAATCGAAGATAATTCATACTTAAAAGTCAACAACTGTCTTGTTTTGCTTAAAAATATTCCAAAAATTGAATGCAATTCACAGCACTCTTTATTTGATTAGTTGAGGAAAAATATGAAAATCACTAAACGTGATACAAGCAATTCATATTTTCGAAGTTTATTCTTCTTCAAGTTTGACTGTTACAGCTCCCTTTTAAGAAAAAATGCTAATTAATATTCTTATAATTTATTATGGAAACGTTGAATTATCTTTATTTACTATTCTCATTTCTATACTAATTAAGTGTTTTTAGAAGAGTTAAAAATACTATTTTGATACTTTTTTAACAAGATTTTTAATATATGTATAAATTTTAGTTAAAACAATTGAAATTATATTGTTAATTATTTATTTTTTTTGAAATTGTATGCACAGTAGGCTTTAACTCTATTTTTTAATACACATGACTAATCACTTTATAGGAATAGGAAAATACATTCCAACAGAAAAAATATCAAATCACTTTTTCGAAGAACATCAATTTTTTAATGAAGAAGGTATAATCTTAGATCAAAATAATGCCATTATATCGCAGAAATTAAAACAAATAACAGGAATAGAAGAGCGTAGATATGCAAGAAAAGACCAAGTTACATCGGATTTGGGCTATATGGCTGCTTCTTCTGCTATTACTAATGCTAATATTGATGCCGAAACACTCGATTATATTATATTTGCGCACAATTTTGGAGACGTAAAAAATGATACGATACAATCGGATATGGTACCAAGTCTTGCTGCAAGAGTGAAAAATCTTCTAAAAATTCAAAATCCATATTGTGTTGCTTATGACGTTATCTTTGGTTGTCCAGGTTGGGTAGAAGGAGTGATACAAGCAAATGCCTTTATAAAAGCTGGTTTAGCAAAACGATGTTTAGTAATTGGAGCAGAAACACTTTCTAGAGTTGTCGATCAGCATGACAGAGATACCATGATTTATGCAGATGGAGCAGGAGCTGTGATAATAGAATCTTCTGCAGAAAATAAAGGTATAAAAGCTCATTTATCTGCTTCGTATGCGAATGAAGAAAAAGATTATCTATTCTTCGGAAAATCATATAATTCAGAAAAATGTCCGAATACAAAATACATCAAAATGTATGGACGTAAAATATATGAGTTTGCACTTTCAAAAGTGCCTTTAGCGATGAAAAAATGTATTGATGATAGTTCGTATGAACTTGAGGATATCAGTAAAATAATTATTCATCAAGCGAATGAAAAAATGGATGAAGCGATTGTAAAGCGTTTTTATAATTTGTATGGTCAAAATGTTCCCAAAAATATTATGCCCATGAATATCTATAAATTGGGTAATAGTAGTGTGGCTACAATCCCAATTCTTTTAAAAATGATTATGGATAATGAGATAGAAAATCATGAGATAAATGAAGGAGATGTTGTTATATTTGCATCCGTTGGTGCGGGTATGAATATCAATACGTTTATTTATCAATTTTAATCAAACTTAATGTCCGTTTTTTCTTATTTAAACATTAATCAAAAACTTAATTTAAAAAATGAAATATTAGCCGGTTTAACGGTTGCAATGACGATGATTCCTGAATCGCTTTCGTTTGCTATTTTAGCAGGTCTTTCTCCTCTAATAGGTTTGTATGGTGCTTTTATTATGGGAATTGTGACGGCTTTTTTGGGCGGAAGACCAGCAATGGTTTCTGGAGGAGCTGGAGCAACAGTTATAACTTTAATAGCTTTAAATGCAACATATGGCGAACAGTATATTTTTGCAGCAATTGCTTTAGCAGGAATTTTTCAAATCTTAGTCGGTGTTTTCAAGCTTGGGCGATTTGTTCGTCTTATTCCACAACCTGTTATGTACGGTTTTTTGAACGGTTTGGCGATTGTCATTTTCATGTCGCAATTAGAACAATTCAAATCTACTTCAGAAAATATTCCGCATTGGTTAACAGGAACACCAATGTTCACAATGCTTGGATTAACAGTATTAACGATATTTGTGGTTTATTTCTTTCCGAAAATAACCAAAGTTGTTCCATCGTCATTAGTCGCAATTTGTGTTGTTTTTCTATTGGTCATAAGTTTTAAAATCGATACCAAAACAGTTGGAGATATAGCCAGTATAAAAGGAAAGTTGCCAAGTTTTCATATTCCAAGTGTTCCTTTCAATCTAGATACCTTGAAGATCATTTTGCCTTATTCTATAATTATGGGATCGGTTGGATTAATAGAATCTTTATTAACACTTACTTTGGTAGATGAGGTTACGCAAACCAAAGGTTCTTCGAATAAAGAATGTTTAGCACAAGGAACTGCAAATATTGCAAATGGATTTTTTGGCGGAATGGGTGGTTGTGCTATGATTGCTCAAACTTTTGTGAATTTAGAAGCGGGTTCTCGTTCTCGAATAGGTCCGGCAATAGGAGCAATCACGATCCTCGTTATTATTCTAGTTGGTTCTCCAGTTATTGAAAAAATTCCAATGGCAGCTTTAGTAGGTGTAATGATGATGGTTGCTATTTCTACTTTTAAATGGGGATTTTTCAAATTAATAACAAAAATGCCAAAATCTGATATTTTTGTAAGTATATTGGTTGCTGTGATTACAGTATTTCTTCATAATCTTGCATTAGCTGTTTTTGTTGGTGTAATTGTTTCAGCATTAGTTTTTGCTTGGGATAATGCAAAACGTATTCGTTCTCGAAAATCAATTGATGAAAATGGTCGAAAGATTTATGAAATATATGGTCCACTTTTCTTTGGATCTACATCAACTTTTTTAGAAAAATTTGATTACACTAATGATCCTGAAGAAATTGTTATTGATTTGAAAGAGAGTAGAGTAGTTGATATGAGTGCAATTGAAGCTTTAAATACTATAACTTCTAAATACACAGACAAAAATAAAAGAGTAATCTTACGACATTTGAGCAAAGATTCTATTCGATTATTAGATAAAGCAAAAGGTGTCATTGAAGTTGACATAGAAAAAGATCCAACTTATAATGTCATGTCCAAATGATAAAAAAATCAGCTTTTAAAAGCTGATTTTTTATAAATATCTTTCATTAATAACATTCATATGATGAATAGAATGTCCTGCCATGATATAACCTATTTTTTCAACAGAATATTCAAGCTCGCCAACTTTACCTATTCTATTTAATGTTTCATCTGAATATGAAGCGAATTGAAAATAAGTTGCTTTCATTAAATTCGTCCATTCTTTTATCAAATCTTCTGGTTTTCTTTCTTTTGCATCTGAAGTCAATACATACACATTCTCATCAAAGAAATTCAAAATTTGTTTGTCTTCTCTAGCAATATGCTGTGCACGATAAGAGAAAATACGTTCGCAATCTATACAATGTTGTATCACTTCTTTTATCGTCCATTTGCCTTCCATATAGGCATAATTCCATTTATCTAATTCGGTAACAATAGTTAATGTTTTCTTGATATCAGCAATTCGTGTTTGTAAAGCATCAACAACTTCAATTCCATTGTAAATAGAAGTATAATTGTCATGGTTTATTATATTCATTTTTCAGTAATTTTTGACAATTTAAGGATAATTTGATTGAATTATTTTAAGTAATTATTAAAATTAAACCTTTATTTTTTATAAATTAGTTGTAATTCTGCTAATAAAATGCGATTCTTTTAGTAATTTAAAATCTTGTAATCGATAAATTTCTTTTACTAATAATCGTTATTAAGTTTGAGTTGAAAACTAATTATAAAAAGATAGAATAAGCATATGATTTCAAATTTATCATACTCAAGTGGAGCATCACAATATCCTCTTTTAGGAGAAACAATTGGCGAAAATTTACGAAATACAGTAGGGAAATATCCACAGCAAGAAGCATTGGTATGTGTAAATCAAAATTATCGTGCAACATATACAGAATTTTACTCTCAAACTGAACAAGTTGCGAAATCATTGATTGCAATTGGTTTACAAAAAGGTGATCGTGTTGGTATTTGGTCACCAAATCGAGCTGAATGGGTTTTGTTACAATATGCAACTGCTCGCATAGGAATGATTTTGGTTAATTTAAATCCAGCTTACAAAGAAAATGAACTTGAATTTGTTTTGAATCAAGCAGAAATATCAGCTGTTTTTGCTTCTCTTAAATTCAAGACAAGTGAATATAAAGAAATGTTGAATAATGTAAAACATCATGCTTTATCATTAGAACATATCGTAATATTTGAAGAAGATTGGGATGATTTTTTGAGAAAAGGTGAAGAAATCACAATTTCAGAAATCAATCGTATAGAACAATCTGTACAGTTTGATGATGCCGTTAATATCCAATATACTTCAGGAACAACAGGTTTTCCGAAAGGCGTAACACTCACACATCACAATTTATTAAACAATGGTTTTTTTATCGGCGTGCGATTAAATTATACGCACAATGATCGTGTTTGTATTCCAGTTCCTTTTTATCACTGTTTTGGAATGGTGATCGGAAATTTGGCTTGTACTTCTCATGGTGCTTGTATGGTTATTCCGTCTGAAAGTTTTGAACCAGAAAAAGCATTAAATGCTGTCGAATTAGAAAAATGTACGTCGCTTTATGGTGTTCCGACAATGTTTATTGCAGAATTAGAATTACCAAATTTTGATCGTTTCGACCTTTCATCTTTGAGAACGGGTGTAATGGCAGGATCGCCTTGTCCAATAGAAATTATGAAAAAAGTACAAGCCAAAATGAATATGAAAGAAGTTTCTATTTGTTATGGAATGACAGAGACATCGCCAGTTTCAACTCAAACGATTATTGGAACTCCTTTTGAAAAACAAGTTTCAACTGTTGGTACAGTTCAAGATCATTTAGAAATTAAAATTATAGATCCGCAAACGGGCGAAATTTTACCAAGAGGAATTGCCGGAGAACTTTGTACAAGAGGTTATTCTGTGATGCAAAAATATTGGAATAATCCAGAAGCAACTGCACAAGTTATTGATGAAAATAATTGGTTGCATACAGGCGATTTAGCGACAATGGATGTTGATGGATATATTAATATTACGGGACGTATAAAAGATATTATTATACGAGGAGGAGAGAATATTTCTCCAAAAGAGATAGAAGATTTTCTATACGAACATGAAGCAATTTCTGATGTTCAGATTATAGGTGTTCCAAGTATAAAATATGGTGAAGAAGTAATGGCTTGGGTAAAAGTAAAAGAAGGAATCACTATTACGGAAGACGAATTAAAAGATTTTTGTTTGTCAATAGCTCATTTTAAACGACCAAAATACTGGAAGTTTGTAACAGAATTTCCAATGACCATTTCAGGGAAAATTAGAAAAATTGAAATGCGAGAAGTTTCAATTAAAGAATTAGGATTAGAAAATGCTCGAAAAGTGAAAACTTCTTAGAAAAGCATTTTAAATATAAGAAAAGTAGGCTCGAAAATAATAAAATTAAATTATCTTTGAGTCTATTTTAATTTTACAAAAACTAACGATATTATAATGTCAAATATCTTACTAATAGAAGATGAAAAGGCAATTCGCAATGTTTTAAAAAGCATTCTAATGGATGAAAATCCGAAATGGAATGTTGATGAAGCAGAGAATGGTGCAATTGGTCTTGAAAAAATAAAAGAAAAAGAATACGACTTAATTATAAGTGATATTAAAATGCCATTGAAAGATGGTATGGAAGTCTTAACAGAAGCAATAGAATATAATCCAGATTTGACAATTGTAATGATTACTGGTCATGGCGATGTGGATTTGGCTGTAGATGCAATCAAAAAAGGCGCATATGACTTTATTTCGAAACCGCCAGATTTAAATAAATTATTGACAACAGTACGCAATGCTTTAGATCGTAAATCTTTAATTTCTTCGAACAAAGAATTAAAAAAAGAGAATAGAGCATTAAAGAAAAAAGTTGCTAAAAAATATGAAATGATAGGTGATGCTCCTGCAATTGTAGAAGTAAAACAGATTATTGATAAAGTAGCTGCTACAGATGCGCGCGTACTTATTCTTGGTCCAAACGGAACAGGTAAAGAATTGGTAGCACATCATCTACACGAGAAAAGCGATAGAAGCATAAAACCTTTAGTAGAAGTTAACTGTGCAGCTATTCCTGCAGAATTGATAGAAAGTGAACTATTTGGACATGTAAAAGGTTCTTTCACGGGTGCAGTAAAAGACAAACAAGGAAAGTTTGAATTAGCAAATGAAGGTACGATATTCTTAGACGAGATAGGGGATATGAGTCTTTCTGCTCAAGCTAAAGTTTTACGCGCTTTACAAGAAGGGAAAGTATCGCCAGTTGGTTCTGAGAAAGAAATTAATGTAAATGTCCGCGTAATTGCTGCAACGAATAAAGATTTGCGTAAAGAGATTGAAGAAGGTCGTTTTCGCGAAGATTTGTATCACCGTTTAGCTGTAATTATAATTCATGTTCCAGCGCTTAATGATCGCAAAGAAGATATTCCAGCATTAGTAGAGCATTTTACAGCAGATTCTACGAATAATAAAACATTCGATAAATCGGCTTACGATGCATTGAAAGAGTTAGATTGGACAGGAAATATTCGAGAATTGAGAAATGTTGTTGAACGTTTATTAATTTTAGGAGGTGATCCAATTTCTGGAAAAGATGTTGAGCAATTTGTAAAAAAATAATCGGTTCTAACTCAATGAAAAGGATTTGTCTTTTATTATTGATTTTTAATTTTTCACTATTATCTTGTAAAAAAGAACAGATCGAGATAGATAGAAGTTCTGATGCTTTGTCGCATGAAGATGTTTTATCTCTGGAAAAAAATTCAGTATTTACAAGCGAAACGCTTGTTTATAAAGGTGTTTTTGAAGGAAAATATTTTGGTGATAAAATCGTGATGAAATTAGCAGAAGACAAATTTACAATAGAATACAAAAATCAAACTTTTGAAGGAGAATTATTCAAAAAAGATGATGGATCTTTAATGGAAATCGCTCCCAAAAAGAAAAGATTACCTTTTCAGTTTTTACGTTGGTCAGACAATTCAGAAATTATGATTCTGAATGAAGATGGAATGGCTGATGATAAAGGAGAGAATTATTTAACAAGAATTTCGGACTAATGAAAATAAAATTTACGTGGATTTTACCGCTCGTTGCAATCCTTTTTTTAATAAGCTGCAATTCTAGTTCTACCACTAAAAATGATGAATTAGGAAAACGTTTCTTCGAAAACTATTCTTCAAGAAAAGATTACAAAAAAATGTTGTCTTTTTATAATGATAGTTTAGTTTACGAAAATGTAGCACAATATTCAGGTTCTTCAACAATCGATCCGCGCTATTTATTGAATGAGATTATTCGTTGGAACGATCAAACAATGCAATATGAAGGCAATCAATTATTGAAAGTAAAAGAATTATTTACCAATGATTCGATGATTATTGCAAACGGAGAATTTTCTGCTTATTCCTACAATGGAACAAAATTTCCTCCGATGAAGTTTACAACTTATTTGTATTTGGATAAAAATTCTAAAATCAAAAAACAAGTTGATTGGTTTAATTATCCAATAGAAGATATTATTGAGTTGTATCAATTGCAGCAAAGCCAAGACAAAATCAAATTAGATAAACAATAATTCTATAAATCAATTCTTATTTTTAAATAAGAATTGATTTATAATCGAATGTTTTAAATGTTTCGATTGAATAAATTTCGGATGATGTTGTGATAAGAACGATTTTTGATGAAGATCAATATAATATATCTACAGCAATTATGAAAAATCCTAAAAAAACATTCGCTGAAAAAGTGATCGATTATAATAAAAATCTCAATTACACAGGGACTTTACCCAAAGGATTTCAAGTTCTAAATCCTTTTTTAGATAATCCTGAAACAATGGTTGTAATGCGAGAATTTTATGAAAAATTTTACAACGATTACCAATCCCGAAAATTTATAATAGGAATTAATCCCAGTCGACACGGAGCAGGAGTTACAGGAGTTCCATTCACCGATACCAAACGTTTGGAAAGTGTTTGTGGAATTAAAATGCATTCGGCACATACGCACGAAATTTCATCGGTTTTTATGTATGATATGATTGCAGAATTTGGAGGAGCTGAAAAATTTTATCAAGAGTTTTATATTAATTCACCTTTTCCTTTAGCAATCATTCACGAACAAAAAGGCAAACAGCTTAACGCTAATTATTATGAAAATACGACATTGTTCGAATCGGTGAAACCATTTATGATCGAAACGATTAAACAAAATATTACGTTGGGTTTAGATACTTCGGAGGCTTTTATATTGGGCAAAAAGAATGCGACTTTTATTGAAAAGCTGAACACTGAATATCACTTTTTTGATAAATTAACTGTTCTTGAACATCCTAGATTTATACAACAATATAAATCAAAAGAAAAAGAACTTTATATCGACAAATATATTTTAGCATTCAAAGATTCAGAAAAAGAAATGTAATTATCCTATTTTGGTAAGCGCTGATCCTTTATGTGCTGCAATATGATTGGATTTATCACTTTTGATTTCATATTGTGGATCTTTTTCTGTTGCGTGATGAGTGTAACCTTTGTAATCAAAATCTTGTGTATGGATTTTAATAATTGTTCCAGAAACTCTTCCAACTTCAGAATTCCAACTTACTTTATCTCCAATTTTAAAATTTGTTATCATCTTATTTTTTTATAAATCATCGAAGGATGAAAATTTTGTTCCTATAAAATTAAAGCAATATTTTATACATTTGAAATGTATTATTACTCTTAAACAAAAAAAGTCGAAACGAAATAATGATTAATATTGAAGAAATTATCGAAGAAAATGCGCATCACTTTTTAGAAGGGTTGAAGATTGAATACACGGATGATAAAAATGCATTGCATATTATTCGATTATATATAAAAAATGGAAAAATAACTGAACAAGAAGAAGTTATTTTAAAAACACAATTATTGGATACATTAAAAATAGTGGGAATTGACATTCCTTTTATATTACTTCCAGGAGCTTCTATTATACTCCCAATATTAATAAAAGTTGCATCGAAATACAACATACAATTGATTCCTTCTGCTTTTGAACATTAAAACAAGAAATTATAAGTTTCACGAATTAGACCGAGTTTTTATCGGAATAGAAAACACAATCACCTACAACTTTTGCTGGTGAAGTATAAGGATGTTCTTCTTCTTTACCAATGCCCATAATGTGCATCACTTTCCAACCTTTTGCTTTCAGATAATCCGAAACCATAGAACGATGACAGCGCCACCATACAGCTTCTGAGCACATGAATGCAGTCGTTTCTGCTTTAGCTATTTTCTCCAGTTCAGTAACTGCTTTTGTAAATGCAGTCGTTTCCATATAATCTGCATATCCACGAAAAGATTCATTTTTCCAAACTGTATTTAATGAATTTGGATTCGGCTTTCTTCTTCCTCCTAAATCTTCAATATGCATATAATTAATCTGGTTTTCTTTTAGGACTTTTTCTAAGTTATCTTTATTAAACCATGGATACTTTCTAGAACCTGGAAATCTACGAATATCAACCAAAACTTTTATCTCAAAAGAATTCAACATCTCTAAAAATTCTTCTAAAGAATGTGTAGAATGTCCTATTGTATAAATAATTGGTTGATGATTGGTTTCCATAATATTAGATTTAATGATTGATTAATCTATAATATTTTTGGTTATTTTCTGTGCATTAGGAATTTTTTCTCCTGCAAGTTCATGTATAGTATCCTCTATAGTGTTACACATACTATTCAGCGCAAGATCATTAGCCTCTGTTCCAAAAGGTTCTTCAATTTCATCAGCAATTGCTTCAAAAGCCACAAAAGTATAAGCGATAAATGCCACGATAAATGGAGTAAGCCAACCTAAAGAATCTACAAGTCCAAATGGAAGTAAGAAACAATATGTATAAACAGTTCGGTGAAGTAAAATTTTATAACTGTAAGGAATTGGCGTAGAAATAATTCTTTCACAACCACCTACAATATGTGCCAATTCATCAAAATTTCTATCAAATCTTGCCTGTTGTATAGAATCTAACGAACCTTCGTCTTTCGCTTTCTGAACACATTCTGCCATAAGCAAGAGAATAACTGAAGGTTTGTATTTTGCTATTGCAACTCTTTGTAGATTAGAGTCTGAAAGGCGATCTTTTAAATCTGCATAAGCATCAGTTCCTCTAAGTTCATGTTTTAATGCAAAAACAAAAGAACTCATTAATCCAATAAACTCATTAATTATAATTTCGCCATTTTTTTTGTTTTTCAACGTAAGAGCTTGTCTTGTTAATGATCGAGAAACATTTAATAGATTTCCCCAAAGTTTTCTTCCTTCCCAAAACCTTTCATAACTTACATTATTCTTAAAACCTAAAAACAATGCAAGTACAAAACCAAATAAGGTTAAAGGTGCAGGATTCATTGGGATTTTAAACGAAAATATAAATCCGTGAAAATAGACGATAGACAAAGATAATAGAAACAACAATATTAATCTTGGTACCAAACCAGGTAATACCGAACCGTGCCATACGAACAACATTCTGAACCAATGTTCTTTTTTTCTAATGATCATTTAAAGCGTAATAGTTAATTAAAAGATAGTGTTATTAAGTTTTTAGTAATGATTACTTATAATTTTTTTAGATTTATTGAGTATTATATTTATTAAAATTGAAAGAATCTTAAAAATTAGTCTGAAATATAATATCAAATAATATTTCGAATTAATCTTTTCCGTTGTATTACAAAACCTTCTACAAGCATTAAAAAAAATCGATGATTGAATGGTAAATAATGCAATAATCCTTCAAATAATAGTATAATTCTCTTGATACAATATTACTAATTTTTAAGCTAATTTTATAGAAAGAGTATAAGATTATCCTGTATTTATATAAATTAAAAATAGTCTGGTTATTGTAATTCTGAGAATAAAATGTAGAATTAGAATTATTATTTTAATATTTTTGGATAATCAGAAATAGGATGTTTTTACGTTTTTGATCACTTGTTTTTTTTTGTTGAAACAGTAGAAAAGACAGAACAATTCTGATACAGTTTATTAAAATATCTTTAGAAATGAAAAACTCAATGAATATATTCGAATCACTCGAACAAATTCTCCATACTTGGGGCGAACAAATGCAGGGTGTTTCACCAAAACTTATACTAGCAGTTGGAGTTTTTCTTATATTTTTTATTGTCGGTCGTATATTAAAAATAATTACGCTGAGAATAAATTTAAAAGTTCTTAGTAAACATCCAGATTTTGTAAAAGTTTTCTCTGCTGGAATTTATTTTTTCTTTTTGCTATCAGGAACTTATTTGGCTTTACGAATCCTTGGATTAGAAAAAATCTTTACACAAGCTTTAGCAGGTGCAGGAATAATTGGTATTATAGCTGGATTTGCATTAAAAGATATTGCTTCTAATGCTTTTTCAGGATTGCTTTTGTTCTTTGAGAAACCATATCAAACAAATGATTGGGTACAAATAGATGGTCATTATGGCGTGGTGCAGAAAGTAGGTTGGCTAACAACTATTCTGAAAAGTGTAACGGGACAAGATGTGTATATATCAAATCAGCTTACATATAGTGGCGTATTTATTAATTATTCGAAATATAATACGAGAAGAGTTATTTTTCAAGGTGTGATAGATAAAGATACGCCACCTGAAAATGTAAAGGGAATGATAACTACCACTATAACGCAACATGAGAATTTTGAGAAGGCATCGCAAATTGATTTTTATGTAATGTCACTGAATTCTGATGGAGGTTTTTCAGTAGAAAGTAGATTCTGGCTGAATTTTACCACTGAAGAAGCATTTCTAGAAACGATAAGTGATATCATTCAAACATTAAGAAAAAGTATATATGATGAGAAGATTTCTCTAGTAGAATTGAAATGGATTTCAGATGAATCAGATGTTACTTCAGCAGGTAATTACGGACCTGGAGGATAAGAAAATTCTAAATATTATTTAAGCACGATTTGCTTTTATAGAAAAATCTCACAGTTACTAACTTATTTCAAAAAAGCAGTAACTATGAGATTTTTTATTTGTAATAATAATATTTTGTCGATTAATGATTAATCAACTTTTAGCATTATTTTATTTAGAGATTGCTTCGCATTTTTCTTTTAACCAAGCTGTTTCTTTATCGTCTATGAAAGGAGATATTTTTTCGAAAACAAATTGATGATAATTATTAAACCAAGTAATTTCTTCGTCTGTCATTAAATTCACATCTATCAAATTTTTCTCAATTGGAAAAATTGTAATAATCTCAAATTTCAAGAAATCACCAAACTGTGTTGACAAGGCTGGTTGAACAATCATTAAATTTTCAATTCGAATTCCGTATTCTCCATCTCGATACAAACCTGGTTCGTTAGAAAGTACCATTCCTTGTTTTAGTGAAGTTAAATTTTCGTCTTGACGAATATTTTGTGGTCCTTCGTGCACACACAAGAAATGACCAACTCCATGTCCAGTTCCATGTCCGTAATTGAATCCATTATCCCAAAGCGCTTTACGTGCCAAAATATCTAATTGAGATCCACGAGAATCGACAGGAAAAATAGCCGTTGACAAATTAATATTACCTTTTAATACTAATGTATAATCTGTTTTTTGTTGAGCAGTTGGTTCACCTAACATTAATGTACGCGTAATATCTGTTGTTCCTTCTAAAAACTGAGCTCCAGAATCGATTAACAGCATTTCTTTACTTCCCAATGTATAAGCAGATTCTGATGTTGCAGAATAGTGGTTCATAGCTCCATGATCGGCATAGCCACATATAGTACCGAAACTTGCACCTTTGCAATTTTCTTGTTGAGAACGGAAATGTTTTAATTGTTCATCAACTGTAACTTCATTAATATTATTGTCGATATTTTCTTCTAACCACATGAAAAACTTCGTCAATGCAACACCATCTTTTATCATTGCATTTCGAATTCCATCTTGCTCAACTTCGTTTTTAATTGATTTTAGATTTGTAACAGGAGAAGCAACCAAACGAATTGTAGATAAAGGAGAAATAGCTTGATAGAGCGATTGATTAATTCGATTTCCATCAACTAAAACATGTGCTTTTTCGTTCAGATTTTTTAAATAATCATCTATTGCTAAATATGGTTTAATCGTAATTCCTTCGTTTGCTAAAGCAGCTTTTGTTTCTGCCGTTACTTTTGCTTCATCTATAAATAAATAGGCATTTTCAGTATCTACAGCAGCGTACGAAATTGTTAATGGATTATAATTAACATCATTTCCACGAATATTAAATAACCATGCAATTTCATCTAATGAATTCATGATATAAACATTCGTTTTTGCTTTTTTCATCTCTTTTCGTACTTCCGAAATTTTTTCTGAAGCAGATCTTCCAGCAAACTTTACATCATAAATATAGAATTGATTCTGTGGTAAAGCTGGTCTATTTTGCCAAGCTAAATCAATTAAATCAATACTTTTTACAGAAAGCTGATTGAATGAAAATTCATTCAAATTCTCTACAAAAGCATTATGTGCAAACATTTGAGGATTAAGTCCAACAACTTCGCCTTCTTTCAATTGAGAAATAATCCATTCATTAATAGAAGGTGTTTCTGGCATTTTCATTTTCATCAATTCAAAAGTTGTATCCTTCAATTGATCTTCTGCTTGAATAAAATAGCGTGAATCTGTCCAAAGTGCAGCTTTTTCTAATGTTACAACTGCTGTACCAGCCGATCCATTAAAGCCTGAAATCCAAGTACGTTCTTTCCAACGATTAGGTAAATATTCACTTCCGTGAGGATCTGTTCCAGGAATAATTGTTGCGCTAATACCATTTTGTTTCATTACGTCTCTCAAAGCTGAAAGGCGATCTGTTATTTTTTCCATTTTATATCGAGTTCTATAAAAAATTAAACTTTAATAGCCGAAAGGTACGAAGAATAGAAGGGAAGGAGAAGAAAGAAACTAAAAAATATTCTAATAATTTTTATTCATTATTGATCTTGATTATTTAATCTCATTAATGTTGATTGATGATAAAGTGTTTAAAATAAACTCTTTTATTACAAAAAAAAAATCCAGGTTGAGAATAACCTGGATTTTTAAGATTGAAATTATAAACCTGAAGATTGCTTAATAATCGGATTTACAATTGCAGCATTACAATTCTTTAATTTAACTCTTAAATATTGTGGATTTCCATAATTTGTTCCTTGGCGTTTTGTTTGTACTTTGACCAAGATTATTCCTTCGTTTTCATATTCGGTGTATAATCTATCAATTGAATAATACATTAAATTTGCACCATAATGACTGAACTGAAGAGCAGAATTTGGAATATCTTCTACTTTCGTAATTGTTTTTATTGGATTTCCATCTGCATCTAACAATGGTGTTTCATCCTCATTTTTATATGCATCTCCATATTCGATTACTTTGGCAAATGAAATATCATATGTTGTACAATAATCTGGATTCTGGATTGCTAAAAAGTCTGCTGCACATATAGTGGTAACATCTTTCGAATCATTTTGTCCTTCGAATAACATCATTGGCGCGATTCGAATATCATGAATATGTAAACCATCTCCTAAGTTAACATTTACAGTATTAAATTGTTCTATTTCGAACGAATCGAAAGGAATGGTAATTGGTCTTGAAATAACAGCTCTGCGCTTATCTTTGAAATTAAATAAACCAATATCTAATACTCTAAATTTTTCTAATCGTTCTTCACCTACTTTTGAATCTCCTAAATAATAGACAATTTTAAAATTACCAAGTTGTAATAAACTAAGATTCAAAATATTCATATTTGGATAAGCCAATGTGATTTGAACTTGATCGCCTGGACGAGCTTGCTGTCTTAAATGAGTACGAAGAAATTGTTTATTTAATACGCCAGCAGTGGCATTAAATAGTGTGTAACTATCATAATTGTCATCAACTGCATAATATGGATGAACAACAGAAGATAAACTTGTTGCTACATTCAATACTGCAGTACGATTTCCCCATGTAACATCATGCGTAAATTCGTTTAGTTTTATATTAACATTTTTAATTCCTGTCAACTTCGTTCCATCAACATCTGTTTGTACTGTTGGATATATAAGAGAAGAAGGTGGAGTTACTAAAATATCACCTCCAGGAACAAAATTAGGATCTGTTGTTTTTTCTTCTTCTTCAATATAAGCATGAAAAACAGTTGCCAAATCCGCTACTCCTAATAATGATCCTAATTGCACACGAACTCCATTGAATTCTACATCTTTTCCTGATCCATCTTTTGGTGTAAAAGAAAATTCGAAAACATTATCACCTTTTAATAAATCTAATAAACCTCCTTTAACAGCTTTAAAACTTCCAGAATTAGAAGAATTTAAAATTGTTATATTTCCAGCCGTTACTTGACTATTTGTTTTTCGACCAACCACACTTAATCCTCCAGCTAGTTTCAATCCTGAGTATTGTTCTCCCAATTTAATGGTAATTTTTTTACCTTTTAATTCAGAAGGAGAATATAATACACGAGGTGAATTTGGGTTGTTAGGATCAGACAATTTTGTAAAATATAAATCAATCCCAACTGTACCAATCCCTAAGATAACCAATCCTCCAGTTATTGTTGCATAATTTGCTCTATTTCCACTTACAGCATTCTCTTTATTTGCAACACCACTTGCACCTGAAGTCCAACTAACTGCTTCTGTGGCAAAAATCTTTTTTGTAACTGTTGTACAATCTTCTAAATCATAGACAATTAATTGAACTGTTGTAAAGGTTTCGCAACCAATACGAGGAGCTCCTGTCGTAGTAGTCGCTTTTATTGTGTATGAATATTGTCCTTTTTGTAAGTTTGATATCGTGTTTTGAACTTCGTTACCATTTGCATCTAAAATTGTGATTTTTGAAGGAAATTTAGTAGAAAAGGTTGGGAAAGTAAAACTCTTTCCTTTCTCTACAGCAAAAGAATTATTTTCATCTGGTAAAGAAATTGTATTTTCTTCAGTTGGTTTTACTAAAACAGGAGATGTATATGCGTAACGTGACAATCCTATTGTTTTAGCTTGTCTTCTAATTAAAATTGGTTTTTTTAGTCCATTAATTGTTATTAAATCACCTTTTTTAATAATAACATCACCTAAAGAAGATTCTCCACCAGCTTCTGGATTTTCATCTTCAGAAAGTTCACCAAAATCTTTCCAAGTAGCTCCATTATCTATACTTGCCTGCCAGTTGTATGACATAAGATATAATAGATAATTTGCTTTTTCTACATTATTTACGGTAATTGATCCATTGTAACATGTTTCACCAGTTGTTGTAATACTTCCAGGATAAAAATCTCCTTCATCACCTAAAAAAGTAACTTGTACATCTTGACATTCACCCACCATATTACAAAGAGTATAAAAAATAGCATTCTTTGGTTTTTCAACACCTTTCGCAATTACAATCTGTCCTGAAGAATTTAAAGTTATTCCAGAAGGCCAAGAATTTTTAATTGAAATTGTCATATTCTGATTTGGACCAGAGAAAATAAAACCTTCACCTTCTTTTCCTCCATTGAAAATGTCATTTTCTAGAATATTAAAAATTTGTTGAGTAGAATTATTCCAATAATAAGCATCTTGTTTACCAAGAAACGGAATTCCTGTATCCTTGTGTAATGTAATTTTTGCTGAAGAACACACACCTAACAGATTACAAATTTTGTAAACAAGTGGAGCAGCTGGTTGTGCTGTATTGGGAGCTATAACAAATTGCCCATTTGTATTTATACTAAAACCTACTGGCCATTGATCTACAACTCCAATTGTTGCGTTTTTATTAGCCTCTGTAAATATAAAATTACCTTTTACTTTATTTAATTCATCATTTGCAGTAATAGGATAGACTCCACCTTTTGCAGTAAAAGTATATTCATCATCTACAGCTTTTATAAGGTCATCAAAATTATTATTTTCATTATCACAGTCAATTATTGGCGCATCTTTATCAATAACTTCTTCTAAAACAATATCGTCAAGATAGATATCATTACCTACTAAAATAGGATAATCGTTTCTTATTGAAATTGCCATGTTTGTAGAACATTCCGTAGATGATGGTGTTCTGAATGTATATTCTTTTTTCTCCCATTTATTATGTTCTATTACACTTATTCTAGGAGATGAACCTAACGATTTTTCAGTTGTAATATTTTGTATTTCTATTTTTGTTGCAGATAATACACTACTATTGGGATTACTTGCGTTACTCATTACATAGTAAGAAACCTTATAGGATGTATCTCTTTTTAAGTTAACTGCGCGACGATAAAATTGATTGGTTATTTTTCCGGCATTAAGTACAAGAACAGCCCCATTTACATCGTTTGGTGTATGATCTTCTATTTTTTGCCACCAATTTCCAGTAGAACCTAGAGAAGATTCTAAGAACATAGGATCTATTACAACATAATAACCATCACTAATGTTTTTTAACCAAGTATTGTAATTTTCAAGATTAGTTCCATTACAATTTGGCATATTTTCAGTTGTATAGAGCTCTAATGCAGCCTTATAATAGGAAGTACAACTGTAAGGAGATTTTTCTAAACTTAAATCTTTACCTGCTTGTGGTATATATTGAGATGATTTACGTGTTGTAGATTGCCCAAAGTCTTCATGAAATATGATTTGTCCGTTTGATTGTTGTAGAGCAACTAAACACAACAAACCAAATATCTGTTTTTTTATATTAAATTTCATATTGTAAGTTTTAAAGATTTTAATAAATGATTAACTAGTGTTAATTACTTTACCTTTAATACAATATTCATAAAAGAACCATTTCTTATTATTGCATTCGGAGCAGTTTTATAGGTAAGAATTCCTGAAGAATTAATTTTAATATCATTGAATACCGATTTATCTGCAAATGTTACAAAATAATCATACTTATCCGATTCCAAAACAAATTCTTGTAAACCAGACAAGGATGAGCTAGCTGCTACAGGAACATTAAATTGAGCTTTAAATAAATCATATAATTTTACAGTGTATTCAGTAGTGACTTCATCATAAGAAAAAGACGAATTGTTTGTATCCAAAATACGAGCATCACTCTTTACAGTTGGTAAAACAACAGATGGCATATAAAAAAATCTTTTAGAATTATTTCCAGTTGATATTTTAACCCAAGCTGTACCATCAAAATAGTAGAATCCTTCTGAATCTATATTTATAGCCGTACCTGCTAGTGTACCAGTAGTTATGTCTTCAACATAAATCATAGTTGATTTCATAATATCTTTCATTGATTGAACTCTTTCTCTATCAACTCTTGGTATTAATACACCCTCTACATTAGTACTTGAACCTTTTGGTTGAACTGCTGAAACATCTAACGTAGCTTTCGGATCAGTTGTTCCAATACCTACTTGTGCTTTAACACTTATCATTATTGCTGATAATGCTAAAGCAAATAAAACTTTTTTCATAAATATTCTCCTATTTTTTTTAAAACCGCAATAAAGGTAACAAGTTATTTGTAATTAATTTTATAATAATGTAATTTATTAATTAACTTTATGATAACTGTAATATGTAAACTAAATAAGATTTATTGTTTTTTATGATTGTAAAGAATTATTAAATTAAAGAAATAATAGTTTAACAAAAAAACATTGTAACGATTAAAATGAAATTGATATTGCTCAGAATAGAGATTTTATATTCATTTATAATGATAGTTCTTCCTTTCTAGAATCAAGATTATATTTGATATGTTTTAAATGAATATGTACTTGTTTCAACTCATTCTGTTTTTTTATAATATCATCCTTCATAAAATTAATTAATAGATATTGAGAATAATGAGATCTTGATAGATTTTCTTCTAAAAAATTACATAAAAAAATATGATTAGCAATGATGTCTTGATGACAAAGTAAATTTTCTTGATATTCGTTATAAGTTATACCATCAATAAAAATTTTATTTTGATAATGATAGTTGTTAATTATTTCTTCAATTATAACAGAACATTCGATTGATAAATCTCTTGAAGTTAAAAAATTGGAATATAAATATTTGTCAAATATATTTACCTCTTCGAATTGAGAAATTTTATCACAATAATATCTTGTATATATATAAACTAATATAATACTTACAGATAATAATGATATTGTAATAAAGATTAAATTCAATTATGAAATTTTTATTAATTTACGTACTTTTTTATTATTTTTAATTAAATTATTGTAAAACATTTATAATATTACAATGAAACCTCTGTTTATGTCAGTTTGATGAGAAAATATTTTTATAAAAATCTTTTCAATATTATTTTTGCCGATTTTTATAAGAAATTAAGTATTTAATAAATGTTTATTTTAACTTCAGTAGATAGAGATTAATTTCAAAAATGATTGTTTATTTGACTTTTTAAAATATAAATTTTAATGCTTGAAAAAATTATATTCGAACTAAATAAATATTATCATTTAAGCGAAGAAACTACAGCAGCTTTACGAGATATTTTTCAGGTTAAGTTGTATAAAAAAAACGAAATTATTTTGAATGAAGGCGATTATGCTCGATATTATTATTTCGTTTACAGTGGTTTGCTTGGTTATTATAAGCAAAATGAGGAAGGAATTCCTATATATAAATTGTTTTTTGAAGAAAATAGTTTTTGCGCTTCAACTGCAGCTATAATAGAAGATAAGCCAAGTGAATTCAGTATAATAGCTTTGGAAGATGCGATATTGATTCGTTATTCTGCAGAAAAATTTAGGAATTTACTTCTCAAATATCATGATTTAGCTTTATTTCATATTGCTTATTTGGAAAAAAATTGGGTTGTGAAAAAAGAACCTTTGGAAATAAATCTAAAATGGGAATCTGCAAAAGAACGATATTTGGATTTATATCAGAATCAAACTCTTTTCAAGCGATTGAAACAACATCAAATTGCATCATATTTAGGCATTACGCCAACTCAATTAAGCCGGATACGTAAAGAATTAAAAGATTAATTCTATCAACATTTGTAAATGTTTTTTATAAAATCGTTTGGGAATTTTGCAGTATAATTAATTTAATAAAAAATGAAAATTTTAAACATTCTTATTTTATCTGCATTTGTTCAACCAATGATGGCACAAACTATTCAACGTCAAGAAATATATAGTGCTAAAATGAAAAAGGATATACCAACAATTATTGTAACGCCTGAATTGAAGAAGGATGTTCGATATAAAACAGTTTATATTCTTCATGGTTATAGTGGAAATCCCGAGCGAACAATTCAATCGGATATTCCCGATTTACAACAAAAAGCAAATGATTATAGTACAATTTATGTAATTCCCGATGGAAATTATAATTCTTGGTATGTTGATAGTCCAATAGATTCATCTTCACAATATAAAACATTTATTGGCGAAGAATTAGTGCATTATATTGATAAACATTTTCCTACAGAAGTAGATCGTTCGAAAAGAGGAATTCTTGGTTGGAGTATGGGCGGATATGGCGCAATGCACATAGGAGTTGCTTATCCTAAAACTTTTTCTATTGTTGGAAGCAGCTGTGGAGCTCTAAATTTTGAGCTTTTAGGAGAAAATTATCAAAATTACCAAGTTAATAAAGTACTAGGAGATTTTTTAAGTTTGGATGCAACATACAAAATATATGAAAATGAGAATAAGATGAAAACTAATCATCAATTTTATATATTAGATTGTGGCACAGAAGATGTGGAAATGTTGGAAATGAATCGTGTATTTCATCAACATTTAACAGATAAAAATATTAAACATCTTTATATAGAATCAGACGGAAGTCATAATACAAATTATTGGAGTAAATCGTTAACGAATCAACTTGCGTTATTTCAGAATTATTTTGGTAAATAAAACAAAGCCTTACAACGATGAAATTGTAAGGCTTTATTTATTTTTGTTTAGAACGTTTGTGAAATTTTATTTAAAATTAAGCAAGATGTTCTTTAAAGAAAGGAATGATTTGTTCCAATGCTTTACTTGTTGGTTCTGGTTGATCATACAAATCGTAATGAGTTGAATGTATAACCTGAATCGTTTTTTTCGTAGAAGCTGCTTTACTGAATAATTCGAATCCATCTCTGTAAGAACCAAATGCACCTGGTTTATCTCCAACAACAATATGTAATGGTTGTGTCAATAAATGTTCTGCTAAATGGAATGCATCAAAGCCAACTGCTGCTGCTAAACCAGAAAATAATAATTTGTTTGGAGAACAAGCACTTTGACCTCTAGAAGTTGTATAATAATCTACTGCTTCTACAATATCTATATCATTTACTCCTGCTTCTTTTCTTGCTTCTTCATTTACAGGAATATAATTTGTTATAAGAGGTTCTTTACCATTTGCTTCTGCTGTTCTTTGAGCTGCAATAGCTTCTAATGTTTTGATCGCTGCATTTGGAGTAAAATCTCCTTCGCGCATAAGACGTCCATAATTAGCTGCTACAACAGTTGCTACAGCTTTGAATCTTCTTTCTGTCATTGCTGCATTTACGGCATATCCACCGCCACCGCAAATACCTAAAACACCGATACGTTCATTGTCAACATAAGGAAGTGTTGTTAAATAATCGGCTGCACAACGGAAATCTTCTACGCGAGTTGCTGGATCTTCTAAAAATCTTGGTTCACCGCCACTTTCTCCTTGATGTGAAGCATCAAATGCTAATGTAATAAAACCAGCTTCTGCTAAAGCTTTACCATAAATAGCTCCTGAAGTTTGGTTTTTACAACTACTGATTGGATGTCCACAAACAATTGCTGCATATGTTTTTGATTCATCAAAATCTTTTGGGAATTGTATAATAGCTGCTACTTCCCAAGTTTTGTTTTTAAATTTTACTTCTTTCATTTTTGTAATATTTTAATTGATTAAATAATTTCTTTTATGAATATAATTTATAGCGCTTCTGCTGTATTTTTAATTGCTCCTGGAATGCTAGTATCTTCACCACGTTCTTTCCATTTAGCAAGATCACGATTTCGTGATTCTACAGCTCCTTCCCATAATTGATAAGCATCTTCTCCTAACATCAAACGTACTGGATTCGTATTGCTTTCTACCATATCTACAACAACTTGCATTCCTTTTATAGGATCGCCCATTTGTTGTCCATTTTGTGTTCTATAATATTCTTCCATACCAGAAATTAATGGTGAATAATCTTCAATTTCTAGTTCTGATTTCATTGCTGCACTGCTAGCAAATTCAGTACGGAATGCTCCAGGTTCGATTAAAGTAACTTGTACTCCAAAATCTTTTACTTCATGATGAAGTGCTTCTGTAAAACCTTCTAAAGCAAATTTCGAAGCATTATAAAGTCCGCTTCCTGGGAAAGCAACTAAACCTGCAATACTAGTTAAATTTAGAATATGTCCTGATTTTTGGGCTCTCATATATGGTAATACTTCACGTGATAATTCTGCAGCAGAAAAGAAATTTAATTCCATTTGTTGACGAATTTGTTCAGAAGTAAATGCTTCTAATGCACCGTAAGATCCTGCTCCAGCAATATTTGCCAATACATCAATTCGTCCGAATTTTTCGATTGCTTTTTTCAATGCATTTTGACGAGCTTCTGTATTTGTTACATCTAATTGAATTGCTAATGCTTGATCAGCATATTCTGATGTAATTTCTTCTAAAACTTCTAAGCGACGAGCTGTAAGAATTGCACGATCACCTTTTGCTAAAACTAATTTTGCAAGTTCTTTTCCAAACCCTGATGATGCTCCTGTTATAAACCAAACTTTATTCATAATTATTTTATTTTTTACAATTGTTATTTTTAATAAGTACAAAGTTAATTTAGGTTCAAGGTTATCTGCTTAAAGTAATTACAGAAAGACTTTAATTATTTACTGATTTCTGAAAACACTTGGACTAATACCAGTTTCTTTTTTGAAAAATGTTGCAAAATAGGATGGATATTCAAAGCCTAAACTAAACGCAATTTCACTTATACTTAATGAAGTTGTTCTTAATTTGTTTTTCGCAATTTGTATCAACAAATCGTGTATATGTTCTTGAGGAGAACGGCCAGTATAATGTTTGATTAAATCACCAAAATAGTTAGAAGACAAATTAGCCATATCAGAGAAATACGAAACGGATGGAACTTTCAAAGCATTTTGCTCATTGTCATAATAATTCTCAAGATTTTTATAAAACTCAGCTACTGTATTATTGTACAATTCTTCTCTTGTATCAAATTGTCTGCTGTAAAACTTTTGGATATAAGATAGGATAAGCGAAGCATAATGAATAACAATATCTTTGGAAAAATTTTCATTTCCTTCGAATTCATTTAATGCTTTTTTGAATAAATCAGTAATTATCAGTTCTTCTTCTTTCGTAATAAAAAGTCCTTCGTGATTATTATAATAAGTAAAACTATATTCTTTCGCGATTTTGCGAAACAATCCTGCATCTATCAAAATATGATAACCCGAAATTTGATGTTCTAAATCCCATTGTAGATAATCACCAGGTTGATCGAGATAAACAAAAGAATCAGCATGATCAAAGGATGTTTGACCAAAATCCTTTTCCTTGTCATAATTTATTTTTATTGCGAGTAAATAAAAATCAAGCTCAATAGCTGCTGATTTTTTCCTCATATCCTTTTGCAATTCATATTGTACCAAATGAATATGATTATTCTTGTAACCACTAATATTCGTATATTCTAAGAATTGTTTTATGTCGTACTTTTTACTCAATACTTTTTATTTTGAAATGATTACAAATTTAAAATTTACGAAAATCATAGACTTTAAATTATTACGGAAAAACATTAGACATTTACTGCTAAACTAAAAATGATATTTATAAAGCTACAACATAATAAATTGAAAATATGACTTTTTCTATTTTAAATTTATCAGTTTTTAAGATGTTTTATTTGTTTTTACTATATTGTAACATAATTAAAAACAGCTATTTATCAATATAAAACCGATAAAAAGAAGATAATAAATACATTCCTTTTTTATCTTTTTGTTTTAAAAGATGACTTAATATGCAATTAATATTTTTTGTTGAGGTTTTAAATTAATTTAGAATATCGAAAAACCATTATTCCTTTCACAATTTCCGTTATTTCCCGTACTTTTGTAAAAATTTTATTTCCTTGGAAAATTTCAGAATGATTGCGAAAACCTTTTTTGGTTTCGAAGAGATATTAGCGCAAGAATTAAAAGCGTTGGGAGCGGCAGATGTTAAAATTCAAAACCGAATGGTTGAATTTAATGGCGATTTAGGTTTCATGTACAAAGCAAATTATAGTTTGCGTACAGCACTTCGTATACAGAAGCCAATACTATCGTTTTCTGCAAAAAATGATCATCAATTATACGAGAAATTCAAAAAATTCCATTGGGAAAATTATTTGAATGTTGATCAAACTTTTATGATTGATCCAACTGTTCATTCAGATTATTTTACACATTCGCATTATGCTGCACTAAAAGTGAAAGATGCAATTGTAGATCGATTCAAAGAAAAAAATGGTCGTCGTCCAAGTATCGACAAAGACTTTCCTGATGTACGTTTTAACTTGCATATTTCACATGATAAAATTACATTATCGTTAGATTCTTCTGGGGAATCTTTGCACAAACGTGGTTATCGCGAAGAAACTGGTCCTGCACCAATTAATGAAGTTTTAGCAGCTGGTTTGTTGCTACAAGCTGGTTATGACGGAAAAGGAAATTATCTAGATCCGATGTGTGGTTCGGGAACAATGTTGATCGAAGCAGCGATGATTGCGAATAATATTCCACCTCAAATTCATCGTAAGCATTTTGCTTTTCAGAATTGGCCAGATTATGACGAAACATTGTTCACACAAATTCGTAATACGCGTTTAAATCGTATCAAAGAATCTGAATACAAAATTGTAGGTTACGAGATTTCACCAATGATGGTAAAAATCGCACAAATGAATATAAAATCTGCCGATTTAGAAGATTTTATTGAAGTTAGAAACCAAGATTTTTTTACATCAAAAAAAGAAATGTTCCCAGTTTTATTGGTTTTCAATCCGCCTTATGATGAGCGTATCGAAAATAATAACCAAGAATTTTACAAACAAATTGGAGATACTTTAAAATCAAGTTATCCAAATACATTGGCATGGTTTATCACATCAGATTTACAAGCTAAAAAATATGTCGGTTTACGTCCTTCGAAAAAGATAAAAGTATTCAACGGAAAGTTGGAATGCGACTTTTTGCAATACGAAATGTATGAAGGAAGTAAAAAAGCTAAAAATCAAAATTAAAAAAAAGTGAATCAATTTATAAAAGAAATTTGTCAAGATCAAAAAGTCTATATCTTAACTTCTGATGAAGGTTTTGCTATTTCGTATTCCGAAGAATTTGAATATGAAGATGGCTCTAATCTAGAAGTGATTTGCTTTTGGTCGAATGCAGATTTAGCTGAAAAAGCAAAACATAATCAATGGGCAAATCATACAATTGATTCGATAGATTTGAATACTTTTTTAGAAGAATGGTTGTTCGGAATGATTGAAGAAGTATCTTTAGTTGGGATTAATTTTGACGAAACTTCGAAAGGAGAGGAGCAAAGTCCATTGGATACTATTTTGGCAATTGTTCATGAATTAAATCAATCAAAATCAACTTTCAAACTGAATCATTTCAAAAATTTAGAAGAAATAAAAACAGTTACGCTAGAGTTGAAAGAATCATTCAATCAATAATTTATAACCTATTTTGGAAAAAGAAGATTTACAACTTTCGATAATTATTGCTGTTTACGAACGTCAAGATGAATTGACAGAACTATTGCTTAGTTTAACGAAACAAACGGATAAAGCATTCGAAATTATTATTGTAGATGATGGTTCTCAAAACAAATTGGATTCAGTTTTTGCTAAATTTGAAAATCAATTAAATCTTCATTATTATTATAAAACAAATTCTGGTCCAGGGAAATCTAGAAATTATGGAATGAAAAAAGCAAATGGAAATTATTTCATTTTCTTAGATTCTGATACAATTATTCCCTCGAATTACATTGCTTCTGTAAAAAATGAATTGAAAATCAATTTTGTTGATGCTTTTGGTGGACCAGATGATGCAGATGATTCGTTTACAGATTTGCAAAAAGCAATTACTTTTTCGATGACTTCTTTTTTAACAACAGGAGGAATTCGTGGAGGAAAAAAACAAATAGGAAAATTTCAGCCAAGAAGTTTTAATATGGGAATTTCTCGCAAAGCTTACGAAAAAACAGGTGGATTTGCAGATTTGCGTGTTGGCGAAGATCCAGATTTATCGATGCGTTTGTGGGAAAATGGTTTTGAAACACGATTATTTCAAGATTCGAAAGTTATTCATAAACGTAGAACATCATTGAAGAAATTTGCAAAACAAGTTTATCAATTTGGTGTTGCGCGTCCAATTCTCAATCAACGTCATCCCAATTATATTAAACTGACTTTTTGGTTTCCGAGTTTATTTTTTGTCGGAACTTTAGTTGCGATTCTTTTTTTATTGTTGAGTTTTATTTTCTCTAAACATCAATTTATCTTACAAATTCCATTTGTTTTGTGGTTGATTTATATGTTTATGATCTTTATTTTCTCTACAATACGTTTCAAATCTGCTTTAGTTGGTCTATTGTCAATTCAAACAACTTTAATTCAGTTTTTCAATTATGGTTTTGGTTTTTTAGAAAGTCAATTCAAATTGAATATTCTCAAACAAGATCCGAAAAAGGCTTTTCCAAGCCATTATCATATCGATTAATAATAAAAAGAAAGGTCAAGAGAAATCTTGACCTTCTTAATTTCAAAGCAATGCTTTGGCACCTAACTTAAAATACTATTATATTCAAATGTAATCATTATAGATTGATTTAATCTTAAATATATATTATCTTTTGTTAATCAATAAGTTAAAATAATGTTTGTATAAATATTTTAAGCGGTATAGAATTATACTTGATTAATTTTCTGAAATAACTTTTTCAATAGGATATTATTCTGATTAAGACAAAATTCATTAAATCTAAAACTCTTATTTATATTGGTTCCATTTAATCTTTTCGGTTAGTTCTCTTAAATATTTCGTAATTTTGCAAACTTAAATTAGAGTAATGCGTACAAAATCGACTGGAAAAAAGAAAATTAATGTAATTACGTTAGGATGTTCTAAAAATGTTTACGATTCTGAGGTACTAATGGGACAGTTGAAAGCCAATGGTAAAGAAGTTGTACATGAGCAAGCTGGCGAAATTGTAGTGATTAATACTTGTGGTTTCATAGATAATGCAAAGGAGGAAAGTGTTGACACAATTTTAGATTACGTACAACGTAAGGAAGATGGTTTGGTGGAAAAAGTTTTTGTGACGGGATGTTTGTCTGAACGATACAAACCAGATTTAATTGAACAAATTCCAAATGTTGACCAATATTTCGGTACGCGCGAATTACCATTGTTATTAAAAGCGCTTGGTGCAGATTATAAACACGAATTAGTAGGAGAGCGTTTAACAACGACTCCGCGCCATTATGCTTATCTTAAAATTGCAGAAGGTTGTGATCGCCCTTGTTCTTTTTGTGCAATTCCTTTGATGCGAGGAGGAAATGTTTCTCGTCCGATCGAAGATTTAGTTACAGAAGCAACTAAACTTGCTAAAAATGGAACAAAAGAATTAATTTTGATTGCGCAAGATTTAACGTATTATGGATTAGATATTTATAAAAAGCGTGAATTAGCAAGATTATTAAAGGAGTTGGTTAAAATTGATGGAATCGAATGGATTCGTTTACATTATGCATTTCCAGCTGGTTTCCCAGAAGATGTTTTAGATGTTATTCGTGAAGAACCTAAAGTATGTAACTATATCGATATTCCATTGCAACATATTTCAACAAAATTATTGAAATCTATGCGTCGTGGAACAACGCACGAAAAAACGAATGCTTTGTTAGATGCAATGCGCACAAAAGTTCCAGATATGGCAATTCGTACAACGTTGATTTGTGGTTATCCAGGAGAAACAGAAGAAGATTTTCAAGAAATGAAAGCTTGGGTACAAGAACAAAAATTTGATCGTTTGGGATGTTTTACTTATTCTCATGAAGAAAATACACATGCTTATAATTTGGAAGATGATGTTCCAGAGGAAGTGAAACAACAACGTGTGGAAGAAATCATGGAAATTCAATCTCAGATTTCATACGATTTGAATCAAGAAAAAATTGGAAAACAATTTAAAGTAATGATTGATCGTAAGGAAGGAGACAATTTTATTGGACGAACAGAATATGATTCACCTGATGTTGACAACGAAGTTTTGATTTCTGCGATTGATACTTATTTACCAATTGGTGATTTTGTAAATGTAGAGATTGTAGAAGCTTACGAATTTGATTTAATAGGAAAAGTTATTGATTAACTTATCACATAAAAACTTAAAAAACCACTCAAATTTGAGTGGTTTTTTTTATGTTTTAATTTTTAGCGTTATTTCTACGATTCTTTTTTAAACGATTCGCTTGAACTAACTTTCTATGATTAGGATTTTTTAATTTTTCCACTAATTCTTCTAAATGATTTTCTTCTTTTTTTGTCTCTTTAGCCATTTCTATTGGTTTTAAATTTTATTTAAATTAATCATTATTCCTTAAGTGGTCAAATTTATTTGTCTTATTATAAAATATTTAACGTTTTATTTAGGTTATCATTTTTATATAAAAAATGTTTTTTATCGTTTAAATCATTATAATAAAAGCAAAAATATTCATTCAACTAATCTTATAAAATCATTTCAGGAATTTCTCCTTCAATGACTAATTTTCCTTCTGTTGCGTTTTTTATTTCTTCAACCGAAACTCCAGGAGCTCGTTCTAATAATTTGAATCCACCTTCAGGTAAAACTTCTAAAACAGCTAATTCTGTTACAATTTTTTTTACGCAGTTAATTCCTGTTAAAGGTAAACTACACTTTGATAATAATTTTGATTCTCCAGCTCTATTCACATGCTGCATTGCTACAATAATATTATCAGCCGAAGCAACCAGATCCATTGCTCCACCCATTCCTTTTACCATTTTTCCTGGAATTTTCCAGTTTGCAATGTCTCCATTTTCTGAAACTTCCATTGCGCCTAAAATAGTTAAATTTATTTTTCTTGCTCTAATCATTCCAAAGCTTATAGCAGAATCAAAAAAGGCTGAACCTGGTAAAGTCGTAATTGTTTGTTTTCCGGCATTTATAAAATCTGGATCTTCTTCTCCTTCAACAGGAAAAGGACCCATTCCCAATAATCCATTTTCTGATTGTAGTACTACATTTACATTTTCAGGAATATAGTTTGCAACCAATGTTGGAATTCCGATTCCTAAATTCACATAAAATCCGTCTTGTACTTCTTTTGCTATACGTTTAGCAATACCATTTTTATCTAACATTTTTCTTATGATTTAGGTTGAACAGTTCTATTTTCGATACGTTTTTCGTATTTATCTCCTTGGATAATTCGATTAACATAAACGCCTGGCGTATGAATTTGATTTGGATCTAGTTCACCAACTTCTACTAATTCTTCAACTTCTGCTATCGTAATTTTTCCGCACATTGCAGCTGGATGATTGAAGTTAGCTGTTGCTCCTCGGAAAACTAAATTTCCTGCTGTATCTCCTTTCCATGCTTTTACAAGTGCAAAATCAGGCTCAAAAGCATATTCTAATAAATATTCTTTTTCAACTCCATGAAATGTAAATTTTCTAACTTCTTTTCCTTCTGCCACCTCAGTTCCAACACCAGCAGGCGTAAAAATTGCAGGCATTCCATAACCAGCAGCCATTAAGCGTGTAGCTAAAGTTCCTTGTGGAATCAATTCAACTTCTAATTCACCAGAAAGCATTTGGCGCTCAAATTCAGCATTTTCGCCAACATAAGAAGAAATCATTTTTTTGATTTGTCGTCCTTGTAATAATAAGCCTAAACCAAAATCATCAACACCAGCATTATTACTGATACAAGTAAGATTATTGATTTTTTTGTCAACTAAACCTTGAATAAGATTTTCAGGAATTCCAGAAAGTCCAAAGCCTCCAACAGCCAAGGTCATTCCGCTTTCAACACCTTCTAGCGCTTCTTCGATGCTGTTTACTTTTTTGTTTATCATTTTTGTTGTGTTTGATCAAATAAATTCTATTGCTAAAGATAAATAAAATCGAATCATAATTCAATTAACCTGCGAAAATCTTGGGAAGATTCTGTAATTTATTTAAGATTAGAAGTAGAATTCTTGTTGCTTTCAAAAAGTTGAAGATTATAATAATTTGATAAAACTATGCACTAAATTTTTTAAGCAAATTAATAAATCGATTTAAAATAAAATCATATATTTGAAGAATAAGGAATTCCAATTGGACAAATAGAATAAACTTGAAGTTGGAATTATTTAAAAAATAAACGGAAAGAAAATGGAAAAAAAAGTGATTAGTCGAGTTATCGAAAACATTTTTTTTTCCAATTTTTTTTTAATTATACTTTCTGTAACTCTTAATATTGAAACGAATATCAAGCTTGGTTTACCTTTTAATTCTTTGGCTTATTATCTTTTCATAAGTGCAATTACAGTGTTATTTTATTTATATGCTTATAGAATTCCAGCAAAATTAAAAGCATCAAATAATCCAAGAATTCAGTTTTATATAAATCACCGTAAATCTGTAAAACTTTTTTCTATTGTTTTAGCTATTATCGCTTTATTCTCTGGAGTATTCTTAGCTTTTTATAGTTTACCGAATTACGAAATTTTAACTTGGAAATGGATAGTTGTCTTGTTTTTTACAGCTCTTTTAGCATTTGGATATTACGATTTCAAATTAGGTATTTCATTGCGTAAAAGCATGCTGTTAAAACCATTTTTAATTGGTTGGACTTGGGCAATTACAACCGTTTTTCTACCTGTTTTATTTTTGATGTTAAAAAATGGAACACATTATGTTTTAGATGAAAAATTCTATTTCCTATTTGCTCAAACTTTTATGTATTGTCTTGTAAATGCAATTTTGTTTGATTTGAAAGATTATGAAGATGACAGCAACCGAAATTTGAAAACATTTGTGGTTAAATATGGTTATCATTTTACTTTGAATCGAATTATTTTACCATTAATATTCTTAGGTTTTTTGAGTTTTGTAGTTTTTGGAATATGGTATGGATTGCCACTTCATCGTATTTTATTTATGTTAATCCCAATTATCTGTTTGGCTATATTCGCTTTTAAACTCAATCGTCCAAAACCTATTTTATATTATTTAATTGCGATAGATGGAATGATTTTATTGAAAGCAATTTGTGGAATTTTAAGCGTAATTTTATTTGAATAATGAACTATAATTTTATTGCGCCATATTATCATTCGTTGAGCAGATTATTTTTCTTTAATCGGCAGCATCAAGCACATTTTTTGATTTTAAAGTATCTAAAAGATGGTGATAAAATCTTGTGGGTTGGAGGAGGAGCTGGGAAGTTTATTGCAGAATTGGAAAAATTGAACCTTAAACTTGAAATAGATTATGTTGATTTTTCTTCTAAAATGATTGATTTAGCTAAGAAACAAAACACTTCGAATTTGAAAATAAATTTCATAGTTGCGGATGTATTTAATTTTGAAACGCAAAAAAAATATGATGTGATGATGACAATATTTTTGTTTGATCATTTTAATCAAACAAAAGCAGGAGAATTATTCAATCAATTAAATTCATATTTAGAAGAAAAAGGATTGTGGTTTTATGTTGATTTTGTACAAAATCAAAAAGCTTGGCAGAAGAACATAACCAATTTAATGCTTATTTTTTTTAGAATAGTGATTGGTTTAGATATTTCTCAATTACCACTAATGAAAAAAAGTTTTATGCAATATTTTGAAATTGTTGATCAAAAATACTTTTTTAAGAAATACATTAATAGTATAGTTTATAGAAAGAAATAAAAAAGCGATTCAAATTTCTGAATCGCTTTTATTTTACATATAATCTGTATCTAATTTTCCTTTTTTAAACTGGATAATATTCAGTTTATTCATAACCCAAATACATGGATACATCGGATCGAATTCCCATTTCTTAACTGCGAAATTTGGTCTTCCACCAAATTTATGGTGATTGTTATGTAAACATTCTCCCCACATAAGCCAATCAATAGGCATTAAGTTAGTCGAAGTATCACCTACATCATAATTACGATATCCTAATTTGTGTGAAAACCAATTAATGATTACGCCATGTAAAGGACTCATTAAAACTTGCATTGGAATAAATACAAAATAAGTCCAAAGAGGAGCATCAACTGCTACGTAAATTAAAATATAGATAATTACCCAAGCTAGACGTACAGCATTATTTCCTGCAAATCTATCCCAACTACGCCAAGAAGGAACTCCTTTTTTGAATTTCTCTAAAACTTGAGCTTTATCGTGATCGATTTCATTGTAAACAATGCGAGTTCTCCACATCATTGCAAAGAAATTTGGATCGTATTGAGGAGAATGAGGATCTTTTTCTGTATCTGCATATGCGTGGTGATGTCTGTGCATTACCCCATATGTATAAGGACTTAAATAAGATGAACCTTGAAAAATCCACGCTAAAACGTGAAATATTTTTTCCCAAGCTTTTGACATCGTGAACATTGCATGAGATGCATAACGATGATGAAAAAACGTTTGGAAAAATAAAGAAGCATACCAATGTATAACAAAGATAATGATTACTGCTGTCATTACTAATTTTTAATTTTTACAAATATAATCGTTAGGATTGTGAATTGCACTAATTAAAATCATAGAACATACAAAATTCTTAATTATTTATAATGAAAAAACGTTAATTCTAAGTTAATTGTCTTCGATACAGTAGTTGAAAAATAGAACCTATTTTTGAATGTAAATACTTATTATAAAATAATTTATTAAAATTAATAGGAGCAAATAAATTCTAAAACAAGATAGAAAATAGATTTAAAGAAATTGATTAAATACAAAGCTCCAAAATATTGGAGCTTATGATATTAGTTAATTATTATTGTTCAGAATTAAAGTAAACTTTATAATAATACATTTTCTTTTCTTCGTCAAAACCGCGTTCCAAATACTCTTCTGCAGCATCAGGATTTGTCAAATCTAATTTGATATTAATCTTTGTATCTAATTTTATTTCACTTTTTATTTTCTTCGATTCTTTCATCAAAGTAGGAACTGAAACTTCAAAAGCTTCCACAAATTCAACTCGATTATTTTCGCTATAATCTTTCTTATATTCTTTGAATTCGTCTATAATTTCGAAAGGTTTTAAAACCTGATCTTCGAAAATTTCATTGGTTACAACTTCATTCGAATTCAAAACATTTATGGAATTTGAGATAAATTCTGCTTGTTGTTTTTTGTCTGTTTTATCTAAAAGAAAATCATTCGAAAAATCTGTAATCAATTCCATATATTTCTTTGTATGGTAATTGTTATCCTTAATCAACTCAATTTCTAAGAAATTTTTCTTCCAATATTCCGATTCTACATTTTTGTCATCAATGGAATAAACACGGAAACCTTCGTCGCGATAAGCATCAAGAATAAGACAAGCTTTGTCTATTCCTTCTAGCTTGTAACCTTTCCAAATGTTGTAATCCAAACCTTTAGATTCATCAAAACGCAAGAATTTCTTTTTATTTTCTAATTTATAAATTCCAATTCCTCGACAAGGAATTCCGTCAAACATCATATTTTCGAAAAGAGCAATGAAAACTTCACCACTTTTTATCTGCGGATGCAACGATTTTTCGTATAAATGACTTAAAACTTCTTGCGAAAAATCGATAAAATCTGTTTCTTCATCAAACATTTGTTTACATTGATTATACAAAACATTAAATTCTAATTTTTCTGTATAATGTGTAAAATGGTTAATTTCAAGTGTTTTTTTGAACGGACTTAATAAGAAAGGAACCAATTGTTCTTCCTTTGCTTCGTCGTATTCAAGTGTTTTATCGGCAAAAATATTTGCTTCTTCTCGAACTTTATGTCCAACTTTTTGTAAACTAATAAAGGCGATATAAGCATTTTTAACGTCAATCATTTTTTATAATTTCTTAAAAACAAAAGTAATCAATTCAAAAATCAATACAAACGATGTCTGGAATAAAAAATATTAACAAATATGTCAAACAAAAATGTATAAAATAAAGTGTTTAAAATCAATTTAATACAATGTAGTTTTATTATTAAAAGCATTTGTATGGATGAAATTTATGTAAATGGCACGGAAATAGTATATAAAATGATGTCTTAATTTATAAAAAGTTGGATGATGAAAAAAATTAGATTTACACTTTTAGGAGTGGCATTTACAGCCATGTTAGCTGTTGGCGTAAACGCTCAAGATAGAAGTCAGAGAAATGTAGAGAGAGGTTCTTCAAGAGAAGTATCAAGAAGTGGTGATGTGAATAGAAGAGCTGAAATAACTAGAAATGAAAATAGAACAAGTAGAACCGAAAATAATAGACTAGATAGAAGAAGTAATAGTGAAGCTTGGAGAAATTCTAATACAAGATTAGAACGTGAAACAGCTAGAGAAAACAGAAATAATAGTGTGATAAATAGCAGTCGACCAGTTGCTAATAGAACAAATAATAATCTTAATCACCGAAATAGATCTGAAAGTTTAAAAAACCGAGATTTTTATAATAATCCAGTTCGTATTAATTCTAGTTCATATAATAGAACAAATCGACCTATTTCTAACGTTAATGTAAATAATTATAATCGATATACCTATAACAATTATAGTTTTTATGGAAACAATGGGATTTATTATCGTTCTTATAACAATGGATATGTAAGGTATATGCCATATGTAGGATTTAGAATTAATATTTTACCAGCAGGTTATGTTACGATTAATCTTAACAATCAAAATCCATATTATTTCTATGAAGGAATATATTACAGACCAAATAGAAATTATTACGAAGTTGTTCAAGCTCCAATCGGTGCGATAGTTTATGCTTTACCAGCAGGTTATGAAAGGGTAAATTACGGTGGCGATTATTTATATGAATTTGGAGGAGTTCTTTATCAAAAAATTTATAATAGAGGAACAAGAGCCTATCAAGTAGTAGGTTATCTGGACTAATATTAATTCTTATGAAATAAAAAAATAATCCCAAACAACATTCTGTTTGGGATTATTTTTTTTTGTAGCGAAGAGCAGAATCGAACTGCCGACCTCAGGGTTATGAATCCTGCGCTCTAACCATCTGAGCTACCTCGCCAAATTTCTTAATTTTTGCAAAGGTAATTTTTTTTAAATTTTACTGCAAAACTTATTTTGATTTTCTTTGGTAGATACAATTCATTTTATATCTTGCGACTTCAATTAAATAGAATTATGCCAAAAAAGAAATATCAAGTCGAATTTTCAATAAAGTCTTCACCGTCTTTACTATATAACTATATTTCAAACCCATCAGGTTTATCAGAATGGTTTGCAGATAATGTAAATTCTCGTGGAGAAAAATATACTTTTATTTGGGATGGACATGAAGAATCTGCTTTCTTGATGAAATCGAAGCAAGATACATATGTACGTTTTCAATGGGAATACGATGAAGATACAAAATATTTCTTCGAATTAACAATTGTAGAAGACGATTTAACAAATGATGTTTCATTAGTTATTACAGATTTTGCAGAAGAAGATGAAGTTGAAGAATCAAAACAACTGTGGGAAAGTCAAATTGAAGATCTTAAAAAAATATTAGGATCTGTTTAAAATCTATTATTTTGAAAATTAACTTAGGTGGCGAAATCATAGAAAAAGCAAATGCAGAAATTGGTATTCAGAACAGAGCTTTTCGAAATGGTGACGCTGTAAAAGAAATTTTAAGATTTGTAAATGGTGAAATAATCGATTGGGAAGATCATTATTTTAGTTTAATGGCTTCGATGCGAATTTTTCGTATGAATATTCCGTTAGATTTTACACCAGAATTTTTTCAAGAACAAATCAGTTTATTAGCAGAATCAAATCAAACGAAATCAGGAAAAGTAGAATTTTTTGCTTTCAGAAATGATGAAGAGGATTATCTTAAAGCATCAATCAATTATTTAATTTCGATTGAAAATAGCGAGAATAATTGGGAATTTTTAGAAGCTGAAAACGAAATAGATGTTTATAAAGATTATGCTATAAATACAGCTTTTTATTCGCTTGTCAATACGTATCGTCCAGAAGAAAATATTGCAGAAATTTATCGTTTAGAGAATGATTATGCAGATATTATTTTATTGAATGCCAACAAAAAAATGGCACGTTCCTTACGTGGAAATATATTTGTGGTTAATGGAGAAACGATTCGTACGCCAAAAAATGAAGAAGGAGTTATTAGAAGTGTTCTGAGAAATAACTTTATCAAAAATATTAATAAAGCAGAAGAATTTAAAGTAGAAGAAATTGATATTTTTCCATTTGAAATTCAGAAAGCAGAAGAAGTTTTTATCTTGATTGATGGAATTGGAATATTGCCAATTACCAAAAATCGTAAGAAAGAATATACTTCAGATAAAACAAAATCGATTTTTAAATATTTAGAATCGATTAATTCATAGAAGGATCAGCTGGTGTGTTTAGCCAAATTAAGTTTTCGCCGCCCAGCTGTTTCATTAATTTTTTCCACAAATCAGCATCCCAACGCTCAAAAATATCAAAGTCCAAATCTATTACAGCCCACGAATTATCCTTTAATTCATTATTGATTTGCTTTGGAGCCCAACCACAATATCCAATAAAAAATTTAATTTCATCTTGCGCAATCAAATTCTCATTAACCGCATCGCGCATATCTTCATAAATTCCAGACCAATACAAATCTCCAGCAATTTTTTCACTATTTCGGATCAAATCAGGTCTTTTATGTATGTAATAGATATTTTCTTTATCTACAGGTCCGCCTTCAAAAACAATAGAACCAGATTCCATTTCTGAGACAAAAATACTAATTGGAATATGAGAAGAATGATTAAGAATAAAACCAATACTTCCAGATTCTAAGTGTTCTGTAATCAAAATAACACTTCGCTGAAAAATATCGTTACTTAATGTTGGTTTTGCGACCAAAATAGCTCCTTTTTTTATACTTTTGATAGACATTTATGTTTCGGTTTTGTTGCGTAAAATCTTAACGAAATATACAATTAGCTGTTTAAAAATATAAAATAATCATTAATGAAACAAGATTTAAGTTATAAAAGAAAAGTTTATGAAAAACAGGCGATGAATTTTGATTCTTTAAGAGAAAATCCAATTGAACAATTTCGTGATTGGTTTTTGCAAGCCGAAGAATCTGATGGAGTAGATGAAGCAAACGCGATGTCTGTTGCGACAATTGGTGAAGATGGTTTTCCTAGAACTCGTGTTGTTTTATTGAAAAGATATACAGATGAAGGTTTTATTTTTTACACAAATTATAACAGCCAGAAAGGAAAAGCTTTGTTAGAAAATCCGAATGTTTGTCTATCATTTTTTTGGCCTTTTTTAGAAAGACAGATTATTATAAAGGGAATTGCTGAAAAAACGTCTGATAACAATTCGGATGGTTATTTTGAAACACGCCCAAGAAGTAGCCAATTAGGAGCTTGGGTTTCTGCACAAAGTTCTGTAATTGATGAGCATGAAGATTTAGCTGCAGAAGAATTGGAATTGGAAAAACAATATGAAGGAAAAGAAATTCCGCGTCCAGCACATTGGGGAGGTTTCTTAGTTCGCCCTGTAGAAATAGAATTTTGGCAAGGACGACCAAGTCGTTTGCATGACAGAGTTCGTTATGTTTTACAAGAAGATTACGATTGGAAGAAAGAGCGATTAGCGCCTTAAGAATATAAAGCAAAAGCCTCTTATTAAGAGGCTTTTGTTTGTACTGTATCTAGTAATAAAGATTCATATTCTTTTAGAAATGCTGACTTTTTTTGAAATAATAAATTATTTGAAACTTGATCAACAAAATATAAATTATCAATCAAATTATTAAAAGCATTGTTATTATAGCCTGTCGAATCAAAAAAGAATATCCAATCTTCATTTATAAAATATTGCGCATTTTCAATTTCATTAATTGTTATTTTCTCTTTAGAAATCTCATTTTGAAGAATATTTTTTATCACATTTTTTAGTTTTCCAACATGATCATTAAGAATAGTTAAGGCTTCAATTCTTAATTTTTCATGAATAGGTTTTGTTGCAAAATTCAAATGAGTTCTAATTTCATTTACTAATTCAATATTCGCCAATAAATCTGTTTCTGCTTTGATACAATCCTCTAATAAAATAGATTTTTCGTGGTCTAAATTAGATTTAAAAAAAGAGTTTATATTATCTAAGTAATTTGAAAATTCTGCTTCTTTTTTCTCCTTTATTTGCTCTAATTCCTCTTTAACTATCAATATATCTTGCTTCTTATTGTAAACAACATCATTATATTTAAATGGTTGAGGCTTTTTTTCTTGGTTAAATAAATCCAATTGAAAAATATCAAATTGAAGCGCTAAATATTGTTTTGCAACCAAAATATTTTCATCTGAAAATAATTCATTTGTAGGAATGTTTTGTTTTTTATCAGACAAATCAATTTCCTTTATCGCAGAAAAAGATAAATCATAATTAGCAAAAAAATGATTGTAGACTTTTGGATAATTGTATTTATTATGAATGGTTTTAAAGGCTTCCATAAACTCGGCATGATCGAGTTCATTAACACGATATAAATTTAAATTGAAGAAAAAATTGAATGAAAATTCTTCTTCAAATTCCTTTGTTTTTTGAAGTAATGTGATTGCTTTTGGAGATTCGTCAATCTCGGAATGCTGATTTGTAGCTTCAATATTTGCTAAACGTTTATCCATCTCTGGATGAGTTGACCATAAGTCTTCAAACTGTAATAAGGAATGATTTTGATTGAATTCATTAAGCCCAACAAGGGCTAAATTATTTTCTAAAGAAAGTTGATTTTCATTGATATAAAAATCAATTAATTCATTTAAATTTTGATAAATATTAGTTGAAAATTTTTTATCATCTTGTAAACTGATGTAAAAATTAGCTAATTCTTGATAAGCATATTGATACAATTCTATTCTCAATAATGGTTTTTTCATCATTTCGATCCCTACAACATTCGTTGCAATTTGATCGGCATGAAATTCCATTTCTCGGCTTAATTGTAAATAATTAAATTCTAATTTTTTGTGAATGACTTTCAAAATTACTTCAATCATTTTATTATAAACAATAGCTCCTTTTGAGATAAAACCTATAATTCCGTTAATTTGTTCCAGATTATCAACATCATATTTTAAAGTCTGATTATTGTATAAAATATCTTCCATAATTTTGGTTGCATTTCCTACATGACTTCCTATTGTCATAGATTTTTGAGAAAAATGTCCAAATTCATGTGCAATAATTCCTTGTAGCTCATTTTGAGAAACACCATGAAGTAAACCAATCCCAATGGATAAATTTTTTCTTGTAGGAAAAACTAAACTTTGCAAATTATTAGAATACGATACATAAGCATTAATATCATCAATAATGAAAACTTTTTTAGGATGTTTTGTGCCGACTTTATCTGCTGTTTCATTTATTAATTTAAATAATTCTGGTTGATCTGTTTTAGAAATTTCAATTCCATTTGTAGGTGTTTTTTTGAAAATATTTAAAATGAATTTAATATTATAAAACACGACGAAACCTCCTAATGCTAATAAACCCAAACCTAAAATGATTGTTATCCACATTGGTTTTGAAATGACAATTGCAATTCCAGCAGATAAGCAAATTATAAAAACAATGAGGCTTAAAATTGTAGAAAAGAGAAGAGTAAGTAAAAAGATTAAAATCCAAATTACGGATTTTTTTTGCGCTTTTTTATACGTTTGCGAAACGTTAACTTTAAAAGAATTCATAGTATTAATTAAGTACTCGAATATAAAAAAAACCTCGAGATATTCTCGAGGTTTTTGTGTAAAATTATATTGTTATTTATTTTTTGAATTCTTGAGCAGTTTTACGAATAATAGCTAAACATTCGTGTAATTGTTCTTCGTTCATTACTAGAGGAGGAGCGAAACGAATAATATTACCGTGTGTTGGTTTTGCTAATAAACCGTTATCTTTCATTGCAACACAGAAATTCCAAGCCGTTTCAGATTCTGGAGAATCGTTGATTAAAATAGCATTTAATAAACCTTTTCCTCGAACTGATTTGAATAATGGAAACTCTTCTGCCATTTTTGTAATTTCAGCTCTAAAGATTTGTCCTAATTTTTCTGCATTATCAGCTAATTTTTCATCCAAAACAACTTGTAAAGCTTCCATTGCAACAGCTGCTGCTAATGGATTTCCTCCATAAGTAGATCCATGTTGTCCTGGTTTGATAACATTCATTACATCATCATTCGCTAAAACTGCAGACACAGGATAAGCTCCTCCCGAAACAGCTTTACCTAAAATTAAAACATCAGCTTTAATATTTTCATGATCGATTGCTAACATTTTTCCTGTTCTCGCAATTCCTGTTTGAATTTCGTCTGCGATAAATAAAACATTATGTTGTTTACATAATTCTTCACAAGCTTTCAAATATCCATCAGAAGGAACATTAACTCCAGCTTCACCTTGAATTGGTTCTACTAAGAATCCACAAATTTTATCTCCTTTTTTTTCTAAAATTTGTTTCAATGCATCAACATCATTGTATTCTACAGCTTCGAAACCGCTTGTATATGGATTAAAGTTTTTACGTGCTTCTTCATCATTTGAGAAAGAAATAATAGTTGTTGTACGACCATGAAAATTGTCTTTACATACAACAATAATAGCTTCTCCAGCAGGGATTCCTTTCTTTTCGTAACCCCATTTACGTGCAATTTTAAGAGCTGTTTCTACAGCTTCTGCACCAGTATTCATTGGTAAAACTTTATCAAAACCGAATAATTCTGTGATGAATTTTTCATAAACTCCTAATTCTGCATTATAAAAAGCACGAGAAGTTAAAGTCAATTTTTCAGCTTGATCTTTTAAAGCTTTAATGATTCGAGGATGACAATGACCTTGATTAACAGCTGAATATGCTGATAAAAAGTCAAAATATTTTTTCCCATCTACATCCCAAACGTAAACACCTTCACCTTTTTCCAATACAACTGGTAGCGGATGATAGTTATGTGCTCCGTATCTTTCTTCTAATTCAATTAATTCTGCTGACTTTCCCATTTAATGATTTGTTTTTGTTTGTTCGTAATATTTTATAAAAAAACCGACAATAATGGTCGGTTTTATTTCATTTCTAAATTTTTTTCAATTAATTGAATATCTTTTCCAAAGAATTTTTTTGCAACTTTTATAATATTATCTGTATTATCAGAAATATAAAAAGTATACTTAGCAATTGCATCTTTAGAAGCTAATTTTCCTACTTTTGATAATTGATAAATCACTTGATTTATAACAATTAAAGGAGAATTAACAATGTCAACTTTCCCTTGAAATACTTGATTGATTTCTTTTTCTAGATGTGTATAATGCGTACATCCCAAAATAATCGAATCAATTCCTTCAAATTTTTTATTCAACAAATAGGTTTCTAAAACTGCTTTTGATATTGTCGAATTCGTAAAACCTTCTTCTATAACAGGAACTAGGAGCGGAGTAGCCATTTCTACAACCGTAATATGCTTATTTCGACGACGGATTGCTTTTTTGTAAGCACCTGTATTCACTGTTGTTTTTGTTGCAATAACACCAATCTTTTCTCTTAATTCAAACGAAACTTTTTCCGCAACAGGAGAAATAACATCGATAACCGGAATGTCTTTTCCAGCAGCTTCTCTAATTTCTTTCAAAGAATTTGCTGTTGCAGAATTGCAAGCAACCAAAATAGATTTGCAATCATGTTCTTTCAAAAAATTAGTAATGTCTACCGAAAATTGTGTTATCGTTTCTTTTGATTTTTCTCCATATGGTAAATTTTGAGTATCACCAAAATAGATTAAACTTTCGTTTGGTAGCAAACGTTTTATTTCTTTTGCAAACGTCAAGCCACCAACACCAGAGTCGAAAACACCAATTGGTCTGTTATCATTCATATCGCAAATTTAACAAATTAATTGATGTAAAATAATCTAGAAGCAATTCCGTCTGCGAAAAATTTAGCTTCAGGTTTTAAAATAATTTTATTTTCTCTATTTTCAACTAAATTTTCTTTTAGTAATTGATTAAGTTCTTGATGAAAATAATTGACCAAAGGTTCAGAAAATTCAGAATTTATTCGATTAATGTCTATTCCGTAAATTGTTCTCAATCCAATCATTATCATTTCATTAAATTTATCAACTTCATGTAAAACTTCAAATTCTTGTGGAAGATTATCTTCGTTAATAGCTTGTATATATTTTGAATTATTAGAAATATTCCAAGCGCGAGATATTCCATTATAAGAATGTGCAGAAGGGCCAATTCCTAAATAATGAACTCCTTTCCAATAATTAGAATTGTGTAATGAAAAGTAGTTTTCTTTTCCAAAATTGGAGATTTCATATTGTATAAAATCATTACTAGTTAAAGTATCAACCAACATTTGAAATTGATCATTTTGATGGTCTTCGTCAACAGATTTTGTTATTCCTTTTTTGATTTGATGATCTAAAACGGTTTTTTCTTCTACTGTTAATGCATAAGACGAAATATGCGGAACATCAAGCTCGATTGCTTTTTGTAGATTTTGTTTCCACATTTCATCTGTTGTAGTTGTAGATCCGTAAATCAAATCTATCGTGATATTTTCGAAACCAAAATCTTGAACCAATTTTATAGAAGATTCTGCTTCTTGTGCATTGTGAGCACGATTCATTAATTTTAAATCTTGTTCAAAGAAAGATTGAATTCCAATCGAAAAGCGATTAATTGGAGTTGATTTTAAGAATTGCAATTTTTCTTTATTCAAATCATCCGGATTTGCTTCGAGTGTGATTTCCTTTAAATTTTGGGTTGAATAATTTTTATATATCGTTTCGAAAATACTTTGTAATTCAACTTCAGATAAAATAGAGGGTGTTCCTCCACCAAAATAAATGGTTTCTAATGGAGTTGAAAGTTCATCTTTTCGCATAACAAGTTCTTTATTAATTGCCTTAATTAATTCAGATTTGTGTTGAATATTCGTCGAAAAATGAAAGTTGCAATAGCTGCATTTTTGTTTACAAAACGGGATATGGATATAAATTCCTGCCAAAATATTTAATTATAAAAGCAAAATTAGTGGGAATAACTGTCCTAAAAAAGTAACATTAAAAAATTGTGAAAAATAATTGAAGTTATATTGTTTTTGTAAATAAATCTTATATCTTTATAACGAAAATAAAATACTATGAATAAAGGAACTGTAAAATTCTTTAATGAAGAAAAAGGATACGGATTTATTAAAGAAGATGAATCAGGAAAAGAGTACTTCGTACACATTTCTGGTTTAACAGACAAAGTTGCTCAAAATGATAAAGTATCTTTTGACTTAGAACAAGGAAAAAAAGGCATCAACGCCGTTAATGTGAAAGTAATTTAATAAATATATTATATCAACATATTTCTTGTAAGCGACCAAAAGGTCGCTTTTTTTTATTTTTTTATTTCATCACTACTTTGATAAAATTCGGCTTTTCGTAACAATTCGTTTACAAAATGATACAATCTTTTCAATTGATATTTAGCTAAATGATGTCCATATAAACTGGCTAAATATGTACTTAAAGCAATTAAGAAAGAAACAGGAATGCTCCAAATCCAATGACTACTTCCTTTTACTATATATTCTGAAATAGAATAAGATCCTAAGGTGATAAAAATAGCGCCACTTAAACCATATAAAAAAGCGAACAATGTCCAAACATTAGAAGGTGGACCAATAATTCCTCTTACAACCAAATATCCAGGATGATCATCATCTTCCTCAATTCGTATTTGTAATTGTGGATGCCAATATTTATCCTTATCCTTACGAAGACGAATCATTGCAATTTCTTGATTTGCATAACCTCCATATTCGACTGAATTTGTTTCGAGATGTTTTTTGACTAAATCAATAAATTCTGGTTTTGATAAATGTGTGAAAACCTTAAAACGAGGACGGCTTAAAAGAGATTTAATTGGAACTTTTTGGCTCATATGTTATAGTTTTCTTTAAATTTACAATAAATGTTTAGAATATGACAAAAATCACTTCTAATTCTTATGAGAAAATTTATGAAATCGTTCGACAAATTCCAGAAGGACGTGTTTCTTCCTATGGATTGATTGCAAGATATATAGGAGAAAGATTTTCGGCTCGTGTTATAGGTTACGCAATGAATCATGCACATAATAGAGAAGATGTACCCGCACATCGTGTTGTAAATAGAAATGGTTTATTGACTGGAAAACATCATTTTAACCCTTCTACATTGATGCAACAACTGTTAGAGAATGAAGGCATTGAAATTATAAACGATAAAGTCGTTAATTTTAAGGATATTGTGTGGGATCCAAACGAATCTCATTAAATTCTGTAACAAAATCTACTTTCTTCTTACTAATTTTACAAATCAAATGATATAGAAATGGAATTTTTATTGCAAGCTAAAGGCTTAACAAGAAAATATAAAGATAAAGTTGCGCTTAATAATTTTAGTATCAATATTCCACAAGGTTCTATTTATGGACTTTTGGGACCAAATGGTGCAGGAAAAACGACTTTTATACGTATTGTCAATCAAATTACAGCACCAGATAGTGGAACTATTTTATTAAACGGTGAACCTTTAACAAAAAAATCAATCGGACAAGTTGGTTATATGCCAGAAGAACGCGGTTTATATAAAAATATGAAAGTTGGCGAACAAGCCTTATATTTTGCTAAACTGAAAGGGCTTTCTTCTCAAGAAGCTAGAAAACGTACAGAATATTGGTTCGAAAAGCTAGATATGATGTCTTGGTGGAACAAGAAATTGAGCGAGTTATCGAAAGGAATGGGACAAAAAGTTCAGTTTGTGATAACGGTTATTCATAATCCATCTTTATTAATTTTTGATGAACCTTTCAGCGGTTTCGATCCTGTGAATGCACAAATCATTGCAAATGAAATTCTTGAATTAAGAGATAAAGGAACTACAATTATTTTTTCGACACATCGTATGGAATCTGTGGAAGAAATGTGTGATCATGTAGCATTAATTAATCAAGCGAATAAAGTTTTGGATGGAACAATAGAAGAAGTTAGGAATCAATTCAAAACTGGAAAATTTTCTATTCAATTAAATGAAATATCACCAGATTCTCTTCAAAATTTAATAAATGAATTTGAAATTTCTGATATTAGAAATTTTAATCAAAGAACAGAATTTAATTTAATGTACAACAAGGAAAAACCAACCAATGAGATTTTACAAAAATTGATGCAAGTTGGTGAAGTACATCAATTCAAAGAAATTATTCCTTCTATGAATGATGTCTTTTTAGAAGCTGTAAAACAAACTTCAATTCCTAATCTTTAAGCTAATTTTCAAATGAAAAATATATTTTTAGTCGCACAGCGCGAATTCTTTTCTCAAGTAAAAAATAAAGCATTTATTATAATGACTTTTCTTTCTCCTTTGTTGATTATTGGAGCAGGAGCAGTGATTTTCTTTTTGAGTTCGGCGAATAATTCTGAAGTAAAAAATATTGCAATTGTTGATGAAAGTACAGAATTTATTACATCTTTCAAGTCGACAAAACAGATGATGTTTAGTATTTACACGCCTCAAGAATTAAAATCGATAAAAGATACTTTGAAAGGAAGTGAATATTTGAATGCGATTCTTTATATCCCGAAAAATACAGATGGAAATTATGTAAATATCGAGAAAAATACAGAATTAATCACAAATGGAAATCTAGGAATTACTGATCGCGAAAAACTTTCAAGAACAATTAGTGAAAAGATTGAAAAAGAAAAACAAACAAAATCTGGTATTGATAAAGCAGCTTTAGAAGCTTCTAAAGCGCATGTTAATCTAAATGTTTTCAACGTGAAAGACGGAAAAGAAGACAAGGGAATGGAGTTGAAAATAGGATTATCTATGTTTTTAACTTACATCATTTTTATGTTTGTAATGATATATGGCGTAAAAGTAATGCGTTCTGTTGTCGAAGAAAAAAATAATCGCGTGGTCGAAATTATTATTTCTTCTGTAAAACCTTTCCAATTAATGATGGGAAAAATATTAGGAACAACAATGGTTGCTGTAACGCAATTTGCAATATGGATTGGAATGACAATGGGATTATTGATCTTATTTCCTGCAGTTGCAGCATCACGAATGGATATGTCGCAACAAATGATGAATCAAGCACAATTGGCTGAAACTAATCCTGATATGATGCAAAAAGTAACAGAAATAAGCGAAGTATTATTAACGTTTAATTATCCATTAATCATTTTTGCTTTTATTGCGTATTTTATTTTGGGATATTTGTTTTATAGCTCTGTTTTTGCAGCAATTGGTTCTGCGGTGGATAATGATACAGATACGCAGCAATTTACTTATTTCCCATTAGTTCCGATGATGGTTGGTTTATATGGAAGTATGACAACTTTTGAGAATCCAGATGGTCCAGTTGCTTTTTGGTTATCAATGATTCCATTAACCTCTCCGATATCAATGATTACACGGATTCCGTTCGATGTACCAATTTGGCAATTAGCTTTATCCTTATTTCTATTATTAATCAGTACAATATTTATGGTTTATATAGCAGGAAAAATCTATAGAATTGGAATTTTAATCTATGGTAAAAAACCTACTGTAAAAGAAATGGTGAAATGGATTTCGTATAAAAACTAATATAATTACAAACTATAAAATATAGAAAAGAGCTTGATTTATCAAGCTCTTTTTTTGTTACTTTTTATCCTATTAAACAAGTTTAATTCATCTTAATTTTCTCTCTTTTTCTATTAATTTTCTTATTTTAAACTTACTTTTGAGCTAAAATTCGATAATATGATAAATCCACAAGATAGACTATTGGTGATAAGTACAAGTACAATTCACGGTTATAGTTTTTTAGAATATATAAAAGATGAAATCAAAGAATTTATTAATTCTGATGAAATTATTTTTGTTCCTTATGCTCGCCCTTCAGGTATTTCTTATGATGAATATACAGAAAATGTAAAAGAAGCTTTAAATTCAGTTGGAATTTCTGTAAAAGGTTTGCATACTTTCGAGAATAAAAAAGAAGCAATTTTAAATGCTAAAGCAATTTTTATTGGAGGAGGAAATACATTTTTATTGCTAAAAACTTTGTACGAACTTGATTTGATTGAAGCTTTACGTAAAGCTGTTCATAATGGAATTCCTTATATTGGAACAAGCGCTGGAAGTAATTTAACAGGTTTAACAATTGGCACAACGAATGATATGCCGATTGTTTATCCACCAAGCTTTGATGCTTTAAAATTTTTACCTTTTAATATTAATCCGCATTATTTAGATCCTGATCCTAATTCTAAACATAAAGGAGAAACAAGAGAAACGAGAATTAATGAATTTCATAAGTTTAATGATCAAGTTGTAGTTGGATTGAGAGAAGGAAGTTGGCTTCGAGTTGAAAATGGAGTGGTGGAACTGAAAGGAAAATTATCTGCTCGAATTTTCAGAAAAAATGAACAACCAATAGAAATAGAATCTGGTTTTATAGCAAAAGAAATATATCATATATAAAAAAAAACTCCTCAACTAAGTTGAGGAGTTTTTTTTTATAATTTCAAGTATTCTTTACTTTAATTTTTTAGCAACATACATTTTTTCGGCTAATTGTACAGCTTTATAAGCATCTACAACACCACCTGTTACAGAAATATCAGCTAAAGCTGGATTCTTGTTGACAGATTCTAACAAAATTTGTTTGATATCTGTTGCTGTTAATTTTGGATAATGTGCCCAAACTAACGCTGCTACACCTGCAACAACAGGAGAAGCCATAGAAGTTCCGCTTTCATTTTTGTATTCTCCTTTTTTAGTTGGAACAGTAGAATATATCTCATTTCCTGGAGCAAAAACATCTACAGATTTTTTACCATAATTAGAGAAACTTGCTCTCAAATTATTATTATCCATTGTGTTTGCTCCAACGGTAATAATATTTTTTGAAACTTCTGCACCTTTATCATCATAAACAGTTGGGAAATGAATTTCTTCATCAATGTTTACATTGTCATTTCCGGCAGCTTTTATTAATAAAAGTCCTTTTTTCTCTGCATATTTGAATGCATCCCAAACAATTTTTTTGTCAGGAGAATAAGCTTTTCCAAAAGACATATTCAATATTTTTGCACCATTATCTGCAGCATAACGAATTGCATTTGCAACATCTTTATCTCGTTCATCACCATTTGGAACTGTACGAACAGACATAATTTTCACATAACCATCTCCAGCAATTCCATCTATACCAATTCCATTATTAGATTTAGCTGCAATGATTCCAGAAACGTGTGTTCCGTGCATAGAATCAGGTCCATCTACATCATTATTTCCGTAAATACGTTCAGATTTATCTGCATAATTATCGCCTACAATTGAACGAGGATCTAATTCCGTATTCAAGTTAATTTCAACTTGTTCTTTGTAATATTTTGTTCCTTCAGAAATTTCGTCCCCAATTTCTGTTAAGAAATCTTTCATTGATTTTCCTTGCCAAGCTTCTTGTGGAATCATACCAAAAATAATCATTCCTTGTTGAGCTTCTTTAGAAACAGGTTTAAAAGACATCATATTTTTTTCGTTCAATTCTCTATCGCCCCATTCTTTGATTAAGGCAGGAAATGCAACTTTAAACATGTCATCCATTTGTCCGAATTGTGCTGCATTTTGTTTTGCTTCGGCAAGTTTGTTTTCGAAATCTAATTTTATTTTTTTATACTCTTCAAATTCTTTTGGGAATTTAGTTTTGTTTGAAGCAGCATCTTTACTTGTTTCGAATAAGTTGTTGTATTTTACAAAAAGACGTGTTAATTCTAATGTATCTCCATCTACATTTTTACCATCTTTTCCTCCGATAAAATTCCAACCGTAAACATCATCTACATAACCATTTTTGTCATCGTCAATTCCGTTTCCAGCTATTTCTTTTTTATTTATCCAAATATTATCTTTCAAATCTGGATGCGTAATTTCTACTCCAGAATCTAGAACACCAACAATTAACTGAGAAGGTTTTCTTTTTTTTGATTCTAAAAATTGTAAAGCTTTTTGAGTATTTACACCATATACACCGCTATCTTCGAAAGATTGATGTTGCCAAGATTTTTGATCGACTTTAGCTAAAGTTTCAACTGTTGTAGTTTCTTGTGCAAAAGATGCCATTCCTACAAACATGGCAAGTGATATACTTAATAAGAATTTTTTCATAATTAATTTTGTCTATTTGTCGAGTAACAATCGTATTTGTTACATCTAAAATTATCTAAATTTCAAACGCAAAAAAGGCTCCAAAATTTGAAGCCTTTTTATAATGTTGTGTTAAAATTATTTTAATTTACGTTGTTTGTAAATTTCTTCAGCTTTTTGAACTGCTTTATAAGAATCAACAACTCCTCCAGCAACAGAAATAGCTGCCAATTGATCATTTTTGTTAACTGTTTCCATTAAAATATTACGGATATCTTCTGCCGTTAATTTTGGATAATGTGACCAAACTAATGCTGCAACTCCAGCAACAGCAGGAGAAGCCATAGAAGTTCCGTTTAAGAAACGATATTGATCTACACCTGGATATGTTGCATAAATTTCTTGTCCTGGACCAAATACATCAACTGATTTTTTTCCATAGTTAGAAAAACGAGCTTTTAATGCGTTTGGATCTTTTGTAGAAGCTCCAACTGTTAAAACAGATTTAGATACAACATTTCCATTTCTGAAATTTGTAGGATAATGAACATGAACATCGATATCTTCGTTGCTATTTCCTGCTGCTTTTACGATTAAAACACCTTTATCAGAAGCATATTTGAAAGCATCCCAAACTAAATCTGCATCAGGAGAATATGGTTTTCCAAAAGACATGTTCAAGATTTTTGCTCCATTGTCAACTGCATAATAAATTGCATTTGCAACATCTTTATCGCGCTCATCTCCATTTGGAACTGTACGAACTGACATGATTTTCACATTATTTCCACCAACTGTTCCTTCAGAACCAATGTTATTTCCTCTTACAGCACCAATAATCCCTGCAACGTGAGTTCCGTGAGAAGATTCAGGTCCGTTTGAATCATTGTTTCCATAAAAACGTTCTTTTTTATCATTTGGATTGTCAACATCTTTGCGATTAACCAAATCTAAATTTAAGTGAGAAGATAAAGCATCTCCTTTTGCAGCACGACGAGCAGCTCCCAAGTAAGTATTAGAAACTTCTTTCATTGTTTTACCAACCCATTGTTCTTCTTTTAATTCTCCAAAAATCCATAAAGCTTCTAAGACTTGAGAATCTGTAGGTTGATAATTTTTTAAAATATCTTTCGTTAATTTAGTATCACCAAATTCAAGAACCATTTTATTTATTCCACCTTCAACTGCATTCAATTTAGATTGCGCAACTTGTTGGTTGTATTTCGCTTTTCCTACAGCGCCTAAATATTCTTTTTCAATTTTTTGAAATTCTGCATATTCAGTAGGGTTTTTAGCGATTTCTGCTTGATTTTTTTTCTGATCATAAGAAGCATATTTAGTAGATAGAGCTTTGTAAATACGCGTTAATTCTGTAGTATCATCGTTATAATTGATTCCTTTTGCAGTTCCTAAGAAAGACCAACCATGAACATCATCTATATAACCATTCTTATCATCATCAATTCCATTTCCAGGGATTTCTTTAGGATTTGACCACATATTTGCTTTCAAATCTTCGTGAAAATTTTCAACTCCACTGTCCAAAACACCTACAATAATTGTATTTGCTTTTCTTTTTTTGTCTTTTAGAAATTGTAATGCTTGATCTGTATTTACACCATAAACACCAGTTTGTTTAACACCTGCATGATACCATTTTTCTTTTGGTACTTCTGTTGTTTGTGCTTGGGCAAAACCTAATGTAAAGGCAAATCCTAAAGCAATAAATAGTTTTCTCATGTTGTTATTTTATTAAGTTTTTTAAATATACTGCGGCGCTTGGGCCTTCGCTAAAAAGTAAATCTAAGATACTCAAACCTTCTATAAACTCAAATTTATCATCAAAAACTTGTGCATATTCTGGTAAATTGTATTGAGGAGCTTTTTTAGCAGAAAATTGATTTCGGAAATCATATTCAGGAGCTAAATCTTGATAAGTTTCTGTTTTAGAAATCTCTAAATCTAAGCTTAATTTTTTGTTGATGAAATCAATTGTTTTTAGATTAAAATCTAATAAGAATTTTTCTTTTTGTTCTAAAATAGGAATAATTTCATCTTCATAATATTCAAAATATGGAGAACTTTGATAGGCAGATTTCAAGGACTTGATGTGTTCTTTTTGCCAATCGTACTCATAAGAAGGTTGCAAATCTTTGAATAAACGAGTTCCGTTATGTAAAATCGGAATATTAAGCATTAATTTACCATTTGCACCTAAAATATACATGCGATTTCGGTAAGTTTGCTTTTGAAAATTTTCTTGAACTTCGATATCCAAAGTTTGGCTTTTTACCATTTCTGCATAGTAATCAATCGGTCCAAAATAAAAAGCTGCAAACGTATTTTTCATTCTATTATTTTATATGGAAATGTGCATTACAAGTAGCTTATAATGCACATTTATAGTGTTTTTAATTTATAATTTAATAAAGATATTTATAATCTTCCTTTCTTAATATTTGTTTTTCTTTTTCTCTTTACGAGCTTTTACAATATCATATCCAATCCAACCAATTAAGGCAATTAAGACATAAATTCCGTACGAAGTTTTGTCTGGATTATCATTATTGATTGATGTAAAGAAACGATTCCAAATAAATTTCTTAGGAGCGGCAGGTTCGAACATTCCGTTCATATTTGCCCAAATCATAATTGGTCGACCTATGATGTGATCTTCTCCAACATAACCAAAGAAACGCGCATCTAATGATTGATTTCGATTGTCACCAACCATAAAATAGTAGTTTTGTTTTATTTGGTATTTATTTGTTTTTTGATCATTGATGTAAACATCAAATTTTCCATTAGCAGAATCAACTCTTAATGTATTGTTTTCGTAGCGACGAATAATATTAATGTATTGAGCTAAAGTTTCTTTGTTGACATCAACTAAATCTCCTTTTTTAGGGATATACAAAGGTCCGTATTGATCAGGATTCCAATTTTTGTTTACAGGGAAAATAGTATTTGTACTATCAATTTTTCCATTTACAATACGTTCTGTTTTCTCACCAACTGGTTGTAAAATTGGTTCAACAGAAACGACATTAGAATTCGATTTCATTGCTGCAACATGCGCATCTGTTAATGCCGCAAATTGGTAAATAAAGGTTCCGTCAGCTTGTTTTGCACTATTATAATCTGTACTTATAATTTCGAAATTATCATATAATAATTTATCGCTAAAAGGAACTTTTGTAATTACTTTATATGCGTGTTGAACTTGTGCATCTTTTTTCGGAATGAATTTTTTATCGTTTACATAAAGAACTCCATTACGAACTTGAACAGTTTCTCCTGGTAAACCAACTAAACGTTTTACATAAGCATCTTTACGATCAATCGCATTGTAAACAGAATCTGTTGGATAATTGAATACAACGATATCATTTGATTTTAAATCTCTCCAACCTGGAAGACGCATATAAGGTAAACGCGCTTTGTCGATGAAACCATCACGATAAATAAATTCTGAGAATGGAATTCCTATCGGTGTCATTGGAACTCGTGCTCCGTGACTTACTTTTTCTACAAATAAGGCATCACCAATTTTGATTGTATTTTCCATAGATCCAGTTGGAACAATCATTGGTTGAATAAACCAGTTATGAACTAAAGTTGCTAAAACTAAAGCAAAAATTAGAGAAGAAACAAATGTTGGTTTGCGTTTTTCTGGACCTAAATATTTAGGATTATCAGAATAATTGACTGCAAAGATGTATAATCCTAAAGTCAAAACCATAATGACTTTGTCTTTTGTTTCAATTTTTCCGTAAGAATCACCCAAGTCAACAAAGAATACTAACCAAAAAATAGGACCAACAATTGGCAAATAAAAAAGAATAATCCACCATTTTGGACGATGAATAATTTCTAAACCTTTCCAAATATTAAGAAAAGGAATATAAGCTTGAATTGCTTGCTTTCCAGCATTTTTATATAATTTCCAAGTTGCAGCTCCAAAGATTACATTGGCAATAATGAAACCAATTAACCAGTATATTAGTACGTGCATAATTTTTGATATTTAGTATTTTATTTTAGTTCAGTTCAAGTACATCTTTCATTGTGAAAACACCTTGTTTATTCCAAATCCATTCAGCAGCAATTACAGCTCCTAGTGCAAAACCTTTTCGAGAATGTGCTGTATGAGAAATTTCTATTGTATCTACTTCAGAATTGTATTGTACAATATGTGTTCCAGGAACATCTTCAATTCTTTTTGCTTCTACAGGAATAATATCTTGTGCTTTTTCTTCCATTGACCAAGAATTATAACTTGAATTATCAATGATTCCTTCTGCAATTGTAATTGCTGTTCCAGAAGGAGCATCTAGCTTTTGAGTATGATGAATTTCTTCTAAATTGATTTGATATTCGTTGCGATATTTGTTCATCATTCGAGCTAAAATCGAATTTAATTCGAAGAATAAATTAACGCCCAAACTAAAATTTGAAGCATATAAAAAAGCAGTGTTATTTGAAATTGCTAAATGATTAATCTCTTCTTGTTTATCCAACCATCCCGTTGTTCCACAAATTGTTGCAACTTTATTTTTAAGTAATACTTTAAGGTTTTCGTAAGCAAATTCTGGTCGAGAAAATTCTATTGCGACTTCAACATTATTCAATTCTTCAGCAAGTGGAGTACGAGATATTTTAAGTACAACTTCGTGTCCACGTTGAACTAAAATCTCTTCAATGGCTTTTCCCATTTTTCCGTATCCTATTAATGCAATTCTCATCTTTAATTTCTAAAATTTTAAGTTAAATGCCAATCCTAACACTGGCTCTAATGTCATTTCATCTTGAATGACAGTTGGTTTAAATGACATTTCAGTATCATTACGCACTGTAAATAAATGTGCATCAACAGTTGCATCAACAATATTTAATAAATAAGCCAATGCTGTTAAAGCAACACTATAATCACGTTTACGTTTATAATCATCTTGAATAACAGCTAACTGATCTGGAGATAAAATCCCTGTGAATTCATTTGGTGTTCCTTCTCTTACAGCTATATATGCTTTTCTGTATTTTTTGTACAGATTATTGTAATAAATTGTGAAACCAGCTCCAGTTCCAACTAAACCTAATGCAATTGGTGCTTTTATCCATTTTTTGTTATACAATTGTCCTGCTCCGGGTAAAATAGCAGAATACAATGAAGCTCTAATTGGACTTTTTTCCATTAAAACTTCTTTGCTCACAGTCATTGTATCGTTAACAATGATCTTATTATCAAGAACAATTAATGAATCAGTTTTGACTTGACCAAAAGAAAACGTTGAAGCAATAGTCAACCCAAGTAAAAATGCTTTAATTTTCATTTAAAAATTTTCTTAATCGTTCAAATTCATCATCAGAAGTAAAATTCAAAATAATTTTACCTTTTCCGTTATTTGCACGTTTTATTTCAACTTTTGTTTTCAAAGAATTTGAAATAGAACTTAAAGCTTCTTTGTACTGAGAAGGTAATTCATTTGCTGTTTTTTTCTCAGATTTTCCTTCTTTTATAGATTTGATTAAACGTTCTGTATCGCGCACAGACAAATTGTTTTTGACAATTTTTTCGTAAATATCAAATTGTAAATCAGTATCATCAATCGCCATTAATGCACGTCCATGTCCCATTGAAATCATTCCATCACGAATTCCTGTTTGGATAATCGGATCCAATTTTAATAAGCGTAAATAATTGGTAATAGATGTTCTATCTTTTCCAACTCGCTTACTTAATTCTTCTTGCGTTAATTTAATCTCATCAATTAATTGTTGGTAAGAAAGGGCAATTTCAATCGCATCTAAATCTTGACGTTGAATATTTTCGACCAATGCCATTTCCAACATTTCTTGGTCGTTTGCTAGACGAACATAAGCCGGAATTGTCTTTTTTCCTGCTAACTGAGAAGCGCGAAAACGTCTTTCACCTGAAATCAATTCATATTCACCAGTTGTTTTTTTACGAATTGTTATCGGTTGAATAACGCCCAATGTTTGAATAGACGAAACCAATTCTTCTAAAGCTTTTTTATCAAAATTAGTTCGTGGTTGCCAAGGATTTGCTGTGATTTTCTCTAAATCTATTTCCAAAATATTGCCAACCAATTTCTTTGCACCTTCATCTTGTGCCGTTTTTACAGTTGGTTCATCTTTTAATAAAGCAGATAATCCACGTCCTAAGCGATTATTTTTATTTGGCTTTGCCATTTTATTTAAACTGTATCGTTGTTGTTAATTAAAAATTCACGCGCTAAATTTAAGTAATTTTCTGCACCTTTACTTGCTGCGTCGTACTGAATAATTGTTTCACCAAAACTTGGAGCTTCAGATAAACGTACGTTTCGAGTAATAATTGTTTTGAAAACCATTTGAGGAAAATGATTATTCACTTCATCTAATACTTGATTTGAAAGGCGTAAACGCGAATCGTACATCGTTAACAATAAACCTTCTATATCCAGTTCTTTGTTATGATGTTGTTGAATTCCTTTTATTGTGTTTAATAATTTTCCTAAACCTTCTAATGCAAAATATTCACATTGAATAGGAATAATGACAGAATCGGCAGCTGTAAGAGCATTCAGCGTAATCAATCCTAAAGAAGGCGCACAATCTATAATAATATAATCATATTGATCTTTGATTTCTGATAACGCATTTTTCAACATATACTCGCGATTCTCATAATCTACAATCTCTATTTCGGCAGCAACTAAATCTAAATGAGCAGGCATTAAGTCTAGGTTTGGCGATTCTGATTGTAAAATGGCTTTGCTTGCAAGTACTTCATTTTCTAAAACTTCGTACGTTCCTGCTTCGATTTCATCCAAATCAAAGCCTAAACCAGATGTCGCATTTGCTTGCGGATCTGCGTCAATTAATAAAACTTTTTTTTCTAAAACACCTAAAGAAGCGGCAAGGTTTAACGAAGTTGTCGTTTTTCCTACGCCTCCTTTTTGGTTAGCAATAGCAATAATTTTACCCATAATTTACGTTCAAAACGATTTCAAAAATACAATATTTAACATTGCTAAACCTTAAAGAAAAAATAAATTTTTGAACAATTAATCAATAATTTCATTTGATTAAAAAAAATACCCTCAAAAAGGATTTTACTTTTGAGGGTATTTCAAATAATATGTTGACTAAAATTTAGAAAACATCTAATGCAAGTTGTATGTTTCCAGAGTTGTTTGTTGGACTCCAAGAAGCTGTTGCATTAATAGGTAGTTTATATCTTCCAAAATCTAATGTTTTTCCAATTACGAATCCGAGGTTGTTAATTCCTGATTTTGGTGCGAAAAAATTACGATCTTTTTCGCCTTCTTCAGGAGATAGAGCAAAAGCCCCTCCAACAAAAAGATCTAAATTAATTGCTTTACTTTTAACAACAGGATAGGAGGCTTGTACGTATGAAGAATATAAATTCTTTTCATTATTCACGCCGCGATCTCTACCATGAATTACGGTTGACCAATAAAGATTAAGCGGAATTTTATCAGAAATAGTATAGGAAACAGATAGATCTAAGAAATGACCAGTTTTATCTGCATTATATTCAAAAAAATCTTCATTGTTCCAAGTTGCATTTGTCGAATAATTATAAATATCCCAAAGTGCAAAAGTTAAGTTTTTAACTGGAGAATATATTACATAGTAATCAAATTCTCTGTAAACGCCATTTGTGCCATAACCTCCCCAGACACCACCTTTTAATTTGCCATCTTTAGTACTTACTCCAGCATCTACTGTTAATACTAATGAGTTTGTTACTGCGATTCCTCTCCATAAGTGCATCGATTTTACTTGACTATGTAAATAGAACGGTGATAATTCTTGTTGAAATTCATCGTTAATCGATAGGGGAATGCTATCATTTTGTGGTTCTTGTTGTTGAGCAAAAATTGAATTTGTTGAAAGTAATAGTGTACTAATTAGTATAGTTTTTCTTATTTTTTGTGTGATCATTGGTTCTTTAGGTTTTATTGAGAAAAATAATTGTATAATAAAGCAGCGATTGTAGTTCCTAATAAAGGACCCACGATTGGAATCCAAGAATACCCCCAATTACTTCCGCCTTTACCTTTCATTGGCAATATAGCATGCATTATTCTCGGTCCTAAATCCCTTGCTGGGTTTATTGCGTATCCAGTTGTTCCTCCTAAAGAAAGTCCGATAGACCAAACTATAAATGCAACAGGAAGAGCTCCCACAGATCCTAAGCCTATTTTTACTTGTTCATTTCCAATTTCAGCAGAAGCATCTGTAAAATAGAAAACACAAAAGATTAAAACAAAAGTTCCTAAGATTTCAGAAAGTACATTTCGAAAAGTGTTTGGTATTGCTGGTCCAGTACAGAAAACACCTAATTGAGAACCAGGTTCGTCAGATGTTGCATCAAAATGATCTTTGTACATTGCCCAGTTTAAAAAAGCACCTAACATTGCTCCTAAAAATTGAGCTAAAACAAACATTGGCACATTGGCCCATTCAAATTTATTAGCAATTGCTAATCCTATTGTTACTGCAGGATTTAAGTGAGCTCCACTTACTGGTCCTGCTATTACAACTCCTGCAAATACTGCTAACGCCCAACCTGTAGTAATTACAATCCATCCTGATCCGTTTCCGATCGTTTTTCTCAAAGCAACATTAGAGCACACGCCACCTCCAAGAAGTATAAGGACAGCGGTACCAATTAATTCAGCGGTAAATTCATTCATAATAATATAATTTTAGAATACCCGTTGCACATTTCAAATGATTAGAAATTGTTGTTGTTTCTACTAAAGAAAATGTATTATTTTATGTATTGAATTGTTGTAAATAGTGTGTTTTAGTAAAATTATAGTTAAGAAAATATCTAAAAGATTATAGATTTTTTCTTCTGATTAGTTTTAAATATAGCTATTTGTATATTTCATTATTAATCAATTAGTTTCAATACATTTATATAATATTTATTAGCTTTAGTAGAGTAAGATTAATTAGTTGAGAATTAAGTTTTATAAGGATTATAGAAAATCGTTTTATCCATTTTAGAAATAATGAAAAGTTTTGTGATCAATTATTTTCACAGTTACTTTCATTAAATTTTAGTTTAAACAATACGAGTAATTTCTAAAATCAAAAGTTTTAGTATCAGTTGTTGATTTATAATATGTTTAGGTTGGTTTTAGTGAAATTAGTTCACTTATTTACGATCAACAGAACAACTTTATTTCTCGAAATTAAAATGTACAACAGGTAATTTAAGAATAGTTAATTAGGTTAATCCTCGATCCAGTTTTGAGTTCTACTTACTGCTTTTTTCCAAAATTTTAGAAGCTCTTCTTTTTTCTCGGCTTCCATACTTGGTTTAAAACATTTATCTTCTTTCCATTGGACTTTTATTTCGTCAATGTTTTTCCAGTAACCAACTGCTAAACCAGCAAGATATGCAGCACCTAGTGAGGTTGTTTCTGAGATTTTTGGACGAATTACATCATTGTCAATTAAATCTGATTGAAATTGCATTAATACATTATTTGCAGAGGCTCCACCATCTACTCTTAATTCTGTAATACCACCTTCAACATCAGATTCCATACTTTTTATTAAATCATAAACTTGAAAGCCGATTCCTTGTATGGCTGCTTTTGCAATATGTGCTTTTGTAGTTCCTCGAGTAATTCCGAAGATAGCACCACGAGCGTATTGATCCCAATATGGTGCTCCTAAACCTGTAAGTGCAGGAACAAAATAAACACCTCCATTGTCATCAATAGATGCAGATAATATTTCACTTTCAGCAGAATGAGAAATAATTGAAAGCCCATCTCTTAACCATTGAATAACAGCTCCTCCTACAAAGACAGAACCTTCTAAGGCATAAGTTGTTTTTCCATCAATTTTCCAAGCAACTGTTGTTAATAGATTGTTTTTAGAAAAAACTGGTTTGTCACCAATATTCATTAATAAAAAACATCCAGTTCCGTATGTATTTTTAGCCATTCCAGCTTCTACACACATTTGTCCGAATAATGCAGCTTGTTGATCTCCAGCAATTCCTGCAATTGGAATTTTAGTTGAAAATAGAGTAGTAGATGTTTCACCATAAACTTCGCTACTTTCTTTTACTTCTGGTAAGATAGCTTTAGGAATTTGGAATAATTCTAATAATTCATCATCCCAATCCATAGTGTTGATATTGTAGATAAGTGTTCTTGAAGCGTTTGATACATCGGTAATATGCATTTTACCTTTTGTGAATTTCCAAACTAACCAGCTATCAACGGTACCAAAACAAAGTTTTCCTTCTTCTGCTTTTTTTCTAGCACCTTCTACATTATCTAAAATCCATTTTATTTTAGTTGCACAAAAATAAGAGTCTAATACAAGTCCGGTTTTAGATAAAATCATATCTGTATAACCTTCTTCTTTTAAAGAATCACAATATTTTGAAGTTCTACGATCTTGCCAAACAATAGCGTTATAAACAGGATCTCCTGTCTCTCTATCCCAAATAATTGTGGTTTCACGTTGATTTGTTATTCCTATCGCAGCGATATTTGTTCCATCTAAATTAGATTTAGCAATAGATTCTGCAGCAACAGAAGATTGTGTTGACCATATTTCTAAAGGATCATGTTCTACCCATCCTGGTTTTGGAAAAATTTGTTCGAAATCTTTCTGAGAAGTAGCTACAATTTCACCTTCGTGATTGTAAATAATTGCTCTAGAACTTGTTGTTCCTTGGTCTAAAGCAAGAATAAATTTTTCTTTAGTATTCATATGTTTTTTTGTGATGATTGATTTATTATTAATTATAATTGATAAATTTTTGCTAATTCAGTAAAATCTTTGACTTCTTTGTCAATCCATTCTTGATCCTTTCCTAATTCATTTGCCATAACTGTAGCAACATCTCTTGCTATTTCTACTGCTCCTTTAGCATCTAAAATTAACAGACGAATTCTTCTTGCTAAAACATCTTCCAATTTAAGAGCCATTTCATTTCGAACAGCAAAGACAACACAAGCATAAGTGTATTCATATTTAGGCAATAATTTTTTTGCAAAATCTGGATTTTCTTGCTCAATTTTTTTAATTTGTTCAAGGTCAGATCCGTAAAAATGTAAATCGTCTGCATGGTTTACAGTTGTGTCGTATCCATGAATGTGAAGCGATTCTGTATTACAATTTTTCTGTGGTATTTTGTTTAATTCGATGGCTTTATCAATAGTATCTTGAGCCATTCTTCTGAAAGTTGTCCATTTTCCTCCAATAATTGTGATTAATCCACTGTCGGAAATAATGATTTTATGACTTCTTGAGATTTCTTTTGTCTTTTTACCATCAGCTTGAGGAGCTGCTAAAGGTCTAAGGCCAGCAAAAATTGCCAAGACATCATCTTTTGTAGGTTTTTTTGTTAAATATTGTTGTGCAGTAGTTAGAATGAAATCAATTTCTTCATCTAATGCTCTTGGTTCTAATTCGGCATGATCTCTTAATGTATCTGTTGTTCCTAAAATTAATTTATCGTGCCATGGAACAGCAAATAAAACTCTTCCATCACTTGTTTTAGGTATCATTAATGCATTTTCACCAGGAAGAAAACTTTTGTCAATTGTAATATGAACACCTTGACTAGGTTTTACCATATGTGGTGCATCGGGTTTGTCTAATTGCAATACATTGTCTGCGTAAACTCCTGTTGCATTAATAACAACTTTTGCATTTAATTCATATACTTTATCCGAATCAAGATCTTTAATTTTTACACCACTAATTTTACCATCATTATCTTTTAATAATCCTATAACTTTAGTGTAATTTAATATACAAGCACCATTTTCTACAGCTGTTTCTGCAACATTAACGGCTAACCTTGAATCATCAAATTGTCCATCTTGATAAACAACACCTCCTTTTAATCCTTCTTTTTTTATTGTAGGAAGCATTTTTACGGTGTTCTTGTTTCCTATGTATTTTGATTTTCCTAAACTTAATTTACCAGCAAGAAAATCATAAAATTTCAAACCTACTGTATATAAAATATTGTCAAAATATGTATAGTTTGGTATTACGAAAGAAGTATTTCTAGTTAGGTGAGGAGCGTTTTTAAGTAGTAAACCTCTTTCATGGCATGCTTCTTTTACTAATCCAATATCACCTTGAGCCATGTATCTAACACCTCCGTGTAAAAGTTTTGTGGCTTTACTTGAAGTTCCTTTAGCGAAATCTGCTTGTTCAACTAATAATGTTTTGAATCCTCGAGTACTAGCATCCATTGCACAACCAAGACCTGTGGCTCCACCACCGATAATGATAACATCCCAATCTTTTGTTGATTCGATTTGATTTAGTAATAAACTTCTTTTCATAGTTATATCTTTGAAACCAAAAGTAATAAAAAAAAACAAAAAGAAACAAAAAAAATAATAACTTGTTAAAAAAAATGATAAAAGAAAGTGAGGATATAAATTGAAACCAGATTTAAATATATCATAGAATCATTTTAAATAGAGTGTTCTAGATGAATTTTATCATTTTATATTATCGTTTTTAAAATTGTAAATCAAATGATTGAATTTTAAAAATTAATTCATTTTACGTTCATTTTTTAGAAAAATTAGAATTTCAATAATATTCTATGCTGATGATTTTAATTAAAAACAATAAATAACTAGATTATTAAACACTAAAATTAGAAAGTAAAAGAAAGGGAATAGTTTTTAATAGAAGTGAAGTAAATAAACCTTTCATCAACAAAATCTTTATTAAATTTGAGGAATAATTAAAATAAAATTATGGCACAATTAGAGACTATGGCCCAAAGGCACATGTATATTTTAGATGAGTTGGAGAAAAGTGAAATGTTAAAAGTTTCAGATTTATCTAACAAATTGAATGTTTCTATTGTTACAATAAGAAAGGATTTGAAAATGTTAGAAAATAAAAACCTGACTTATAGAACTCATGGTTTAATTTATAAATCAAATCCTTATATCTATGATAAAAATGTAAATGAAAAACATTTAATTAATACAGAGCAAAAAAATCGTATAGGAAAATATGCAGCAAATTTAGTGGAACCAAATGATGCAATTTTAATCGCTTCTGGTACAACTGTTCATAATTTTGCATCTGCAATAAATGTTACTTCAGGTAAATTAATCGTAGTTACTTCGGCAATGAATGTTGCTATTGCGCTTAGTGCAAAACCAAATGTAGAAGTCATACAACTGGGTGGAATTGTACGATCAAACTCATCTTCGGTTGTTGGTTTGTATGCGGAAGAAATCCTAAAAAGTATGTCTTTTTCTAAGTTATTTTTAGGTGTTGATGGTATAGATGCTGATTATGGGTGTTCAACATCGAATTTGTTGGAAGCTAACTTGAACCATTCTATGATAAAAGCCGCACAAAAAACCATTGTTCTAACAGATTCTAGCAAGTTCGGAAAAAAGGGATTTGGAAAAATATGTAATCTGAATGAAATAGATCAAATAATTACTGATGATGGTTTAAGCGGGAAATCTAAAAAACTAATTGAAAATAGTGGAATAGAACTAACTCTTGTTTAATTTATCTAACTTTCTTTTTGTTTCGAATATAAAACTTTCTTAAAGTATTTTACTATAAAAGTATCTTTAAAATAGGTTAGATTATAAAAATAAAAAAGAAGAAAACTTTAGTATTATTTTATCTCTTTAACAGAATTAAAAAACTTATATTTGCGTCAAGTATTTTTATAATTTTTTTAATAAAAAAAGTTGATGAGTTTTAACCTTTTATACGAAAGCGTTGAGAACAGAAAGAGCTTAAACGCAGTAGTTTTAATGAATAGAAAAGAATCTAAGAATTATTCTTTCCCTTTATTGCTTCGCAATGTGTATTATGCAATACGTCTGTAATACCCTAAATTTTTTCTCGCAAAATTTTTAGAATTAATAACACACGTAACATTTATAAAGCATAATGAAAACTAAATACATAGATTTAATCACGCAATCATTTGACTTTCCACAAGATGAATTTGAATTAGATGGAGAGTACTTAAAATTTAATGGAATCGACTTAAAAGCATTAGTCGAAGAACATGGAACGCCATTAAAGTTTACTTATTTACCAAAAATTTCACAAAATATTCAGAAAGCAAAAGGTTGGTTTGAAAAAGCGCGTGAAGAGTTAAACTATGAAGGAACTTACAATTATTGTTATTGTACAAAAAGTTCTCACTTTCGTCACATTTTAGGCGAAGCATTAAAAAACGATATCCATATCGAAACATCTTCTGCATTCGATATTAATATTGTCGAAAATTTGATTAAAGAAGGATTAATTACAGATGATCAATATGTGATTTGCAACGGTTTCAAACGTGAAGAATATGTAGAAAACATTGCTCGTTTAGTTAACAATGGTCATCGTAAAACAATCACAGTAATTGATAACTATGAAGAAGTAGATTTGTTTTCGGAAGCAATTGAAGGTGATTTTGAAATCGGAATTCGTATCGCTTCAGAAGAAGAACCAAAATTTGAATTTTATACTTCTCGTTTAGGAATTGGATACAAAGATATTGTGCCATTTTATCAAACAATGGTAAAACCAAATGAACGCATAAAATTAAAAATGCTTCATTTCTTCATCAACACAGGAATTAAAGACAATTCATATTATTGGAACGAGTTGACAAAATGTTTAAGAGTTTATGTAAACCTTAAGAAAGTTTGTCCAGAATTAGATAGTTTGAATATTGGAGGAGGATTCCCGATCAAAAATTCGTTGAATTTCGAGTACGATTACCAATATATGGCAAAAGAAATTTTGTTACAAATAAAAATGATTTGTGAAGAAGAAGGAATTCCTGTTCCAAATATTTTTACAGAATTTGGTTCGTTTACAGTAGGAGAAAGTGGAGGCGTTATTTATAAAATTCTTTATCAAAAGAAACAAAATGATAAAGAATATTGGGACATGATCGATTCTTCTTTTATGACAACTTTGCCAGATGCTTGGGCAATCTCGAAACGATTTGTAATGTTGCCAATCAATCGTTGGTACGATAGATATGAACGTGTATTATTAGGAGGTTTAACATGTGATTCTGATGATTATTACAATTCAGAACAACATGTAAATGCTATTTATCTTCCAAAATACGATCAAGCAAAACCTTTGTACATTGGCTTCTTTAATACAGGAGCATATCAAGATAATATTAGTGGTTTTGGTGGAATTAATCACTGTTTAATTCCTCAACCGAAGTATATTTTGATTGATGAGAATTATAATACAAAAGTATATTCTGAAGAGCAAACACATCAAGATGTTTTGAATACTTTAGGCTATAAATAATTAATTTTAATAATAAAAAAACAAATAAAATGAGTAAAGGACCAATCAGTCAGTTTATAGAACATAACTATAGACACTTTAATGCAGCTGCTTTAGTAGATGCGGCAAAAGGATATGAACAGCACTTATTAGAAGGTGGAAAAATGTTAATTTCTTTGGGTGGAGCTATGTCTACTGCTGAATTAGGAATTTCATTAGCTGAAATGATTCGTCAAGATAAAGTACATATTATTTCTTGTACAGGAGCGAATTTAGAAGAAGATGTAATGAATTTAGTTGCGCATTCTCATTATAAAAGAATTCCAAATTATCGCGATTTAACTCCAGAACAAGAACGCGAATTATTAGATACACACTTCAACCGTGTTACAGATACTTGTATTCCAGAAGAGGAAGCTTTCCGTCGTTTACAAGAGCATTTGGAACATGTTTGGCATGCTGCAGAAGAAAAAGGTGAGCGTTATTTACCACACGAATTCTTATATCAAGTTGTAAATTCTCGTGTTTTAGAACAATATTATGAAATTGATCCTAAAGATTCTTGGATTGTAGCAGCTGCAGAGAAAAATTTACCTATCGTTTGTCCAGGTTGGGAAGATTCTACAACAGGAAATATTTTTGCTTCTAACGTAATCAAAGGTAATTTAAAAGCTTCTACAGTAAAATCTGGAATTGAATACATGATTTACTTAACAGAATGGTATCGTGCAAATTCTGATGGTAAAGGTGTAGGTTTCTTCCAAGTTGCTGGTGGTATCTCTGGAGATTTCCCAATTTGTGTTGTGCCAATGATGTATCAAGATTTAGAATGGACAGATGTTCCTTTCTGGGCATATTTCTGTCAAATCTCTGATTCTACAACATCTTACGGATCTTATTCGGGAGCTGTTCCAAATGAGAAAATTACTTGGGGTAAATTAGATGTTGATACTCCAAAATACATGATTGAATCTGATGCAACTATTGTTGCTCCATTGATTTTCAATTACATTTTAGGAAACTAATTAGAATATATTAAGCATAAAAAAAACCACTTCATTGAAGTGGTTTTTTTTATGCTATATTGTTTCGGTAATTATTCTTTTATAACTTCTCCAGCTTTTCTATGTGTAAATTTTCCATAGATATGTCTTCTAGCAAAACGGCTTGGAGAATCAGAATTTACCATTTTAATGTACGTATTTTTAGGAACACCGAAATATTCATAATGATTTCCATCTAAATGCTCTACTTTCAAAATTTGTTCATCCATATAAAAGTCATGAATGTTAGATTTTGTCGTTGTAGTTGTGTATTCTGCTTTATTTTTTTCGTGTGTTTCAGGATTTATACTTACTAAAAAGTGGTAAGCTTCGATCACAACTTTACTTTTTTCTTCAGCTTCTAGTTTACCTGCTTCGTCATTGATAAATTTATCAGGATGCGCATCTTTCATCGTATTTCTGTAAATTGTTTTCAACTCTTTTAGAGTTACATTTTTATCAACTCCAAGTAATTTTCTGTGTTCTACAACGCTTTTCATAATATAATCCTTTTTTCGGAATGCAAAAGTACGCATTATAAATCACGAATTACATTTAATATCAATAACTTTTGTTAAGAATTTGATAAATAATTTTCTTTTTGTTGAGAATTTGATATTCAGTCACAATATTATCCATCTTTACATCAATTCTTTTTATCTATTTGTTCGTTTAGAATAAAGTAAATTTTCTAGAATAATTTTGTATTTTTAAGCAAGCTAGCAATAAACTAAAAACATATGAATCTGAAAGATGTTCCTGAATTGAAAATCGCTATTTTAGATCTTCCATCTAAAGAAAAAGATAGACTTCTTTTACGTCTTATTAATAAAGATAAAACCTTAGTAGAACATTTACATTTTCAATTATTAGAAGATGAAAGTGATTTGCGAGAGAGAATAAAAATAATTCAAGATAAGATTGATTTTCAGTTTAATGAATCAAATAACTTAATCAATCAGATTAATATAAATAGAAGTCATCATCAATTGTTGTTAACGCTTAAAACTTTAAGTGGAATCGTAAATTATCATACAAAAATCACAAGAGACAAAGTATCAGAATTTGATTTGAGAAAAGATATAATTCTAGAATCTTTCGATCGTTATCCTTATCTTTTTGAAACTTATACAACAGGTACTAATGCAGAAAGATTGTACAAATATCAATTAGGTAGACTGAAATTGATTCAATCACTTTTTGACAAATTTCATGATGATCTAAAGTATGATTACGAAAACGATATTGAAAAAATTAACAATTTTTTAAAGAAAACACCTATTTCTTTTCATCTTGGGTAAATAGGATAATGTTCTCTATTCCTTCATAATAATACATCTATTTTCTTCCTAAAGTATTTATTATAAGTGGTTTTTGGTCTGTTTTTTGTTATCGTTTAAAACGATGAATTAACAAATTATTAATTTAATTTATTGTTAAATATCGAAAAAATTATAGTTAGTTCTGTTTAAACCGAACTAACTGTTTTATATTTGCCTCGTTTTGCAGACATACACATTATGAATATAACAAATCAAGCATGTAATTCTGATCTATTTTGTTGTTTTAGTGTGTTTTTAGAGAAGACATATAAGTTTCCTCCATTAACAGCTAAGTTACAAACTTATATGATTTTAGAATCCAATGATGAAGGTTTTACCTTCGAGGAACTTCTTGAAGTTTTTAAGGTAAGTAAAAGCTCTTTATCAAGTTCGATCAATTACTTACTATCGATGAAACATATCGAATATATAAATAAGATTAATTCTAAAAAAAGATATTTTAGATTAAATTTTAACCATTTGATAGAGAAATTAGAGTTTCTATATGAAATGATTTCTCAAGATATAGGATACACGAACCGAATAAAAGAATATAAAATAGCCAATAATACACTTTCTAAAAATGTTGATCATAGAGTCGTTGACATCTATTTGGAGCATCTTAATCAAACAAAAGTGATATTAGAAGATACAATACAAAAAATCAATAAAATACAACTAGAAAATAAGTAAAAATAATATGAAAAACGTTAACGTTATAATGGTGGGTGCTTTGGCAATGGCTTTGACTTCTTGTGGAAAGAAAGATGCTGCTGCTCAACAAGCACAAGGTCCAACACCTTATCCGGTAGTTGATGTACCTACGAAAGTGGTGAATAGTTATGATGAATATCCTGCAAGTATAGAAGGTATTGTGAATAATGATGTCCGTGCAAAAATACAAGGTTACATTACAGAAGTTTATGTAGACGAAGGGCAATATGTACAAGCTGGACAGCCTTTATTTAAGTTAGAAACAAATGTTTTAACTCAAAATGCTGATGCATTAAAATCTGGTGTTGGTGCAGCACAAGCAAATGTAAAAGCCGCACAAGCAAATGTAAGTGCAGCTCAAGCATCAGTGCAAGCAGCTCAGGTTGAAGTGGATAAACTAACTCCGCTAGTACAGAAAAACATTATTAGTAATGTGCAATTAGAAACTGCAAAAGCTAATTTAGCGAAAGCGCAAGCAAGTTATAATCAAGCTGTTGCTGCTAAATCTCAAGCACAAGCAGGAGTTACACAAGCGCAAGCTAACTTTAAAGGAGCACAAGCTAATGTAGATTATTCTGTTGTTCGTGCACCTATTAGCGGTGTAATCGGATCAATTACTTCTCGTCAAGGAACATTAGTAGGTCCTACTGATCAAATTCCAATTACGACTGTTTCAAACACAAGTAGAGTATTTGCTTATTTTTCAATGAATGAAAAAGAATACTTAGATTTTATTTCAAAATCTGAAGGAACTACATTAAAAGAAAAATTGAATAAAATTCCACCAGTTGAATTAATATTAGCGAATGGAGATGCTTATCCTGAAAAAGGAAAAATACAAACTGTTACAGGTCAAATAAACCCTACAACAGGAACTATTGATTTCCGAGTTATTTTCAGTAATCAAGCTAAAATTTTAGCAAATGGAAACTCTGGGCGAATTCGAGTACCAAAAACTTTTGTTGATGTTTTAGTGGTACCAGAAGCTGCAACATTTGAACAACAAGGATTAACTTATGTTTACAAAGTAACAAAAGATACTGCTTATGCAACTCCAATTACAGTATTAGAAAGAGCAAATAATATGGCAGTTGTTAAAGATGGAGTTAAAAAAGGTGACAAAGTTGTTGCACAGGGTGTAGGAAAATTACGTGATAAATCAGCTATCAAACCAGAACCAGCTAATTTTGATAAAATCGTAGAATCAACAAAAACTGTATTCTAAATTTTAAATAGATATGTTAAAGACATTTATTGAAAGACCCGTATTATCTACGGTAATTTCTATTATTATATTAATATTGGGTATATTGGGGATTGTATCTCTTCCAGTTACTCAATATCCAGATATTGCGCCCGCAACTGTTAAAATTGCAGCTTCTTATCCAGGAGCCAATGCAAAAACAGTAATGGAGTCCGTAATTATTCCTATTGAGGAACAAGTAAATGGAGTAGAAGGAATGGATTATATATCTTCAACTTCTTCCAATGATGGATCTGCATCTATCGATGTTGTTTTTAAACCAGGTATTGATGGAGATATTGCACAAGTAAACGTTCAAAATCGTGTGGCTAGAGCTACACCATTGTTGCCTTCTGAAGTAACTCGCTCAGGTGTTGTTACACAGAAACAACAAACTTCTGCTTTGATGTTTGCTTCTTTAAATTCAACAAATCCAAAGTATGACGAGATTTTTCTTCAAAACTATTTAAATATTAACATTATTCCAGAGTTAAAGCGTGTTGGAGGAGTTGGAGACGCAACTGTTTTTGGAGCAATGACTTATTCGATGCGTATTTGGTTGAATCCTTCTCGTATGGCTAGTTATGGTTTAGTTCCGGCTGAAGTCTCTGCTGCTTTATCTCAAGAATCTCTTGAAGCTGCTGCGGGTTCTTTAGGACAAAACTCTGGACAATCGTTCCAATACACAATTACATATTCTGGTCGTTATAAAACAGAAGATCAGTATCGTAATATTGTTATTAAAGCTTTACCAAACGGTCAAGTTTTAAGATTAAAAGATGTTGCAGATATAGAATTCGGAGCACAATCTTATGCAGCACGTGCTGCTATGAATGGTAATCCTTCTGCTGTATTTGCTGTTTATCAAACACCTGGATCTAATGCTCAAGAAATTATTGTAAACTTAAGAGCTGAGTTGGAAAAAGCTTCTAAATTATTACCAGAAGGAGTTTCTTATACAATCTTGATGGATACAAACACATTCTTAGATGCGTCTATTTCTAAAGTTGTTCATACAATGATAGAAGCGTTCATTTTAGTGTTTATTGTTGTTTATATATTCTTACAAGATTTCCGCTCAACATTAGTACCATTAATTGCTGTACCAGTATCGATTATTGGAACATTCTTCTTCCTTAATTTGGCAGGATTCTCGTTAAACTTATTAACGTTATTTGCCTTAGTTCTCGCCATTGGTATTGTGGTGGATGATGCAATTGTGGTAGTAGAAGCTGTGCATGCACGAATGGAAACGCATCACGAGGCGCCTATGGATGCAACGAAAAATGCCATGGACGAAATTTCTGGAGCGATTATCTCTATTACATTAGTTATGTGTGCGGTTTTCATTCCAGTAACCTTTATCTCAGGTCCTACAGGAGTATTCTATAAGCAATTTGGTATTACGTTAATCGTTGCCATCTTAATTTCTGCATTAAATGCCTTGACTTTATCACCTGCATTATGTGCATTATTCTTGAAACCTCATCAAGAAGGAGAGCAAAAAAGAAACTTTGTACAAAGATTTTTTGATGCTTTCAATGCTGCATTTAATAGTATGACGCATAAATATGGTAATTCATTCAAGTTTTTAGTTAAGCATAAATGGGTTTCATTCTTACTGATTATAGCAAGTTCTTTAGGGATTTGGGGAATTGGAAAAGTGATGCCAACAGGTTTCGTACCAACTGAGGATAACGGATTTATTATTGGTAATATTGAATTACCAGCCGGTGCTTCTATGGACCGTGTATATGAAGTTGAAAAACAATTTCAAGATAAAATTAAAAATATCAAAGGACTTGATAAAGCAACAATTATCTCAGGTAACTCTATTATTTCTGGTGCTGGTTCTAACTATGGTATGATGTTTATTAAATTAAAACCATTTGAGGAACGTACAACGGATGAACTTTCAGTACAATCAATTATTGGTCAATTGTTTGCTGCGGCAGCTCAGCTACCTGATGCACAAATGATTTTCTTCCAACCACCATCAATTCCAGGTTTCGGTATATCTTCTGGTTTTGAATTGAAATTATTAGATAAAACAGGTGGAGATATTAATGATTTTGATAAAATAGCGAAAGAATACATTGGGGCATTAATGCAACGTCCAGAAATTTTATATGCTCAAACTTCTTTGAATACAAGTTTCCCTCAATATGAAATAGATATTAATATTGAAAGAGCAAAACAATCGGGTGTTTCTGTAAGTTCTATTTTTTCAACTTTACAAGGATATATTGGAGGACTATATGCAGCTGACTTTACTCGTTTTGGTAAACAATACCGTGTGTATATTCAGGCTTTACCAGAAGATCGTATAAACGAAACAAGTTTAGATAAAATGTTTGTAAAAACGAATTCGGGATTAATGACGCCTATTTCACAATTTGTAACCTTAAATCGTGTATATGGACCTAACTCTGTTGATCGTTTTAATTTATTTACATCAGCTAATATTAATGGTGCTCCAAAACCAGGGTTCTCTACAGGAGATGCGATTGCAGCAATTAATCAAGTTTCTGAACAAACATTGTCAACATCATATGGTACTGACTTTACAGGTCTAACAAGAGAAGAGATTAATTCAGGTTCTCAAACTGTAATGATTTTTGCTTTATGTATCATTTTCGTGTATTTCATTTTATCAGCTCAATATGAATCTTATATTTTACCATTCTCAGTATTATTATCTGTTCCATGTGGTATGATGGGAGCATATCTATCTCAATGGTTAGCTGGATTAGAAAATAACATCTATTTCCAAATTGCCTTGATTATGTTAGTTGGTTTATTGGCCAAAAATGCCATTCTGATTGTAGAGTTCGCTTTACAAAGACGTGTACATGGAATGTCAATTGTGCAAGCTGCTGTAGATGGAGCTAAGGCTCGTTTACGTCCAATTTTGATGACATCTTTTGCATTTATTTTAGGATTGATGCCATTAGTATTCGCTACTGGAGTATCATCTGCTGGTAACCGTTCAGTTGCAACAGGAGCAGCATTTGGTTTATTAGTAGGTACAATTTTAGGTGTATTTGTTATTCCTGTATTGTTTGTTGTTTTCCAAACATTACAAGAAAAAGTTAAGCCAGTTAAATTTGATCGACCTCAAGAAGAAATTGAACATAATAATTCAATCTAAAAATGAAAAAGTACAAAATATTTAATATTACTTTAATCGCAGCTGGTTTGTTTGCTGTACAATCTTGTTTCGTAGCAAAAGATTATCATCGTCCTGAAGCAGTTCTAAATGAAGCTAATTTCAGAACAGATGTGATTGCAAAAGACAGTGCAAGTATCGCTACTGTTTCTTGGAAACAAATTTTTACAGATACTCAATTACAAGCTTTGATTAATCAAGGTTTACAAAATAATTTAGATATACGTTCAGCGCTGCAAAATATTGCAGTTGCTGAAGCGTATGCTAAGCAAGGAAAAGCAGGTTATTTACCAACGTTATCTTTTGGACCAAAATATACATTTACAGAAAACTCACTTAATACACAATTTGGTGCATTGATTCAAAAAAGAGGTCAAAGTCAATATGAAGTTTCTGGAAATTTAAGCTGGGAAGCAGATATTTGGGGTAAAATCAGAAGTAATCAACGTGCTTCTGCTGCAACTTATTTGCAAACCATAGAAGCTCACAAAGCTGTTAAAACTCAAATTGTTGCTTCTATTGCAAATGCATATTACAACTTATTAGCGTTAGATGAGCAAAAGAGAATCTTAGATAAAACATTAATCAACCGCGAGCAAAGCCTAGAAACAACGAAAGCTTTAAAAGAAGCTGGAAATGTAACTGAGGTTGCAGTTAACCAAACAGAAGCTCAATTATTTAATGTAAAATCATTATTAGTTGATGTTGAAAACGGTATTAAACTGAACGAAAATGTAATGAGTGTTCTTTTAGGAACAAATCCTCAATCAATTAATCGTACAAATATTGCTTCTCAACGCATTAATGAAAAATTATCTGTTGGTGTTCCAGCTCAATTATTGGAAAATCGTCCCGATATAAAAGCTGCAGAATTTGGATTGATAAATGCTTTTGAAAATGTAAATATTGCGAATGCTAGTTTTTATCCTTCTTTAACGATTTCTGCAACAGGAGGTGTTCAGGGGATTGACATTGATAAATTGTTTAACGCGCAATCTTTATTTGCTACAGTTATTGGAGGTTTAACGCAGCCTTTATTACAACAACGTAAAATTCGTACTCAAAAAGAGGTTGCTTTAGCTAATCAAGAAAATGCATTGATTAATTACAAAAGCAAAATATTAAATGCAAGTAAAGAGGTTTCTGATGCTTTGTATACGTATGATGCTGCAGTGAAAAAAGCTGAATATAAACAAAAAGAATATCAATTATACAACCAAGCAATTTCTTATTCAGAAGAATTGTTAAACTATGGTATGGCTAATTATTTAGAAGTAATTACAGCCAGAGACAATGGTTTGAATGCTGAGTTGAATGTAGTTGATGCAAAATTATCATCTTTATCATCAATGGTCGAATTATATCGAGCTGTTGGAGGTGGATGGCAATAAGCAAATCTAATCTTAATAAAAAATACCTCTCAATTTTTGAGAGGTATTTTTTATGATTAATCTTAAAATTATTTCTTTAATATTTCATCAAAAAATTCTTGCGAATCATTGTCAAATGTAGGTTTTTGTAACAATAACTGAGATATTTTCACAATCTTATCAAAATCTTGTTGTTTAAAATATTCACCAAAATGTTCATTACAAAAATCACCAATATTTCCTAAAACAATATTTACTTCATCTTCGTTCAATTCACCTTTTTGTTTCCAACGTTCGCGGAACAAGCTCGCAGCTAAATAGGAAGAAATATCAATCAAATCATCAATCGAAATATTAGATCCATTTTGCAATTTTGCCATAATCAATGTATCCATATCACGATAAATCACTTCTCGTATTGTCAAATTTTTATTTTCCATTCTTTGTATTCTTTCGCAAAATTAGAGATTAAAATTTGGATCTACCTGAAATTTCATCAATTCTTTCGTCTTAGGATGTGTAAATTCTAAAGATTCAGCATGTAAATGTAAACGATTCGCTTTAGTTCCATACAAATCATCGCCAATAATTGGCGCATTTAATCCTAAACGATGCGAAGCATGCATACGCAATTGATGTGTACGTCCTGTAATTGGATAAAAATAAATCAACGTTTTATTCTCTTTTCTTCGAATTACTTCATAAATTGTTTGCGCAGTTTTTCCATGTTCATCACAAACCATTTGTCTTGGTCTATCATCTAAATCAACACGCAAAGGCAAATCTATAAAGCCATTATCGTTCTCAATATTTCCATCTAAAAGCGCAACATAACGTTTCTTAACTTGACGTTTGATAAACTGTTGTTGAAGTATTTTATGACTTTCTTTATTCAAAGCCAAAACAAGAATTCCGGAAGTTGACATATCCAAACGATGCACGATAATCGGACCAGTTGCATTAGGAAATTGATGTTTTATTCTGAGATAAACCGAATCTTTAATTTCAATTCCAGGAACAGAAAGAAATTCTTCTGGCTTATTAATCACAACCAAATCATCATCTTGATATAAGATTTCTAATTCCTCGACTTGTGAATTTTGTTTCAAAAGCAAATTTTCATTCAACTCAATTCCTTGTAACATATGACCTAATATTGGTTCACATTTTCCTGTACAAGCAGGATAAAATTGACCATGTTTTCTAACTTCGGATTTAGGAGAATCTCCCCACCAAAATTCTGCCATACAAATTGGTTCTAAATCATTCTGAAAAGCATATTGTAATAATTTAGGCGCAGCGCATTCTCCTGCAGCAGCGGGTGGTTGTTGAAATGATGTTGTAGAAAAAATCTCTAATAATCCTTTTTCTTGCTTAAACCTATTCAAGAACTGATATTGATTAAACAATTGATTTTGAAGTTGATTCGATTTTATTTTTCGTTCTTCTTTTAATGAATTAATTTCAGTTTCGAAAGTATTTATTTTGTTTAATAGAATCTCTTTTTCAGCAGCTAATTTTTCGTTTAACACTCTAAATTCATATTTATCGCGTAAACTTTGTTTGATTAAATCTGCTTCAAAAAATTCAATTTCTTCCTTTGTCATTGTCGAAGAAATCGATTCTCTTTGAACTTTTCTATCTTTTTTATTTGATTTTAAAAGTTGTTTTCCTTCTTCTATTTTCACTTTAGAATTGATTTCAAATTGTTGTAAATCATTCTTAAGTTGAATATAAATCGAGTCAGTTTCCAACGTTTCTAAAATGCGGTTAATTTCATTCAATCGTTCTTCTTGTTCTAAGAAAAAACCGTTCTTGTTCAACATATCAAAAACAGGAGGAACAAAAATCTTATGCTGATTTGTATTAGCTAATTTTCCAGAAACAGCAGCTAAATATCCAATTTCTCCAATATTATTTCGAACAACTAAAACGCCAAACATTTTACCAATTGGAGTAGTGGAGTTGTTATTTTCTAAACCAAAATTATGCTCAAAATCGGTTTGATTTTCCAAATATTCTTGCAACTCTTTGCATGCTTGTTTCGCAATTTCTGTTGGTTCATAATAAAATGGATAATCAAACTTTTTGGGAAGTTCGATTGCTGTAATTGGTTGTTTAAAATATTGAAAGTAATTCGACATCTTTTTCTTTAAAATCGATGCAAAGGTAAATTATAAGTTATAATTTTTGAAACGAATGATTATAAATCAAAAGAAGAGCTTAATTATCAAGCTCTTCTTCGTTAATTTATTGTATCCTTTTTTATAAAATTCGTATTATTTGGGACTTTTCCATATAAATAATCGAGGTATATTTTACTGTAAGAATTGAAAAGTTGAAGCAATTTAAAATAATTAACATCATTCAATTCTATTTTAGTTTCTGTATTGGTTAATGCATTTTCAATGAAATCTCTGATTTTAAATTTTGGAATTTTTAAATCATTTGTAAAATAACTTTCTCCGAAATAATTTTTAATTTTTGTTATTTCATCATATCTATTTTCATAATCGATCAGCGCTTTTCGTTGTTTTGCTTTGCCAGAAAAAACATCATATAGTCGACCGATATCCAATCGTGTTAAAGTAATATCGCCACTAAGCAAACCAGTTTTTAAAGAAGATGTATCTTTTATTGGCTTGATATCAGGATTAACACCAAGACTTTTATAAAGCTTTGTAATCACATCTGTCTTTTTACCATTTTTTACATCTTTTTCTAAAATTCCAGTTAATTTTGGACCAATAAACGCTGTATTCAACTGAATAGTTTGCACAGCCAAATGCACAACAATTGTTTGTTTATTGAACAAATTTGGTCTTAAGATAATTAATCGATTTTCGTACCAATCAGATTGTATTTTCAATGTATCATTTACTTTTGCTTGAATAAGAAAAGTTCCTGTGAAATTAGAAATCGTTGTATGATTTGTTCTCAGATTTGTGACATAAACTCCTTCTGCTGTATCTTCAGAATCGTCAATAATAATGTTTCCCTGAATCCATTTTTCTTGTGCAAAAATGAAATGTGATAATAGCAATATTAGAATGGTAAATAGTGATTTCAATTGTTCGTGCTTAATACGTTTAATTACTTTTACGAAGATAACGCTTAATAAATTAGCATCAATTTAGTTAACGTTTATTGATGAAATTTTAAAAATTCATTAAGAATTATTGCGTTTTATTTTGATTCAATTCATTCAAATAATCTTTCGCATAGGATTCTAAATCAATCATTATTGTACCAAATTGTCTACTTAAAACTTTATCTTGAAGCGGATAACGAGCATTTACATAATATAGAAATTCTTCAATTTTATATTCAGGAATTTCTAATTGTTTTGTATAAAAGTCAATTGGATAATAATTCTTTACTTCTTGAATAAGAGAAAACTTGTTTTCATAATTTCGAACTCTACGTTGATCGCGATAAAATCCGTTCATATGACCAATTAATCTTACAGGATTTAGAACATCTAATGGTTTGAACTTTGCAATATCTCTCTTTGGTTCTAAATCTCGTAAACGCTGATCTAATCCTATTTTGTTGTACAAATCGGTTTTATCATCACGATGATATTTTGGTTGCAAAGGTCCTTTTCCAATAGTTGCTGTTCCCAATTCTATGGTTTCTATATCTAAATGAGCCTGTAAAAAGCCTTTGTTATATATATTTTGATTGACAACAATCTTTCTAGGAATTAAGAAATCTGCTTCAAATAATATTGTATCGCCTATGTTTGCTTGAATTGAATAATAGCCTGAGGAACTTGTGTAAGTTTTACTTTCAGATTTTAGGTTTTCTATGCGTACGTCAGAAACTGCTGTAAAATAACCGTCTCCTTCATCAACAACTACAGATCCTGTAATCAGTTTGTTTTGAGCAAAACCGATAAGAGGAATAGTCGCAAGAATATATGTAAACCAATAACGCATTTTCAAATTTAACCTTTTATTTTTTGTTTCATCTTAGACCATCGATAATTTCTGATAAATTTTTCTTGATCTCGATTCACCATTTTTTTAGTTCCATTAGATTTTGCTTCAAAAAAACCTTTTAAATAATACAGAATATAAGCAGGTTTCTTTTTTCTTAAAGCTAATTTTGTACCAGCAATCAATGTAATCCAAAATCCGTATCCCAAAGCATAATATGCAGTTCCTTGTTTATAAAGTGCCGATTTATTATAACTCGCTCCAGTAGGTTTTAAATGTTTTACATGCAAAGATTCATCTGTTATAACCTTCCAACCATAATATTTGCAAAGCAATTCATCTACAGTGTCCCAACCCATATGCGGACGAAGTCCTCCAATTTTTTCGTAACAATCTTTTCGATAAGCTTTAAAAGCGCCACGAATATGATCTTTATCGGTTAGGTTTTCTAAAATCCATTTCTCATCCTTCTTTATATAAGCAAATCCACCAACCATTGCAATGTTATCATCTTCATTAAAATGATGCAAAATAGTTTCGAAATAGTTAGAAGGAATATCTAAATCTGCATCTAATTTAACAATAATATCATAATTAGGCTGAATGATTTCATACCCTTTTAGAAAAGCTTGAATCACTTTACTTCCAGGTTGATGTTCTCCTTTGGACAAGATATTTCTTAATTTTATAAAAGGATATTTTGTCGCAAATTCTTCTACAATTTGTTGTGTTTTATCTGTTGAATGATCATTCACAACAATCACTTCATAAGGTAAAACTGTTTGATTAACGAGAGAATTTAGCGTGATCGCAATAAATTCTTCCTCGTTATGCGCCGGTATAACAATAGAATATTTAGTAAGCAAAGTCTTTTTTTCGTTCTGCGTAGACAGCATAATATCTTGGTGTAATTCTTCTTAATAAAGGTCTTATTCCTAATTTGTTCGACGGATGTGTCCATTTGTGACGATGGATTACATGCCATCCAGCTTTTTCCATTAACATATCAAATTGCCAATCCTCAAATTCGTGGTAATGTACATCTCGCGCATCATTTTGATTTCTATAAGCAGGCGAGAACCACAAACGCATAGGAATTGAAGCTAATAATTTATCTCCAGGCAAATTGCGCAAAACCTCCATAGGATTTACCAAATGTTCTAATATTTCTAAAGCTGTCACAAAATTAGCATCATAATTTTGTAAATCCTTATAATAGTAGTCTAAATCGTCACCGTTCGTATTATTTACATTATAACCATTTTCTAGCATTACATCTGTAAAAGGATTTTTAACGCCTAAATCAAGAATTTTATCAGAAGGTGAAGCAAACTTTTTTAGTAAAGCTAAGGTTTCATTGTATCTCTTCTGCGGATAAACTTTGTACATTATTTCTATTATTTTCAGAGGATAAATTTAAACATCTATTTTTAATATTGTTCGTTTCTATTTTAAAATTTTTTATTGCAAATTTGCCAGATGAAAACGGCTGTGTATTATCGATTAAGAAATAAAAGTAAGGTAGAAGGTTTTGCAAAAGAAGAAAATGGTGAAACTTTTTTCAAAGGATATAATGAATTTTCTTGGCTCAAAACCCCACTTCAATTTGATACGATAGATATTGGAATACCAGTTTTTGATAAACGCAACCGACGTTTATTTACAAATGATATTGTATTATACAAAATATCTACGAAACCATTTTTACGTACAGGAATTGTTATCTATGAATCAAATAGAAAAGAATTCGGCATTATAGATCAACATACTTTTCATTTCACACCATTTTTTATTGATAATTTGAGTTTATTCAAAAAAGATAAATTAGAAATTATTTCGCATTTATTCACCCAAAAAGAAAAAGCAGAATAATATAATTCGGAAAGATTTTTGATAATTCATTTTCAAATACAATACGAATGAAAAAGTTTATTATCCCAATTATAATTGGTTCAACAATTTTATTATCAACACAGCTAATAAGTTGTACAAATAAAACAGAAACAAACCAAACAAGCACAAATTCAGAAATTGAATCCAATAAAAAAGTTGTACTCGATTTCTACCAACAAATGTTTGGTGATAAAGATTTAACAGCGGTTGACAAGTATATTGCGACAGAATATATACAACACAATCCTGAAGTTGCAGATGGTGCAGCTGCATTTAAAAAAGCTGCAGAAAGTTGGTTTAAAGGAGCTCCAAAAACTAAAATAGATGTTCAACACATTGCTGCAGAAGGTGATTTAGTTTTCTTGCATGTGAAAGATATAAATCCAGATGGTTCCTTAAAATCTGTAATTGATATTTTTCGATTGAAAGATGGAAAAATAGTTGAACATTGGGATGTGCAACAAGATGTTCCGAAAGAAGCTGCGAATGAGCATCCAATGTTTTAGTGAATAATTCAATAGAATTATCGTTTCGCTAGATTTAGATCTTCCTGATCTAAATAAAAAAATAACCATATAGTTGCATAAAATAAGAGCTTTGCCTGTTAAAGAAGATGTAGCTATATGGTTAATATTTTTTTGGAAATTGTCATCATTATAAGTTTTTTGGTTACGGAGAATAAATATAGTAAGTTATTACATATCAAATACAAAAATTGAATTTTCTGTCCGTGTTTGTCCACATTTGTCCACTTCTGTCCATATCTGTCCTTGATAATTTTAAACAACTATAGTAATAAGTTAATTTCAAATCATCTCTAAGCCTTTATTCATAATAGATTGAGTGGAATTATATTTTTGGTTGATTTTTAGTTTGTTCGACCATTGTTCGACCTTCCTTCGAGAACTCTTCGACAAACTACTGGAAAAATGGGGATTTTCTCGAAGAATCTCCGAAGAAAACTCGAACTAAAATAGGAGGAATGTTGTTTTTTTTATAAATTTTCAATAAAGTATATTATAAACAAAATGAATTGATTAGATAAAAAATTATTTCATTTTTTTGATTTAATAACATCGCTTACTTTTGCAAAAAAATATATTTTGTCTTTTCGTTCTCGTTTACAATTATCCAACAAATTAATTTATGTTATAGCCTTAATCGTTAGTATTATTGCTATTATAGCGCTTGTTATTTTGAGTTTTTTGATCAATAATGAGAGCCAAAAAAGTAGTAATGATTTTGTATTAAAAGGATTTTTGCGAAAATCTGAAGCAATAGAATTTGAGTTCAAGAATATAGAAGAATATCAAGAAATTCTCAAAAATGTTGTGAAGAAAAGCAACAGCGATAATTTTGCTGATCATTTTATTGTTTTAAATGAATTAAATTCAAATCGAAAATTAATTAGAAATGATTGGTTTTCAGCATACAATCCGAAAAAAGACAAAATAACAGATAAATCTATTCTTTCAAAAACAATTAATCAAGCTAATCTTAGCGAAATAAATTCTATATATTCTGTTAAAAATCAAAAGATTAATAACTTTTTAGTTGATTATAAAGATACATTATATTGGGTGAATTATGATTCGATTCAATTGGCAGATAACAAAAATATGTATTATGGTTCTACCATAAATTTATATGATTTGTATAAGTTTTTTACAACAATAGATGTTACTTCAACCAATTATGTGTACGTTTTTAATAAAGATGGAATTTGTATTACACATCCAAATGAAGAATTTATTGGGAAAAATATTTTCGATTTTACAGATATTAAAGCAAATGATACGATAACAAGTACAATTAAATCTAAGTTTCCTCAAGACAAATATACATTGAATGAGGCTTCGTCCGAATTTATAAAAGGGTCAGCTATTAAACGATTTATAAAACCTTTGCATACCAAGAATTTTGAAGGTTATATTGTTGTGAATCATCTAAGTTATATCATTGATGAAAAAGTAGAACAAACTAAATTTTATATCAAGTTTATATTTTTAGGAACTGTTTTCTTAATCACGGTTATATTTCTATTATTCAATAAAATAACATCAAAAGCTCATTTGGAAAAAGCATTGGTTGTTGAAGAAAAAAATAGATTGTTAGTAGAAAATGAAAAGATAAAAAATGCCAATACATTAACGCAATTACAACAATTAAAAGATCAGATAAATCCACATTTTTTATTCAATTCGCTCAATTCACTTTACATGTTAATTGGCTTGAATAAAGAGAATGCACAGAAATTTACCATGAATCTTTCTAAAATTTATCGTTATCTTATTGTTCCACCAAATGAAAATATTGTTTTGGTAAAAAAGGAATTAGATTTTATAGAACAATATATGGATTTGCAAAAAAGTAGATTTTCGGAAGAATTAATTTTTGATTTGCAAATTGAGGATTCAAAAAGTTTAGAAAAAAACATTCCATATTTAGCTTTACAAATCGTTGTAGAAAATGCGATAAAACATAATATTGCTACAATCGATCAACCTTTGACGATAAATATTGATGTTAAATCCGATTTTATTATTGTTAAAAATACTTTTCAGAAAAAAAGTAATGTAGTAGAAAATGAAAAGTTTGGTTTGAAATACTTACAAAAAATCTATAAATATTATCAAATCCATAATTTTTTAACCAAAGTAGAAAAGGATGAATTTGTTTGTATTTTACCTTATATAAATTCAAAATATCCATTCACTCCAAAAAATTAACCATTCACTCCAAAAAACTATTATTATAAAAAAACAGCTATTAAGTTTATACCATAATTAATGATAATTTAACGTTTGAATGAGTCAGAGTAAGGAAAGAAAGAATTATAAATTAGCACTATATCTTGGTTTAGCAATGTCTTCTGCTGTTGTTTATGGACAGAAAAAGGAAGATAAAAAAGCGGATAAAGAGAAAACAGAAAAAAAAGATTCTGCTGTAACGAAAGTTAAAAAAATAGATGAATTAGTAAAGAAAGGAACTTATAAAAAAGGTTTGTTCAACACAATTCAAGTCGATACAGATATTTATTTCGAGATTCCTGATAGTTTATTCGGTCGCCAATTTTTGGTCGTTAATAAATTATCTCAAGTTCCAATGCAAGTAAACGAAGCAGGATTGAACAAAGGGATGAATTACGAAAATAAAGTGATTTCTTTTTATCATGATAAAGTCGCTAAAAAAGTGTGGGTAAAAACAATTGTTCCACAAGTTTCTTCTCCTAAAAATGATGCAATTACAGCTTCTGTAAAAGACAACTTTTCAGAATCAATTATAGAAGTTTTTGATATAGAAGCGCAAAATAATGACTCAACAGCGGTAGCTATCAAAGTGAATAAAATTTTTGATGGAAATCAAAAAAGTTTTAATGATGTATTAACGAATGTAGGTTTAGGAGGTTCGGTAAAGGCAAATCTATCATATGTGGAAAATGTGAAAACATTTCCAGAAAACATTGTTGTCAAGTCTCAGTTGACAACAAGTGTGAATGAAGGAGGGGTAGATTTAGCCGTTACCTTGGGTGTAACAAGTAATATAGTTTTACTATCGTCAACACCTATGCAACCTAGGCTATCAGATAATCGTGTAGGGTATTTTACAGAAAAACATTGGTTTTTTAATGATGCTCAACACAAAATGGAAGATCAACGTTTCATTACAAAATGGCGTTTAGAACCAAAAGACGAGGACAAAGAAAAGTATTTAAGAGGTGAATTAGTAGAACCTAAAAAACCGATTATTTATTACATCGATCCTTCGACACCAAAACAATGGCGTCAAAAAATTATTGCTGGTGTACACGATTGGCAAGTCGCTTTTGAACAAGCTGGTTTCAAAAATGCAGTTATTGCAAAAGAACCAACTGAGGACGATAAAGATTTTGACATTGACGATGTACGCTATTCAGTAATTACGTATGCAGCTTCTCCAAAAGCGAATGCAATGGGGCCATCTGTCGTAGATCCTAGAAGTGGAGAAATTTTAGAAGCTGATATTATTTGGTGGCATAATGTAATGACTTCTTTGCATGATTGGATGCGTATCCAAACAGGACCTATCGATCCTAAAGCAAGAGGAAACAAGTTTAGTGACGAACACATGGGTGAAGCAATTCGTTTTGTTTCTTCTCACGAAGTTGGTCATACATTTGGTTTAAAACATAATATGGGAGCATCTTTTTCTTATCCTGTAGAATCTTTACGTTCGAAAGAATTTACTGATAAAATGGGAGGAACAGCACCATCTATTATGGATTATGCACGATACAATTATGTTGCTCAACCAGAAGATGGTGTAACAGCAATAACACCAAAAATTGGATTGTACGATAAATATGCAATCGAGTGGGGATATCGTTGGTATCCAAATCAAGAAACAGAGAAATCATCTCTTCGTAAAATGATAGAAAAACATGAAGATGATCCAATGTATTTCTATGGAGAACAACAAAGTTATTTGAATACTATAGATCCTCGTTCTCAGTCAGAAGACTTAGGAAATGATGCTGTTTTGGCGAGTGAATATGGTATGAAAAACTTAAAACGTGTTTCAGATAATATCTTGAAATGGACGTACGAAGATGGACAAAGCTATATTAATGCAGGTAAATTATATTACCAAACAATCGGGCAGTGGGATTTATATTCAAATCATGTTTTAGCAAATGTTGGAGGAATCTATTTGAATAATACATATTTCGGTATTGATAAAAAAGCTTACGAAGCTGTTCCAGCAGATATGCAACGTAAAGCGGTGAATTATCTTAATGAAAATGTTATCAATTTACCAAAATGGTTATTCTTCAATGATATTTTAGATAAAACATATGCAATCAAAAACTCGCCAATGGGACCTTACGAGCAAACGCCGTACACATTAGCAAGAGAAATGCAATATGGTTTGATTTATAATTTGTTTTCTGATGATCGTTTATTACGCATTTTAGAAAATGAATTGAAACACCAAGAATTAAATTCAAAAGAAAAAATATATACAGTTAATAATCTATTTGATCAAGTAAGAAGTGCTGTTTTTGATAAAAAATCAAACTTAACGATACTTGAGAAAATGACTCAAAAAAATTATGTTGATGCATTGATTGTTTCGACTAATAAATTATTTGAAAAAACAACTGTAACAGGACTTACAATTGACCAAAACCTACAATTACCAACTATCTGTAATTATTTAGACGAGGAAAAAATGGCGCGTAATATTAACTATTCTTCTATGAAAAGAGTGTCAGAAGTGACAACTTATAAAAGAGCTGAATTGCAACGCGTGTTGACTTTGTTAAACAAGAAAAAGAATAGCGGTGATGAAGCGACAAGAGCTCATTACGCTGATTTAATTATTCGTATTAAAGAAGCTTTAAAGTAAGTATAGAAATGAAAAAGACACTCATTCTTTTGCCACTTTTTGCGGCAAGTATCGCATTTTCTCAAGAAAAGAGAGTGATTACAGGTTCTGTTCAAGATGAAAAATCTTTGGAAGGAATTGCAGGTGCGTCTGTAAAAATTGAAGCTCAATCGATTTCAACAAAAACAGATCAAAAAGGAATTATAGAAAGTATAACAGTTGGTACTGTTACAGATCAAGATGGTTTCTTTTCATTAGAAGTCCCAGCGAATACGAAATCTGTATTAATTAGTTATTTAGGTTATGATTCTAAATTAATTGAACTTTCTACAGATTTAACAACGTATAACGTAAGTCTGAAGCCAACTTCTGGTCAAGTACTTCCTGATAATAATGATCTAAAAGAAGTTGTTGTAACTGGTTATCAAAAAATTGAAAAACGTAAGTTAACATCAGCTGTAGCAACTGTAAAAATGGATGATATCCTACAAGCAGGTGTAGCGAGTGTAGATCAATTATTAAATGGTCAAGTTGCGGGTGTCGCTGTAACAACAGAAACTGGAGCACCAGGTTCTCCAAGCAAAATTAGAATTCGTGGTACAGCTTCTCTTTCTGGTCCACAAGATCCATTATGGGTGATTGATGGTTTACCCTTAGAAGGAAATGATGTTCCAAATTTTAGCGATAAAGATAATATCGATCAATTACAAAACTTTTCTATCGCTGGATTAAATCCAAATGATATTGAAGATATTACGATTCTTAAAGATGCTGCTGCAACAGCAATTTATGGAGCAAGAGCTGCAAATGGTGTAATCTCAATTACAACAAAACGTGGTAAAAAAGGAGCAATGACTGTTAACTTTTCTGCGAATACGTTTGTAACGGCTCGTCCAGATTTTGGAAGATTAAATTTATTAAATGCTTCTCAGAAAGTTGATTTAGAATTAATGCTTGCTGGTCGTTCAGATTTAACATATCGTACAGACAAAGGCGAAGTTATGAGAATCTTACAAAAGAATGGTCAACTTGACGCTTTACGAAATGGTGGATTTAGTTCTTTAGATCTTAATACTCAAAATCAAATCAATTCGTTACGAAATAATACAACAGATTGGGGAAAATTACTTTACCGTAACGCAATCAATACGCAATATGGTTTAAGTATTTCTGGAGGAAACGACCGTTCTGATTATTATTTCTCTTTGGGTTATTATGATGAACAAGGAACAACAATCGGAACAGGTTTTGAGCGTTATAATCTTACTTTAAAAAACAATTATAAATTAAACGATAAATTAGATGTAGGAATTTCTATTTTTGCGACATCAAGTGATAAAAAATCTTTTGTAACTGATGCAGATGCATCAATCAATCCGATTAACTATTCACGAAATGCAAACCCTTATTTATCTCCTTTTAACGCTGATGGTTCTTATCGTTATGATCAAGATATTGATGGATTTGAAGATCGTTCTATTCCTTTCAATTTTCTTGAGGAAAGAGATAATACAAAATATACATTAAAAAACCGTTCGTTAAAAGGTATTATTGATCTTAATTATCAATTAGCAAAAGGCTTAAAATTAACATCTCAATTCGGAATACAATACGATAGTAATAAAACAGAAAAATTCGCAGAACAAGAAACTTATTTTACGCGTAAAATGAGAGAAAATACGCGTTATTATAAATCTGGACAATATTTATATTTCCTACCAGATGGTGGAATTAAACAAAATTGGGATAACGAATTTTATCAATACAACTGGAAATTACAAGGAACATATAGTACAACGATTAACAATCGTCACGAAATCGACTTGATGGTTGGTTCAGAAATTCGTCATACACAAAATGAGACGACTTTAACACGTGTTTTTGGTTACAATAAAACAAATAAAACAGGAACACCAATTATTTTTCCAAATGCTAGTTCAGCAGCTGACAAACGTTACGAAACGTACAGAGAAATGCCAACAGATGAAAATGCATATGTTTCTACATTCGCAACAGCTTCTTATACATTAGACAGAAAATATACTGTTTTTGGAAGTGTTCGTTACGATGGAACGAATTTATTTGGTGTTAATAAAAAATACAAATATTTACCAATTTGGGCAGTTTCTGCTTCTTGGTTAGTTTCAAAAGAATCATTTATGGAGAATGTCGACTTTATTTCGAATCATAGATAAGGATAAATAACATCCTACTTAACATAATAAAGATTATTAATAATATTATTTCATTGAAATAATATTATTATAATATATATTATGTTAAATACAAACAAATGATACACTGTAGATATAAAAAAAACCTTCTAATAAAAAGAAGGTTTTTATATATAAAATAAGATTTTAAAATCTTTTACATTTTTGGCATTCCTGGGAATCCACCAGCTGGCATATTTTTAGACATTGTTTCCATCATCTTTTTACCATTTGCTGAATTCATAAATTTCATCATTTTTCCCATTTCAGAAAATTGTTTCAACAACTGATTTACTTCTTGTAAAGATGTTCCTGAACCAGCAGCAATTCTTTTCTTGCGAGAATTATCTATGATGTTTGGATTTTGACGTTCTTTTTTTGTCATCGAATGTATAATTGCTTCAACACCTTTGAAAGCATTATCATCAATATCAACATCTTTCAATGCTTTTCCTGCACCAGGAATCATTCCAACTAAATCTTTCATATTTCCCATACGTTTGATTTGTTGAATTTGTTTTAAGAAATCATCAAAATCGAAGCTATTTTTAGCAATTTTCTTTTGTAAACGTTTTGCTTCTTCTTCGTCAAATTGTTCTTGAGCACGTTCTACTAACGAAACAACGTCACCCATTCCTAAAATACGATCAGCCATACGTTCTGGATAGAAAACGTCTAAAGCTTCCATTTTCTCACCAGTAGAAATAAATTTGATTGGTTTATCGACAACAGTTCTAATCGTTAAAGCAGCTCCACCACGAGTATCACCATCTAATTTAGTTAAAACTACACCGTTATAATTTAAAACTTCATTAAATGCTTTTGCAGTATTCACAGCATCTTGTCCTGTCATAGAATCTACAACAAATAAAGTTTCTGTTGGATTAACCGTTTGATGAACACGACGAATTTCATCCATCATTTGTTCGTCAATTGCTAAACGTCCAGCTGTATCTATAATAATTACATTATTTCCGTTTTGTTTTGCTTGTGCAATTGCAGATTGCGCAATTTCTACAGGATTTTTGTTTTCTAAATCCGCATAAACATCAACACCAATTTGTTCTCCTAAAACTTGTAACTGATTAATAGCGGCAGGACGATAAACGTCTCCAGCAACTAATAATACTTTTTTGTTTTTCTTAGTTTTTAGGAAATTTGCCAATTTACCAGAAAAAGTTGTTTTACCAGAACCTTGTAAACCAGCGATTAAAATAATTGAAGGATTGTCGTCTACTTTTAATTCAGTAACCTCTCCTCCCATTAATTTTGCTAATTCATCATGAACAATTTTTACCATTAATTGTCCAGGATTAAGTGATGTAATTACATTTTCTCCTAATGCTTTTTCTTTTACAGTATTTGTAAAATCTTTCGCAACTTTATAACTAACGTCGGCATCAACAAGTGCTCTACGTACCTCTTTTACGGTTTCTGCAACGTTGATTTCTGTAATTTGTCCTTTTCCTTTTAAGGTATGTAATGCTTTATCTAGTTTATCTTGAAGATTTTGAAACATTTTGAGTCAATTTTAGAACACAAATATAAAAAAATTATACCGAAAAATATAAATTCAGACAATAAGCGCTGTAATTAAGTATTAATGTTTAAATTGCTGCATCAAATTTTGGTTGAATGAAAAAAGGTTTAGTATTATTTTTATTCTTTATTTCTGGGGTGGTTTTCAGTCAAATAAAGAGTAATCAAACGTATTATTTTTATTCCATTGCTTATGGACAAAATAATGAAGTTTATGTGACAGATGTTTATGAAGCGAGCATCGATAATAAAGATATCTATGGAAAGTTAGCTGATAGATATCAAAAGTTTCAAAATTATTTATTGAAAAATGGAACAATTGCTTCTTTAAAAGAAATTCAGACTGGTTACGAAAAGAATTATCAGAAAAAAGAACAAGCTGAAGCAGAGCAAAAATATTTTCTATCTACATTAGAAAAACAAAAATTCACAGCGAAAATGATACAATATTCGCTTTAAGAAAAACAAAAACCACTTCTTTCGAAGTGGTTTTTTATTAATTATAATATTGTTCTTAATTACTCATTTAATAATCTTGCAGCTTCTTTAGCAAAATATGTTGATATAAGGTCTGCTCCTGCTCTTTTAAATGAAGTTAAAGATTCTAGAATAACTTTATCATTATCTAACCATCCTCTTTCTACAGCAGCTTTTATCATTGCATATTCACCAGAAACTTGATATACTGAAACAGGAACTTGTAAATTATCTTTTATTAATTTCACAATATCCAAATAAGCCATTCCTGGTTTTACCATCAAAATATCTGCACCTTCTTCCACATCAGCAATTGCTTCGCGCAAAGCTTCTTGTGAATTATGGTAATCCATTTGATAAGTTTTTTTGTCTTTCGGAATTTCTTTAGAATCTACTGGCGCTGAATCTAAAGCTGTACGGAAAGGTCCATAAAAAGATGAAGCATATTTCGCAGCATATGTCATAATTCCTACATTATAGAAACCGTTTTCTTCTAAACCTGCGCGCATAGCTCCTATTCGACCGTCCATCATATCAGAAGGCGCTACAAAATCGGCTCCAGCTTCTGCAAGAGATAATGTCATTTTAACAAGTGCATCAACAGTTTCATCATTCATAACTTCACCATTCTTGATAATCCCATCATGTCCATAAACTGAATATGGATCCAACGCAACATCTGGCATAACAATCATTTCTGGAACAGCATCTTTGATTGCTTTTATTGTATTTTGCATTAATCCATTTGGATTCCAAGATTCTTTACCTGTGTTATCTTTTAAGTTATCACTAACTTTGCAATATACATTAACTGATTTTATACCTAAATCCCAGATTTCTTTTACTTCTTTTACTGTATTATCAATAGATTGGCGATAAATTCCTGGCATTGCAGCAATTTCTTCCTTCACGCCTTCTCCTTCAGATACAAAAATTGGAAGAATAAAATCGTTTGGTGACAAATGATTTTCGCGAATCATACTACGAATTGATTCATTTTTGCGTAGTCGTCTATGTCTGTTATATAAAAACATTTGATTAAAATTTTAAACAAATTTACTTGATTTCATTTGAATAAGGCTAATGAATAATATCAATTATATTTATTAATTTTAAAAGAAAATCAATCATTTGAATAATCAGTTAAAATTATACAGTCAAATCATCATAAATTGATTATAGTTTTATGGATACTATTAAAAACTCAACTTCAAAGTTTAATTTTATTGGTTAAAATTTAGATGAAGAATCACAAAAAGAATTTATAAATTCTCTTAAAACAATCAAGTTCAAAAAATAGATTTAAACTTGCGCAAACGTAGCTAAACAAATATCTTTGCAGCATGCGAATAGATATTATCACTGTTTTACCCGAATTATTAGTTAGTCCATTTTCTGCCTCGATTATGAAACGTGCGCAAGACAAAGGTTTAGCTGAAATTCATGTTCATGATTTAAGAGATTTTGGAAAAGGACGTTATCGTCATGTAGATGATTATCCGTACGGAGGAACTTCTGGAATGGTGATTATGTGCGAACCTTTGGATAAAATGATTTCGAAATTGAAAGATGAGCGCGAATATGATGAAATTATTTATTTGACACCAGATGGTGAAACCTTGAACCAAACAATTGCAAATGATTTGTCGTTGAAAGGAAATCTAATGATGATTTGTGGACATTACAAAGGAATCGATCAACGTATTCGAGATCTATATGTTACGCGAGAAATTTCGATTGGTGATTATGTACTTTCGGGTGGAGAATTTGGCGCAATTATTTTGGCTGATTCTATTATTCGATTGTTACCTGGCGTAATTGGTGATGAGACTTCTGCCCTTTCAGATTCGTTTCAAGATGATTTGTTAGCGCCGCCAATTTATACGCGTCCAGCCGAATATAAAGGTCTAAAAGTTCCTGATGTTTTACTTTCGGGTAACTTTCCTAAAATTGAAGAATGGCTGCACGAAAAAGCAATTGAACGTACAAAAGAACGGCGCCCAGATTTGTTAGAAAAAAGATTGAAATAAATAGAAAAGCTTCCAATTTGGAAGCTTTTTTTCATAAATAAATTATTGTATCTTAATTGAATATATTATTTATGAAATACATCTATTTTTTTATACTTATATTATCTTTTAATTCTTGTAAAAATAATTCGGAAGCTGACAATAAATTATTAGAACAAATACAAGGTGTCTGGTCAACTAAAATGGCAGTTATGAATCCTGTTGTTATTTATCAATTTGATTATGATTCTATATATAATAGTCACGGATATTATGACAGGATCTATGAAACAGAGTTTAAGAATTTTATACCTACTAAATTTTTAGGTAATTCAATCAAATACTATGTAAAAGACTCAACAGTTCTTTATTTTGATTCTATAAATAAGCCAAAATCTTTTTTTAAAATTTTATCAATAAATAAAGAAGAAATGGTTATTAAATATAATAATGATTCGAGTCTTGATACTCTTGGAAGAAGAGATAATAATACCAAAACTCCATTAGATTATGATCAAATTATCTATACGACAAGTGGTTGTTATGGAAGTTGTAGTATAATAAATATCGCTATTCAAAAAAATGGAACTATTATTAGCGCTAATGAAGCTTTTAATGGAAAAAAGGGCGTTTTTGAAGGTAAATTAGATAAAAAATTTCATCAATTTTTAGAGCAGAAAATTAATGACGCAGAATTACTTTCATTAAAAGATAATTATGAAGAACAAATTACAGATCAATCAGAAGATTTGTTACTTGTCATAAAGAAGGATAAAATTATAAAATCGATACGTGTTTATGCTTATCCAATGAATCCTTCTTATTCGAGTTTAGAATTAGCTCTTACTTATTCAGGTTCTTTAATGAATAATAAAAAGAAATACCACGAATCTGAATACTTCCCACTACTCAGTTTAATCAATATTAATGGAAAACAATTAAGCAAAGCACAAACTTTCTTATTTTGGACAGAATTAATGAAACATCCTTCAAATAAAATATCAATAAAAAATCAACAAACCTATAAAACAGAATTTTATTACTATTATTTTGGTGGAGAATTAGGAGAAATTAATCCTTGTAAATTACTTAGTATAAAAGGAAATGGTCAACAATTTGAATTAACTTTTGAAAATAATCAAAAACATTATTACGATTTAGGCTATAATTTTATACAACAATATATAGACTAAAAAAAGCTTCCTAATTGGAAGCTTTTTTCTGTATTATCTATTTTATTCGATGAATATATTCAATTACTTTATCGTTAAAAATTTGTGGTTGATCGACATTCACAACATGTCCGCAATCATCTATCACAATTAATTCTGAATGTTTTGTATGAGTTTTTATCAAATTTTGAATTGATGGTAAAAACATATGATCTTCAGAACCCATAACGTAAAGCGTCGGAATATTTAGTTCAACTTCTCTAAACCATTTTAACAAAGGATTTATATCTGCTGTAAGCTTAAACCATTTCAAGAATTCTTTTTGATACAATTTCTTCGCTTCATTAATAAATAAATTGCGAGATTCTTTGTGCGCATTTCTAGGCATAATCGCAAAAGCAAAAATTCTGTATAAAACAAGATAAGGAATCATATGTTTAAACATATTACCAACTGTCATTAGAAAACGACTTTGATAATTCATTTTCATAATCGCTCCTCCCATTACCATTGACTTAAAACGGTTCGAATAATCTTCTGCTAATTGACGAATAACGATTGTTCCTAATGACATACCAACAAAATGCGTCTGATTTATGTTTAAATGATCTAGAACTTCAATAACATCTTTTGCCACAGATTTGAAAGTATATCGTTTTTCAAATAATGATTTTAAATTATTTTTTGATTTTCCATGTCCTCTCAAATCCAATAATAGAACATTGAAATGTTTACTAAATTCTCGAATTTGTTTAAACCAAATTGTAGAACTTCCTCCTGCTCCATGAACAAAAGTTACCCATTCTGTACTTTTCGGATTTGTATATATCGTATGTGCTAGCAATTTTTTGTAATAAGTTTTTGCAAAAATAAACTAAAAACTATGTCAAGCATAGTGATTTATTCTGTTTTAATAAATTTTTAATCTTCGTCTTCGTCATCATCTTCTTCAGCTGAAGAACTTGAATTTTTTAAATAAAAAACTTCATTCATAACATCTGCCTTCAAATAATTTAGCTCTTCTTGCTCTTTCATTCGATCTGTAAACAAAGTTCCGGTTAAATGATCATATTCATGCTGAAAAATAACTGCTGTAAAACCTTCTACCGTTTCATCATGAAAATTTCCTTCCAAATCATAATATTCCAAACGAAGAATTAAACTTCTATAAACTTTTCCAAAAATATCAGGAATAGATAAACAACCTTCTCGACCATAACGCACAATATCTGAGTACCATGTTATTTTCGGATTAATGATAAACTCAAAAGGTTCTCCTTCTTTATCAAAACGTTGTACCCAAACAGCATTACGATTTATCCCAATTTGCGGAGCTGCTATTCCAACTCCTTTACTTGCCTCATCTTGTACCGTAGCATACATACGATCGGCTAATAATTTTATTAAGGGATCTTTTGGATCAATATCGATAGAAGTTGCCTTTAATATTTTTGTATCTGCATCCGAAGTCGTTAATAAAACACGAAAAGGATCATATGATTTTTTTTCTTTTATTAATGTCGTTTCTGCCTTTGTTAATGGTTTGTAAACAATGTTTCTCATATTTTTTGATTGAGCAAATAATGCAGAAGAACAAATTAATAAGCTATAAGTTAATTTTTTAATCATTTTTTAAGAATCAATTTGTCTAAAGAATATTTTCCTGCGCCTGATAAAAATATGACTAAATAATTGATTAAGTAGAATAATCCCAATTCTTTTTTTCCGAAATCATCATTTGCATGTACAATAAAAACCGCTACAATCATTGTAACAATTAATGGAATAACAGCCAAACGAGAGAATAGTCCAACTAAAACTAAAAAAGCACAAAGAATTTCAGCGAATACAGTTAAACCAAGAGAAAGTTCTGGCCCAAGTCCAATTGGATCTCCAAATTCAAAATTTCCATTCACTAATTTTTGCAATTTCCCAAAACCATGCGAAAACATAAATCCTCCGGCTGCAATACGAATTAATAACAACGAAATATCTATAAATGCAGTTTGATTTCCTAAAAGTTTAAATTTTGTGCTCATATATTTAATTTTTTTTCAAATATAAGTTCTACTTTTTACGTTCACCTTTAAATAGATTAAGAAATCTCTATTTTTGGATTAATTTTGGTTAATCTTTATCATTAAAGAATAAAAAATACAACTTATGTTAAAAAATATTGTTTTAATTACCATATTATTTTCTGGATTTGCATTTGCTCAAAAGTCTGAATTAGATCAAAATGATGTTTTCGGAAATCCAACTTATATTGAAGAATCAATGCAAAAAGCTCGTATTCGTGTGAAATTTATTGAAGGATATGAAACCGAATATTACACAAAATCAAGTTATAACAAAGATGGAAATCCGACAAAGCGAGATTATTTTGATGAAGGTGGAAATAAAATTTTGGAAGAAACATTTCAGTACAATGATCAAGATAAATTGATTTCCAGAATAATGAAAAACAATGACGAAAGTTTAATTTTCAATTTTGATTATGATTATACAACAGATGGTTATATCGTAACTAAAAGTGAAAATGATGTAAATGTTTCGAAAACAGAATATAAGTTAGACGAAAATCAGAATGTAACGTACGAAAGAGAAACAAATTTATTGGAAGATTCGGATGTTTTTATTGAGAAAACATTTCAATATCAAAATGGATTTCTAGTTAAAACGTTGGTGAAATATAATAATGGATCTTATACATTGAATTATAAAAATGATGCAAAAGGGAATCCTTTAGAAGAAATTTATTTGAGTAAAGACAATAAAGAAATCAATAAATATCTACGTAAATTTGATGAAAATAACAATATAATTGAAGAAACTGTAATCGACGAAACTGGAAAAATAAAGAATATTTCAACGATAAAATATCAATATGATAACCATAAAAATTGGACTAAACGAACACAATTCGTTAAGGATATAGATCAGCCAATTTCAAATACAACAAGAACTATACGTTACTAGAAATACAAGAACCAAATTAACTTTGGTTCTTTTTTTTTGATTATTTAATGAAATGTTTATAAATTTATTCAAATCAATAATTTAACATCATTTATTATGATCAATAATGTACAAGAATTTAATCAACTTTTTCAATTATATCAAAAAGATAATCGTTTCAATTTGTACATTAATGATTATCCAAAAAATGAATTTTTTTTTCAGTTTTATTCAGATGAGATTGAAGATTTAAATTTAGAATACATCGATTCTAGTTCAAATTCAGTCAAAAAAATCAATGATTATAGAGCAAGATTAAGCGATTATTTTCAACCTGAAGAACTTCCAACATTAGAGATTAAATCAATTTCTGGTTATTTTAGGTCGTTTGATTTTTATTTTATGACAAAGGAAAAAACCTTTGTTTTCAATTATATTGACCGCTATTTTTTATCCCAATTAATTGATATTCTTCTTGCTCAATTGGATAGAACTTTTATAAATCGACTTAAAACAGAACTTTTAATCAATTTAGAATATGATTAAAACTTCTGTTAATTTTTTTTAGCGACATTGCTTGACTTCTAAAAGTATTTCATTTGCAAAAAGCAAAGTAAAATGAATTTTGATAGAATTAATGAAAAACTGAGCATTTTGGCAGATGCAGCGAAATATGATGTTTCGTGTTCATCGAGCGGAAGCAAAAGACAGAACCAAAACAAAGGTTTAGGAAATTCTTCTGCATCTGGGATTTGTCATTCCTTTACGGAAGATGGTCGATGTGTTTCTTTACTAAAAATTCTATTGACAAATCATTGTATTTACGATTGTGCTTTTTGTATTTCTCGAAAAAGTAATGATGTTAAGCGCGCTGCATTTACAGTACAAGAAGTAGTTGATTTAACAATTAATTTCTATCGCAGAAATTACATAGAAGGCTTATTTTTGAGCTCTGGAATTTTCAAAAATGCTGATTTCACGATGGAGCGCTTACTTTTAATAGCTAAAAAGTTGCGTTTAGAAGAAAATTTTAATGGATACATTCATCTAAAAACAATTCCTGGTGCAAGTGATGAATTGTTGAAAGAAGCTGGTTTATATGCTGATCGTATGTCCATAAATCTTGAAATGCCAACAGAAGAAGGTTTAAAATTAGTTGCTCCTGAAAAATCACATGAAGATGTGAAAAAACCTTTAGGAATAATTCAGAGACAAATAAAAGAATTTAGTACTGAACGAAAATTAATAAAATCTACTCCAACTTTTGTTCCTGCTGGACAATCAACACAAATGGTAATTGGTGCAACGCCAGAAAATGATATGCAAATAATGTATACAGCAAATGATTATTACAACGATTTTAAGCTGAAACGAGTGTATTATTCAGGTTTTATTCCAATTAATCATAACGATAATAAGTTGCCTTCTATCGGAACACAACCGCCTTTATTACGAGAAAATAGATTGTACCAAACAGATTGGTTAATGCGCTTTTATCAATTTGATGTAAAAGAAATTCTTAATCAACAAAATCCTTATTTAGAGGCAGATATTGATCCGAAATTGAGTTATGCTTTGCGAAATTTACATCTTTATCCGATTGATATTAATAAAGCTGATTATCATTTAATTCTTCGAATACCTGGAATTGGTGTGCAATCGGCAAAGAAAATTATCACAGCTCGAAAGTTTGGAAAAATATATTCCTATCAATTGAAAAGACTTGGAATTGCTTATAATAGAGCAAAATTTTTCATGACTTGTGCAGATGATCAATACCAACAGAAAGATTTACTTGGTTCACAAATTAAAAACAGAATTTTGAGTTTCAGTAAAAGTAAATATCTTAAAAATAATCCGAATCAATTAAATCTTTTTGATTAATGGAAATTTATGTTTTCGATAATAGCTTTGAAGGTTTTTTAACCTTAATTTTTGATTATTATGTCAGAAAACCGAAACAAATAAAAGTTGTTTCTGAAAGAGATTTTTTGCCTTCAATGTTTGATGAAGTTTTTACTATAATTACTGATGAAACAAAAGCGAAAAGAGTACATAAAAAGCTGAAAGATAAACTAAACAAAACGAGCTATAAAGCTGTACAAGCTGTTTTCTTATCTGAAGAAGCAGAAGCTTATGAAAAGCTTTTTTATTATTGTTGTTTGGTTATTAATGAAACAGCTGCAATTCAATTAAATTATGGAAATGATTATGTTTTTTATGTCATGAAAATGTTCCGATCTGTTCATAGAGAAAAGCATCATCATGAAGCATTTATTCGTTTTGAAAAGATTAATGAAGATTTATTTTTTGCCAAAACTGAACCTAAATATAATGTTTTGCCTTTAATTATTAATCACTTCAGAAAAAGATATGCTGATCAGAATTGGATAATTTATGATACGATTCGCAAGTATGGAATTTATTATGAAAAATCTTCTGGAAATGTCCAGCAAATACAATTAAATTTTACGCCAAAATCTACGACAACTCCAGCAGAATATATTGATGTAAATGAGAATTTGTATCAAGAACTTTGGAAATCCTATTTTAATTCGACAACAATTGTTGCAAGAAAAAACTCGAAATTACAAATCCAAATGATGCCAAAACGTTTTTGGAAAAACTTGACAGAATATAACTAAAAAAGGTTATGAAATTCATAACCTTTAAAGAGAAAATATTTATTTTTTATTATTGTTTTGAATCAAACAGCTTAGAATCTCTCGTATTTTTTTGAACAGCAATTGCCGCAAAAACGCTCAATGCAAAAGACATTCCGTAAAAACCCTTTTCGCTTAATAATAAATCAGCATTCCATAATCCGATAATCAATAAAACGATTGAAGCAATTGTAGCAAACCAACTCAAACCATAATAAATTTCTGTTACTGCTAGCTTTTCTGCTTTATCTCTCACGCTTTTTTGTACCGAAATGACTGAGAATAATCCGAATAAAAGAATTACAAAATAATATCCTTTTTCATTTAATTCCATTGTAGCATTCCATAAACCTACACAATATCCTACTGTTCCTGCTAACAAAGCTGTCCAAGATGCGCCAACAAAAGCAGCTGTTGGTTTGTAGGGATTTGTTACTGATTTTGATCTTTTTGATGATTTCTCATTTACTTGATTGTTGTTTTCTATTGTTTCCATATTCATTGTTTTTTTGATTAATTATGATACGAATTTCTAGTAATCTGATTTTAAAAACAACATAATATTTTATATAAACTGACGAAATATTTTTATATTTAAAAATCTAAATTTGTCAACAATGGATAATTTAAGTGAATTAATTTCATTATTAAATACAGAGAATTATAATGATTTTATCAAATATTTAAAACAAAATAACAAAAGAAATGATACGAAGAATATACAGTTATTAAAATTTATAAAAACTGACGATATAAATAGTATTAAAAAACTTTATAAAGACAAAAAAAATAATGATGCTTACCATGCTTTGAGAAAAAGATTACAAGATAATTTGTTACTTTTTTTATCAAACAAAACCTTTCAGAATAATGCAAATGATGCAAACGAAGCGTTGAAATTATTGGTTGTTGGAAAATTTTTGTACGAAAATAATCTTGAAAAAATAGCTAATAAATGTTTAATAAAAGCTGAAGCAAAAGCCTTGAAATTAGAGCAATTTAGCTTATTGAATGAAATTTATTCAACTCGATTACAATACAATCATCTTCATCCGAATGATAATTTTGAAGAATTATCGAACAAATTTATTCATAATCAAACACAATTAAATAACGAAGCTAAACTAAATATTGCTTACGCGCATTTGAGAAAAGAATTGGAAAGAGTGATTTACAAAGGCGAAATTATTGATTTATCTACGTTACTGCAATCGACTATGAATCAATATAATATTTCTTTAACTTCAATACTTACATACAAATCCTTGGTTCAAATTTTAGATATTGCAAACGAATATGCAGCAATTCACCAAAATTATAAATTGGTAGAATCTTATATCGAATCGAGTTATAAATTTCTTGAAAATCAACAACAAAATGCTGAACATCATTTATATTATCACATTCAAATTCTCTATTATTTAGCTAATTTTAGTTTTAGAAATTTAGATTTTGAACAAAGTTTTCACTATTTAGATGATATGCAAAAGTTGATGGAAAAGCAGAATAAGTTTTATTATTCAACTTTCTATCAAAAACATCAATTAATTCTTGCGTTGAATTTTCATTTTACAAATCGTCCTGAAAAAGCTTTAGAAATCATTGAAAATGCATTAAAAACATCTTTTAAAAAGGTTGATTTATCGATTATGAATGATTTACAAGCAACATACACGATGTTTTTAGGTCAACAAAAGAATAAATTAGCATTAAAGGAAATAAGTAAATTAATTCATACAGATAATTGGTACGAAAAGAAAGTTGGAATGCTTTGGGCGATTAGAAAAAATCTAATGGAGATCCTTATTCATGCGCAATTTGAACATATAGATTTTGCATTAACAAGAATTAAAAGTTTCAAACGACGATATAAAACTTATTTGGAAAGTGTGAATGAAACGAAAGTGGTTGATTATGTTGTTTTGGTTGAGAAATACTTACTGAATTCTACTATTTTGCAAAAGAAGTCTTTTAAAGAAAAGATAGAAAAGTTGGAATTTTCAACTGACCAAGATGTGTTTTTGATGAGTTATATTGGTTGGTTAAAATCTCTTAATACTTCAAAAACTCCATACCAAACAACTTTAGAAATGATAAAAAATAAATCCGAGTAAAAACTCGGATTTTATGTTTTTTAATCTAAACGATTTTTATTTTTTTGGTAAGAAAACTTCTGCCATCATACAGCGAGCGCTTCCTCCACCAAGTTTTTCAATCAAATCAATTTTAACTGGTAAAATAGGATTATAATTTTCAATCTTAGAAATTTGTTCTTCTGTTAATGAATTATAAGCTGTTTGCGACATCACCAAATAAGATTGTCCTAAACCGCCAACTTGTAACATATTTCCTGCAAATTGATGCATTTGAGCTTCTGTTATTGTGATGATTTCTTTGTTTGTTTCCATTAAATATTCACAAACGGCTTTCTTTTCTTTTTTATCATCAATCGAATCCAAACAAATAATCGCGTATTTATCTGCAATGCACATCATAACATTAGTATGATAAATAGGTTTTCGCTCGTTATTTACAGTTTGATTGGCATGAAAAATAACTGGTGTATATTCTAATTCTTCACAAAATTCAATCAACAAATCTTCGTCTGTTCGTTGAGAAATACAAGCATAAGCCAATTCATTTTCACGATCAAGAATAATGCTTCCTGTTCCTTCTAAAAAAATATTGTCTTCTTCGGCAGAAGAAAAATCAATTACATCATCAATATGAAAACCTTTTTCTTCCAATAAACTTAATACATCTTCTTCTCTACGTTCTTCTCTTCTATTTTTCGCAAACATTGGATACAAGACAACATTTCCGTTATCATGAAAAGAAATCCAGTTATTTGGGAAAATAGAATCTGGTGTATGCGGAGAAGCTGTATCTTTTATGGTAATTACATTCACGCCTTTTGAGCGAAGAGCAGAAACCATTCCTTGAAATTCTGACAACGCTTCTTTCTGAATTTCTTCTTGAGAATCAGTTGTTTCAGTTTGAAAATAATTGTTAACAGCTGTTTCTGGATTGTAATAAAAAGCTGTAGGTTCAACCATCAAAATAGTTGATGTATATTGTTTTTGTTTCATTTTATTTTCGGATTAATGGCATTGTTGAACATCTTAATAAACCTCCCATTTTAGATATATTTCTGTAATTTATTGCTTCAACTTTTATGTTCCAAACATTTTCTAAATGATCATTTAAACGAGTGAAATTCTTTTCTGAAACGACAACTTCAGGAGAAATAGAAAAAACATTTGGATTCATACAATACATTTCTTCTTTGGTTACTTCGAACAAATTTTCTTTACCAAAAATATCGACAATTTGCTGATATTCATGTTCAAATAAAAATCCATCTTTATAAATAATAGCTTTGTCGTTTCCAACTGGATTGAATGTACAATCTAAATGTAAAATTCCTTCGTAAGGATTTTCATCATTCTTCTTCAATTCGAAATCTAATACTTTTTTATTTGGAAATTTTTCTTTGATATAATTTACGAACTCTACATTTGTGCGCCCAGTTTTGTAATTTTTGAAATCTGATTGTTTGTAAGTTCCAACAAAAATATAATCATTATATAAGATAACATCTCCACCTTCTACATAAATTTCTTCAGGTAAAGTATTGATTTTATTTCCTTTAAACATATTTTTTATATCACAATATGCTTGTAATTCTTCGAAACGATCAGGAATAATATTTGAAACAAAAAACTCATCCTCAATTACAAAACCGACATCACGAGAAAAAACTTGATTACAATTTTCTATTAATGTTGGACGTAAAACTTCTACATTGTATTTCTTCAGAATTTGTTCGAATTCTGACATTTCTACAATTAAATCTTCCTCTTTTGGATAATCATTATTTTTTACAGTTTCATAAGATTTTGCATCAAAAGTTTGCTCTATTGTAGGGTTATCTCCATTAGATTCTGCCCTTCCTAAGACTACAGTTTGTAGTTGAGCAGTTTCATTCTGTACGTTTAATTGCATAATTTTTGTAGTTTTTATTTTTGTGTTCCAAAAAAAATCTCGCAATTGCGAGATTTAATTTTGTATAAATATACATTTTATTTTTGAATTCCTAAAGCTTTTAAGCCATTAACTGTTGCAATATTCGAAAGATGTTCCACATCATAGAAGTGACAAGATTCTAGCATTACTCGCAGTTCTGTTAATAAATGACCATCGGAAAAAGGTTTATAAATATCATTAATATTATCTGTTCCGAAAGCTACATTAATTCCTCTTGGAATCATTTCATCAACTGGTGTTACAGAATTATGTGAAGGCGCTAAGCGTTCTGTTCTATTATGATCAATCCAAGCAGTTGGACAAGAAACAATGTGCATATCCGCTTTGTTAATCAAATCGTATAATTCGTAACGATATTTTCTAGGATGAGCTGCTACTGAAATTGAATGAACTGCAGAAACTTTTCCTTGCATTCCGTGTTCAATTGTTTTTAGAGCTAATTGTTCTGTTTCTTTTTCTTCGTCTGTATTAAACTGATCAACGTGAACATGAACCAACTTATTTTTAGCTTTTGCTGTAGATAATAAAATATCTAAATGCTCATCTTCTCTTCCAAAATCTTTTGCAGGTAATCCTCCGATGATATCAACAAAATCTGAAGACATATCAAACCATTCGCGTGCTTTAGGATCGATAACACCTTTCAATACTTGGTTTGCAAAACGCATTTCGATATCTTTTCCATAATTATCTTTCAAGCGTTGTGCTGCTTGAATACTACGATCTTCAATTACTTCGTCTGCATCAATAAAAGAGCCAATTGCTTGACAACCTTGCTCTAACATAAAGTTAATCGCTTTTTCCATACGAAAATAAATATCATCAACTGATGAATTACGTTTCATATCATCAACTAAATGCCATTTTTCTTTAAGATAAGAATTAGATAATGAGAAAGTGTCCGAAGTCAATGAATAAGCTCTGTCTAAGTGTGAATGCGTGTTAACCCAACCTCCTTTTTCTTTGATTCTTTCAAGTACTTCTTCGATTGGATTATAATTTTGTTTGTTCATCGTGAGTTTGTTTGTTTTCGGGATGTAAAATTAACAAGATTATTCAAGAGAAATGAAGCGATATTATCAAAAAGATTTGTGTAACTTTGTGCCTTTGTTAGTAACATCAGCGAATAAAAAAAGTCCAACACAAAAGTTGGACTTTTTCTATTTATAATTCCTTTTCTTTTTTCAAAAAAACTTCAATTTTACCATTTGGATATTTCTTATCGGTTTTGCTTACAGTAATATATTTAATATCATCTGAATTCATTTTAGATAAAACATTTATATCAACTCTTTCTCCATCTACAAAAACAGCTGGATCATTTGGTTCTTTAATTATTGAACTATCAAAAATTCCTTTTCTTGGTGAGTCATTTACATCTTGTGCAAAGCTCAACATTGGAAGAAATGCAAAGGCTAATAATAATTTTTTCATACATAGTTAATTTACATAAAGTTAGTAAATAATTTTATATAAACTAATTTTTATATGTTCGTTTTACAGATTGAATTCCTTCTATATTTTTTAATTCTGTCATAATTTTTTCTAATTCGGTTTTATTCTTAACAGAAACTGTAATTTTTCCATCAAATATACCTGCATCTTCAGATAAATTAATACTATGCATGTTCAACGAATTGTTTTTCGAAATGACTAAAGTAATATCGCTTACCATTCCAGCACGATCCAATCCTTGCAATTCTATCAATGCTTTGAATTCTTGTTGAGAAGAGTCAATCCATTTAGCTTTTATAATTCTGTATGCATAATTTGCTTGTAAAGAAACTGAGTTAGGACAATCTACTTTATGTACTTTTATTCCTTTTGAAACTGTAATAAAACCATATACTTTATCTCCAGGAATCGGATTACAACAACTTGCTAATTCATAATCCAAACGTTCTTCATCGTTCCCAAAAACAAGGCTATCTAATTTTGTTTTATCTACAGGAGCTTCATCTTTTTTTGTGGTATTAAATGTTGATTTTCTGAAACGATTAATCAATCCTGTAAATCCAGTATTTCGTTCAGCAAATTTGCGTAAATCATTGTTGTCAATAATTCCCATCGCAACATTATAAAAAACATCTTGACTAGAACTTAACTTAAAGTATTGCTGTAATTGATTAATCGTATTCTCACTAAAATCTACCTTTAAGTGTCTTAATTTTCGCTGAATTATTTCTTTTCCTTCTTCTGCAACTTTACGTTTATCTGAATTTAAAGAAGCTTTAATTTTACTTCTTGCTTTACTCGTTACAACATATTCTAACCATTCTAATTTTGGTTTTTGTTGCGTAGAAGTAATAATTTCTACTTGATCTCCACTTTGTAATTGATGCGAAAGCGGATATAATTTCCCGTTCACTTTTGCACCTAAACAATGATCACCAACATTACTGTGAATAGAATAAGCAAAATCTAATGAACTAGCTCCCTTTGGTAATGAATGCAAATCTCCTTTTGGTGTGAAAACATAAATTTCTTTTGAATACAAATTGAATTTGAAATTGTCCATAAATTCAATTGCATCTTTTGTATCTTCTTGTTCTAACATTTCACGAACTTGATGAATCCATTCATCAACTTTTGTTTCGTCGTCAGATACATTTTCTTTATACTTATAATGTGCAGCTATACCCATTTCTGCAACTTCGTCCATTCTCTCTGAACGAATCTGTATTTCAACCCAGCGTGCTTGTGGTCCCATAACAGTTACGTGAAGAGATTCGTAACCAGTTGTTTTTGGTTGAGAAATCCAATCGCGCATACGTTTTGGATTTGGAATGAATAAATCCGTTACTAAAGAATAAATTTTCCATGCCAAGAATTTTTCATTTTTTCTATCTGAACGATAAATTATGCGAATTGCAAACAAATCAAATACTTCCTCAAAAGGAATTGATTGATTAACGGTTTTTCGATAAATTGAATTGATTGATTTTGATCGTCCTTTTATTTCAAATTCTAAACCTTCTGCTTCAAGTTTTTCTGAGATTGTTTTACAGAAATCGTCGATATATTTTTTTCTCTCTGCTTCTGTTTCAGTTAGTTTATGTTCAATATTATAATAAGCATCTGGTTTAGTATATTTTAAACTCAAATCTTCTAATTCTGATTTGATATTATACAATCCCATTCTATGAGCTAAAGGTGCATAAATAAAAATGGTTTCAGAAGCTATTTTCAATTGTTTATCCTCGCGCATACTTTCTAGCGTACGCATATTGTGAAGACGATCTGCAATTTTGATCAGAATTACACGAACATCTTCTGATAAAGTCAGTAATAATTTTTTGTAATTCTCTGATTGTATCGAAACATCTTGTTTATTTAATACCGATATTTTTGTTAATCCATCAATGATTTTTGCAATCTTTTTACCAAATAGTTTTTCAATATCTTCTAGCGTGTAATCTGTGTCTTCCACAACATCATGCATCAAAGCAGCTGCAATAGATGTCGCACCAAGCCCAATTTCGTCTGCTACAATTTTAGCAACAGCTATAGGATGATAAATATATGGCTCACCAGTTTTTCTTCGTTGATCTTTATGAGCATCAACAGCCAAGTCAAAAGCTTTACGAATTAGCTTTTTGTCTTCATCTGATAAAGTTACATATGTATTTTGAAGCATCTCTTTATAACGTCTCGTTATCTCAATGTTCTCTTTCTCTAATTGTTCGTCTGTAATAACATGAGGCGTATCCATCTTTCTTATGTTTTTGTTGATTTGGAAAAAAGCTAACATTCTCTTTATTCATCTGCTTTCTTCGAAGGATTAAATATACAATATTTTATTTTTTAAAGCCTATAATATTTATTCGATTTTACTCTATATTTTTATTGTTTTCTTGCTTTCTATCTAATGAAACGCAATTAATTTTTGAAATATAAATCTATCGTCTTAATTTATAAAAAGATAAATATTCTTAAATCAAAAGAATAATCTAGATTATTTAAATCGAGTAAAGCAATAAGAATTAATAGGTTTAATATAATAAATTTTCTCATTTATTACTTCAAAAACAGTTATCCATAAATTACTATTTTTTCTTCAATTTTTACATAAATTTGAATTAGAAATATCATTCAATGCCAAATCAATCAAAATCGTTAGAAGATGTACACGAAAGTGTTCAAATAAAAAAAGGAAAATTTAGAAAAATCTTAAGTTTTTTTGGACCTGCTTACTTAATAAGTGTTGGTTACATGGATCCAGGAAACTGGGCTACGGATTTGGCTGGTGGAAGCCAATTCGGATATACTTTAATTTGGGTATTATTAATGAGTAACATTATGGCTTTACTGTTGCAAAGTCTATGTACACGTTTAGGAATAGTACGTCGAAAAGATTTGGCACAATGTAACCGAGAAACTTATCCAAAAGGTATGAACTTTGTTTTATACATTTTGGCTGAAATTGCTATTGCAGCTTGCGATTTAGCTGAGATTTTAGGAATGGCAATTGGTCTAAATTTACTTTTTGGTATTGATTTAATTTACGGTGTTTTAATCAGTTTCTTAGATACTTTTCTTTTACTCTATCTTCAAAAATTGGGAATGCGTAAAATGGAACTCTTCATTGTTGGACTAATTACAATGATTGGTTTATGTTTTTTAACAGAAATGTTTCTTGCAAAACCAGATTTTGGTGAAGTAGCAAAAGGTTTTATTCCATCTATTCCAAATAGTACAGCTTTATATATTAGTATCGGTATTATTGGAGCAACTGTAATGCCGCATAATCTTTATTTACATTCGGCTCTCGTTCAGACACGGCAGATAAAACGAGATAATTTTTCAATAAAAAAAGCGCTCAAATATAATTTTTGGGACAGTGCAATCGCGCTTAATTTAGCTTTCTTTGTAAATGCTGCAATCTTAATTTTAGCTTCTTCCGTTTTTCATAAAAATGGTTATCATGATGTTGCTGAGCTGGAAGATGCTTATCGATTATTGGGAACAACTTTAGGAACAGATTTAGCTCCAAAATTATTTGCTGTTGCCTTGATTTTAGCAGGACAAAGTTCTACTGTAACAGGAACTTTAGCAGGTCAAATTGTAATGGAAGGATATCTACATTTGCGTATTAATCCTGTTTTGAGAAGAATTTTAACACGATTATTAGCGGTTGTTCCAGCGGTTGTTGTGATCCTTATTTTTGGAGAAAAAGAAGTTGGTTCTTTATTAATTTTTAGTCAAGTTATTTTGAGTATGCAATTGGCTTTTGCAGTTATTCCATTGATTCATTTTGTGAGCGATAAAGCAAAAATGGGAAATTTTGCAATCAATACAACAACCAAAATTTTTGCTTGGGCAATTGCATTTATTATTTCTTTTTTGAACGCACAATTGGTTTATCAAGAATTTAATAAATGGATGGATGATAGCCATTCTTATTCGTTAAATATTTTTCTTGTTGGTTTAGAAATTGGACTTTTAGTGTTGTTGATGTTGACATTTTTAATTCCAATTATGATGAAGAAAAAAGATGAAAATCCAAAAGAAATTCACGAACCATTTGAAAAATTTTCGTTGGAAGAAATCTCAAATCAACACTTCAAAAAAATTGTTGTAGCACTAGATTTTTCAAAAACAGATAGAAAAGTTATTAATTATGCAACACAATTGGCAACCAAAGAATCTATGATTATTTTGGTTCATGTTGTTGAAAGTGCTTCTGCAAAATATACTGGAGAACATTCTAATGACGAAGAAGCGCAATCTGATTTAAAACGTTTAGAGCAATATGCAGAAATTATTCGTCCTTTGTTCAATGAAACAAAAATCGAATTAGGTTATAATAATAGAATCACTTCTATTGCGGAAATTTGCAAAAGAAACAAAGCAGATTTATTAATTGTTGGTTCACATGGACACAAAGGTTTTATGGATTTTATTTTTGGAGAAACCGTAAATAAACTAAGACATCGTGTCAATATTCCAGTTTTTATCGCGAAATAATATAAAAAGCCATTTAGAAAATATCTGAATGGCTTTTTAATTTTAACTAAAAAATATAAAAAATTACTTATGAGATAAGTATTCTATCATTACTTTATTTTCTTGTAAAACAGCATGATCTAAAGCTGTTTTACCTGTATTATCTTTAATGTTTAAGTCAGCGCCAGATTCAATCAATTTTTCAGCAATTTCATTTTGACCAAATGTTACAGCAAAAATCAAAGAAGAAGCGCCATTAAAATTCACTTGATTAACATCTGCTTTATTTGCAATTAATAAATTTGTCATTTCTGGATATCCTCTAAAAGTAGCTCCCATTAATGCATTGTTTCCTGATAAATCTTGAGCATTAGGATTTGCTCCTTTCGATAATAATAATTTCGCAGCATCTGAACTATTGTTATAAACAGCTAAAATTAAAGGTGTAAATCCGCGTTCATTCGCTTCATTTATATTGCTTCCTTTTGATAGTAATTCTTCTATTTGCTTCACATTATTTTCTCTTGCTGCGCTAAACAAATCTTGTGCAAAAATTGAAGAAAAACTCAATAGAAATAAACTTAAAAAAATATATTTTTTCATAATAAATATGATTTAATGTTAGATGAAAGTCATGGAGCCGAACTCAATCGACTCCAATCCAATAAGAATTATTTTGGTAAAAATTGTTTTACGTCGTTCATAGAAGTATTTGTAGCCTTCATTAAACGTCTTCCATATTCATTATTTGCTTGGTAAAAATGTGCAATCATTTTTTGAACAATTACTTTATTTTTAACCGAATTTAAAGCTCCAGATAAATTTTTAATTAAATTATCTTGCTCTTTCTTAGAGAATGATTGATACAAATCACCAGCTTGTGCAAAGTTGTTTTCTTTATCAATTACATGCTGTGTAGTAGCAGTTTGAGGAGCAAAAACCGATTTCGAATATTTGTATTTTGCATTATCTACAACTTCAGGAACATTTGTTGAAGGTTGATAATTAACATCTCCTTTTTGTTCACGAATAGACATATAACCATCTTGATTATATGTTTTTACATTATTTTTTGGCGCATTCACAGGTATTTGTTGGAAATTCCCTGTTAAACGATGACGTTGTGTATCAGCATAAGAAAACAAACGACCTTGTAATAATTTGTCTTCAGAAGCTTCGATTCCAGGAACTAAAGTTGATGGAGCAAAAGCAGCTTGCTCAACTTGTTGAAAGTAATTTGTCGGATTTTCATTCAATGTCATTGTTCCAACTTTAACCAATTTAGCAATAGATTCAGGCCAAATTTTTGTTACATCAACAGGATTGAAATCTAATTTGTCAAAATCTTCTCTTTTCAAGAATTGAACATATAAATCCCATTTCGGGAAGTTTCCTTTATCGATTGCATTACGCAAATCTAAAGTTGCATGTTCAATTGCTGTAGATTGAATTTTATCTGCTTCTTCTTGAGTTAAATTTTTAGTTTCTTGTTGAGGAACCCATTTATATTTTACATAAGTAACTTCACCTTTAGCATTTACCCATTTGTATGCATGCACACCATTTCCTTCCATTTGACGGTAATTTGCTGGAATTCCGTAATCAGAAAATAACCATGTTAACATGTGAGTAGATTCTGGCAAATTAGAAAAGAAATCAAATACACGATTTGCATCAGATGCTCCATTTGTCACAGGAGATGGTTTGAATGCGTGTACCATATCTGGAAATTTAATCGCATCGCGAATAAAGAAAACAGGTAAATTATTTCCTACTAAATCATAATTTCCTTGTTCTGTATAGAACTTAACAGCAAAACCACGTGGATCACGATATGTTTCTGGTGAACCTTGTTGATGTGTTACAGTAGAAAAACGTACAAATAATGGTGTTTTTTTACCAGCTTTAGATAAAAAATCGGCCATTGTAACATCAGAAAAATCTTTATCAGCTACAAATTCTCCGAAAGCCCCAGCTCCACGAGCATGTACAACACGTTCTGGAATACGTTCACGATCGAATGCTGCTAATTTTTCAATTAAATGAATATCTTCCAACAAAACTTGTCCGTTATTTCCTATTGTTTTAGAATTTTGGTTATCTCCAACTGGAGCACCAGAGTTTGTCGTTAGTTGTTGAGCAAATCCAATTGTAGAAATAAATGCTAAGCTTAATACTAAACTTCTTTTAATCATAATTATAGTTTTATTCTTTGTTTTATTATTTTAAGACAAAGCAAAACTAGGTTGTGTATAGTTATAAATCAAATCTATAAAATCTATGAGATATAATTAATTTTTATAATAATTATAATTCAGTTATTTATAATCAATAAATTAGAGATATATTATTTAGTAATAAACTAATAAAGAAAAACTATTGCAACTTTTAGAAATAAAAAAACCGCTTAATCAGCGGTTTTTGATATATATAATAAATAGTATTTAATTTTTTCTAAATCGTTGGAATGACATCGAAGGTTTAATTTTTATCGATTTATTAGTGATTAATACCATTAAATTCAAATGTTGGTTGAACATCCATAATGAGTTTCCTTCAACCTCTACTCCTTGAGGAGTTCTGATAAGTTCTAAATTTGTGTACATCATAATCGCTAATTTTTTGGTTGACGTTAATTTTGTGTTAAAAATAAAAATCGATGTTAATTTTATTTAACACAATTGATAAAATTAAAAGTTTCTAATATAATTAAGTGTTTTTATATTTATTGTATTAAAACATAAACTGTACCAAAAAAGTTCGAAATTGTTTTTTGAATGTTAAATTTTAAGAAATTTGACTCCAACCTACTTTATCCTTATGATTTTCTATAAAATATTTTTTTGTTAATTCATAAATTGGAGAAGAAAGCGTTGGATCTTGCGAAAGAATGGCTTCCACAGATTTTCTTGCAGCATACAAAACTTCTTTGTCTTTAGCTAAATCGGCAATTTTAAGATTAAGAACGCCACTTTGCTGTGTTCCCATCATATCACCTGGCCCACGTAATTCCAAATCTACTTCTGCTACTTGAAAACCATCATTTGTTTCGCACATGGTTTGTATACGACGTTTTGAAACTTCATTTAACTTTCCTCCTGTTATCAAAATACAATATGATTGTTCTGCTCCTCGTCCAACTCGACCACGAAGCTGATGCAATTGAGAAAGTCCAAAACGTTCAGAATTTTCGATAATCATTACAGAAGCATTCGGGACATTTACACCAACTTCAATCACAGTTGTTGCAACCAAAATTTGAGTTTCGTTATTTTTGAAGCGATTCATTTCAAATTCTTTGTCCACAGGTTTTTGTCGTCCATGTACGATGCTTATTGCATATTCTGGCAGCGGAAAAGCACGAGAAATACTTTCGTAACCATCCATCAAATCTTTCAATTCTAGCTTCGCAGATTCTTCTATTAACGGATAAACGACATAAATTTGACGACCTTTCGCAATTTCATCTTTCATAAATTTAAAAACACTCAGACGATGCGCATCTGTTTTATGAAGCGTTTTAATTGGTTTTCGTCCTTTTGGTAATTCATCAATTACAGAAACATCCAAATCGCCATACAATGTCATTGAAAGTGTACGTGGAATTGGTGTGGCTGTCATCACTAAAACATGTGGAGGAAGTTTTGCTTTTCTCCAAAATTTAGCGCGTTGTGCAACTCCAAAACGATGTTGTTCATCAATTATAGCTAAACCTAAATTCTGAAAAATAACACTATCTTCTAGCAAAGCGTGTGTTCCAATAATTATTTTAAGCTTTCCATTTTCAAGGTTTTCTAAAATTGGTTGACGTTTTTTCTTTGTTACAGAACCAGTCAATAATTCTACTGAAACATCTAATCCGTTTAATAATTCAGTAATACTTTCGTAATGTTGTATTGCAAGAATTTCAGTTGGCGCAATTAATGCAGCTTGAAAACCATTGTCTATGGCAATCAACATCGTTAATAAAGCAACCATCGTTTTTCCTGAACCTACATCACCTTGCAGCAAACGATTCATTTGTGCTGGCTGACGAAGATCTGAACGAATTTCTTTAATTACTCTTTTCTGTGCATTTGTCAATTCAAAAGGTAAATATTCATTGTAAAATGTATTGAAATAATGACCAATTTCTGGAAAAGGATTACTTCTATTCTTTTGTTTATTAACTGCTTTTTGAGATAAATTTGCAAGATTTAGAAAGAAAAATTCTTCAAATTTAAGGCGACGAATTGCTGCATTTAGCTCTGTTACATCTTTTGGAAAATGAATTGCTTTCAAAGCTTCATTTCTGCCAATTAATTTATAATGATTGAGAATATTTATTGGTAAATTTTCAGGAATATCAATGTTTTCAGCAAAAAGATTCATCATCATTTTTTGTAGAACACGATTTGTAATTCCTTTTTTTGTTAACTTTTCGGTGCTCGGATAAACAGGAAACAATCCAAGCGGAATATTTTTTGTATCTTCAACTAATTCAATTTCTGGATGTGTGATGCTAAAATTATTGTTGAATAAATTTGGTTTTCCATAAATCACAACTTCTTTAAAAAGATCATTTTTCAATTTCTCTTTTTGCCACGAAGAAACTTTAAACCAAACCAATTCCAAAGTTCCTGTTCCATCTTGAAATTTTCCGACTAATCGTTTTACTTTTCCTTGGTTAATTTCTTCTAATTGAACAATTTTACCTTTCAATTGAATTTCGGCAGCTGTTGAAGAAATCTCAGATATTTTGTAGAATTTTGATTTATCAACATAACGAAACGGAAAATGTTGAATCAAATCCTCGTATCTAAAAATTCTGAATTCGCTTTGCAAAGTTTTTGCACGTTCTGGTCCAGCACCTTTTAAATATTCTATTGTCTTTTTTAATGGATTCTGATACATTTTTCTATTTTCGAAAGTCGCAATTTACCAATTTTTAACGACAAACAATGTCATCATTGTTACAAAATAAGCTCGAAGAATTGCTTTATATTTGTAAGAAATTAGAATTAAATGAATTTAACAGAATACATCGACAAAGGTTTATCTTACGAAGCTTATATTACAAGAGTTGAAGATGATTTGGAAAATGAGATAGAGAATGACGATCCGAAAGAATATGTACAATATTATGCTTTGGGATTGCAACGTATGAATAGAATTTACAAAACTTTCAAACTAAATCCTGCTCAAGAAAAACGTGTTGAATCTCCAGCAAATAATTTTAAGTTATTAGTAATTACTGAAGGTTGGTGTGGAGATGCTTCTCAGATTATTCCTGTTGTAGAAAAATTAGCAAATACGCTAAATGTTTCGACGCATTATGTTTTACGTGATGAGAATTTGGAATTGATGGAGAAATATAAAACAAATGGAGCTGCTTCTATTCCGATTATTATTGGCGTGAATGAAGATAATGAAGAAATTTTCCGTTTTGGTCCTCGTCCAAAAGCTGGAATGGAAATGTTAGCTCGTTTCAAAAATAATCCAGATAAATATTCGGCAGATGATTTTCACGAAGATTTACAAAAATATTACAACACAAATAAAGGTGAAGATATTGTAAATGAAATTTTAGATTTAATTGATGAAACTAGAGTTGATTAATCATTTTTTTGAATTTGTTCAACTTGTTATTTGTTCGCATCTTTGTGTAAGACTTTATTGAAAAAAGAAAATGAAAGGAAATAAACAAATTATTTTTGCCATCGTTGTAGTTATTGCTTTAGTTGCTATTATGTTTACGCCAATCGGCACATTTTTTAAAAGTAAAATAGAAGATAATAGCCATGTTGCTGGTTCTGATGTTGAATTATCAGAAAGTGATTATGATATTGATTTACTTGGATATAATGGCGCTACAAATACTAATTTAATTGATTTTAAGAAAAGTGGTGAAGTTGTTTTTTTAAATTTTTGGGGAAGTTGGTGCCCGCCTTGTGTTTCAGAAATGCCTACAATTCAGAAATTATATGAAGCAAAAGGACAAAAAGTGAAATTTGTATTGATTGCAATTCAGGATAAACCAACTGTTTTTAATCCATTTTTGCAAAAAAACAATTATACAATGCCCATTTACGAACCAAATAGCCCAATCTCGAACAATATGTTGCCAAAGGTTTTTCCTACAACTTATATCTTAAATAAAAAAGGAGATGTTGTTCTGAAAGAAACAAAAACAAGAGATTGGAACGATAAAGAAATTAATGATTTATTAGACAAGTTAATTGCTGAATAAATTTTATTCAAAATATAAAAAAACGTTATTAATCAATTAATAACGTTTTTTTTATATCTATATAATTTCTACTTTCTTTTTAATAAAGTTAATTTTGCACCAAAATAAGTCATTGGCAAATATGCGATAAATCCATCTAAAATAGAAAACCATGTTGGAGCTGGAATTACAGCAATCATGTATAAACCAAAGCTTAAATATAAAATTCCGAAAGCCAATGCTAACTTCATTTTGCTTTTAGCTGCTAATTTTGCAATAACAAATCCTCCTGTGAATGATCCTAATGCATGAGCCAAAAATGGGAAAAGATAATTCTGTGGTTTTAGCAAATGCATTGTTTCCTGCATAGCTTCTGTTGAGGAAATGTCGGCTCCTTCTGGAACAGGAATTACGTTGTTTCCTAAAATAATCAAACTTATATTAACAATATTTGCAAGAAATAATCCTATTAAAAATGCTAAAATATTTCGGATAATTGGATGCATAAATTTAAAGTTCTCTCATTAAAGCTAATTGTAATAAAGCTGTTGTTGTATTTTGGTTACGCGTTGTAGCGCTTACATTTAATAAATTTTCGAAAAAATTATTATTCAATTTAGTTTTTCCATAACCAGATGGACAATATAAATAAACCACATCATCTGTAATAAAATATTGCTCTTCTTCAGTTTTCGATTTTTCTACTTTTTCCAGATCAATTTCCAAAGGTTTATTTGCTAAAAATGTATAATGCAAAAATTCTTTATCAATCTCTAAATCCTTTGTGAAAGGATTGTTATCAATTATTTTTTGTAATTTTTCGATAGTAAGTATTAAGATAGGAACTTCGAATGCTAAACTTTCTACAATTTTATCGTGAATTAGATCACCAATTTCTTTTGTATTATTCAAATTCGTAGAAAAAACAACATTACCACTTTGCATATAAGTTGTAACATTTTCTAGTTGAAGCTCTTCCAAGAGTTTGGTCAAAACATCCATTTTAATGATTTTTTTACCACTTACATTTATCCCTCTTAGAATTGCAATAAAAGTATTCAAGAAACTTGTTTTAAAATTATGAAAATAAATATAATAGAAATTTAGAATATAAACTCTTTATTTATAGAACTAATTTTATTTAAACTTTTCGTTTAATGATTTTATTTCTTCTTCTTTTCTTAAAAATTATTCGAATTAATCTATAACCATACGTTACTTTTTTGTTCTTTGTAATAATCGGAAAAGCCATTGTACACATAAGCGAAATACAAGCTGTTGTTCCTAATGCTCCACCATAACCATTGAAAACTTTGCTTGTGTAATGCAATAAAACAGCAAATAAAATTGGCGAAAAAACTAGAGAAAAGTAACTTATATTCACTGTTGATGTAACCATTCCGATGAAAGTTCCTCCTATTATATACAATGGAATGTTTCTAACATAAAATTCGGGTAAAATTGTGGGAAAGAAATAGAAAAAACCTCCAACAATCATTGCAATCATAGATGAAGCACGAACAGCTCCTTGCTTGAAACGGATATTTAATTCATAAGTTATTAATGAAGCAATTATAGAACACATCATTAAAATTAGAAACTCAATCATTATCCTACAATTAATTTGAACAACAACATACTTAATAAAACACCGATAAAAGCTAAAGTACCGAGCTTTCCTCCTAAACCAACAAATAACGATTTTGTGGCAAAAAATAACAAAGCAGTAAATACACCAGCTGTAATAATCATCCAATAAGCATATTTAAAATCAAGGGAAGTCATTCCAATGAAAGCGCCACAATATATAGGTGCTTCGATTTGTTTTAGATATTCGGAACGAGAATTTAACTTTGTTAAGAAAGAACCTAAAGTTCCGATAATTCCTACCGAAAATACTCCTCCTAAACCAAGTTGATTATTGATTAAATATGTAACAAGAGCAGCAATCGGAATCCATAAAACCAAGGTTTTTCGATCAAATGAATATTCATTATGATGCAAAGGAAATTTTCGATATGCAATTAGCAATAAAACACAAAGTATAAGAATAATATAAGGAACAAGATCATTTTCTATTCGTTCGTTTATTATGGAAAATAGAAACAGAAACTGAATAAGAAAAATAATCAGTATCGTGAAAAATTTTATAATGCGTTTACTTTGCACAGCTAACTTTTGAAGTTGCAAAGTTAATGACTCATTCTAAAAAAATAGACTAATTTTTATCAGAAAAAGACGAAAAATATATTGAATTTTATCAGCTAATGAGAAGCCAATAAATCAAAAAAAATAATTTAAAGAATGAAAATTAAAAATCTCAATTCAAAATAAGATTGAATTGAGATTAAATCGATTTAATATAATCACAAAAATAAGTTCTTAACGAAAAAATATTTATTATTCCTGAATTAATTCAGCTTCGAAACCAACTTCTTCAATTGTATCTATAATTTCTTCATCTGTTGTTTGATTAGCTTTTACCGATAAAATTTTATCAGGATTATCGGTATCAACTTTCCAAGATTCTAAACCTTGTAACTTATCCAAAAAAGGTTTTACCTTATTTACGCAACCACTACAATTTATATTTGTTTTGAATTTTAATTCTTTTGTTTCCATAATTTATTGTTTTGTATTTCAAATTTCGATAGAATTGATTCAAAATCCTTTACAATATTTAGCCAAATAGTTATATGATTTCTGTTCTTATTAATCGTTTTAAGCTACTTTTGCACTTAAACAATACAATTTCAATTTCTTTTTAAAATGAGTCAACAAAATGACCAAAATATTGTCCTAGCAATCGACGAAAAACCGAAATTAGGACAAGGCATATTATTAAGTATACAACATCTTTTCGCAATGTTTGGTGCAACAGTTTTAGTTCCTGCTTTAACAGGAATGTCGCCAGCTATTGCATTAATTTCGAGCGGAATCGGAACTTTAGTTTTTATCTTAATTACGAGAGGAAAAGTACCTTCTTATTTAGGTTCTTCATTTGCATTTATCAATCCAATTATCGCAATGAAAGCTTTAGAAGCAAATCCAGAAAGTGGGATTGCAACAGGAAGTTTCTTGGTTGGTAGTTTTTTAGTTGGCGTTACGTATTCATTGGTAGCACTATTAATCGCAACTGCCGGAACAAAATGGTTGATGAAACTTCTTCCTCCTATTGTTGTAGGACCAGTAATTATGGTAATTGGTTTGGGATTAGCTTCTACAGCAATAAAAATGGTAACGAATAACCCTTCTGGTGAATACGATTTAACTTATGTTACAATTGGTTTTGTTACATTGATTATTACGATAATTACAGCTATTTTTAGTAAAGGATTTTTGAGTGTAATTCCTGTTTTAGTCGGAATTATTGGTGGTTATCTTTTTGCTATTATTATGGGAGTTGTTGATCTAAATCCTGTTATAGAAGCTAAATGGTTGATGATTCCAGATTTCACAGTTCCTTTTGTAGATTACACGCCAACATTGTCTTGGTATGTTATTTTCCTGATGATTCCTGTTGCAATTGTTCCAATAGCAGAACATATAGGACATCAATTGGTTCTGAGTAAAGTAGTAAATAAAGATTTGATAGAAGATCCAGGCTTGGATAGATCTATGTTGGGAGATGGTGTTGCAACAATGATTGCAGCTTGTTTAGGTGGACCACCAAACACAACATATGGTGAGAATATTGGTGTTTTAGCAATAACAAGAGCTTTTAGTATTTATGTATTTATTGGAGCAGCTTGTTTTGCCATTTTATTTGGATTTTGTGGTAAAGTTTCAGCATTATTAAGTACAATTCCAACTCCTGTAATGGGCGGTGTTTCAATCTTATTATTTGGAATTATTGCTTCAAGTGGTTTGAGAATGCTTATCGAAAATAAAGTTGATTTTAAAATTAAACGAAATTTAATCATTTCATCTGTTATTCTAATCATCGGAATTGGCGGTGCAGCAATCCATATCGGAGATTTATTTTCTTTAGAAGGAATGGCTTTGGCTTCGATTATTGGAGTTGCTTTAAATTTAATCCTTCCTGGAAGAGAATATGTTTCCTTCAAGGAAATGTTTGATGAAGAAAATTAAACTATATAATCAAACAAAAAAGACGAGTTTTATTCAGCTCGTCTTTTTTATTTGATATAATTTCGATATTGTTTTAATTCTTAAACTTCATCAAAATCTATTGATAATGTTGGCGTTTTTGGACGAGAAATACAAGCCAATGTCATTCCTTCTTCATAATCAGAATCTGTCAATACATAGTTTTCTCCAATATGCACTTCACCTTCTGTAACTTTGCACATACAAGACGAGCAAACACCTCCTTTACATGAATAAGGTGCATCAATACCAGCTTCTAACATTGTATCGATTAAGTTTTTACTTCTATCCCACGTCACTTCAGAAGTTTCTCCATCAAGTGTGACAGTAACCTGAACTGTTTGAGGGCCTTCGTCGTGTTTAATGAAAATATCTTCTGCTTTTATAGAAGGATTAAATATTTCGAAGTGAATATGCTTATCAATAATTCCAGCTTGATTAATTTTTTTAGCTAATGTTAAAATCATTTCTTCAGGCCCACAAATCATAGCTTCATCTACTTCATTGATATCAATAATTTGATTCAGAATTAAATCAAATTTCTTTTCATCAATTCGTCCATTGTAAATGAAATTTTCTTGATCTTGTCGAGTATAGAAGTTATGAATAAAAAGATTGTTAGGATATTTTTGTTTTAATTCCGTTAAACGCTCTTTGAACATAATCGAATTTTCATTTCTATTGACATAAAAAATATGAAAATTAACCCATTCTTCAGTTTGTAACGTAAACTCTAACATACTCATAATTGGCGTAATTCCACTTCCTGCTGTAAAAGCTAATAATGTTCGCTTTTCGTTTGGTTTTGTAGGAATTGTAAATCGTCCATTTGGTGTAGAAACTTCGAGCTGATCACCAACTTTCAATTCATTTACTAAATAATTTGAAATTTTTCCATTTGGTTGAGATTTTACACCAATACTCCATTTCTTATCATTAGGAGATTCGCATAAAGAATAATCTCTTCGCTCTCCATTTATATTAAGTGTTATATATTGTCCTGGTAAAAAATTGTAATCTTCGTGTAATTCTTCTGGCACATTAAACGAAATTTGAACAGCATCATCTGTTAATTTTACAATTTCTTTTACCGTTAATAAATTAAATTTCATAGTCGTATACTATTTATAATTCTTAAAACAATTCTATTATTTAAGATTGTTCTGCTAACTTTGTACAAAAGTAAGATTTTAGATTAAATAGGAAAAAAATATATGGAAATAGCCTTAATTGCTCATGATGGAAAAAAAGCCGAAATGGTTAACTTTTTAATGAAGCACAAAGATATTTTAACCAAAAACAATATTACATTTGTGGCAACAGGAACTACAGGAAAATATGCTGAAGAAACAGGGTTAAAAGTGACACGTTATTTATCTGGGCCACTTGGTGGTGATGCACAAATTGCGGCTCGTGTTGTGGAAGGAAAAACAAACATGGTTTTCTTTTTTAGAGATCCAATGGGAAAACATCCGCATGAACCAGATGTAAATATGTTATTGAGATTGTGCGATGTACATAATATTCCATTAGCTACAAATCCTGCTACTGCAGAAATGTTATTGGATCATTTGAAATAAATTAATCTCAAGTTTATTCTAGTAAGTTTGTATGATAATTTGTTTTATATTAGATAAAATTTTAATTTAATAAAAAATCAATTTAAAAATAAAACACTATGAAATTATTTAAAAAGACCGCTATTGTGCTTAGTTTATTTCTATTTGCAGGATTGTCTATAGCATTTGCTCAAACAAAAACTCCAGCAAAAGAAACAACTAAGAAAGTAACTTCAGAAAAAAAGGTTGAAAAAACACCAACTACTAAAAAGCAAACGAAAAAAACGGCTACAAAAAAATCAACAGCAAGAACCTACAACGGACACAAAGTTTATGTGGGACCAAAAGGTGGTAAATATTACATTAACGAAAACGGAAATAAAATTTACATAAAATAATATTACATTTATATAAAATAAAAAAGGCTGTCTTATTTGTTAGGACAGCCTTTTTAAATTGCATTTTTGTAATAAATATTTTCTGGATTTTGAGGATCTATCAAAATATCGACATCTTTTCCTTTTTTTAGAATCTCACTTGCATTAACATCACCAAAATATTCAAATTCTGTATAATATATTTGCTTTGTGCTTGGATGTTTATAAAAGACTTCAACGACATAATCTGGTAAATGATTTTCTCCTAATAAGCCTCTTTTTATTTCTATAATATGTGCTTTTACTTTTACTCCTTTTTTTAATAATCTTGAATGATCTAGGTAATCAAATAAATAGACAAAACCTAAATAACCCATAAATATACTTCCGAACAAAAATACTATTCCAAGTAGTTGATTAAAAAAAACACCAAGATTTAGAAAAGAGCATGCTAGAACAAATCCTAAGCTTAGGATAAAACTTCCTATTGCGATTAATAATTTCATTATTCTTGTATTTAATTTGTATTTTTCATAAATCGTACCAAAAAATACAGAATTGTTCTACAAGAATAAATTTAGATTAAATTTATTTAGGAATTTTAATAAGCAGCTGTAAATCTTTTATTTATATGTTTTGCATTTTCAATCTCATCTGCAATCACAACTGCAACATCTTCTACAGACAAAATACTACGTCCTTCATCGTTAAAAACAGGAACATCTTCACCAATACGATATACTCCTTTTCTTTCGCCAGAAGTTCCTTGATGCATTTCTGGAGCTGGAGAAAAAACTGTCCATTCCAAATCTTTGTTTTCTTTTAGAATATTGTAATAATCTCTTGCTGCTAAAGCACCTTGTTTTATTTCTTCAGGAAAATCAGGAGCGTCTACAATTTGTAATTCCTTCTGATTATTTACATATAAACTACCTGCTCCACCAATTACAATCAAACGTTTTACACCAGCTAATTTAGTTGCTTCTTCTATAGCTTTTGCTCCTTTCATGTAATCTTCGTAGATATTCGGATTTGTCCAACCTGCATTGAAAGCACTTACAACCACATCTGCTCCTTTTAAATCTGCTGCTAAAGCTTGTATATCGTTTACATCCAAAGCAACTTTTGCTACATTTTTATGATACAAAACCTTATCCGTATTTCGTGCAAATGCTTTGATAGATTGATTTCTATTCACTAATTCTTCTACGATGTGTGAGCCTACAAAACCTGTAGCTCCAATAACTGCTATTCTCATTTTATAATTTTTTGATTTAATATTAACTATTTATATTGTAATTATTTTTGTTACATTTAAAGATAAAAATTTTTTATTGAAATTCATCAGAAAACTGTTTTAAAGTTTTATTATTTAATGATCTGATTAATTCTAATTCGGCATGATAGAATAATTTTTCGAGATGATGATTCATTTGTTTTCCAACAGGACATTCCGGATTTGTATGATTCATTCTCCCAAAAGCATTCTCCTGATTTACAATTTTATAAATATCACCAAGCAAAATATCGTCTGCATTTTTAACTAAAAGAATCCCTCCTTCTTTTCCTTTTTTAGAATCAATAAAACCTGCTTCTTTTAAGAATTTTATCTCACGGCGAACCACAACAGGATTTACATTAATACTTCCTGCAATAAAATCAGAAGTAATTAATTGTCCTTTAAATTTTTCAGTTAAAACTAAAATATGAATCGCTGTTGCAAATCTTAAATTGTTCATTTTTATGATTTAATGATGCAAAGATATCACTAAATTTTAATTGTAACAAAATTTGATACAATTTTATTCATTAATTTCTTATAAATTTGTAGAATACTGCAATACGTATGGAAAATTATAAAAAACATTTATCAAGTATTATTGATCTGACAGAAGAACAATGGACTAAAATTGAAAGTGCTTTGGTTGTAAAACATTATAAAAAAAATGAATTTATTATGCAACCTGGCGAGTATTCTGAAAATTATTTTTTTGTTGAATCTGGCGTTATCCGATCTTATACAATTGATGATAATGGAAAAGAACACGTTTTGCAATTTGGTATTGAAAACTGGATTGTAAGCGATAGAAATAGTTCATTTTGTAAAGAAAAATCAAAATTTTATATTCAAGCAATTGAAGATTCTACAGTTATTTTGCAAAATGAAAAATTAAATGATTTAATTATAAGTTTAAATCCTAATTATTTAGCAGCACAAAACAAATTAATCCAAAATCATGTACGTAGTTTACAAGATCGTATTAATTTATTGCTTGGTGCCTCTGCAAAAACCCGTTATTTAGAGTTTGTACGACTTTATCCCAAACAACTTTCTCGTATACCACAATGGATGATTGCTTCCTATTTAGGAATCACACCAGAAAGCTTAAGTAGAGTTCGTAAAGAAATAGCACATGGATAAATATAGTTTCGAAATTTTTGTACCCGAAAAACCTAAGAAAAATAACAAACAAATTGTAAAAGTTATTTTATCATTTCTTTTTGTTAGTGTGATTAGTTTTGTTTTTTTAGAATTGCAAGTTTTTAAAAATCAAACGTATTATTACATTTTTATTGGACTTTTGGCAACCGCTGTCGCTTATTGGAATGGTTATTTTAAAAAACCTTCTACAGAATTAAAAGGTAAATTTGATGGAAAGTTGACTTTTACAAAAGATTCAATTTCTGTAAAAGATCAAACTTTTTCTATAAACGATTTATATTCTATTGTGATTGATAATTCGGATTATAAAGGAAAAGCTGTGAAAGAATTTGGTGAGTTCCAAACCCCTGAAGGTTCGCACGGAATTAGTAATCTTATTACATTAAAAACAAAAGATAATCAATTTATTGAAGCATATTTTTTACAAAAATCATTAAACGAATTTTCTAAAATTGAACCTTTTCTAATTCAATATTATAAAAATAATTTACTTTCTGAAGATGATTTAATTTCAATCTTGCATTTAGAATATGATATTGATAAGAACGAATTAAGAAAAAAATTAAGATAATTTAATTTTTGACTAACATATAAAAGTTAAGTTACTATCATTATTTAGTGTAATTTTGTATCACTTTAAAACAATAATTTATGCAACCAACAGCAGAATGGTTAAAAACTTGGGAATCTAAAAGAGAATTTACTTTAGCTCCTAATGATTTAGAAAAATATTTTACAGATAAAGAAATTGGCGGTGTAGAAATCGACCAAATTCAAATGGGAGAAGTTTCTTTACCATCAGGTAAAATTTTTGTAAATGACCCTTTAGGTGAATATTTATCAATGGACAAAGATCCTTATTTTCTTGAAACACCAAAAGGTGATTTTCCTGTAACTGCAAGCATCGTAAAATTTGAAGACGATGGTGATGTTGAGAATTTAATTGGATGTGTAAAAGTTGCATTTACAAACGAAAAACCTGTTCGTTATGAAGAAGCAATGAAAGGAATCGAGTTGATTGACGAATTACAAGAAGGTGAATACTTTGGTTTCTCTATCGAAAGTGGTTTAGCAACTATTGTAGATGCAGAAGCAAAAGATTCTTTTGTAAAATTTATTGATGATTTTGAAAGCAAAAACGATGTTAATTTATATGATGATTATTTCAATAAATTATTCGTAGAAAACGCAAAAAACAATCCTAAATATCAATCAGAAGAAGGAGATTGGATCAATTGGACAATTCCAAATACAGAATTCAAATCACCAATTTTTCAAGCTGGTTTTGGAGAAGGAATTTATCCTGCATATTTCGGATACAACGAAAAAGGAGAAATTGTTGCATTTTATATTCAATTCATCGATGCTGAATTAGAAGATTCAGAAGATGATGATGAATGGTTATAATTCATTTTTCTAAAAATAAAATTAAATCCTTCAAGCAATTGAAGGATTTTTTTTGGTTATAAAATTAAATTCTTTCAACTCAATTATTCCTAAAAATGACTCAAGTAAAAGGTGTAACTTTAACCTAAAATTATATAATAATTTCGAGTATAAATCTTCCGAAATTTGTCTTATAAAATTACTGTTATGAATGAACAAACTCTATATATTCCTGTTCTTAATTTAGAAACTGAGCAACAAGTAGATAAATTAAATCAATTGCTTTCTCAAATTGAGAATATTGATAATTTTTTAGTGGATTTAAAAAGTAAAACGGTTTCCATTACAGCAAAAAAATTACCTAAAGCAGTAGGAAAAGTATACGAAATTTTGAAACAAAATAATTTCAAGATTGATTCTATTGAAAAATCGTATCCAGTTCTTAATATGACTTGTGCTTCTTGTGCAAGTAGTTCTCAAGCAAATCTAAAACGTCAGATTGGCGTTGTAAATGCGGAAGTAAATTATGGAAATGGAATGGGAAAAATAGAATATATTCCTGCTCTTACTTCTCCAGAAAGTTTAAAAAAAGCATTAATAGATGTTGGTTATGATTTAGTAATTGATGAATCTACCAATCAAGATAAGGAAATTGAAGAACTACATGAAGAAAAATATAAATCCCTGAAGAATAAAGTAAGTTGGTCTTTAATCTTTGGAGTCCCTCTTTTTATCATCGGAATGTTTTTTATGAATATGCCTTATGCAAATTATATTATGTGGGCACTTTCTACTCCAATTTTATTTCTTTTTGGTCAACAATTTTTCGTTGGAGCTTGGAGACAATTAAAAAATAAATCGGCTAATATGGATACTTTGGTTGCACTAAGTACCGGAGTTGCTTATATTTTCAGCATTTTTAATACTCTTTTTCCACAATATTGGCACAGCAAAGGATTGCATGCACATCCTTATTTTGAAGCTTCTGGATTAATCATTGTTTTCATCTTAATTGGAAAATTGATGGAAGAACGAGCAAAAGGAAATACATCCGAAGCGATTAAAAAACTAATTGGTTTACAACCTAACACAGTTCTAATTTTAAAAGATGGAAATCAAATTGAAACTAAAATAGAAAACGTTCAAATTGGCGATTTAATTTTAGCAAAACCTGGCGATAAAATTGCGGTTGATGGAATTATTGTTTCGGGAGAATCTTTTATAGATGAAAGTTCTTTAACTGGAGAACCAATTCCTGTAGAGAAAAATATCAATTCTAATGTTTTTTCTGGAACATTAAATCAAAACTCGCCAATTCAATACAAAGCCTTGAAAGTTGGAAATGATACGCTCCTATCTCAAATTATTCAATCAGTAAAAAATGCACAAGGAAGTAAAGCTCCTGTACAGCAACTTGTTGATAAAATAGCTGGCGTTTTTGTTCCAATTGTAATTATTATTGCTGTTTTAACATTTATTGTTTGGCTAATTTTAGGTCAAGAAAATGCATTTACAATGGCACTTTTATCTATGATTACTGTTTTGGTTATCGCTTGTCCTTGTGCACTTGGTTTGGCAACGCCAACAGCAATTATGGTTGGAATAGGAAAAGGTGCAGAACAAGGAATCTTAATCAAAAATGCCGAAAGTTTAGAATCTGCTAAAAAAATTAATACAATTATTTTAGATAAAACAGGAACTATTACAGAAGGAAAACCAAAAGTACAGGAACTTATTTGGTTTGATGATACTGTAAAAAATGTACTTTATACAATCGAAAATAATTCTCAACATCCATTAGCAAAAGCAATTACAGAATATATTGGTAAACAAGATATTTTACCTGAATTAAAAGTTGAAGACATTTCAGGAAAAGGTTTGAAAGCTAATCTATTAAATAAATATTATTATATAGGAAAAACATCTTGGATTAAAGAGTTGAATCTACAAATTGATGAAAAAATAAAACAAGCAATTCAAGATTTTTCTGCTAAAAACTATACACTTCTTTCTTTGGAAATGATGAAAAAGTTTTAGGATTAATCGGAATTTCTGATGAAATAAAACCAACTTCTGTTGAAGCAATTAAAGATTTTCATGCTAAAGGAATTGAAGTTTGGATGGTAACGGGAGATAACGAATTTTCGGCAAATGCAATTGCTAAACAAGTCGGAATTGATCAAGTTATTGCAAATGCTCTTCCAAATGAAAAAATGAACATTATCAAAGATTTGCAACAAAAAGGAAAAGTTGTTGCAATGGTTGGAGACGGAATTAATGATAGCGCGGCGCTAGCACAAGCAGATGTTTCTATTGCAATGGGAAATGGTTCTGATATTGCAATTGATGTTGCTGAGGTAACTTTAATTGGTGGAGATTTAACGAAAATAAATCATGCAATAAACTTATCTACACAAACCGTAAAAACAATTCATCAAAATTTATTTTGGGCATTTATTTATAATGTAATCGGAATTCCAATCGCTGCGGGAATACTTTATCCAATCAACGGATTTTTATTAGATCCTATGATTGCTGGAGCTGCAATGGCTTTGAGTAGCGTAAGTGTTGTTACAAATAGTTTATTATTGAAGTACAAAAAGATTTAAAAATTCTCAAAATATCAATAAAAAAATCGGCTAAGATCTTAGTCGATTTTTTGTTTTTATAACAAACGATCATCCCAATTATAATCCTCCAATTCTTTTATTTTCACTTTCGAATTGAAATCTGGATGTTTTACATTTATCAAATAATTATATTCTTTCGGAATAATCGACGACGGAACTTTCATTAGCAAATAGTTAAAATCTTGATACCAAGCAGATCCTATTTCCTGCAATTCTGGATAAGCTTCTACAGATTGCCAATTCTTAGGTAATTTAGGTTTTCTTACTTGATAAATATCCTTTTCAGTACAATCAATTTCTATTACTAATAATTTATACGAATTATCGATACTAATAGAACTTCGATGAACAACTAATTCTAAAGTTGAAAGCGCACGCGAACTTCCTGTATAAATTACAAATTCATCATTTTTATTCCATCTGTTTGCAACTCCAGAAGCTTGTAATGATTTCGCATATTTAGCCTTGCGTATATTATAAACTAGCATTTTTACACGTTTTCTCCAAATTCTATCGCAGTTAAACGATTGTCAATAAATTTTAAACCTGATACAGTATCAAGAAAATCTGCTGGAGATTTTTTGTCTAATAACAAATTAGGAGTTGTTAGCCATTTTTCAAAATCATCTTTTGTATTAAAAACCTCTAAACCGTGTTTGTACAAAGAAATCAATAAAACAATATGTTCCTTTGTATTGTCTTTTAATGAAACATCTTTTGTTTTGTAATTTCTGTATGTTCGTGTTGTAATATTCAACCAACTTGAGATTATTTCATCTTTCAGAGTTGATAATTCATCAAGATATTGTATATATTTTTGATCGATATTATAACGACTAACATAAAAGTAGACATTCGTAAAATCGTTTACTTCAGGAACTCCTTCAATAATTTGGTTATATTTTTTTTCTTTTACAGTTGTCATAATTTTAAACTTTTATTAAAGTTACAATTTTTCCACTATATAAAGGAATATTTTCCTATTTTTTTATTTAAAAATTTTTAGCACAAAAAAAGAGGTTATAAAAATAACCTCTTTTACTATTATGATTTTTGATTTCTTATTTCAAAGATCCAACCATATCTTCTGGTTTTACCCATTCGTCAAATTCTTCAGCAGTTACATAGCCTAATGCAATTGCAGTTTCTTTTAACGTTGAGTTATTTTTGTGAGCTGTTTGAGCAATTTCAGCAGCTTTGTAGTAACCAATTTTAGTATTAAGTGCTGTAACTAACATTAATGAATTATCTACTAACTCTTTGATACGTGAATAATTTGGTTCAATTCCTTGTGCACAATGCTCATCAAAAGAAACACAAGCATCTCCTAATAAACGTGCAGATTGTAAGAAGTTTGCAGCCATAACTGGTTTGAAAACATTCAATTCGTAATGACCTTGAGTTCCTCCTATTGAAATTGCAACATCATTACCCATAACTTGAGCAGCAACCATTGTTAAAGCCTCACATTGTGTTGGATTTACTTTACCTGGCATAATAGAAGATCCTGGTTCATTTTCTGGAATAATAATTTCTCCAATTCCTGAACGAGGCCCTGAAGCTAACATACGAATATCGTTTGCGATTTTATTTAAAGAAACAGCTAATTGTTTTAAAGCTCCATGAGTTTCTACAATTGCATCGTGAGCAGCCAAAGCTTCGAATTTATTTTCTGCAGTAACAAATGGTTGTCCTGTAAATTCAGCAATATATTTAGCAACTAAAACATCGTATCCTTCTGGCGTATTAAGTCCAGTACCAACAGCTGTTCCACCTAAAGCAACTTCAGATAAATGAGCCAATGTATTTCTTAAAGCTTTTATACCATAAGTTAATTGTGCTGCATAACCAGAAATTTCTTGTCCTAATGTTAATGGAGTTGCATCCATTAAGTGTGTACGACCAATTTTTACAACAGATTTGAATTCTTCTGCTTTTTTAGCTAAAGTATCACGTAATTGTTCAACACCTGGAATTGTAACTTCTACAACAGCTTTATAAGCTGCAATGTGCATTCCTGTTGGGAAAGTATCATTAGAAGATTGAGATTTATTTACATCATCATTTGCTTTAAGAACTGGCTCTCCTTCTCCAATTTTCAGTCCAGCTAAAACCTGTGCACGATTAGCAATAACTTCGTTCACATTCATATTAGATTGAGTTCCTGAACCTGTTTGCCAAATTACTAATGGAAATTGATCGTCTAATTTTCCTGCTAAGATTTCATCACATACAGCTGCAATAGCATCTCTTTTCTCAACTGGTAAAACACCTAATTCTGCATTTGCATATGCAGCAGCCTTTTTAAGATAAGCAAACCCTTCTATAATCTCGTGAGGCATAGAAGCTGCAGGACCAATTTTAAAATTGTTACGAGAACGTTCTGTTTGAGCACCCCAATATTTATCAGCAGGAACTTTTACTTCCCCCATGGTGTCTTTCTCAATTCTGTATTCCATTTTGTATTTTGTATTTATAATTGTTAACTTATCTCACAAATTTAAGAAATCGTTTCATGAAAGAAAAGTGATTAATGTTAGTATTTCTATAATTTTTATTTAGTAAGTTTGTATCACATAAAAATAAAATCATGATTCAATTTTTAGGTTTCTTATTATTCTTAACAATCGCTTTATGCGGATTCTGGGGTATCATCTTCTTTGCAACGATGGCTATTTCATGGATTCCATTTTGGGTTGCGAATTTAAGAAAAGAAAAAGCAGGAATAATAACAGCAGAAGATCCTCGCCCAATTTTACCAAATCAGGAAGGAGTTACAGTATTATTCAAAAAATAATAGGCTGTTATAGAAAAAATTAAAGGAACTTGACGAAGTTCCTTTTTTTATTTACTCTACTTTCGAATCTTCATCAGAATTTCTTTCCAAATAATTTTTCAAACTAATTCGGATAATTTCTGTCCAACCAGCTTCAAAACTTTCTCGAGAGAAATTTTTATCATCTGGTGGAAAAGTCTCAATTCCTTCGTGTATTAACGTCAATTTTGTTTGCGGAACAATTTCATCTGTCAATTCTTCCAACTTAAACGTAACAATTGATTTGCCTTCATAAATAGGATATTGCCAAGTATAAACCATTTTTTTCATTGGTTCAATTTCTAAAATTTTACAATGATGTAAATATGAACCGCCATAAAACTCAAACTCATAACCAACTTCAGGTACAAATGTTTTTATATCGAAATACCATTTATCAAAAGCTGATTTGGTTGTTAAAGCGTTCCAAACTTTATCAATTGAAACATCGAAAATCTCTACTATTTCTACAGGTTTTGCGCTCATATTTTTATTTTTTATGATTTTGTTTAATTTACTAATTTTTTAATTATTATTTAAAATTACGCCAATAATTTATCATTACATTTGTTGTTGTAAAATTTTAAACATGAGATTTAATAAGACTTTTTTAAGTGTCTTAGGACTTTTTGCAGGCTTATCGCTTTATGCACAACAAGAAGTAAATCGTCCTAAATTAGTAGTTGGTGTTGTTGTCGATCAGATGCGTTGGGATTATTTATATCGTTACCAAGATCGTTATTCACAAGGAGGTTTCAACCGTATGTTAAACGAAGGTTTCAGCAACGAAAACACATACATTCCATACATACCTACTTATACAGCAATTGGCCACAGTACAATATATACAGGTTCTGTTCCTGCTATACATGGAATTGCAGGTAATGATTTTATTATTCAAGAGACTGGTAAAGAAGTATATTGTACAGATGATGATAGTGTAATTGGCGTTGGAACAACTTCTAAAGCAGGAAAAATGTCTCCAAAAAACCTATTAACTTCTACTATAACAGATCAATTAAAATTAGCCACTAATTTCCGTTCAAAGGTTTTTGGTGTTTCTTTAAAAGACCGTGGAGGAATCTTACCAGCAGGACATTTTGCAGATGCTTCTTTTTGGTTTGAAGGAGAATCTGGAAATTGGATTTCGAGTACTTTTTATATGAATGAATTACCAAAATGGTTACAAAAATTCAATAATAAAAAAGTTGCTGAAAAATATTTAGATAAATGGAATACGCTTTATCCTATTGACACATACGTACAAAGTGAGAAAGAAGGAAATTTATACCGAGAAAATTATAAAGGATTAGATAAAATGCAATTCCCTTATGATTTAAAAACATTGAAAAAAGAAAATGGTTTAGGATTAATTCGCTCTACTCCTTTCGGAAATTCTTTAACAAAAGACATTGCAATAGAAATTATTGATAACGAAAAATTAGGTCAAAATGCAAATGGAATAACAGATTTCCTAGCAATTAGTTTTTCTTCTACAGATTATGTTGGACATCAATTTTCTCCAAATACAATAGAAACTGAAGATACTTATTTACGTTTAGATAAAGATTTAGAAGAATTATTTAATCATCTTGACCAAAAAGTTGGAAAAGGACAATACTTAGTCTTTTTAACGGCTGATCATGGTGGAGCTCATAATCCAAAATATTTTCAAGATAAAAAAGGGAATAGTGGATATTTCCCAACTGGAGAAGTGAAAAAAGCATTAAATTCTAAACTTCAAGAAAAATTTAAATCAGCTGATATTGTTCGTTCTTTATCAAATTATCAAGTTCATTTAAATTATAATATTATCGAACAAAATGATTTAGATGAAGAAGATATTAAAGAAGAAATTGTTAAGTTCATGCGAAAAGTAGACGGAATTTCTTTTGCCGTTGATATGGATAAAATAGGTGAAGCATCTATTCCTGCAATTATAAAAGAACGCATGATTAACGGATATAATCGCAAACGTAGCGGAGCAATAACTTATATTCTAGAACCACAATGGTATGGAGGAAAACTAAATTCTGGTGGAACAACACATGGTACATGGGGATCTTATGATGCGCATATTCCGTTTGTTTTAATGGGATGGGGAATAAAACATGGGAAAAATAATAATCCTGTTTTGATGACAGATATCGCTCCTACTTTAGCTGCTTTATTACATATTGAAGAACCAAATGGAAACATTGGAAAACCGATTTCCGAAGTAATCAATCAAAAATAATTTGATTAAAAAAATATAATCCTAAAAAACGCAATTTATAAATTGCGTTTTTTTATTTTTATAGAAAATAAAATAGAAATGACTTTCAATTCGCCATTAATATCAGCTGAAGAATTACATCATAATTTGCATTTAGATAATTTAATTATTTTGGATTGTACAATTAATAAAGTTGGAAATTCTATAAAAGATCATGAATTAAAGTTAATCCCAAATTCTATTTTCTTTGATTTGGAAAGCAAATTTTCAGATCATTCATCTCAATTTCCTCATACACTTGTTAATGAGAATTCATTTACAGAAGAAGCCCAAAATTTAGGAATTAACCAAGATTCTATCATTATTTGTTATGATCGTTGGGGCGTTTATTCGAGCCCGAGAGTTTGGTGGATGTTCAAAACAATGGGACACGAAAAAGTATATGTTTTAGATGGCGGATTGCCTGCTTGGATTGAAAATAATTTTGAAACAACATCGTCTTATATTCACGCAGATAAAAAAGGTGATTTCAAGGCTAATTTTCAAAAAGATTGGTTTGCCGATACAGAAATTATATTAAATGCAATAAATGATAAGTCGAAAACAATTATAGATGCACGATCACCAAGTCGTTTCAATGGAACTTCTCCAGAACCAAGAAAAGGTTTACGAAGTGGTCATATTCAAAATTCGAAAAACTTATTTTTTGAAAATGTTTTAGCTAATACAAAATACAAATTAAAAGAAGAATTAAGAACTATTTTTGATGAAATAACAGATTCTTCTAAAGAGAATATATTTTCGTGCGGTTCTGGAATCACAGCTTCTATCCTAGCCTTGGCATCAACAATTGCAGGTTTTGACGGAATAAAAGTTTATGATGGTTCTTGGTCTGAATGGGGCGCTGATGAAAATTTACCAATAGAAAGATAATTTTTGAATATTATTTTTCTTATCGCCATTTATCCATTTCAAAACGAACTGAAAAAATATTAGAATACAATCCCAAACCACTGTTTCCAAAGTTTGTTAAAGCATAATCGATGGAAATTCCTTTGTATTTGAAACCTACTCCAACGTTTGGTTGAATTTGAGTTTTTTGTTTTCCATCAAATTGTTCAATTTTTTGTAAATTATTCAATCCTCCTCGAACAAAAACCATATTATCGTAGCCCAATTCTAAACCAACTTGTGGTGCAATTGTAAATCCTTTTCCTGAAATAGCTGCGTTTGTTTGTTGAAATTCAATATTCATATCCACTTCTCCCAACAACGAAACACGTTCATTGAAATCAAATTTCTTTCCAACTCCCAATTGTAATTTTGGCATTGTCAACTCAATATTTTCTCCAGGTAAATCATTCAAAATTGTTGGTTCACCTTCAACACTTGGTTCATCAATCGAAATTTCTTTTATTTTTTCTTTGTTGATACTCCACGCATTGAATGTTGTCGTAATATCGCGCGCCATTACTCCAAAGTACATATTGTTATCAGTACGATATTGTAATCCAAGATCAATTCCGAATCCAAAACCATTTGCAAATTTCCCAATATGTCGGTAAACTAATTTCGCATTTGCACCAAATTGAATGTTTTTATTATTGAACACATTTCCTGCATAAGACATTGTCAAAGCATAATCTGCTGTGGAAAATTTAGAAATTTTATCGTAATTAATGTTCCCTTGATTATCAATTAATTCTGTTGTATTCAAAATATCATCTACACCGAAACGCATTAATGAAAAGGCAATTGTCGAATTACTTTCTCTTAACGGAATAGCTACAGCAGCATAATCAAATTTTGCAATTGACTGAAAATACTCAGCATGCATTGCAGAAGCTTCCCAATCATATGTAATTTCTGTTAATCCAGCAGGATTCCAATAACTCGCATTTGCATTTCCAATATTTGCAACAACTGCATTTCCCATTGCAAACGAACGTGCATCTGCTCCAATATTCAAAAATTCGTTTGAGTATTTACGCGCAGTTTGAGCGAAAGTTAATTGACTAACACAAACAGATATTAAAAGTAATGTTTTCTTCAAAATTGATTAATTACGGTATAAAAACTCAAAATTAGTGGTTTTATTGTGTTTAAAAAGGATTCAGATTAATTTTTGTTTGTATTTTTGTCTTGAAAAATTCATTTATGAAATTAATTACAATTCCAAACCTTCTAACACTACTTAACCTTTCTTGTGGTGTATTATCAGCTATTTTTATGATTTCGAGTAATGCTCAAATTACAACTACCACAGTTACAATTGTGATGGTTTTGATGTTGATCTCTTTGGTTGCTGATTTTCTAGATGGAATGGTTGCTCGATTAATGAAGATTGGAAGTCCGATTGGAAAAGAATTGGATTCTTTAGCAGATTGTATTTCTTTTGGAGTTGTTCCAGGATTGATGCTATTTTCGATGTTTAATCATTTTTCAACCGATTTTATTTATGAAAACGAGAATTTAAAAATTGCTGCTATTTCATTATTTGCCTTTTTAGTTCCGGCTTTTTCGGCATTGCGTTTAGCAAAATTTAATTTAGATGAAGATCAAGCAACTTATTTCAAAGGCTTAGCAACGCCATCTAATACCTTATTTATTTTCTCATTATTTTCTATCTATTACAATAACGGACAAATTATAAATCCATCAATAGATCCCTATTTATTAATTGCCGTTTCTATTGTATTTAGTATTTTATTAATTGTCGATTTACCATTATTTGCCTTAAAATTTAAAGGATTGAGTTGGGCAGAAAATTATTATAAATACATTTTCTTAATAATTACAATTGGTTTAGTTGCTTGGTTGCAAGTTGCAGCAATTCCACTAATTATCCTTTTGTATATCATTATCTCAATCATTTTTAGAAAAGAAATTACAAAATGAAATTAACTAAAAATATCTGTTTCTTTGATTTAGAAACAACAGGAACAAATGTTTCAAAAGATCGTATCGTAGAAATCTCTATTGTGAAAGCATTTACAGATGGAACGAAAGAAGTAAAAACGTGGAAAGTAAATCCAGGAATTCCAATTCCTCCAGAAACTACTTTAATTCATGGTATTTCTGACGAAGATGTTGCAAACGCTCCATCTTTCAAAGAACTTGCTCCTGCAATTATTGAAATGATAAAAGATTCTGATTTAGCAGGATATAATTCAAATCGTTTTGATATTCCACTTTTAGCAGAAGAATTGTTGCGCAATGGTTTCGATTTTGATTTATCAAAACATCGTCCAATTGATGTGCAAGTGATTTATCATAAAATGGAACCTCGTAATCTAAGCGCAGCTTATAAATATTATTGTAACAAAGATTTGATTGATGCACATTCTGCTGAAGCAGATACAATGGCAACTTATGAAGTTCTTATGGCGCAAATCGAAAAGTATGATGAACTTGAAAATGACAACAAATTTTTGAGCGAATTCTCTTCTCAACGCAGAACAGCAGATTTAGCTGGTTTTATTCAATATAATGATAAAGACCAAGAAATTATTTCTTTCGGAAAATACAAAGGACAAATTGTTTCGGATGTTTTTGCAAAAGATCCTGGATATTATGCTTGGTTGCAAAGTGCAGATTTCCCATTATATACGAAAAAAGTTTTTACACGAATCAAATTACAAAACGGTTTTTAAGCGATGAAAATTATTTGTGTCGGACGAAATTACGTCGAACATGCAAAAGAATTAGATAATCCAATTCCCGAATCGCCAATGTTTTTCATGAAACCAGATTCAGCGATTTTAAGAAAAGGATTTCCTTTTGTTATTCCAAGTTTTACAAAAGAAGTTCATTTTGAAACAGAAATTGTCATTAAAATTAATCGTGTTGGAAAAATGATTCAGCCTCAATTTGCAGATCGTTATTTTTCAGAAATCGGTTTAGGAATTGATTTTACAGCGCGCGATGTACAACAAGAATTGAAAGAAAAACGTTTCCCTTGGGAAATAGCCAAAGCTTTTGATGGTTCTGCATTTGCTTCGGATTTTTTTCCAAAAGAAAACTTCGATTTAGAGAATTTAGCATTCAAATTAGATCGAAATGGAGAAAATGTACAAACAGGAAATTCAAAAGATATGATTTTTCATATCAATACATTAATTGCTGAATGTTCTAAATATTTTACCTTAAAAAAAGGCGATTTAATTTTTACAGGAACTCCGGCAGGAGTTTCAAAAATCAATTCAAAAGACTTATTAGAAGGTTATTTGAATGATGAAAAAGTATTCGAAATTAAAGTATTATAATCTATTTACATCATTACAAAAACAACTTAAAAGAGCAATTTTTTGCTCTTTTATCATTTATACCTTTACCTTTATTCAGAAATAAAATTAAGAATGGAAAACTATCTAAAAATCGAAGAAAAACTACAAGAAAATTTTAATCTTTTAAAATCGAAAAAGAATAAAATTAGCAATATCAGACTTATTTCATTTATAATTTCTGTTGTTTTTTTTGCGCTTTATATCACTTCTAGCAACGATTTTTATCTGCTTATTTCTTCTATTTTATTTATTATTTTTATCATTTTGGTTGTTAAAACTTCCAAAATTTCTTCTGAACTCAATTATTCTATTCAAGCTTTAGAAATTATTTCGCAAATAAAATCAGATGATTCTATTGATCAATTTGCAGAAGATAATTCTCAATTCAATAATGTTTACAACAAAGATTTGGATATTCTGGAAGGAAAATCAATTTTCAACCGAATCAATAAAACACAAACACGAATTGGAAATTTACAATTAAAACATTTTTTATCGAATTTGATTTTAGATAAAGCTGAAATTATTGATCGTCAAAATGCTTTTATAGAATTGGCACAAAATAGAAATTGGATTGTAAAATTTTTGACGTTTACAAAGCGATTAAACATGAATCAATCTTCTCTTTTTGTGTTCGAAAATCGAGTTTTTAATAATGATTCCGTAAAGTTATTTCCGATTATAATTTCTGTTATTAATATTCTGTGCTTTATTGCTTTAGCAATTATTGGTTTCCCGAAAGAAATGGTTTTTTATTGGATTTTAGGAGCTGTTATTGTTTCGAATGTTATTTCGATGTTTTACAAACATCAGCTTCGAAGAATTGCTGCTTATACAACAATGAAAGCTAATGAATTGGATAATTTATATGAAGTTTTTCGACATATTGAAAACACTACTTTTGAATCGAAACTGAATGTGGAAATTCAAAATAAGTTTCAAAAACCTTTTAAATCATCAATTTTAATCAAAACTATTTCTTCAACAAAAGAAACTTTAGATGCTTCTACTTTCCCAATTATAGGACTTGTATTGAATACATTTTTCTTATGGCGATTGTATTATTCAATAAAATTCGAAAATGAAGTACAAAAAACAGTTCATCAAATAAAACCTTGGTTAGATGAATTAGCTAAATTAGAAGCTTTTGTTTCGTTTGCTTTGTTTAATGATAAATACAAATCGTTTACTTATCCAGAAATTGTCGAAGATCCTTTTGCCTTAAAAATCACAAATGGTTTTCATCCTTTATTAGACGAAAAAACTGTTGTAAAAAATAGTTTTGAAACCGATCGTCCAAACAATATTGCAATTATAACTGGCGCAAATATGGCTGGAAAAAGTACTTTTTTGAGAACTGTTGGTACAAATTTGGTTTTAGCAATGAATGGCGCAAAAGTAAGTGCTGATAAAATGTTGTTTCATCCGATGGATTTATTTACAAGTATCAGAACGGTGGATAATCTTTCTTCTGGCGATTCTTATTTCAAAAATGAAATTAATAAATTGAAAATTTTGATTGATCGTTTAGAAAATAATCAACCACAAATTATCATTTTAGATGAAATATTGAAAGGAACAAATTCGGAAGATAAATTGATTGGTTCGCAGAAATTTTTAGAAAAATTAATCAAATCTCCAACCAAATTAATTGGTTTTATTGCAACGCACGATTTAGAATTAACGAAAATGGAAACTGAGAATCCTGCTCATATCATCAATTATTGTTTTGAATTGAAAAACGTTGACAACAATTATTTTTCTGATTATAAATTAAGAAAAGGTACAACCAAAATGATGAATGCCATTTTCTTGATGAAACAATTTAAGATTATTGATTAATCTTAAATTGTTAGTTTAGTTTTTTAATAAAATCGGCATCAATTGTATTAAAATCATCAACAATTATATTGGCTTTCTCTAAATTTTGCTTTTTAGAATTTTCACTTTTGTAACCCAAACAATACAGATTTGCACGAAAAGCAGCTTCCACTCCATTTGTACTATCTTCGATTACAATACATTCAGCATGTTCAGATTTTGCTAAATTGGCAGCATGTAAAAAAATTGCTGGATCGGGTTTTGAATTCGGGAAATTCTCGCCAGAAATTTTATGTGAAAAATATTGATTCAAATCAAAACGATTAAAAACTCGATCAATTGTTGATTTCGAAGCTGAAGAAGCCAAAATTAATTCGATTCCATTTTTGTATAAATCTTTAATCAAATTTTCAACTCCATCAATCAAATATAAATCAGGTTTTGTATCAAAAGCTTCATTAAAAATGGCACGTTTTCTTAAAACTAAATCATTTACATCTGATTTCAAATCAAATTTATCTTTCAGAATTTGATAAACATTCTTTGTCGATTGGCCTGTAAATGTGCTGAATAACTCTTCTGTAACCGGAATATTTAACTCTTTAAAATGTTCAAAATAAGCATATTTATGAACTGGTTCTGTATCTACTATCACACCGTCCATGTCGAAAATAACTGTTTTGATCATTCTTTTTTTATTTTTTACAAAAGTAAGTTTTTTATGAAGAATTAGTGATCAAAATTTTTAGAACGATTTTAAATTAAATAGATATATAGTTGATAAACAAAATAATATCCGTTACAAAATAAACCTTTTATTCTTAAAAATTTAATATTAATATAACATTTGCATGCTTTTTGTTAAAAAGTAGACAGTAAATTAAAAAAGATTATTGATGAAAAAGGTTTTATTGGTCGCTGTAATGGCATTAGGATTTAATCAAGTAAATGCTCAAGATTATAAAAATGCATTGGGTATTGCAATAGATTTAGGAGATGGTGAAACACTAGTTGGTCCGCAGTTCAAACATTCTTTCGATGGAAAAAATGCAGGTAATCTACAAGTTATGTTTGGAGATCATATTACTGTTTTAGGTGCAGATTATACATATAATGAATCTTTTTCTGGAACAAATGGTTTAGGCTGGTATGTTGGTGTTGGTCCGCAATTAGCTTTTGTTGATTATGGAAACAACTATCATGGAGACAAAACATTATTTGCAATTCGTCCACAAGCTGGTTTAGAATACAAAATTCCTTCTGCTCCTTTAGCTATACATTTCGATTGGAAACCTTGGTGGAATCTAACAAACGATTCTAACTTCGAAGCAGGACGTTTTTCTTTAGGATTTAAATACACATTGAATTAATAAAATCTTAAGAATATGAAAAAGTCACTAATAAAGTGACTTTTTCATAAGTAAAATCATAAAATCTAAACTAAAATTAATTTTATTCCTCTGAATTTATCATTATTTTTGAATGATTTTGATTTTATCTAAGACCAATTATAGATTACCTTCTATATTTGAATATTCGAGATATAATCCATAATTTTAACCTTGTATTAGAAGATATAATAACATTTATAAAAGATGAAAGAATTAATTGGAACAGGAGTTGCTTTGGTTACACCTTTTCAACAAAATGGTACCGTAGATTATGTTGCTTTAGAAAATTTAGTAAACTATAGTATCGATGGCGGTGTTGAATATTTAGTTATTTTAGGAACTACTGCTGAAGCAGCAACACTTACAAAAGATGAAAAGAAACACGTAATCGAAACAATAAAGAAGGCAAATGCTAATCGTGTTCCGATGGTTTTAGGTATTGGAGGAAATAATACAGCAGAAGTTATTAAAGAATACCAAGAAACAGATTTAAGTGATTATATCGCGATTCTTACCGTTTCGCCTTATTATAATAAACCAAATCAAGAAGGAATTTACCAACATTATAAAGCAATTGCAGAAAATACAGATGCAAAAATAATTTTGTATAACGTTCCTGGAAGAACTGGTTCTAATATCTCTGCAGATACAACAATTCGTTTAGCAAATGAATTTAAAAATATAGTTGCAATCAAAGAAGCTTCGCCAGATTTTTTACAATCAACAGATATCATTCGCAAAAATACGCGAGAAGATTTCAATATTATTTCTGGTGATGATGAATTTGCTGTTCCGATGACTTTAGCAGGTGGTTCTGGTGTTATATCTGTTATTGGACAAGGTATTCCAACTATTTTTACAGATATGATTCGCAAAGCAATCAATAAAGAAGTAGTTTCAGCATATGAAGCTCATTATAAGGTTGTAGGAATTACACGAGCGATTTTCGAAGAAGGAAATCCTTGCGGAATAAAAGCTGTTTTAGAAAACAAAGGTATTTGTAAGCCGTTTACAAGATTACCTTTAGTTCCTGCTTCAGCGAATTTGACATCAAAAATTAATCAATTATTATTAAACATATAAAATAAAAAAGCTATGATAAAAGATACAATATTAGACGCGTTAAACAAACAAATTAAATTAGAAGGAGATTCTTCTCAATTATATTTAGCAATGGCTTCTTGGGCAGAAGTTAAAGGTTTAGAAGGAACTGCAAACTTCTTATACTCTCATGCAGACGAAGAACGTATGCATATGTTGAAGTTAATTAAATTTATTAACGAAAGAGGTGGAAAAGCACATGTACCACAAATTTCAGAACCAAAACAAGATTTCTCTACATTGAAAGATGTTTTTACAGCAATCTTAACTCACGAATGTTTTGTTTCTGATTCTATTAATGAAATTGTTGGATTAACATTAGAAGAAAAAGATTATTCAACACATAATTTCTTACAATGGTATGTTTCTGAACAAATTGAAGAAGAAAAATTAGCAAGAAATATCTTAGATAAATTAGAAATGATTGGTTCTGACAAAGGTGGTTTATATTTATTTGACCGTGATATAGTTACATTAAGCGCAGACGCAACAGCGGAATAAATCAAAACTTTGATATTTTATTAAGAGGATAAGAAGAAAATATTTTATAATTTAGTCCTCAAATTTTATTAAATTTGCAGAATGTTTAAAAAACTAAGCTTAGTAGTTTTAATTGGAGCTTCAGTAGTTTCTTGTAACAAGACCTACAACAAAGCGATGAAAAGTACGGATAAAGATGAAATCTTTACCTTAGCCACACAATTGTATCAAGATGGTAAATATGATTTAGCGAATGAATTATATGAAAAAATTTCTACATCATTTGTAGGAACTGAAAAATCTGCAGATATTGCTTACAATATGGCACAAGGTAACTTTAACGAAAAAAGTTACCGTCTTGCAGGACATCAATTCAAAAGTTTTGCAGGTGCCTATCCTATGGATAGCCGTGCAGAAGAAGCATTGTTCAAATCAGCATTTTCATATTACAAAGATTCGCCAAAATATGACTTGGATCAGACAAGTACATATACAGCAATTAGTGAGTTACAAGGATTCATCAATTCGTATCCAGAATCTGCACATGTTACAGAAGCGAATAATTATATTACAGAACTTAGACAAAAGTTAGAATTAAAGTCTTTCGAAATTTCAAAAGTTTATTTTAAAACTATGAAATATAAGGCTGCTGCGGTTTCTTTCGATAATATGATTGATGAATACCCAGATTCTAAATTTCGTGAAGAAGCAATGATGTATTCTTTACGTTCTAAAACAGAATTAGCGTTAAACTTCTCTCGTTTAGAGAATAAAGATTTACGTTTACAAGATGCTAGAACAGAATACCTTTTGTTAACAAGATATTATCCTCAAACAAAATTTAAAGCAGAAGCTGATAAATTGATGGAAAAAATCGACAAGGATATGATTGTTACTAAAAAAGCAATAGCTGATTTAGACATTTTAAGAAAAAAAATTGAGGCAGAACAAGCTGAATCAAACAAAGAGCAAAATAATAAAAAATAGTAAAATATATAAAATTCTTTCATTATGAATTTCAAGGATATCGGTGCAGCACCAACAACACAAACTTATGATCGTAATAAAATTGATGAGAAAACAGGAAACTTGTACGAATCAATTGTAATTATGGGAAAAAGAGCAGAACAAATCAACCAAGAAATGAAAACTGAATTAATTCAGAAATTGGATGAATTTGCTGCACATACAGATTCTTTAGAAGAAGTTTTTGAAAACAGAGAGCAAATCGAAGTTTCAAAATTCTACGAAAGATTACCAAAACCGACTTCAATTGCGGTTAAAGAATGGTTAGACAATGACGTATATTACAGAAATCCAAATGAGGATAAATAATGTCTGTTTTACATAGTAAAAAAATTCTTTTGGCAGTTTCTGCCGGAATAGCGGCCTACAAAGCCGCTTTTCTTGTTAGAGGACTTATCAAAAAGGGAGCTGATGTCAAAGTTATTATGACTCCAGAAGCCCAAAACTTCGTTACACCACTTACACTTTCAACGCTTTCTAAACATCCTGTAGAATGGGAATTTTTCGGAGATAAAGGTGATTGGAACAATCATGTAGAATATGCACTTTGGGCTGATTATATGATTATAGCTCCTTGCACAGCAAATACATTATCGCATATGGCAGATGGAACATGTGATAATTTAGTTTTAGCAACTTATCTTTCTGCAAAATGTCCTGTTTATTTTGCTCCAGCAATGGATTTGGATATGTACAAGCATCCTTCTACACTTGAAAACATTGCTCAATTAGAATCTTTCGGAAATATTTGCATTCCTGCAGAAGCAGGAGAATTGGCAAGTGGATTAGTTGGTGAAGGTAGAATGGCTGAGCCTAAAAACATTATTTCTTTTTTAGAAAATTCAATCAAAGCTACGCTCCCACTTCACGGAAAAAAAGTTGTGGTTTCTGCTGGACCAACATACGAAAACATCGATCCTGTTCGTTTTATAGGTAATTATTCTTCAGGGAAAATGGGATTCGAGATTGCGAAAGCAGCTGCTAATCTTGGTGCTAAAGTTACCTTGGTAAGTGGTCCAAGTCACGAATCTGTTTCAGGATTTCCTATTGATCGAATAAATGTTGTTTCTGCTCGTGATATGTACGATGCAATGCACGCTAATTTTGCTGATGCTGATGTTGTTGTAATGTCGGCTGCTGTTGCAGATTATCGTCCAAAAGAAATAGCTGAACAAAAAATTAAGAAAGAAAACGATGATAATTTAATTATCGAATTGATTAAAAACCCTGATATTCTAAAATCATTAGGCGAAATCAAAACTCATCAATTATTGGTTGGTTTTGCATTGGAAACGAATAATGAAGAAGAATATGCAAAGAAAAAATTAATTAAAAAGAATCTTGATTTTATTGTTCTTAATTCGATGCAAGATAAAGAAGCTGGATTTCAGAAGAATACAAACAAAATCACAATTATTGACAAAGATTTATCAATGCAACAATTCAATGCAAAATCAAAAACAGATGTTGCAGAAGATATTTTAAATGTCATTTTAAATAAGTTATAAAATTTAATATGAAGAAATTAGCCTCAATTTTCTTTTCGTCGTGTTTAGCTATTTCAGCTTTTTCGCAAAATATTATTGCAGATGTAAAAGTTGATTATTCTCAAGTTCGAGGATCGAATACACAGGTTTATCAAACTTTAGAAAGATCATTAAAAACATTCATTAATTCAACTAAATGGACAAATGATCGTTTAAAAACATATGAAAGAATTGAAGCTAGTTTCGTTATTAATATCATTGAGCGAGAAGGAAACAGAATGAAAGGTACAATTTTAGTACAATCGCGTCGTCCTGTTTTCAATTCAACTTATTACACGCCAGTTCTTAACTTATCTGATGATAATTTTTCTTTTCAATACCAAGAATCAGAAGAATTAATCTTCAATGATCGAAAATTTAGTGGAAAGAATTTAACAGATGTTTTGACATATTACATCTATTTAGTTTTGGGATATGATGCAGATACATTTTCGAAAGAAGGTGGAACAGAATATTTCAAAATGGCTAAGAGAATTGCAGATTTTGGCCAAGCAAATAATAGTTTTTCTGGTTGGAGCGAATTAGATGGAATAAAATCTCGTACAGCATTAATAAACAATATTTTAAAATCTGACAATTCTACTCTACGTAATATCATTTATCAATATCATAGAAACGGTTTAGATGTTATGGCTGAAAACGAAGTTCGTGGTAAAAATGCAATTGGAAATACATTGTTGCAATTAGAATTTTATCAAAAAGGAAATTATTCGCAATTTTATCCCTTAGAACTTTTCTTAACAGCAAAAAATAACGAAATTAGTCAAATATTTTCTGGCGGACAGGTTTCTACGGTGAATATCGAAAAACTGAAAGGAATTTTAAATTCAATCGCGCCAAAATACAATGATAGTTATTGGAATAAATTGAAAAAGTAAATGTTAAAAACTCTTCGCGTTAATAATTTTGCCATTATCGATCAATTAGAGATTGATTTTCATCAAGGAATGACTACAATTACAGGTGAAACTGGTGCAGGAAAATCTATTTTATTAGGTGCTCTAAAATTAGTTTTAGGCGAACGTGCCGATCTGAAAGCCTTGAAAAATGCTGATGAAAAATGTATTATCGAAGCTGTTTTTGAGATTAAAGATCTTGAACTAAATGAATTTTTCGAGAAATATGATTTGGATTATGAAGACGAATCTATTCTACGAAGAGAATTATTGCCTTCGGGAAAATCGCGTGCTTTTATCAATGATACACCTGTTAAAGTCTCTATTTTACAAGAATTATCAGAATTATTGATTGATATTCATTCACAATTTAATACGCCAAAAATATTCGAAGCAGATTTTCAATTATCTATGTTGGATATTTATGGCGAAAACAAAGAATTGTTGAAAGAATATAAGAAAGATTTTAATCACTATATTTCAATCAAGAAAAAAATAAAAGAAGCACAAAATTCTTTAGAAAATCAATCCCAAGATTTAGAATATAAACTGCATTTGTGGGAAGAATTAAACAATGCTTCGCTAAAAAATGATGAATTAGAAGAATTGGAAATCGAGATAAAATCTCTATCAAATGTAGAAGAAATTATTTCGACTTTGAATGAAACTTATCAATTTCTGGAACATCCCGAATTAGGAATTATTTCTCAATTGAATGAAGCAAGCAATAAATTGAATAAAATTTCGGATTATAATTCGCAATACAATTTGATTTATGAACGATTAATTTCTTCAAAAATTGAATTGCAAGATATTTCTGGCGAAATGAGTAATTTGATAGATTCAACTGAAATTAATCCAGAAAGATTACAAGAAATTACAGATCGTTATGATTTGATTCATAAATTATTACGAAAACATAATTTGATTTCTGTTGAGGAATTAATTGCTAAACGAGATGAATTAGAAAGTCAAACTTCTGGTTTTGATAATTTAAGTGATTTGATTATTCACTTAAACAAAGAATTGAATTCAATTTCTGAAAAACTTGAAAAACAAGCAATAAAAATTAGAAAAAATAGAATTTCTTCTATTGAAATTATTCGAAAAAACATCTTGAATACATTGTCACAATTGGGAATGGAAAATTCACAATTAACAATTCAATTAAACGAAACAGCAGATTTTACATTAACCGGAAAAGACGAAGTTTTGTTTCTATTCTCAGCAAACAAAGGAATGGAACCACGCATTTTCGAGAAATCTGTTTCTGGAGGAGAACGCTCTCGATTGATGTTAGCAATTAAAAAATTATTGGCAACACATCAACATTTACCTACATTGATTTTAGATGAAATTGATACAGGAATTTCTGGAAAAGTTGCAAATGAAACTGGAAAAGTAATGCAAGCAATGGCAGAAAATATGCAACTTTTAGTCATTACACATTTGCCACAAGTTGCATCAAAAGGGAATTATCAGCTAAAAGTTTACAAAGAAGTTGTTGGTGAAACAACACAAACAAATGTAATTGAATTATCTAAACAACAACGATTAGAAGAAATAGCACAAATGATTTCTGGATCCGAATTAACAGATGCAGCGATTAATCAAGCAAAAGAATTAATGAATTTGAATTAAAATTCTAACTAAAATAAAAAAGCTCGAGAATTTTCTCGAGCTTTTGTTTTATAATAATTGTTGTAAATTATTTTGTTAATCTTTCCAACGAATATTCAATCATTGCATCAACAGCTTTGTAAGAATCTGCACTAAATTCACCTAAAATTCTATTTGCTACAATTGCATTTACAGATAATGCTTCATGTCCCATCATTGCTGCTAATCCATATATTGCAGATGTTTCCATTTCGAAATTAGAAATTCTTAAACCTTCGTAATTAAAAGAAGTTAAACGCTCATTAATATCAACTGGATTTGGTTCCAATCTCAAATAACGTCCTTGAGGACCATAAAAACCACAAGCTGTAGCTGTTATTCCTTGAATTGTTTTATCTGAAGCTAATGTTTCTAACAAACTATCAGATCCTTTTACCAAATATGGACGAGATTTATTTGGCGACCAATCTACATGTTTTATAAAAGCATCTTCTGCTTCTTTATTCATTACTGCTTCGCTCCCAACATAATAATGCAAAAGTCCGTCTAAACCTAAACCGTGAGAACCAATTACAAAACTATCAACAGGAATATCGGCTTGCAAAGCTCCTGAAGTTCCTAAACGAACGAATGATAATTTACGAAAGTCTTTTTTGATTTCGCCAGTAGCTAAATCTATATTTGCCAAAGCATCTAACTCAGAGAAAACAATATCGATATTGTCTGTTCCCATTCCAGTTGAAATAACCGTTAAACGCTTTCCATTCAACGTTCCTGTATGTGTAACAATTTCTCTTTTTGTAGCTGTATGTTCTATTGTATCGAAATGTCTTGAAACTTTCTCAACACGATTTGGATCTCCAACAGTTATAATAGTATCGGCTAAATGTTCTGGTTTTATATTACAATGGTAAATACTTCCGTCTGCATTTAAAACTAATTCTGATGCTGCTTTACTCATGATTTTATAATTAAAAATAAGAGAACAATATACAATTTTTATTCATACAAATTGTAAAAGAAATGTTAACCACCTACTCTTTTCACTTTAAATCCTTTATCTTTTAGAAAAGCCATAATCTTATCACGATAATCTCCTTGGATAATAATTTGTTCATCCTTAAAACTTCCTCCAACACGTAAAAATTGCTTAATCTGCTTTGCTAAAATCTTGAAATCTTCTGTTTCTCCATCATAACCTTCGATTATTGTATTTACTTTTCCTTTGCGTTTTTCAAACTTACAAATTAACGGCTCTTTCTGAATCCATAAATCGTGTTGTGCTTCTTCTATTATTTCCTCTGGTTCTGGTATATGATCAGGAAAAAGATTTTTTAATTGATCTTGTAAATCCATAGTATTTTATATTATCCTTATAATGAATGGCATTTTACAATTGGATAGATCTAATTGTAAAATTATAATTACAAAGATAAAATTTTATTGCAGTTGTTTTATAAACCAATTTGGAACTTTATCGGAAACTATTTCAAGTTCATTTTTCTTAACTTGTGCAAATAATCTCATTTCTTGAGTAGAATTATCAAAAATATAAGCTTTATCGACTATTCTTAAAGAAGGAAATAAATTCATTAAAGTAGAATGATATCTTCTAATCACCTTTTCATCGGGCACAGCATGTCCTCCTTTTTCCACTCTATTCTCGATACGAGAAATATTAATCAAAGGATCTTCTATGCAAACAAAATACATATATGTTTTGAAACCTCGTTTTTTAGCGTCAACAATTTCATCTATTTTAGAAGGATGACTCATCACTGTTTCAAATGAATAAGATTTACCTTTAATCAATAAATGTTTTCGAATAAACGAAGTTATGAAAGAAGCTTCGTAACTATGTGTAGATTTAGATTTATCAACCAAAACATTATTTCGAAACTGTACATCAATCGCTTTTCCTTCATTATTTGCTTTTTCAAATAATGAAATTGAAGCAGGTTCAGCTTTGAAAACTTCAAAATCCTTTTCGGTAAGTTTTAGTTCATATCGATTCAAATCAATAAAACCTTTTGAAGAAATTTCTTTCTCTATCAAATCTGAATTAATGAAATATCCTGTATTAAATTTTGATGAGATTGAATCGAATAAAGTAGACTTTCCAGATCCATTTGGACCAGCAAAAACGCGTAAACGTTTTATTTTAGGCATAATTTAGCTCCTTTTTTTAATTCAGCTGGAACTTTTACTCGATCTATTGTTTTAATTACCTTAATCTCTCCATTAGGTTTTCTCTCAACGATTCGATTACCTTGAACATATTGAACTGATAAATCTAATGCTTCTGAAACTCTGATTGCAGCTTGAGATGCAGATTTAGCTAAACGATTTAACGCTCCTGCTTCTTCTAATTTTAATATATCTGATTCTTTGTTCATAATGATAGAAATTAAATTAATAATTATTCACCAATAAATATAAGCAAATTTAGTGAATCCATTATAATAATAAAAGCTTGACTTCATTCAAAAGCTAAATTCTTTGAATCTTAATCTGTAATTTTAATTTAAAAACTATAAAATAATTATTTGATATTCATTTCTAACAAATCAACAACAATCGATATTCATCTTTATTCTCTTTCGGCGCACGATGTACACAAGGAAAAACTTTTTGCTGAGGATGATCAACTGCCAATCGCCAAAGATTTCCTTTTCCTAAATTAATTGGTTTAACATCTGGATTAATTTGATAATGAAGATCAAAGAAATATTCTTTTAAAAAGTCATCAAAACCATCAATATCTCCATCGTATAAATCAAACAATTTTGCTCTAATTTCTGGAATCAAAATTTTTTGCTTCGCATCTTCATTTCTTACAATATCACTAGCTGCACCATAATAAGTACATAAAAAAGTATCGGTAGGAATTGGTGAACGATCTACATGAAATGAATAAACATCCGTCGAAATAAAATCAAATTCATTATCACATTCATAACATTTCAATAAATTCAAAGTTGGTGAAGCTCCGAAATCTGTCAATTCTTGCAAATCATTCAACAAAATATTCCTTGCTTTATCTCCTTCATCAGACAAAGTTAAATCATTCAAATCATCAACAGAAATAACTGTAATATCATCTTTTAAAATAAGCTGATTCACTATTTCTTCAAAATCACCAATCAAATTTCGTTGCCAATTTATTGCATTATTTTTTCCAGAAAATTCTGTATTTACAAGATCATAAAACGAAGAAACGACAAGAACTTGTTCTTGATTAGAATTATTTTGAGCAATCATATTAACGCAAAATTACTATTTTCAAGAATTAATTCAGTCAAATAAATTAAATTATTCAGAATATAAATTCTACTTTACAAAATTCGTATTTTTGTGAAAGATTAGAAGACAATGGAAAAAGAAATTATTACTAAAACATTTACATATAAAGGACATACAAAAACTTTTAGCGCAGAAGTGCAACCATTACCTCCTTTCAATCCAGAAACAATGGATCGTGTAAAATACGAAGAAACGAAAGAAGCGCATTATATGCTTGCAGAAGCAGAAGTATATAACCAAAAAACAGAATGGTTTTTTAAAATTGAAGAAGAATTACAAAAATAACGAAACGGCACTTAAATATAAGTGTCGTTTTTGTTTAATAAAATCATTAAAACAATATAATTCAAAGTTTTAACATGACACAAAAGGGTTGTTTAATTGTTTTGGCATGTACTTTGTAATACATAATACGTATTAAAACATATTTTGTAAAATGAAAAAATCAAAATTCTTTAAAGTCGCAGGTGCAGCAGCAATGGCAGCTCAAAAAGACAAATCTTTTTTTGAAAAAGTAAAGGCTTTTTTCAGTATGTTAGGTGATTACAAAAAAGGAAGTTATAAACCTGACAGCAAGAATTTATTTCTTGGATTTGTCGCAACTTTATACATTATTTCTCCAATTGATATTATTCCAGAAGCATTATTTGGTCCATTTGGTTTGATTGACGATTTTGGTATTCTACTCTTCGGAATGAAATATTTTAACAAAGAAGTTATAAAATATCTTGCATGGAAAGAATCACAGAAATCTTATGCAAATATTGAAGATGCAAAAATTATTGAATAACAATAAATTAAATATCTTTTATAAATCCGATTGAAAATTCAATCGGATTTTTTTATTGTTTATGAGATAAAAACAGGAAGTATTCTTATAAATAAAATTTATTATATGGCGATTATTTATTAGATTTGAGCAATACAATACTAAAACACTTTAATAATGGTTATTATTAATAATTTTGATGAATACAAAGCTTTCGAAGGTAAAGAAATCGGGAAATCTGATTGGCATATTATAAATCAAGAACAAATCAATCGCTTTGCAGACGCAACTTTAGATCATCAATGGATTCACACAGATCCTGAAAAAGCAGCTAACGAAGGGCCTTTCAAGAAAACAATTGCACATGGATATTTAACACTTTCTTTAATTCCTCATTTATGGAATCAAATTGCAGAAGTGCGCAATATCAAAATGTTAATCAATTACGGAATTGAGAGTTTAAGATTTGGACAAGCAGTTTTAGTAGACAGCGAAGTGAGATTAACTGCAAAATTAAAATCAATTACAAATCTAAGAGGAATTGCAAAAGTTGTTATTGAAGCAACTTTAGAAATTAAAGATAATCCAAAACCTGCTTATACAGCAGATGTGGTTTTCTTATATCATTTCAACGATTAATTATAAATCAATATAATTTTGAAAAGCTTCTATTTTTTATAGAAGCTTTTTCTTTTCATAAAATATCGAAGTATCTTGCGCCCGATTTCTAATAACATGCAAAAAATTCAAACTAATAAAACCTTAATTTCTATTGTTGGACCAACTGCAATTGGTAAAACGAGTTTAGCAATAGAAGTTGCAAAACATTTTCAATCTGAAATTATTTCTTGTGATAGTCGACAATTTTTCAAAGAAATGAAAATTGGAACTGCTGTTCCTTCCGATGAAGAATTGGCTGAAGTGAAACATCATTTTATTCAAAATATTTCTATTCATGAAAAATATTCAGTTGGTGATTTTGAACGTGATGGTTTAGCTTTTTTGGATAATTATTTCAAGACAAATGATATATGCATTATGGTTGGCGGTTCTGGTTTATATGAAAAAGCAATTACAGTTGGTTTTGACGAATTTCCAGAAGTCGATCCTAAAATTAGAGAACAATTGAATAATGAACTTGCTGAATTTGGAATTGAAAAATTGCAACAAGAATTACAACAAGTTGATCCAATTTATTACAAAGAAGTAGATATTTTCAATAAACAACGCGTTACTCGTGCTTTAGAAATTTATAGATCTTCGGGTTTTCCTTTCTCACATTTCAGAAATCAAGATTTGAACAAACGTCCATTTAACATAATTAAAATAGGTTTAGAACTTCCGCGAGAAGAAATATACGATCGTATCAATAAACGAGTTGATATTATGATAAATGAAGGTTTGGTTGATGAAGCAAAAGAATTATTTTCATTAAAAGATTTGAATGCTTTACAAACAGTTGGTTATCGAGAATTATTTGATTTTTTCGAAGACGAAATTACATTGGATTTTGCAATAGAAGAAATCAAAAAAAATACAAGACGATTTGCAAAACGACAAATGACATGGTTCAAAAAAGATGAAGCTGTAAATTGGTTTTCACCTTTTGAGCAAGAAAATATTATTAATTTTATATCAAGTAAAATCTAAATTATGGAAAATTTTGTTGCCATCGATTTTGAAACTGCAAACAATTATCGCAATTCTGCTTGCGCTGTTGGTATCGTAACTGTAACAGATAATGTAATTACAGACGAATATTATACGCTAATTCAACCGCCGTTAAATCAATATAATTATCATAATATTTTAATACACGGAATTCGTCCTGAAGATACAATTGATTCGCCAACTTTCGAAGATGTATATTTTGAAATCAAAAATCGTTTACAAAATCAAATAGTTGTAGCGCATAACGAATCTTTCGATCGATCGGTTTTGAAAAAAACAATGGAGTTTTATGATCTAAATTATACGAAACTAAACCTTGCTGAAAAATGGGAATGTACGTGCAGAATTTTCAGACAAAAAGGAATTGTTCCTACAAAATTATCAGATTGCGCAAGACATTTTAATCTTCAATTAACACATCACGAAGCTTTATCAGATGCAAGAGTTTGTGCTCAATTGTACTTATTAAAATAGTTTTCTCTCAAAATTTATCCGTTTATCAAATTTTAAAATAGTTTTTAACTAAATTATAACTATCTAATTATTAAAAATATAAACGTTTACAATTATTTGTAAACACTTGTAATTAATTGTAATTATTTAAAAATACATATATTAAACAAACCTATTCAAGTAAATTTATTTATTTGAAATATTGAAGATTAAAAAGAATTATTCTGATTGTATATAAATTAAAAGAAAAAAAGATTTCTAAATCAGATTTGATTTTTTAGGAAATTTTAAAAATTGTAAATAAAATTTCATCTTCAGAAATTCTGCTCAAATTTGAATTATTTAAGAATTTAAAATTTTATTATATTATTGAAATATTGGATAAGGAAAAATAAATACATATTGTATTTAACATAATTGAATAATTCCTTTAAGGTAATTTTTATAAAAAAAGAAGATTTGTTCCTCCCCTACTCTTTAGAACATAAAAAAACGGTCGCAATTGCGACCGTTTTTTTATAGCATTATATTTTTTATAGCATTATAACGCCTTCAATTTTTGCAACTTCTTTGTAATAATCGATTACTGTATCAGCATCAATTACATAAAGTTTGATAGAAATCGATGTATATTTTCTATTTTTAGAAGCTTTGTACTCAAACTCAGCATTAGTTCCTGCAAAAACATCTTTTATTTTTTTCATTGTTTCTTCACTTGAAGGATAAATGAATTTGAATAAATAATCTGCTGGAAATTTTTGTACATCATCTAATCTCTCTCTAAATTTTGCATAAAAATCTTGTTCGTTGTGAGAGTTATCTGGAATTTCTTCGAATGTATAATCTGTATTATTTGTATCCATATTTATAGTTTAATAGTATAAAATCAAAAACAATACCACTTTACATTATTGATAAAAATCAAAAAGATTCAAGACATTTTGTCATACAAAATAAAGTCTTTAGTTTGAAACAAATTTTAATCCAACTATCGAACTAATTAAAGTTATGATAAAAAATATTCTCCAAAAACTAGCTTCTTCTTTAAATACAAAAATTCCTATCAAAACTGTTCCTACAGCGCCAATTCCTGTCCAAATTGCATAAGCCGTTCCTAAAGGTAAAGTTTGTGTTGCTTTAATTAATAATGTCATACTTGTAACTAAACAAATGGCAAATATTACGTACCATAAATACATTTCTGATCCTGTTGTCGTTTTGATTTTTCCTAAAGATGATGTAAATCCGATTTCGAATAAACCTCCTAAAATCAATAAAATCCAATTCATTTTGTCATAATTTTGATGCAAAGATGAATTAGAAAAAAAAATTTTTTTTTTTACAAATGATAAAAAATTATTCAATTATATTTCGGCGCGAATTCTACTTAATGTAACTTGAGAAATCCCTAAATATGATGCGATAAAACCTAATTGAACACGATTAATAAGACTTGGATCTTCTTCTAACAAATTTTTGTAACGATCAATCGCTGTTCCTAATTGTCGTGAAATAAAACGTTCTTCTGTTTTTATTAATTCGATTTCAGCGAGTTTTCTTCCCCAATTAGAAATCTCTAAATTAGTTGCATAAAATGTCTGTAAGTCGGACATATTTATTTCATACAATTCCGAATCTTCTAATAATTCTATCGTTTCATAACTGGGTTTATTCTCCACATAACTTCTCATGGATAAAATAGAACTTCCTTCTTTTCCAAACCAAAATGTTATTTGTTTTCCATCGTCTAATTTATAAGCGCGAACAATTCCTTTTTTAATAAAATATACTTTTTTCTCAATTTTATCCGCATCAAGAAGCGTTGTATTTTTAGGTAAACGAATCAATTGTGTTTTGGCTACAATTTGCTGGATGGTTTGTAATGAAAGTGGTGAAATTTCTTTTAAGATTTGTTCTATTTCCATATTGAAACTTATGAAGTAAAATTAAACAAAAAACTCAACTTAATAATAAGTTGAGTTCTTGAAATTAAATTAACACATGAAACCTATTTAGCATGTAGGCCGCATTCTTTTTTACTTTGATCTTCCCACCACCAACGTCCAGCACGAAAATCTTCACCTTCATTTATAGCGCGTGTGCATGGAGCGCAACCAATACTTATAAAACCTTTGTCATGCAAAGGATTGTAAGGAACTCTATTTTCTTTTAAATAATCAAAACAATCTGTTGTAGAAAAATTAATTAATGGATTGAATTTGAATAATTGTCTTTCTTCATCAAACTCAATTTCGTGCATATCATGTCGATTATTTGATTGCTCTGCTCTCAAACCTGTAATCCAAACAGAAGCTTCTTTCAAAGCACGATTTAATGGAATTACTTTTCTGATATAACAACATTGTTTTCTTAATTCAACTGAATCATAAAAAGGATTAATCCCATTATCTTCAACAAAATTTTCTAAATCTTCTGTTGGCGGATAAAATGGTTTTATTTTAGATTGATATTTTAATTCCGTTTTATTCCAAGTATTATATGTTTCCTGAAAAACACGTCCAGTATCCAACGTAAAAATCTCTATATTTTCTAGCTTCTGGCTTAAAATAGCATGAGAAATAACTTGATCTTCGAAACCAAAACTTGTAGAAAAAACAATTTTTTCTTTTACATTATCATTCAAAAACAATAATTTATCTTCTAAACTTGTTTGTTCAGCAACCTTTTGTAATATTTCTTTCAGTTGATTCATTTCAATTATATAATCTCTATGGTTTTTATAGAGTAATTAATTTTGACAAATGTATAAATTCAATTTTTCTAAACAAAAATAATCCCATTAATTTAATTCATAAAATTTAATGTAAAATCAATAATTAATATAAGTAAATTTTATTTTCTATCTAATATGCTCCGAATATAAATTATCATATTCGCAAAATAGAATAAATTTCATCCAAATTTGCTTTAATTAACGCATTTCAGAACATGTAAATTAACAATAAATCTAAAAATAGAATATTCTATTAAGATTAATTCATAGTTTTAATTCAAAAAATATATTCTATCTAATCTCTCTCGAGACCGGATTATGGATATCGTAAAACAAAAAAGTCAAACTTTATAAAGTTTGACTTTTTTGTTTATGTTGTATGCAATGATTGATCAGTATAAAAACGGCTGATAATAACCAAAACCAATAGCCAAAAAGAGGCAAATTATAGTAGTTAATAGTTAATATATCTAATCTTGTTATGTGGTTTATACCATAAATAGACATCAAAATTATTGTAATAAATAGATATATAATATCCAATATTTTTCTTGTAAAGAATCCAAGAAAGTATCAATGTTATATTTCCTAACCAGCAAAAAAATTCTAGATTAGGAAAAGTAATCATCCCTAAATATGCATATATGTAACCTGAGTATTCTTCAGGATCATTAAAAATAAAATGCACAGGTAGGATTAAGCTCAATAAATAAGTTAGAATACTTAGATATAAAAATCGATTATTTTTCCAATTTATTTTCAAATTCTTCTATTTGTTTTTCAAGTTTTTTATTCATTTTTTTTAATTTGTTTTGTGGGCTGAACATTGCGTAAACCAACAATCCAACTCCTACTCCAACTACGGCACCAATTTTTTCGTTCTTGTTAATTGCTTTCGAAATTGCAATTCCTGCAGCAGCTCCTGTTGTTACAATAGAAACTGTGTTTTCAAAACCTTTTGATTTAGTGTCTAAAACTTCCAATAAATTATTCATAGTTTGTTATTTTTTAATACTTGTTGCAATAAATATTCCTAAATATAAATCAATCCAAATTATTTTAAAAATTGTTCGTATTAATTCAAGTGTTTATCTTTGTTCGGTAACATTTTTTGAAATGGAAATACAAGATAAAATTTTAGCACTCCGAGAAGAGCTTACTCAACATAATTACAATTATTACGTTTTAGATAATCCAACAATTTCTGATTTTGAATTTGATTTGAAATTGAAAGAATTAAAACGATTAGAAGATGAAAATCCAATCTTTTTTGATATCAATTCTCCTACTCAACGCGTTGGTGGAATGGTCACAAAAAATTTTCCAACAATAACACACGAATTTAGAATGTATTCGTTGGATAATTCATATTCTGTCGAAGATTTACAAGATTGGGAAAAGCGAATTGAAAAAACATTAGACGAAAAAGTAGAATTTGTTTGCGAACTGAAATATGATGGCGCTTCGATTTCTATCCTTTACGAAAATGGCGAATTAAAACAAGCTGTAACGCGTGGAGATGGAACACAAGGAGACGAAATCACAAATAATATTCGTACAATACAATCTATTCCTCTAAAATTGAAAGGAAAATATCCTGAGCGATTTTATATGCGTGGCGAAATTACAATTCCACTCAATAAATTTGCTTCGATAAATGAAGAACGTGCGAATAATGGATTAGAATTATATGCAAATCCTCGAAATACAGCTTCTGGATCTTTAAAATTACAAGACAATACGGAAGTTGCAAAACGTGGTTTACAATGCTTTCCATATTATTTTATCGGAAATAATTTACCTTATACAACGCAATGGGAAATGCTAAAAGCTGCTGATGAATTAGGATTTAAAATTCCGCATACATCAAAATTATGTACTTCTTTAGAAGAAGTTTTAGCTTTTGTTAATCATTGGGATATTGAACGTAAAAATTTACCTTACGAAACTGACGGAATTGTAATCAAAGTGAATTCTTTTTCACAACAAGAAGAATTAGGTTACACTGCTAAATCTCCTCGTTGGGCAATGGCATATAAATTCAAGGCAGAAGCAGCCGAAACAGAATTATTGAGCATCGATTATCAAGTTGGTCGAACTGGAGCCATAACTCCTGTTGCTAATCTTGTTCCTGTTTCTTTGGCTGGAACAATTGTAAAACGAGCTTCTGTGCACAACGAAGATATTATCAAAAAATTGGATATCCGAATTGGTGATATGGTTTATGTAGAAAAAGGAGGCGAAATTATCCCGAAAATTGTCGGCGTTAATACAGATGTTCGTCAGCCAGAAACGAAGGAAATCGAATTTATAAAAAATTGTCCTTCTTGCGGAACAAAATTAATTCGCAATGAAGGTGAAGCACAACATTATTGTCCCAATGAAAATGGTTGTGAACCACAAATTATTGGAAAATTAGAACATTTTGTTTCGAGAAAAGCAATGGATATCGAAAGTATTGGTGGTGAAACTGCTGTTTTGTTACACAAAGCAAATTTATTAAATAATATTGCCGATTTTTATACATTGAAAAAAGAAGATATTTTACCATTGGATCGAATGGCTGAAAAATCTGCCCAAAATATCATCAATTCTGTTGAAAAATCAAAAAAACAACCATTCGAAAAAGTATTGTATGCAATTGGAATTCGTCATGTTGGTGAAACTGTTGCAAAAAAATTGGTCAAACATTTCCAAACGATTGATCGTTTGATGAATGCAACAATGGATGAGTTGGTTTCTGTAACAGATGTTGGAGAAAAAATTGCAATTTCAATTCAAGAATATTTCAAAGAAGAGCAACATCAAATTTTGATTCAGCGTTTACGCGATTATGGATTGAATTTCGAAATTGGTGAAGAAGCAAAACCTTTGTCAGATTCATTAGAAGGAAAAACGTTTTTATTTACAGGAACTTTAACCAAATTTAATCGAACAGATGCACAAAAAATGGTTGAAGATCACGGAGGAAAAAATATTTCTGCCGTTTCTAAAAATCTAAATTTCTTAGTTGCTGGAGATAAAGCTGGAAGTAAACTGAAAAAAGCCGAAGAAATTGGAACTGTTATCGTATTAACGGAAGACGAATTTTTAAATATGATTAACGGCTAATGGAATCAGGATTAATTGCTGTAATTATTTTTGGAATTGTATTATTGATTTTGATTCCATTTATTTATTATGGCTTACGAATGGCTGGCTACAACAAAGCTGCAATGATTGTTTCGCTTGTAATATTTTTTACCGTGATGATTCCGATGGTGAAATATGGTTACAGAAGTCAAATGTATTCGCAAGAAGATTTAAAAAACGATTTGCATCAAGCTGGAATTGGTTTTAAAGGAAATTTGAAAATGATTTCGACAGATATTTCTGGAATTAAAAACATGAAACAAGAAACGGTTTTGATAATGGATTCTGCCGATATTAATACAATTATTAATCGAATAAAAACTGATCCACGTTTCGAAATATCACCTAAAAGATTGAATTTAAAAGAAGAATTAGGTTCGAATGCAAAACATAAAACCAATAGAAATTATCGTTACAAAGACAACTTTATTTTAGAAACTTATGGAATGTCCGACAATTATACGATTCGATATGCTGAACTGAAATTTAGAAAAGGAAATGACACCGTTTTCTTCAAGAAAGAAGAAGTATATTAAATAGATAAAATCCGTCAATTGACGGATTTTTTTATTCAAGATTATTTATTTCTAAGATATAAAAACTATGACTTTTTGAATTTTCAATTTTTTATCATCAAATTATTTCTAACATATTTCCAGCATCTTTTGAAAGTTCAACTTCTACCCTTTTTGAGATTTTTTCATTTTGAGCAAATGTATTTGCTGAACAAAAAATTAAAAATGAAGTAGTAAAAAAGATTCTTCATTTTGCTTAAATTATTTTCATTAAAATTCAATAAAATAGATTAATTTTCCTTCAACAATAATAGTGAATTTTATGCAATTCCGAATCGCTAGACATACAAAACAAATAGATAAAATAACAACTTTTTATACGAGAATATTTAATCTTGAAATACTCCGAGAATTTCATAATCACAATGGTTATGATGGTATTTTTATCGGAAAACCTAATTTAGATTGGCATTTAGAATTTACAACAACACATAAAGAAGTTAATCATTATTTTGATGAAGATGATTGTTTGGTATTTTATCCAACAACGTAACAAGAATATGACGAAATCATTGAGCGTTTAGAACTTCATCATATAAAACCAATAAAATCTAAAAATCCATATTGGAATGAAAATGGAATTTCTTTCTTAGATCCTGACGGATTTATTACAATTGTTTCACCATTAAGAATTAAATAATTTGAAAAAATATATCTGTTTTATAATTCCATTTTTCATCTTTAATTGTAAAGATGAAAATTCTATTAATCAAAAAAATCATTATAATTCAATTCCAAAAATAGTAGAGAAAGAAAGTTTTATTAACGAAAAAGAAAATAAAATAATTGATCGGTATTCCGTTCCGAAAGGTTTTCAAAGAGAAAATTATAATCAAAATGAATTCGGCTATTTTCTACAACATTTGCAATTAAAAGACTTTGGAACACTTGTGAAATATTATAGTGGAAAAGAAAAACCTGTAAATAATGTATACAATGGGGTGATTGATTTACCGATTGGAAACAAAGATTTACATCAATGTGCAGATGCTACAATGCGTTTGAGAGCCGATTATCTCTACAAACAAAAGCGTTATGATGAAATCTCCTTCAACTTTTTATCGGACGGAAAACCGCGCAAATTTACTGATTTTGCAAATGGAAATAATTCACCAGAAAATTATTGGAAGTATTTGGAATATGTTTTCAGTTATGCGAATACAGCTTCTCTAAAAAATCAATTAGAATCGGTGAATTTTGAACAAGTTAAAATTGGAGATATTCTTTTACAACAAGGAAATCCTTATGGGCACGCTGTTATGGTAGTCGATTTAGCAAAGAATGAACAAAACGAAAAAATTGTTTTACTTGCTCAAAGTTATATGCCTGCTCAAGAAATTCAGATTCTTAATAATCCGACGAATAAAAAATTAAATCCCTGGTATAAAGTTCAAAAAGGTAAAATTAAAACTCCAGAATGGTTGTTTACAAATGATGATTGGAAAACTTGGGATTAAAGATTTTTAATAAATTAATCTTAATTTTACACCAAATTAATCGCCGTGAATCGAGAAGAAATAGGAAATCAACTGTTAAATGAAGTTTTACAAATTCAACTTGCCAATAAACCAATCAATTCTAAATATTTAGATTTAAAACGTTTGGTCGAAAATATTGCATTTGAATTAACTAAAAATGAAGCTTTACAGTTTTCTAACTTTTTCTCAAAACTATCTTTCATTTGTAATCAATATCAAGTTTCAACCAAAATTCATTCGTTTCGAAAAACAGCTCAACGAATTCTGAGCGAAAAATACGAACCGACAGAACACGAATATTTCACACATTATAAATATGTTGCCGATTTTATTTCTTCTATTTATGAAGTAATGATTCCAGCAGAAATTATTTATTATTTTCCTGAAAAAGAATTTTATACAAACAAAATTCTAACAAGAAATCGAGTAAAAAAATTGCGTGTTCAAGTAATTGAAATCAAACGCGATTGCTTGATTTGCGATCATGAAGATAATGAAACAGACGATTATATTACAGTTCAAATTGATGAAGATGGCGTAAACGAAAACTTTACTTCAACTGAAAATTTTTGGATTGGAGCGCAATTAAATTTAGTTAATTCGACAATTGATGAAGAAGGAATTTATCATCCTCGTTTTATCATTCTCGAGCCAGATTATTTAGTTGATATTTCGGCAATTGCAGAATGTTTCCAAGATTATGGAACTTCGGAATTGCATTATGTAAAGAAAAAATTTGAAGAAGCGCCAAATAGCAAACACATTCGATTAGGAAATTTTGCCAATTCGGTTGTCGATCATTTTTCGACAGAAAACATTGAAAACACAGATTTTAATGAGATTTTCAAAAATGATTTCAAAAATTATCCATTAGAATATACAGCTTGTAATGATTTGGCAAATCCACAAGATTTAAAAGATTATTATTTAGAAGCAAAAGGACATTTTGATCGCATTCAAAAAGTATTGACAGAAGATTTTTCACGCAATAATATTTCCTTGGATCGCGCATTAATAGAACCTTCTTTTTTGTGTGAACAATACGGAATTCAAGGTCGATTAGATTTATTAGATATCAATTCTGAAGGAAAAAATAAAATTATAGAATTGAAATCTGGTGGAGCGCCTTTTCCTGATGATGGAAAAAGTGTAAAACCAAATCATGCAACTCAGCTATTTTTATATTATCAAATCATTGGAGTTTTGTATGATTTAGAGTTTAAAGATGTAACGAAAAACACAGAAGGATATATTTTTTATTCGAAAGTTTTTCGAGGAAATTTACGTTTTGATGTGCCAACTTTAGCTCGAGTTCAACGTATTTTTGATTTACGAAATCGAATCATTATTAATGAAAACAGATTAGCCAATCATTCATTAACAGATATTGAATCAACAATTTATTCAATTAAACCTTCAAATTTTATCAAACGAAAAATCAATCCTCGTTTCAAAGAAATTTTAGAAGAACAATTGGATAAATTCATTTATCCAATCAAAAATAGTTCGCCATTAGAAAAAGCTTATTTTTATTCGTTCACAAATTTTATCGCGAAAGAACAATATATGGCGAAACTTGGTTTGGGACAATCAAATTCCAACAATGGTTTGGCAAGTTTGTGGCTGAATACTTTTGAAGAAAAGAATAATAATTTCGAAATTATTTATGATTTAGAAATTGTTGAAAATCATATTTCTGATCCGAAACGAGAAATCAAATTAAAGAGAACAAATCCTGCAAATGATTTTATTTCTATTCGAGAAGGCGATATTTGTATTCTTTATCCGAGAAATAATTTTAAAGATTCTGTTTTAACCAATCAGGTTTTCAAATGTACAATCAAAAGTATTTCGCGAGAATTTATTGTTTTACGTTTTCGTTATCAGCAACCAAATACGCACTTTTTTGATTCGTTTGATTCGACAGGAAAATGGGCTTTAGAACGCGATTTTATGGATTCTTCTTTTGTTTCGATGTATCGAAATTTATATGGATTAATTCATTCTTCGAAAGCAAAAAAAGACTTGATTTTAACACAATCTATTCCAAGAAATAAAATGGATTATGATTATTTTAATTCAAATCTTTCGGAAGAACAAAATCGAATTCTGAAAAAAGCACTTTCTGCAAAAGATTATTTCTTGTTGAATGGACCTCCAGGTACAGGAAAAACATCGATTATCATCAAAGAATTGGTGAAAGAAATTTACGAAAAACAAGATTGCAATATTCTGCTTTTAGCATATACAAATCGTGCTGTAGATGAATTATGCGAATCAATAAATTCGGCAATTTCTGATCAAATTGAACAAAAATTTATCCGAATTGGAAATGAATTATCTACTTCACCCGAATTTCATTCAAATTTACTGAATAAAATTATTGAGCAAAAAGATACTGATTTAGAACAAAAAGGAGAAAAATTTTCGAGAAAAACAATTCAAGATATTATTCGCAAACAACGCATTTTTGTTTCCACAGTTGCTTCCATTTCTAGTAAAAATGACATTCTGAAATTAAAGAAATTCGATACAATTATTATTGATGAAGCTTCTCAAATTTTAGAGCCTCAAATTGTTGGAATTTTACCAAAAGCTGAACGTTTTATCATGATTGGCGATCATAAGCAATTGCCAGCAATTGTTTTACAGAATCCTGAATTGGCAAAAACGAATAACGAATTATTAGAAAATATTGGTTTAATTAATCGTAAAAATTCAATTTTCGAACGTTTATATGAATTTTGTGAACGAAATAATCATGAAAATGCGTTTGATCAACTGACTTATCAAGGAAGAATGCATGCCGAAATTGCAGATTTTCCGAATAATTATTTTTATGATGGAAAATTAAATGTTGCTTATGATATTCCGAATTTAAATGAAGAAATAAAACAAAGTTTAAATCGTCAAAGAGCTGATTTGTATTTTGAAAATTATGATAAAGAAAATGATTTGCAAAACTTTATTACAAATCATCGTTTTGCATTTATTAATGTCGACGAAAATCCTTATTTGCCTTCAACGAATGTGCAAGAAGCCGATTTGATTGTGAAATTTGTACAAGAAATTATTCATTTATATGAATTAAATAACAAGCCATTTGATGCTAAGAAAACAATCGGAATTATTGCTCCTTTCCGAAATCAAATAGCCTTGATTAAGCAAAAATTAGAATTGGCAAATATTCCAAATTACGAACAAATTACCGTTGATACAGTTGAACGTTATCAAGGAAGTCAGCGCGATATTATTCTTTATAGTTTTGCTGTAACATATTATTCGCAATTGAATGCATTGGTAAATATGAACGATCAAGGAAATGTGGATAGAAAACTGAATGTCGCTTTAACACGCGCGAAGGAACAATTATTTTTAATTGGAAATCAAGCTATTTTAAAAGAAAATCAATTGATAAAAATTTTAATTGATTATTTAGAAAATAAAACTTCTCATAAACTGATAATCTAATTAAAATCACTTCTTAATTCGTTTTAGATTCTGTAAATTTGTGCAACTATTTGTAGAAAATTATGTTGTATCAAAGAAGTAGCGCATTATTCAAAGATGCGCAAGAATATATTCCAGGAGGTGTAAATTCTCCTGTTCGTGCATTTAAATCAGTTGGAGGAACGCCAATTTTTATCAAAAAAGCCGAAGGTGCTTATATTTATGATGAAGATGGACGTGCTTATGTTGATTACATCAATTCTTGGGGACCAATGATTATTGGTCATACAGATCCACGTGTTTTGAATGCAACTGTTGAACAAATGAAAAATGGTTTCTCTTTTGGTACACCAACAGAATTGGAAACTGAAATTGCAAAATTAATTACTTCTGTTGTTCCAAATATAGACATGGTTCGTATGGTAAATTCAGGAACAGAAGCTTGTATGTCTGCAATTCGTTTGGCAAGAGGTTATACAAATCGTGATAAAATTATAAAATTTGAAGGTTGTTATCATGGACATTCAGATTCATTTTTAATTAAAGCAGGATCTGGTGCTGCAACTTTCGGAAATCCAAATTCTCCAGGTGTAACACAAGGAACAGCAAAAGATACATTATTAGCAGAATACAATAATCTAGAAGATGTAAAAATTTTATTCGAACAAAATAAAGATGAAATTGCAGCGATTATTGTTGAACCAATTGCTGGAAACATGGGATGTATTGTTCCTGAAGAAGGATTCTTAGAAGGTTTAAGACAAATTTGTGATACAAATGGCGCTTTATTAATTTTTGATGAAGTAATGACAGGTTTTCGTCAAGCAATGGGAGGTTCTCAAGAACGTTTAAATATCAAAGCTGATATTGTTACATTTGGTAAAGTAATTGGTGGAGGTTTTCCTGTTGGAGCATTTGCTGCTCGACGTGAAATTATGAATCACCTTGCTCCTCTTGGTCCTGTTTATCAAGCAGGAACATTATCTGGAAATCCAATTGCGATGCGCGCTGGTCTTACAACTTTAAATATCATTAATAATGATAGAGCATTATTCAATCGTATTGATAATGCAACAGAAACATTAGACAACGAAATATCTAAAATCTTTACTGAAAAAGGTATTCCAGCTCATATTAATCGTTTAGGTTCTATGATGTCTGTTTTCTTTACAGAGCAAACGTCAATTAAAAACTTTACAGATGTAACAAAATGTAATCATGATAGATTTAATAAATTCTTTCATCATTTGTTAACAAACGAAGTTTACATTGCTCCTTCCGGATACGAAACTTGGTTTATTTCTGATGCGATTAAAGATGCAGAAATCAATAAAACTTTGGAAGCTATAAGAAGCTTCGAAGGATAATCATAAACGAAAAAATGCAGTAGTTTTCTACTGCATTTTTTTGTTTATTTTTTTTGATAAATTAACTTAATCTCTTATTTGATCTAAATTCAATTTATCATTCATAAATAATTACAATGAATAGAAATCTAATTCTATACAAAGTATCAAATCATTAATTGAGAACTAAAATCAATAAAATTGTTATATTTACTAAAATTCATATCCATATGATTACGAATCACTTTAAACTACTGCTTGCATCTAGCGTAATTCTTATTAATTTTGGATGTAAAGATGACGACAATTTTTCGGAAGAAAATTTAGTTCATACTTACAATATTGCATCCTATAACGCGGATATAGCTGTTGATTTAAACAATGATAAAAAAACATCAACTAATTTGATGGATGAAATTGAGATTCTAAATAAACGAGATAACTTTTTAGAAGTTAAACCTAAAACAAATGTTATATACTTTAATTTTCCTCTAACTTTAATAAATCTTGATTATCCAAGCGCACCTGATGGTTATGCAGATTTTCTAAAGTACGGTTTTGGAACATCTACAACATTATCGGATAAACTTATCGTTATAAAAGATAATAGTTATATAGAAAACAACTATGTTGGTCATGAGATAAGGAAAAAAAATGTTTCAATTGAAAATTTAAAAATTTTAGATAATAACCGTCTATCTACAAATATTACAAAATCTTATTATGACTTTAATACCAAACAATGGATTGAATTGAATATTGAAGTTATTTTTCAAAAAAATATATAATTAAACAAAAGCTCGAGAAAATTCTCGAGCTTTTGTTTAATTATAATCTCCTATATGTTCCATTTCACTTTCGAAACTTAGCACTTTAGTAGCATATTTTTGTAAACTTTTTTGTTTTAATTCTGATAAAAAATTATTCTTAAATTTATCCAAAGTCAATTCATCATTTACAAATAATTGTAAAGAATAAGAAATCGCTCCAGGTTCTACATGAGAAGTTATCTTTCCTAAACGAGCTCCTATAAAACAATTCGATTTCAAATAGTCATTTATATGCTCTTCTTGTAGCCATTGAAACCAATCATCGTGCACTTCTTGTTCTACAATAAAAGTTGTATTATATAATATCATTCTCTAAATTTTTGCAAAGATACAAAGGTTTTCCAATTATATTTTTAGTAAAAAGAAAGTCAAATCAAGATTTTATTTCTAAATTTACCTATTATTCATAACAAACAAAAATGAACAATACACAACAATTTATACAAGAGAATAAACAACGTTTTCTTGATGAATTAATCGAATTACTTAAAATTCCTTCAGTTAGTGCTGATCCAGCCTATACACAAGACGTAAATGATGCAGCAGAAATGGTTGCTAAATATTTAACAGAAGCAGGTGCTGATAATGTTGAAGTATGCGAAACAGAAGGTTTTCCTGTTGTTTACGGAGAAAAAATAATTGACGCTTCTAAACCTACTGTTTTAGTTTACGGACATTATGATGTACAACCTGCTGATCCATTAGAATTATGGGAATCTGGACCATACGAGCCAGTTATCAAAAAGACAGAAATTCATCCAGATGGAGCAATCTTTGCTCGTGGTTCTGCTGATGATAAAGGTCAAATGTTTATGCATGTTAAAGCTTTTGAAGCTTTAAACAAATCAAACGAATTACCTTGTAACGTTAAATTTATGATCGAAGGTGAAGAAGAAGTTGGTTCTCCTTCATTAGTAAATTTCGTTAAAAACAATAAAGAGAAATTAAAAAATGATGTGATTTTGATTTCTGATACTTCTATGATTTCAAATGAACAACCTTCTATTTCAGTTGGTTTACGTGGATTATCTTATGTAGAAGTTGAGGTAAAAGGAGCAAATCGTGATATGCACTCTGGTGTTTATGGAGGAGCTGTTCCAAATCCGATTAATGTTTTAGCAACAATGATTGGAAAATTAATCAACGAAAAAGGTCACATTACAATTCCTGGTTTTTATGAACCAATTCTTGAATTAACAGAAGATGAAAGAGCTGATTTGGCAAAAATTCCATTTGATGTTGAAGAATATAAAAAGTCTATTGGAATTGCTGATATTCAAGGAGAAGAAGGATATTCTACAATAGAAAGAGCTTCTATTCGTCCAACTTTAGACGTAAACGGAATTTGGGGAGGATATATTGGTGAAGGAGCTAAAACAGTTATTCCTTCTCATGCTTATGCCAAAATCTCTATGCGCTTAGTTCCAGGACAAGATCCAGAAGTTGTTACGCAACAATTTGCAGATTATTTCCCAACTTTAGCACCATCTTCTGTAGAAGTGAAAGTAAAACCACATCACGGAGGTAAACCTTATATTTTACCAACAAATCATCCTGGTTTTATTGCTGCTAAAAAAGCATTAGCTGAAACTTTCGAGAAAGAAGCATTAGCTGAAAGAGCTGGAGGATCTATTCCAATCGTTGCTTTATTCGAAGAAGAATTAGGAACAAAATCTGTTTTAATGGGATTCGGATTAAACTCTGATGTTATCCACTCTCCTAACGAACATTATGGATTATTCAATTTCTACAAAGGAATCGAAACTATTCCATATTTTTACAAATATTTTAACGAACAATAATTTTCGACAAAATAACTTCTGAAAAGCGAATCAAATTGATTCGCTTTTCTTTTTGATTAATAGTAGAATGCTTAATTTTGGATTATATTTTAACCAATGAGTAAAAAATTCTTAATCGCCGGTGCAGGAATTGCAGGATTAACTTTAGCAAAAGTTCTTCAAGATTTAAATTATGACTACGAGATTTTCGAAGCTTCATCAGAAGTTCGCGGAATTGGAGCTGGTTTTGGTTTAGCTTCTAATGCTATGAAAGCGTTTGAAATTCTTGGTTTAGCAGAAGAAGTTGCTCCTTTGGGACATATGTTAGAAGATTTTGAAATTCAAGATTGGAAAGAGAAAACAATCCTTAAGGCTGATACAGAACGATTAAGAAAAAATTACAACAACGAAAATTTCGCTATTCATCGTGCCGATTTACATCAATATTTGGTTTCAAAAATTGATTCGAATAAAATTAAAACGTCCAAAAAAGTAAAATTCTTTGAGCAAAGTTTCGAAAAAGTTGTCCTTCATTTTGAAGATGGAACTTCTACCGAAGGTGATTATTTGATTGGTGCAGATGGTATAAATTCTACAGTTCGTCAACAATTACTAAAACATTCTACGCCACGCTATGCTGGTTATATTTGTTGGCGCGCTATTGTAGAAGATAAATCATATAATTCAAAAAAGAGTATCGAAACATGGGGACCAAATGGGCGTTTTGGTTTAACACCATTAATTAATAATCAAATTTATTGGTATGCTTGTGTGAATACAAAATTGAATTCTGATATTTATAATTATACTTTAAATGATATTAAAAATCACTTTAAAGATTATTCAGGGCAAATTAGAAATACCTTACAAAAAACAAATCCAGAAAGTATCATCACAACACCAATTATGGATATTAAACCGATTAATAATTATGCTTTTAATCGTGTTTTATTAATTGGAGATGCTGCACATGCAACTACGCCAAATATGGGACAAGGCGCTTGTATGGCAGTTGAAGATGTTTGTGTTTTGTATGATGAATTAATTAAAAAAGATACAGATATTTTACTGGCTTTTGAACATTATAATTTGCGTCGATTAAAACGAACTCATTATATTATTGATACTTCTCGTTTGGCAGGTAAAATTGCTCAAATTGACAATAAATTTTTAATGGGTATTAGAAATTTTATTTTTCGTAATTTGCCACAATCTCTTACGCAAAGTCCTTTAGAAGACTTACTAGAAGAAGATTTTATGAAAGTTTAATTTATTTCATTTTAGTGTTTATTTTGTTAAGTTGAGAGTCATAACTCAAAATCTATAGAATTAATCCAAACTTGTTCTCTATCAATATTTTTATTGAAATTTTCTTTCATAAAAGATGGATTATAATCTACTTTTTGATTGTATATCAATTTATTATTGGCATAAACTTTTAATTTTTTGTTTAGATTAATCATTTCAGGAGAAATATATAATCGAAATGATTTTACAGAAGATGTTTCAATATCAAATCTATTTTTTGAATAGCTTGCTTTTATTAAACCTGATTTACGAGGAAAATTAAAAGCCATTTTATCTACATCTTTTACTTGTAAACTATCATTATCGTCATATTCTAACCATTTTGTTATCTTGAAATTATAGTTTTTTTGCCATTCTTTTTTAGCCGAAATTGTATCCAGTCTTGTGATTTCGAGCCAATCTATTTTTCCATATTTTACATCATCAGTTTCCCAAATTAATTTATTCGGAAATGGATTTCTTTCTCTATTTAGTAAATCATCAAACAATATTTTGATTGCAGCTTCAGAACCATTAAACTCTGGAAACCAATGTGGATAACCATTGTAGCGATAATCTTTATAATCAATGTTTAATGATTGCATCAAAACAGTTAAATCATCATTCGCTTTTGGTGGAAAATAATAATCTAAATCTGTTGAAAAATTTATAAAAGAACGATTCAATGCATTTTGAATAAACGTTCCTCCTGTTCTTACAATTGGCTGTGTATTGAAACCATAAAAACCAGCAAAATAAGTAGGTTGTTTCACTAAATAATTAAACGAACCTGTTGCTCCATTAGAATGTCCAGTTAAAAAGACTTTATTATCATCGACATTAATTGTTGATTTTATTTGACGAATAATTTCTGGAACCATATAAAATCCTTTTTCTGTCATCCAATTATAACGTTTATCAGCGAGAGGAAATACTAAAATAACATCATTTTGATTAGCATATTTAGTATAAAATCTATTCCAACCTTTTAAATTATTATCTGTAGAAAACATTGTTAACTCACTATAATTAACAGCTCCGTGAAGAAAAATAAGCATTGGATATTTTCTCTCTGGATTATAATTTTTAGGTAAATGAATAAAATATGAAGATTTTAAAGTATCATTGAGAGGAAAAAAAATAGAATAATTTTGTTCTTTCTTTGATAAGAAGGATGAAGAATTTCTTAAACTTTTATAAAGTTGTTTCTTATCTTTAATTTCGACATGATTTGTATTCTTAGTAATAAAAAATTCATCATTTGTCAATTGAATACTATCATAAAATTTTTTAGATATTTTATTTGAAGTTTCTACTAAATTCAACCAACGTTTATCAGATAATAAATTTTTGAATTTTACTTTCGAATCTTTATCTAAAATAAAATACCAACCAGGAAAAGGTTTTGAGTTTTTCTTAACAAGTTTTTCTAAAAAATAAAAAGATTTAGGAGTTTGATTAATTTCATTAGAAAGTTCAGCTGCATCATATAAATCAAAACTATTAATACTATCATTATGTAGATTAAATGCCTTTGTATAATAATCTAAAGCTAAATCCTTTTTATTTTCTTCGACTAATTTTTCTGCTTTCGATATTAGATTCGAATAAGTTTCTTGGCTAAAAATTTGTGAGGATAAAAGTACGATAGTAAGAAAGAAATAATTTTTCATTGATTGAATTTTGTATAAAAATAAAACCAATAAATATTAAAAACTTGTAAAATTGGGACATTTTAATTTTTATGGAATCTTCAAAAAGTATCTTGTTCTCCTATTAATTCTCCATTTTTATAAAATTGATTAGGAGATTCTGAAACAAATTTTTTGTATAATCTATTAAAATGAGATTGATCCGTAAAGTTTAATTTATGAGCAATCGAGGTAAATGTCTCATCAGGATTATGTAACAATTTCTCTTCAACAGTTTTTCTAAATAAAACTATTTCATGAAAATTTTTAATCGAAACTCCAATATTTTCTTTGAAAACTCGATTGATATGTTTCCGACTAAAACCCAAATAATCAGCAAGTTGACTAACTGTAAATTCATCATAATGTTTAAAAATATAATCTATTGAATTTTCTATAATTACATTTTCAATTCTAGTCATTTTATTCAATAAAATAGATTCAATTATTGGAATAAATTCTTCAGATTTTAGATGATTAAATAAATGATTACATTCTTTATTATCAAAAAAATTTAAATCATCTATAATACTTGAAAAATCTATATTATTCAGAAATTGATTAATCCCAAAAGGCTTAAAAACAATCACAAAACGCTCAACAGAACCAATTTGTTGAACATGTAAAACGTCTGTTCGTATAGGAGTAAAAATTTGAAGAGGAACACTATTTTCTTTGTAAACAGAATTCCCCTTTATGTATTGATGAGATTTATAAACAGAAATCGTATTATTATAATGTGGAAAACAATCATATACAGTTAATGTATTATCATGTTTAATATCAACATAATAATAATCAATATACTTTTTTAGTATTTTGTTATTAGGTTTAAATGTTGTGAACATTATTCTTTAATCTCCTATTTTAATAAAACATGATCATCCAATTCTTGTTTCGAAATATGGAAATGTTGTTCGAATTCTTGCTCAAAAGATTCTAAATCCATTGTAATTTCCCAATCACCAAATTCATTTTCGAACAAATCTGCGATATGTTCTTTTAAATCATCTAATTTTTGTTGAATCAATTCATTTTGGTGAATATCTTTCACTTCTTCAATATCTAATACAACTTGTTTATTGATTTTTTTCAGAATCAAATCATTTATAAATTCTTCATGTGTATTCATAAAATCCTCAATCGTACCTGTAAATTGTGCCATTTCAATAATTTTTTTCTATCACTTTTCAAGAATAAATATAGAACTATTTTATAAACAAACAATTAAATTTAAGATTTCTATAAATGAGTTTTAACATAAGAATTAACGTCAACTAATTATTGAAATTGATTGTTTTAAGATAAATTTGAAGATATAAATTTCTAAAAAATGAAAAACTTTAAACTATCAAACGGAATCGAAATTCCTGCAATTGGATTCGGAACATGGTTATTGGAAGGTGAAAAAGTTATAGAACCTCTTAAAATAGCTTTAGCAAAAGGATATACACATATTGACACAGCAGCAATTTACAAAAACGAAAAAGAAATTGGAGATGTTTTGAAGGCTGAAAACATAGAACGTAATAAATTATTTATTACTTCTAAATGTTGGAATACAGAGCGTGGTTACGAAAAAGCAATGGCTGCATTTGAGCAAACTTTAGCAGATTTACAAACTGATTATTTGGATTTATATTTAATTCATTGGCCAGCAAACGAAACTCAATTTCCAGAAAATTGGAAAGAACAAAATGAAGGAACTTGGCGTGCTTTAGAAGAAATCTACAAATCTGGAAAAGCAAAAGCAATTGGTGTTAGTAATTTTAATATCAATCATTTGGAAGCTTTGTTGGAAACAGCTGAAATAAAACCTATGGTCAATCAAATTGAGTTTCATCCAGGTCATTCTCAGCCAGAATTAGTGGATTTTTGTAAACAACACAATCTATTAATCGAAGCTTGGAGCCCTTTAGGCTCTGGAAGAATTTTGGAAAACGAATTAATCGTTTCTTTAGCTGATAAATACAATGTTTCGGTTGGTCAAATTTGTATTAATTATTGTTTAGCAAAAGATATTTTACCACTTCCTCGCTCCTCTTCAGAAAAAAATATTGAAGCGAATTTATCTTCTACAAACTTTAATTTGAACCAAGAAGATATAAAAGCAATTGATGAAATGCCAGCTGATGGTTTTTCTGGATTGAATTCTTCAACAGTTGAATTTTAATACGTTAAACATATTCACTAAAATAAATTTTAAAAACCTCTCATTTGCAGAGGTTTTTTCATTTCAAATCTTCAAAAAATGAATACTTTTACTTTTTTAAAGATAAAATAAATTTATTCGATATGAGCCAAAATCCTGAACATCCATTCAAAACTTATTTTGATCAAACCCTAGAAAGATGTGGTTTTGATGAAGATTTAAAAGCTGGTATTTTATTCTTTTTGGGAGAAAGTATTATTGCTGCAAATACTAATCAATTGATGAATATGTTTGCGGAAGAAGAAAAAATTCAGCAAGAATTTCGTCGTTTGTTTACATTATACGCTTCGCCAAATACAGATATCAATCCTTTTGAAGCTTTGGATACAACACCAATTAAACAAATTATTTATACTTACAACGAAATTTACGTTAATATAATAAGAAAGAAATCATTTGATTTTGATAAAGTTATCAAAGATGAATTAAAGTCAGAGTTTAAGATAGATTTCATTCCAGAATTCGAAGGAAAACCATATAAATTAATTACAAATCATAATCTAAATACATCTTTTTTCAAACAAATTGGAGCATATCTAAATCAGTTTGATTTGAGTTATGATGATATTTATTTGGCGGGAATTAATTATTATCAAACAAATCAAAAACTAGATTTCGAAGGAATAAATGTGCTGAATTTAAACATTATTGATAGTTTTTCTCCATTGTACACAACTTTGTTTCATTATCCATTATTGTATACATATTATCCTGCAAATCTAAATGCGAATCATTTGTTTAGTTCTATTTTGCAGTTTCTTTATTTGCATACTAATACAGATATTGCGAAACATATTCATGCTTTTCACAATCATATTTTCTATGAAAATAATCCGAGAAGAGTTCGTAAAGGTTGGGAATTCGAAGAATTGGAACGTGGAGTTTTGATTTCGCAAACTTTTCATAATGCGCTAAATATTCGTAAATCTCCTATTTTTGGAACTCGCCCTGACTTTTTAGCTTCGGATAATTATTTATTAAAAGAATTAAAAGATCAAAATATTCCATTAGAAAATTTCAAAGCTTTGATGACCAAAACAATTGAAGAATATTATGAAACATCAATTGATGAAGTAGTCGATGGAAAACTAAATCATGCTGAATTTCTACAACTTTTAGCGATTATTTTTTACGAAACTGCCGCAAATGCAATGATTATAAAAGGATGGAAAAACTAACTATTAATCAAGAAAATCGAAATAAATTAGATGAACATTTTGGTGATCTTTTGCCAAGATTGCCTTTCGAAATCATTTCATTTTATGAATCGAGTAATTCTTGGGAAGGACAAATTGAATATAATTTGAATTTGAAAACAGGAGAATTAAAATATAAAACGATTGAAAATGTAGAACATCAAATCGAGATTTCTCCAGAAATAATGCAGCGCATAGAAAGTGAAATCATCATGATGTTAGAAAATATGTAATTAAACTATTTTCACTTTTTAAATAAAAAAAGATTCTGAAATTATTCAGAATCTTTTTTTATGCTTTATTATTTTGCTTTGTACTTTGCAATTCCGTCTTGCAACCATTTTAAGTAAACTTCTACATTAAGCTCAGCTTCCAAAGGTTTAGAAAAACGTTTTAAATCTTTATCAACCAAAATATAATAAGGTTGAGCATTTGCCTGAAAATGTTCAATCTCGAAAGATGTCCATTTATTACCAACTGTTTTTAAGTTGCGATCTAATGCTTTTGAATATACTTTTTGATCTTCTGGTAATTCTTTTGCTTCATCAACATACAATGAAACTAAAACAACATCTTCAGCCAATATTTTCTTTACACGCTCGTCGCTCCAAACACGTTCTTCAACTTTACGGCAATTTGCACACGCATGTCCTGTAAAATCTAACAACATTGGTTTACCAACTTTCGTTGCATATGTTGCAGCTTCATCAAAATCTTTGAAAGCAGGAATTCCATGTGGTCCTGCAACCATATTCGGATCATCAAATTTAGCTGTTATTTGTCCTCCAATACCTTCGTGAAAACCACGCGGAGCTTCGGAATATGTCATTGGCGGTGTTAAACCACTTAATAATTTTAATGGTCCTCCCCATAAACCTGGAATCATATAAATAGCAAATGTTATTGAAACTAATGCAAATAACATTCTCGGAACGCCAATTGTTTGTACAGGCGAATCTAATTCTAATCTAAATTTACCTAAAAGATATAAACCTAAGAAGAAGAAAATCGCAATCCAAAATGCTAAGAAAATTTCTCTTGGTAACCAATTCATTTGCCAAACTAAATCTGCATTTGATAAGAATTTTAAAGCAAAAGCTAATTCAATAAATCCTAATGAAACTTTGATTGTATTTAACCATCCGCCAGATTTTGGCATTGAATTTAACCAACCTGGGAACATTGCAAATAATGTAAATGGAATGGCTAATGCTAAGGAAAAACCAAACATTCCTACCATTAAAGAATAATAGTTTCCTCCTTGTGTTGCTTGTACTAATAACGAACCAATAATTGGTCCTGTACAAGAGAATGAAACTAAAGCTAATGTGAATGCCATAAAGAAGATTCCGATTAATCCTCCTTTATCTGCTCCTTTATCTGCTGCATTAATCCATTTACTTGGTAATGTTAGTTCAAAAGCACCGAAAAATGAAATTGCAAATACAATAAAAATTGCAAAAAATGCTAAGTTAACCCAAGGATTCGTTGACATTTCATTTAGAACAGAAGGTCCAAAAATTAAAGTCGCTAATAAACCTAATGCAACATAAATTATAATAATTGATAAACCATAAACAAAGGCTTTTCCAACTCCTTCTCCTTTCGATTTACTTTGTTTTGTAAACATACTTACAGTCAAAGGAATCATAGGGAAAATACAAGGCATTAATAATGCAGCTAATCCTCCTAAAAATCCTAAAGAAAATATTTTCAATAAACTATTATCTTTTTTCTCATTATCTGCTAATAATGAATTATCGACTTTCTTAATCGTATCTTGTTGTGTTGTTGTAACAACTGCTGCTGAATCTTGATGTACAGAATCTTGAGCGATTTCGTTTACGACAACAGAATCTTTTGCTTGCTTAACTTCTTCTGGTTTTACATCTTCCTTCGTTTCTTCAACTTTAGCAGAAGGAGTCAATTTTATTGTTCCGCTAGTTTCATCTGGAGGCAAACAACGTTCTGCATCACACATTTGAAATTCAATTGTGTAAGAAACATTTGTAGGTTTATCTCCTGAAACTTTTACTTTTTGAACAAATTTTACTTGATTTTCGTAATATTTTTCATCTTGTTCAAAAATTTGGCTGTATTTATCTATACGTTTTCCAACTTCTCTTGTTCCGTTAATTAATTTTGCATTTGCAGCTGGCTTAAATGATGCACTTGCCGGAATACCAATTCCTCCATCAGGATGTTTCATTGAATAAAGATGCCAACCTTTATCAATTTTTCCTGTTACCTCGATTTCAAACTCATTTTGCCCAACCTCCTTCACCGAACTCGACCATTTTGCAGGACTAAATAATTGTGCGTTGATTAAAATTGGAAACAAAAAAAGTATCCAAAGTTTCTTTAACATACTGTAATGTTTAAAAAGTTTTTACTTGTTTCTGTCGTTTTAAAACGTTCATCCAAACGATAATTTACTACCCAAATAATTTGATCTTTTTGGTCACAAAGCAACAAAACTTTCTCTTTTTCTAACTTAGAAAGTTTCAGATCTTTCATAAACTTGCTCAACAATTTTTTTTGACCTTTCATTCCAATTGGATAAAAGAAATCTCCCTCCTTCACTTTTCTAAGTTTAAGCGGAAATAAAATTGTTGTAAAGTCTACTATTTCAGTAGCATTTTCGTCAGGATTTTTCGATTTCACGAACTTCAAATTTAACGAATTGATTTCAATTAACTCCCCAAAAATCGTTAATTCATCATCATTTTCATGTTTGATTTTTTCTAACAACAAATTTTCTCGATTTTTAATTAATCGATAAGTTGCTGATTTTATTTCTCTTCCTGTATCTGCATCTAGAAATTTTAAAATTTCTTTACTCGAATAAAATCCATATTTTTCGAACAAATAATGTAAAAAAGTTTCTAAAGGTTGAAGTTTTTTCAAGGCTGATATTTCAATTTTAATTGGATTATCACCTGAAAATAAATTACTTCTAATTTCTTCGACTTTATTTTGTATAATTTGATAATTATCGCTGATATGATTTAAACTCGACAAAAAATTCTCATCAAACTTTGGATGAAGTTCTTTTAAAATTGGTGTTATATGATGTCGAATCTTATTTCTGGTATATTCATCCGTTGCATTCGAATCGTCTTCTCGCCATTTTATCTCATTTGATTTTGCGTAATTCAGCAAATCATTTTTTGTAAAATTTAAAAGCGGACGAAATATTTTTCCATTATCTATTTGCATTCCAACCAAACCTTTCAATCCTGTTCCTCTAGAAAGATTAATCAAAAAAGTTTCGATATTATCATCCAAATGATGAGCGGTTACCAAAACATCCAAATGATTTTGTTGTTGAATTTGTTCAAACCAATCATAACGCAAATTGCGACAAGCCATTTCTACCGAATAATTTCCTGTTTTTTGATAAGCAGCAACATCAAAACGAACTGAATGAAATGGAATATTATATTTTCCACAATATTCTCTTACAAACATTTCATCTCCATTTGCATCTTCTCCTCGCAACTGAAAATTGCAATGCGCAACTTGAAAATTAGAAGAAGTTTGACGGAATAAATCCAACAAAACCATACTATCAATTCCTCCACTAATTGCTAATAAATAACGATGTGTAGAAAAAGAATGTTGCTCTAAAAGTTCCTTAAACTCTTGTTGTATTGATTTGTTTTTCATGAAATTCAAATGTTCGAAATTAGAAAGAATTCTTGAAAAAGAGTTATACTTTTTTTCATTGTTCTTATAAAATTTCCCAATAAAAAAGCCTGAAAAACTCAGGCTGAAGATTTATTTTAAACTTTCTAAAGATTTATTTTCAAGAATTTCTAAAGTCGAATCTCTCAATTCAACCATTACTTTGTTCAATGTACAAACTCCTTCGTTAGGACAATCATCACATTTTTCATAGTAATTTTTACTCACACAAGGCAAAAGTGCGATTGGACCTTCTAAAACACGAATCAAAGAAGCTAAACTTATATCTTTTGCATCGCGAGCTAAATAATATCCTCCTCCTTTTCCTTGCTTTGAATTAACAAAACCTAACTTTTTTAAATCCAACAAAATAGCTTCTAGAAATTTTTTCGGAATAACTTCTGTTTCAGAAATCTGTCCAATTAAAACTGGTTTATTACTTTCTTGTCTGGCCAAGTGAGCCATTGCTTTTAGTCCGTATTTTGTCTTTTTTGATAACAATTCGATAAGATTTACCTACAAAAATAACGTTGATTATTGTATAAAACAAATATAAAACTAAAACGTTGAAGCGAGATATTAAAAATATTTCTAAAAAAATAAATTATCTTTAAGTTATAAAATTGTAGAAACAATAAGATTTTTATAATTTCATATTTTCTCTTCTTCTATTATCATAAATCTCTTTTATTTACGTTTAAACTATAAAGTTTTAAAAATTTTGAACTGTTAACAGACTAATATTTTTTAAGTATTTTTAAACCACAAAAAAATCCAAAATGAGAAATAGTCTTACTTTGATTGATAAATTAAATCACATCAAAAATTTATTTATTATTGGTAAAAGTGACGGAAATTTGAATGAAAAGGAAATTCAAATTATTTCTGACATTGCAAAATTTCATAAACTTTCCGCAAAAGATGTAAGTTTGATTTTGAATAACAATACAAAGTTTGATTTTTCTTTACCTAAAACATTTACAGACCGACTTTCTTTGTTATATGATGCTGTTTTGCTAATGGTTATTGATTTGAATATTCATCAAAATGAAAAGGCAATTTGTATTGATCTGGCTAAAAAATTTGAATTTAATCCTCAAATTATTGATGAATTAATAGAAGATATTTTGAGTTATATTTTAGAAGGAAAAGAATGTGACGATGTTATGCAATATCTGATTAAATACGCTCATCCAAAATCAAATTTGAATTAATTTTTTATTGAAAAAGTTGATAAATCGTCAATAGAGAAATGACACTTGTTATTCCTCCTATTACATAATTGATATTCTTTAGAATAAACGAATCTTCTTCGGATTTTGAATTGAAAAATTTCAGATATAATCCAAAAATCATTATCGAGCCAATCACAACTCCCAAAGCAAAAATTGAACTATTTGGTTGGCCAAAAACTGAGATGTTATATGAAACTAAAGTCGCGCTCAAAAAAACATAAAATGGTATTGGAAATATATTAACCGCTGATAATAATAGTCCATACATGAATTTATTTTTTTGTTTTACATCGCCTTGTTGTTTTAGTTTTTTATTTTCCTTTTTTTGATCTTGTTTTTTGGCAAAAAACAGGAAATAAATTGTAATGATTACAAAAACAGCTAATCCAATTTCTCTGAAAATTTGAGTTACCTTTTCATTAAAATCAATAAATTTTGCTAAAAATATTGCTAAAAAAACTTGAATACCAATCGTAATCGTAGTTCCAGAGATAAAAGTATATGCACTTTTTACGCCTTCTTGTTTACCAATTTTCACCACAGTCATATTCAACAATCCTGGAATGGATGATCCTATAAAAGCTGTAAAAATTCCGATTAAAAGTAGTTCTATATATTGCATTTATTTTTATTCTGATTCATCATAAAAGTCTGCAAATTTAAGGATTCTTATTTGATATTTTTGATTTAGAATTATATTCTAATTATAAATTAATGATAAACTACTTTTTTTCTTCAAATATATTATTGAAAATAGTAATATTCTGCTTTAATATATCATTATAACTAACAAAAAAACCACTTCGAATTTGAAGTGGTTTTAAAAATCTTATTTTAATAAAAAATTACAAAGCTGCTAATTGCTCTTCAATTTGAGTAATCTTCGCTAAAGCATCTGCTTCTTTTTTACGTTCTGCATTGATAACTTGTTCTGGCGCTCCAGCAACAAATTTTTCGTTTGATAATTTTTTACGAACAGAATTTAAAAATCCTTGATTATATTCTAATTCTTTTTGTAATTTCTCACGTTCTGCTTCGATATCGATATTATCTGACATTGGAACCATGAATTCTAATGTACCAACACGGAAAGCAAAACCTTTTTCTGGTTTATCTCCTGTATTGAAATTAGATACATTCCCTAATTTAGAAAATACATCAACATAAATTTCATTCGCTGCTTGTGCATCAGCAAAAACTTCTAAAGCTTCTTTTGGTGACATTCCTTTTTCTGAACGTAAACCACGAATTGCTGTTGTTGCTTCTTTTGTATTTTCGAAATTTTTAATAATTTCTTCATTGAAAGAAGAAACTTCTGGATATTTAGAAATAATTAATGCTTCTTCATCAGTTCTTTCAGCGATTAAATGCCAAATTTCTTCTGTTAAGAAAGGCATAAATGGATGTAAAACTTTTAATACATTTTCTAAATATGTAATAGTTGCTTTGTATGTTTTAGCATCAATTGGTTCTCCAAAAGTTGGTTTTATCGCTTCTAAATACCAAGAACAGAAATCGTCCCAAATTAATTTGTAAATTGCCATTAACGAATCTGATAAACGATATTGATCGTAGTTATGCTCGATATCTGTTAATGTTTGTTGGAATTTATTTTCGAACCATTCAACTGCTTTAGCTTGAGCAGAAGTTTGTTCTAAATCTTCTTTTACTTCCCATCCTTTGATTAAGCGGAAAGCATTCCAAATTTTATTGGCAAAATTACGTCCTTGTAAACACAAATCAACATCGAAAGGTAAATCGTTACCAGCAGGAGCTGTTAACAACATTCCCATACGTGTTGCATCTGCGCCATATTCATTCATCAATTCGATAGGATCTGGAGAATTTCCTAATGATTTTGACATTTTACGTCCTTGTTTATCACGAACAATTCCTGTAAAATATACATTTTCGAAAGGTAATTGATCACGATATTCATATCCAGCTACAATCATACGAGCAACCCAGAAGAAAATAATATCTGGTCCTGTTACTAAATCTTGTGTTGGATAATAATAGTTGATTTCCTCGTTTTCTGGTTCATTAATTCCATTGAAAACTGAAATTGGCCATAACCAAGAAGAAAACCAAGTATCTAAAGCATCTTCATCTTGATGTAAATCTTCAATTGTTAAATTTGCATTTCCTGTTTTTTCTTGTGCTAATGGTAAAGCTTCTTCTTTTGTTAAAGCAACAACGAAATCTTCGTTTCCATCTCCATAGAAAAATGCTGGAATTTGGTGTCCCCACCATAATTGGCGCGAAATGTTCCAATCAGTTACATTTTCCATCCAATTACGATACGTATTTTTAAATTTCGCAGGATGAAATTTAATAGTATCGTTCATTACATTGTCTAATGCAGGTTTTGCTAAATCTGTCATTTTCAAGAACCATTGATTTGAAATTTTTGGTTCAATAACAACTCCTGTTCTTTCAGATGTTCCTACATTATTTTTATAATCTTCTACTTTTTCAAGTAAACCTTTTTCTTCTAATTCTTTTTCGATTTCTTTGCGAACTTTGAAACGATCCATTCCTGCATATTGCATTCCATAATCGTTCAATTTTGCATCATCAGTAAAGATATCAATGAATTCTAAATTATGTTTTTTACCTAATTCATAATCATTTGTATCATGGGCTGGTGTTACTTTTAGACATCCTGTACCGAATTCTAAATCAACATATTCATCTTCGATAATGTTTATTTCACGACCAACAATAGGAACAATTACTTTTTGACCTTTTAGCCATTGATAACGTTCATCGTTTGGATTAATACATACTGCAGTATCTCCAAAAATAGTTTCGGGACGAGTTGTAGCAACAACAATATATTTATGTGAACCTACAACTTGATATTTTAAATAGAATAATTTTCCATTTTTCTCTTTATAAATAACTTCTTCATCAGAAATATTTGTTTTCGCTTCTGGATCCCAATTCACCATACGATATCCGCGGTAAATTAATCCTTTATTATATAAATCAACAAAAACACGTTGTACAGATTCTGATAAATCTGGATCCATTGTAAATTTTGTACGATCCCAATCACAAGAAGCACCTAATTTCTTTAATTGATCTAAGATAATTCCACCATGTTTATGTGTCCAATCCCAAGCGTGATTAAGGAATTCTTCTCTACCAATATCAAATTTAGAAACACCTTCTTCTTTTAATTTCGCAACAACTTTTGCTTCAGTAGCAATTGAAGCATGGTCTGTTCCTGGCACCCAACATGCATTATATCCTCTCATACGAGCACGACGAATCAACACATCTTGAATTGTATTATTCAACATGTGTCCCATGTGCAAGACTCCTGTGACGTTTGGTGGTGGTATTACAATTGTATAAGCTTTTCTTTGATCTGGAGTAGATTTAAAATATTTTTTCTCCATCCAGTATTCATACCATTTTCCTTCAACCTCTGTAGGCGTATATTTTGATGCGATTTCCATTATTTATTTATGACTTAAAAACAAATTTGGGCAAATTTACATAATCTCTCTTAAACTGCCTAGTTTATTAAAATTTAATATAAGCTTATCTTGGAACATTATTTGTATTAAAACATCGTATGATTTTATTTAAATCAAATTCTTTTGTACATTTGAATATAAACTAATTATCATCATGAAAAAATTAATGTTTATAGGCGTTTTTGCTTTAGGCTTTTCAAGTTTATTTGCACAAACACTTAGTTTAGAAAAAGAAGAAATTCAATTTGGAAATATAAAGTTGAATACAGAAGTAACTTCTAAAATAAAAGTTACGAATACAGGAGATAAACCTTTAATACTTAAAAGTGTTGTCGGTTCTTGTGGTTGTACAGTACCTGAATATCCTAAAACTCCTATTGCACCAGGAAGTTCTGCTGATATTACAGTTAAGTACTCAAGTGGAGCTATTGCAGGAGATTTCAATAAATCTGTAACCATTTCATCAAATGACCCTGCTTCATCTCGTAAAATTTTTAGAATAAAAGGTAAAGCTGAATAATCAAAAAAGAGCAAGTTTAATAACTTGCTCTTTTTTGATTATTTTTATATTTTTATTTACCTAATAACCTCGATGTTACGTGACTACTAAACGTTTCATTTATTTTAGTATCAACAAATTCTACAGTCATTGTACCATCAAAATCTTCTACAGAAATAATTTTTATTTTATCATTTAATTGAATATTCTTAGAATTCAAATATTTTAAAAATTCATCAGAAGAACCAGTTACAGCACAAATCTCAACTAGATCTCCTTGTCGAAATTCTGATAACTTCTTATAATTCACTTGATCAAATTTTCCATCCTTATCAGGAATTGGTGAACCATGCGGATCTAGTTTTGGGTAATTTAATAATTCATCCATTTTATCGAAAAAAATAGGACTTTGAATATGTTCTATTTGCTCCGCAATTTCATGAACTTGTTCCCAACCGAATCCCATTTTTTCTACTAAAAACATTTCAGTTAAACGATGTTTTCTTACGATTAAAGATGCTTTTAGTCTCCCTTTATCCGACAAACGAAGAGGTTTATAGGATTCGTAAATAACTAAATCTTTTTCAGCTAGTTTTTTCATCATACTATTTACAGTAGGCATTTTTATTTCTAAATGCTTACTCAAATCTTTCACGTTTACTTCTCCATTACCATTTTTTGATAAATGAAATAGTGCTTTCAAATAATTTTCTTCGACCAGTGAATTCATAAGAACAAATATAGTTGAAAGATTTATTTATACACAAAAGTTTTATTTTAAAATATTATTGTTAGATTTGCCTAACTTTTAAATTTAAAAGAAATTTATTTTATATAATGAAAACAAAACTTTATTTAATTATTGCCCTTACTTCTATTCTATCCAATGCACAAGAACAAAAAGATAGCATTAATGAAAAAGATTCATCTGAAAATTTGGATGAAATTGTTGTTACAGGAACAATGAAAGCTGTAAAAAAATCGGAAAGTCCTGTTCCAATAGAAATCTACACGCCAAAATTTTTTCAAAAAAATCCAACTCCATCATTATTTGATGCTGTACAATTGATAAATGGTGTTCAACCTCAATTAAATTGTAATGTTTGTAATACAGGAGATATTCATATCAACGGAATGGAAGGTCCGTATACTATGATTTTGATTGATGGAATGCCGATTGTTTCTTCTTTATCAACCGTTTATGGATTGAGTGGAATTCCAAATTCTTTAGTAGAACGAATAGAAGTTGTGAAAGGACCTGCTTCTTCTCTTTATGGAACAGAAGCAATGGGTGGAATAATTAATGTAATTACGAAATCACCTAAATCTGCTCCAAAATTATCATTAGATGCTTTTACCACAACTTGGCTGGAAACAAATCTTGATGGAGGATATAAATACAAATTAGGAAAAAATGTAAATAGTTTATTTGGCTTTAATTACTTCAAATATGGTAATAAAAAAGATAAGAACAATGATGGTTTTACAGATGTAACATTACAAGATCGTATAACATTATTCAACAAATTTGATTTTGAACGCAAAGAAAATAGAGCTGCATCGGTTGCATTACGTTATTTATACGAAGACAGATGGGGAGGACAAATGAATTGGAAACGAAAACTTCACCGAGGAGACGATGAAGTTTATGCTGAAAGTATTATGACAAATCGTGTTGAAGCAATAGGAATGTATCAATTGCCTTTCAAAGAAAAAATTATGACTCAATTTTCTTATAATTTTCATCAACAAAATTCATTTTATGGTACAGAATCTTATCAAGGAAAACAACAAGTTATATTTGCTCAAGCATATTGGGATAAAATAATAGGAAAACATAGTTTGCTTTTAGGATCTTCTTTTAAATATACATATTACGATGACAATACAAGAGGAACTGGCGAATATGATGAAGATAATAACCTAATCAAAAATAACCCAATGAACACTCCTATTCCTGGGGTTTTTGTACAAGATGAATGGACATTAAATAAAGAAAATAAACTTTTAGTTGGTTATCGATTCGATTATGATAAAACACACAAAGGGATTCATTCACCAAGAATAGCTTACAAATTTTCACCTTCTTCTCATCATACTTTAAGAGCAAGTTTTGGTACAGGATTTCGAGTTGTAAATGTTTTTACGGAAGATCATCGCGCTCTTACTGGAGCAAGACAAGTGGTGTTTGAACATGAATTAAAACCTGAAAAATCCTATAATGGAAACATCAATTATGTTTTTAAATTACCAATTTCATTTGCTGCTTTAAACTTTGATTTTACAACATTCTATTCTTATTTTACAAATAAAATTATTGCTGATACAGATACAGACGAAACAAAAATTATTTATGATAATTTAGATGGACATGCTATTTCTAAAGGTTTATCTTTAAATATAGATGCAACTTTCGATTTTCCACTAAAAGTTATGCTTGGTGCAACTTATATGGATGTTTACAAAAGAGAAAATGGAGAAAAAGAAGTACAATATCATGCTCCAAAATGGTCTGGAAATTTCTTAGCAAGTTATACTTTCAAAAAAGGTTTCGCAATGGATTTTACGGCGAATTACAATGATAAAATGAAATTACCTCGAGTAGAAAACGATTATCGTCCAGAATATTCTAAACCAACTTTTATTGCTAATATTCAACTTACCAAATCATTTAAAAATAATATTGAAATATATGGCGGAATCAAAAATATCTTCAATGTTTTACCAAAAGGCGATGTTATTGCGCGTTGGTGGGATCCGTTTGGAGAACCAGGAAATAGCGTTAAACCTCCGAAAGGAAGAAATGATGTTATTTTCGAACCGAATGATTACAGCTATACAGCAATGCAAGGAACGAGAGGTTTTATTGGAATTCGATACAATTTACGTTAATGAAAATTTGGTATTTCATATTCTTTTTATCCTCATTAACGCTTAATGCACAAATTACATTAGAAAAGTTTAACGCTGATTTTAATAAAAAACCTAAACCTATTTTGCTTTATTTTTCTACAAATTGGTGCAGTTACTGTATGATTCAAAAGAAACAAATAAAAAAAGATGATGAATTGCTTCAACTTTTAGATAATGAGATTTATTTTATTGAATTTGATGCAGAAACAAAAAAATCAATCATTTTTTTGAACAAAGAATATGAACCCAAATCAAATGGAAAAATTCATTCTTTTTTAGAAGAATTTATCGATCAAAATGAACAAATCAGTTATCCTTATTGGGTTTTAATCTCAGAAGATTTCAAGATTGAAATGACATATAATGGATTAATTAAAAATAAACCACTCAAACTTTTATTGAAAAAGTACCTTCAAAAACCTTAATTTTTAGATTTTATAAAAAGCCTCAATTAACATTGAGGCTTTTTTATCACAAAATTTTACTCAAATGCAATTATTGAAAGTTTTGGATTCTCAATAATTTCTTCTTTTTTAAGTTTTTCTATATCAATCAAACCAATAATATGATTATAGTTTTTACTTTGATAACGTTCTTCTATTTCATCAAAAACATTTGAAACATCATCTGTTTGATTTTCGAAACCGATATAAATTCGCTTTTTTCCTGTTTCATTAAATGTTCCTTCTTCCTTATTTTCATATTTTCGAATCGAATATTTATAATCATATCTCAAAGCAGAAATATCACTCAAAACAGCTGATGAAGTTGGAAAACGCCCTGCTCCTTTTCCATATAAAAACTGTTCATCCGAAAGCGAACTTCCAATCAAAACACCATTATATTCATTGTTTACAAGAGCAATTGTTTTATTCAAATCGACAAAAGTTGGTAAAACTGTCGATGTTATTTCTCCTGTTTGATGATTGATTTTTGAATTTGCTATGAGTTTTATTGTATAATTTTTTTCTTTAGCGTATTTAAAATCTTCAACTTTTAGCGAAGTAACTCCTTTTCGAATAACGTTTTGTACATCAATCTTTTTACCAAAAGCATGCAAAGTAATAATTGCCAATTTGCTCGCAGAATCAAATCCTTCTACATCTGCAGTTGGATCAGCTTCTGCAAAACCACTTTCTTGTGCTGCTTTCAAAGCATCTTGGTACGATTCGTTTTCATTTGCCATTTTAGTCAAAATGTAATTTGTTGTACCATTTACAATTCCAGAAACGTAATTCAATAAATCATTATCGAAATATTCTTCTAAATTTCTAATAATCGGAACCGAACCACAAACAGAAGCTTCATAAAGAAAAGAAACGTTGTTTTTCGCTTGCAAATCCAATAATTCTTCATGATGATCTGCAATCAATTTTTTGTTCGCACTCACAACATGTTTTCCTTTGTTAAAAGCCTTAATGATAATATCATGCGCAGCTTCTGCATCCGAAATTAACTCAACAACTACATTGATTTCTTCATCATTTAAAATATCATCAACATTTGTCGAAAATAATTCAGCCGGAGCATTTCTTGATTTAGAAGCATCTTTAATGACAATTTTTTTTATCGCTGCATTTAATTGTGGTTTTTCTTCTAAAACCTTATAAATTCCTTCTCCTACAACTCCAAATCCGAACAATCCGATATTTATTTTTTTCATTTTATGCTTTTGTTTTTTGATTTTTATCAGAGAAAAGTGAAGAAAAAAATGGTTCAATTGCAATAAAAACAATTGAACCATTCTTAAAAATAAGTAATATTATTGAATAATTGGTTTATAGTCGTTTTTATTCATCTTTCCGATTAAGGATGGATTTAGCACCTTGATTTAAGAATCAGGTTGCTAAAGTTTCTCTGGGCCATTTCCCTCCACTTTTCTTGATAAAATGTAAATTTTAATGAACTATTTCTGGAGACAAATTTAACTGAAAGAATTTAACATTTCCAAATTTATTTAACAGCGATTATTTATTATTTTCTATAAATAATGTTATTAATATTATTATTTAGAATAATTTTCTTTTAAAATAATTTAAATAAAATTATTTTCACATTTAATCTTTAAATCTAAAAAACAAATCATAATTTTATTTAGCAAATATTGAAGATAATATTAGATCTTGAAATTAAACAATATAGCTTTGATTTAACTTTTTATTAATAATTTTTACACTTTCATAACAATACAATAACTCCATCGTAACGTCTAATTTACAGAGCAAAATTATGTTTGTAGGATAACAATCTTATTTAAATTACATGATACGACAAATCACAACACTTGCCATGTTAACAGCATCTACAATTTGTGTTTATGGGCAAGGAACTCAAGCTTCTATCTCTGGAAAAATTAGGAATGAAAATGGACAAGGAATCCATTCAGTTACAGTTGAAGTAAAAAATGAATCAACAGGTTTTACAACAACAACAATGACAAACGAAAAGGGAGAATTCTATTTCAAACAATTGCCATTAGGAGGACCTTATACAATTATTGCTCAATCTGATGAATTAGGAGAACAAATAAAAAATGGATATCAATTAAATCTAGGCGACGATATTAAAATTGATTTTGATTTTAATTCATCTGATGTTATTGAAATAGATGCAGTAAAAATTACAGGAAACTCACTAAAAAGTACAATTAAAAACATTGGATCTTCTACTTCTGTAACTGCAAAAGACATTGAACGTTTACCAGTAAACGGAAGAAACTTCACTTCTTTAATAGATTTATCTCCATTAAGTTCAGGAAGTAATCTTTCTGGTCAATTGGCATCATCTACCAATTTCACTATTGATGGAATGACAGCAAAAAACCCAACTTCTGGAGGAACAACGAATCGTAATGGAGGTCCTTATGCAATCTCTATGGAATCTGTTCGTGAATTTTCAGTTGTGACAAATGCATACGATGTTACATATGGAAGAAGTGGCGGTGGAACAATTAATACTGTTACAAAATCTGGTACGAATACTCTTTCAGGAAGTGCATTTATGTTTGGTCGTACAGATTGGTTATCTAGTCCATATGATATTAATGCAAATAAGAGAGATTCTAAATTCTCAACTTATCAATATGGTTTCACTTTAGGTGGGCCTATTATCAAAGATAAATTACATTATTTCTTCGCTTGGGATCATCAAGCGCATTCATCTCCATTAATTATTGCAGATATACACAATCTTCAAGATGAAGAAAGATATAATTTAAGTCAAACATCTTTGGATCGTTTTGTTGATATAGCAAGAAGAAAATATGGTGTTTCATCGGCACCACAGTTTGGTCAATTTGATCGTAAAAGAGGAACAGATGCTTTATTCTTACGTTTGGATTGGCAAATTAACGAAAGTAACTTATTGACTATACGCAATAATTACGTAAATGATAGAAACAATTTAGGATTAGGAGATAATACAACAATCAATCTATACGAAGTATTTGGTGATGTAAAATCTGTAGATAATAGCTTTATGGCTAGTTTACGTACAAAAATAAATTCAAAAGTAACAAATGAATTAAAAGTTCAACATTTATATACAGCAGAAGAATCTACTCCAAATAAAGAATTACCACAGTCAAATATTCCGCGTGCAATTGTAGAACGTGTTCAATCTTCTGTTGGAGGAAAAGATGTTTTTACAAATATTCAAATTGGTGGACAACGTTATTCTCCTGAAAATTTCTACAACCATGTTTTTCAAGTAACTGATAATCTTTACTGGAATACAGAAAAAGTAAATTATACGTTAGGAGCTGATTTAATGTACACAAATATGAATTCTCTTTATGGTAGTGAAATCAATGGACGTTATTACTTTACTGGATTGGATAATTTTGACAACTTAACTCCTTATCGTTATGCTAGAGAAGTTTATTTAAATAAAGATAATCGTGTAAAACAAAACATTTTAGCTACAGGAATATATGGTCAACTACAAACAAAACTTGCTCCTGGATTGGAGTTAATTACAGGTTTACGCTTAGATTACACTCATTATTTTGAAAAAGGAAACTTTAATCAATTGGTTTATGATGAATTAGGACTAAGAACAGATAATGTTTTAAAGACTTTTCAAGTTCAACCTCGTTTCCAATTTACTTGGGATGTAAATGAAAATAAACAAGATATCATCCGTTTTGGTGCTGGGATTTTTGGCTCAGACATCAACAATTATGCAATGATTAACAATATGGTTTTTGACGGAACAAAAGTTGCTTCTATTGACGTACAAGGAAATTTAGTTCCAACACCAAATTTTATTCGTTATAGAGAAGATCCTACGACTGCTCCAGGAGTTGATTTATTCAACAATCCAAATATTCCTAAGATTTCAACCATTAATATGAATGCATCTGATGCTAAGGTTCCTGTAGTTTATAAAGCAAATGCTTCTTTTACTCATTTCTTTAATAACCGTTTCAAAGTAGGTGTTCACGCTTACATGTCTTTAGCTAGAAATAACTATATGTACATAGATAGAAACATGGTTGATGAACCTTTCTTCCGAATTGCAGCAGAAGATAATCGTGGTGTATATGTTCCTGCAAATTCTATCAATACTACTAATGGTGCTACAGATTGGATGTTGGGAAGAAAATCTGATAAAATAGGTCGTACCTTAGAAATGGTAAGCGAAGGAAAAGTTAATCAATTTGCTTTTGTGTTGGATGGAACATGGAATTATTACAAAGAAGGACAACTATCAGTTTCTTATACATGGAACGATACAAAGGACAATACTTCTTTCAATGGTAATGTTGCCAACTCTGCTACATTATCATTAATGGTTAATGATGATCCAAGAAACCTGAGTAAAATGACATATTCTGACAATCAGTTTCGTCATAAAGTAGTTATCTACGGAACTACTCCAACTTTTTGGGGAATAAATGCAGGAGTTAGATTTTCTGCCATTGGAGGAACAAGATATTCTTTGGGAGTAAATGGAAATATGAATGGAGATTTTGTTAATTCTAACGACTTAGCTTATGTATATGATATTAATGATCCTAATACACCTCTTTACATCAAAAATGGTATTCAGTCAATTTTAGATAATCCTAATGTAGAAAAAAGTACAAAAAAATATATCCGAAATAGTTTTGGTAAAATTGCTGAAAGAAACGGAGGTATTAACGGATTTTTCGGTTATGTAGATTTACGTTTATCTAAAAAAATAAAAATTGTAAACAAACATAGTTTTGAAATTTCTACTGATATTTTTAACGTTGCAAACTTAATGAACAAAGAATGGGGACGCGCTAAAAACTTAGGAAAACAAAACATCTATTCAATAAAAAGTTTTGATCCAAATAAACAAGAATTTGTTTATAATATTAATACAAATGCTGGTACTACAGTTTACTCTGGAAACCCGTATCAAATTCAAATCGGATTAAGATATGCATTCTAAAGAATTATTAACAAGCATAAAAAACAATTGAAATTGTAACCAATTAATTTCAAAAAATATTAAAAAAAGCTATTTCTAAGTTAATGAAATAGCTTTTTTTATGTAAACTCTAAAAAGAAGATAATTTTACAATATTATTCTAATAATAACTTAATAAAATAAACTTAAAAATATTATTTCCTAAATTATTAAATTAAATAGGATATTTTTCTAAATAACCTACATTTCTAACAATAAACACAATTACATAATTTATAATGATTAACTTCTTTTATTTCCTTTTTTACAAACATTTATTTTAATCATTATCATTTTTTTATTTTAATAAGAATAGATAATTTTGCTCATACCTTATGAAGAAAGATGGAGGGATTAGGCCCGTCGATATCTTAGCAACCCAAAGTAAAGTTGGGTGCTACATCCTACTCTAATTAGAGAAAGATAAGGACTTGCTTCACAATTCTTCCCATAAGGTTTTTAAAATATTTAGAATGAAATTAGACGATATACTAAAAGAACGCATCGTGATTTTAGATGGCGCAATGGGAACTATGATTCAGAAGCATAATTTACAAGAAGAAGATTATCGCGGAGAACGATTCAAAGATTTTCATACATCGCTAAAAGGAAATAATGATTTATTAGTTTTAACACAACCACAAATTATAAAAGATATTCACAAAGAATATTTGGCTGCTGGAGCAGATTTAATTGAAACAAATACATTCAATGCCAATATTATTTCAATGGTTGATTATGATATGGTTGATTTGGTTGATGAATTAAATTACGAAGCAGTTCGTTTAGCAAAAGAAGCTTGCGAAGAATATTCTACGCCAGATAAACCACGTTTAGTTGTCGGTTCTTTAGGTCCTACCAACAAAACTGCTTCTATTTCACCACAAGTTAATAATCCTAGTTACCGAGATGTTGATTTCGATACATTAGCAAATGTCTATTATCGTCAAGCAAAAACAATGTTAGAAGCTGGTGCAGATGCACTTTTAGTCGAAACAATTTTTGATACTTTAAATGCTAAAGCGGCATTTTACGGAATACAAGATGCAATTGAAAAAACAGGAATTAACGTTCCATTGATGGCTTCAGGAACAATTACAGATAAATCTGGACGAACACTTTCTGGGCAAACAACAGAAGCATTCCTTATTTCATTAGAACATATTGATTTAATTTCTGTTGGATTAAATTGTGCCTTAGGAGCAACAGATTTAATTCCTTATTTAGAAGTTTTAGCCGAAAAAGCTCCATTTTATGTAAGTGCTTATCCAAATGCGGGTTTACCAAATGCTTTCGGAGGATATGATGAAACACCAGAAATGATGCGAGATTTTATCAAACCTTTTTTAGATAAAAAATTAGTCAATATTTTGGGTGGATGTTGCGGAACAACGCCAGAACATATCAAATTAATGGCTGAATTAGCAGCGAAATACGAACCACGAAAAATTAGTGAACGATGTCAGGCTTAAAAATTCAACTTTCTGGATTAGAACCTTTAATTGTACGTGAAAATTCTAACTTCATAAATGTTGGTGAACGTACAAATGTAACAGGATCTAAAAAATTCTTACGATTAATAAAAGAAGAAAAATTTGAAGAAGCTCTTCAAGTAGCTCGTGATCAAGTTGACGGAGGCGCACAAATTATCGACATCAATATGGATGAAGGAATGCTTGACGGCGTTGCTTCTATGGTAAAATTTTTGCGTTTGGTTGCTTCTGAACCTGATATTTCGAAAGTTCCAATCATGATTGATTCTTCGAAATGGGAAATCATCGAAGCTGGTTTAAAAAACGTTCAAGGTAAAGCAATTGTCAACTCCATTTCATTGAAAGAAGGTGAAGAATTGTTTATTGAACATGCAAAGAAAATCAAACGATATGGTGCAGCAACAGTTGTTATGGCTTTCGATGAAAAAGGTCAAGCTGATAATTACGAACGCCGAATAGAAATCGTAAAACGTTCATATGATATTTTAGTCAATCAAGTAAAATTCAATCCACGAAATATCATTTTTGATGTTAATATTTTTCCAGTTGCAACAGGAATGGACGAACATCGACGTAATGCAATCGACTTTTTTGAGGCTACAAAATGGATCAAAGAAAATCTTCCACATGCATTAGTTTCGGGTGGAGTTTCGAATGTATCATTTTCTTTTCGTGGAAACAATGCTGTTCGTGAAGCAATGCATACAGCATTTTTATATCATGCGATAAAGCACGGAATGGATATGGGAATCGTCAATCCAGAAATGATTGAGATTTATGACGATATTCCAAAAGATTTATTAGAACTTGTTGAAGATGTTTTGTTAGATAGACGCGATGATGCAACAGAGCGTTTGATTGATTTTGCAGAACATCTAAAAGGTGTTACAAAAGAAAAAAAGAAAGATGATGCTTGGCGTGAATTGCCTTTGGAAAAACGTATTGAAATATCTCTAGTAAAAGGAATAACAGAGTTTATTGATGAAGATACAGCAGAAGCTTTAGAAAAAATTGGTTCTCCTTTGCGTGTTATCGAAGGTCCATTAATGGACGGAATGAATGTCGTTGGAGATTTATTCGGAAGTGGAAAAATGTTCTTGCCACAAGTTGTGAAATCAGCTCGAGTTATGAAAAAATCTGTTGCTTACTTAACACCATTTTTAGAAGAAGAAAAACTTAGAAATAAAACAGAAAAAGAGCCTTCTAAAATCTTAATGGCAACTGTAAAAGGTGATGTTCATGATATTGGTAAAAATATTGTTTCTGTCGTTTTAAGTTGTAATGGTTTCGAAATTATAGATTTAGGTGTAATGGTTTCTTCGGAAACAATTTTAGATGAAGCTCAGAAACATAATGTTGATGTTATTGGACTTTCAGGATTGATAACGCCTTCGCTTGATGAAATGGTTCACGTTGCAAAAGAAATGAAACGTCTTAATCTTGATATTCCTTTAATGATTGGTGGCGCAACAACTTCTAAAGCACATACAGCTGTGAAAATTGCTCCAGAATATGATAAAGCAATTCATGTTTTAGATGCTTCTCGTTCTGTTACAATTTGTCAAAAATTAATAGGAAATCAACAATCAGAATTACTTACAGAAACAACCACTGATTATACAAAAATTAGAGAAGGTTTCTTAAATCGTGCTGTATCAAAAGAATATTTATCGATCGAAGATGCAAGAAAAAATAAATTAAAAATAGATTTCGAAGAAAACAAACCATTCAAACCAAACAAATTAGGAATTTTCACGCACAAAGCAACAGTTTCTGATTTAAAAGATTTTATCGATTGGACACCATTTTTCAAAACATGGGATTTACACGGAAAATTTCCTGCTATTTTAGAAGACGAAATTGTCGGAACAAATGCTAAAGAATTATATGTTGATGCTTTATCTATGTTAAATAAAATTGAAACTGAAAATTTAGCTAAACCAAAAGCAGTTTTTGGACTTTTCAAAGCAAATACAATTAATGATGACACGATTGAATTATTTGATGAAAATGATAATAAAATAGAAGAATTTTATACACTTCGTCAACAAGCTAAAAAATCGAAAGAACAACCAAATATTTCTATTGCTGATTTTATTGCTCCAAAAGAAGCTCAAATACAAGATTATATCGGTGCATTTGCCGTAACTGCTGGTCAAGAAATTGAAGAAGTAGCCAAAGCTTACGAAACAAATTTAGATGATTACAATTCAATTATGGTGAAAGCAATTGCCGATCGTTTAGCTGAAGCTTATGCCGAATATTTGCACAAATATGTACGTACTGAGATTTGGGGATATGGAAAAGATGAAACATTATCGAATGATGAATTAATCGCCGAAAAATACAAAGGAATTCGTCCTGCTCCTGGTTATCCTGCTTGCCCTGATCATTTAGAAAAACAAACAATTTTTAAAATATTAGATGTCGAAAAAAATGCAGGAATCGAGTTAACAAGTTCTTTAGCAATGTATCCTGTTTCGTCTGTTTCTGGTTACTATTTCGGAAATCCAGAAGCAAAATATTTTGGAGTAGGAAAAATAAAAATGGATCAAATTGAAGATTTTGCTAAGCGCAAAAAAATCGATTTAGACAAAGCTGAACGATGGTTAAGTCCAAATTTAGCATAGAAAAGAATTAAAAAGTAAAGAAAAATTATAAATTTTCATTAACGAAATTTTTAAGATTAAAAACAGAATGAAAGTAATAGAACATATAGAACGTGCAAATGGAAAACCTTTGTTTTCTGTTGAGATTTTACCTCCTTTAAAAGGTCAAGATGTCAATGCAACGTTCAAAACCTTAGATCCTTTAGTAGAACTAAACCCTGCTTTTATCGATGTAACATATCATCGTCAAGAATATATTTACAAACAAAAAGAGAACGGATTATTAAAACGTTATCAAGTAAGAAAACGCCCGGGAACTGTTGCAATTTGCGCTGCAATACAAAATCACTATAAAATAGATGCAATTCCTCATTTAATTTGTGGTGGATTTACAAAAGAAGATACAGAAGATGCGCTAATAGATTTAAATTTCTTGGGAATTGATAATCTTTTGGTTTTACGTGGAGATGCTATTAAATCGGAAAAATCTTTTGTTCCAGAAGTTGGCGGACATGCTTATGCTTCGGAATTAATAGAGCAAATTACAGCTTTGAATACAGGAAATTATCTTGATGATGAATTACAAGAAACTCATTCTATGAATTTCTGTATCGGAGTTGCCGGTTATCCCGAAAAGCATTATGAATCACCAAATCTTGCAATGGATTTACATTATCTGAAAAAGAAAGTAGATTTGGGCGCAGATTATATCGTAACACAAATGTTTTTTGATAATCAAAAATATTTTGATTTTGTAAATAAATGTCGCGAAATGGACATTAATATTCCTATAATTCCAGGAATTAAACCTTTGACAACTTTTAATCAGCTGACAAAGATTCCACAAAATTTTTATTTGGATTTGCCACAGGATTTAGCAATGGAAGTTTTGAAATCAAAAGATAAAGAACATATTAAAGAAATTGGAATTGAATGGTGCATTCAACAATGTAAAGAATTGATTGATTTCGGTGTTCCAAGTTTACATTTTTATACAATGAGCAATTCTATCAATACAAAAAGAGTTGCTGAAGCAGTTTTTTAGAAATAAATAAAGATAAAAAAAAACGAACAATGTTCGTTTTTTTTATCTTATTGCAATTCTCTTTTTCGAGCTTTTTACTCGGTACATGATATAAATAACAAAGGCTAATAGAATCGAAAAAATAAAATACCGAATAGCTAAACCATTTTGAGTATTAACTTTTCCTGAACTAGAGATAATAAAACTTGTAATTGACGTAAGTATATAAGTCATTCCTCCCATCAAACCTCCTGCTACGCCAGAATTATTAGGAAAAGTCATCATGCTACTTGTGAAAAAAGATGTAAATAAAATCCCAGAACATATATGAATAAAGAAAGCAAAGAATAATAAAACATATAAATTTTGAACAAAAAATCCTGCAATAATCAGAATAGAAATTAAGCTTAATTGTACAATAACTGGTAAAGCTACACTTTCATTAAAATCGAGATGCATTCTTTTTTTACCGATAAATCCACCAATCATCCAAGAAAATCCTAAAATTAAAGTAGAATAACCAATCACAACAGAATTGAAATGATAAACATTTTCAATTAAAAAAGGTCCAATGATATTAAAAATCATCACAATTGAATAAGCAACTGCCTGAATCATTATTCCTAAAATAAACATCTTATTCTGTAACATCATTTTGTATGTATCAAGCATACTTTTCAAATTCAGTTTATTCTTTTTAGCAATACTTTCTCCGCTAAAAATTAGCTCAAACACTAATATAGTTGCAGCATAAATAGCTAAAAAATAAAAATTAGCATGCCAATTGAATAATTTTTCCAAATAACCTCCTAAAAATGGCGCTAAAATCGGTCCACAAGACCAAACTATAGTAAAATATCCCAAATAATGTTTTGCTTGCTCAGGTTTATGAATATCTATAAACAAAGCTCGTGTTGCGATTACAATAATTGCAACCGAAATTCCCTGAATAACACGCAAAATACAAATCAATAAAACACTATTTGTACTTGCGATAACTAAGCTAGAAAGTAACACAACTATTAATGCTACGATTTTTGGATAATATCTTCCTATTGCATCTAAAATACTTCCTATAAATAATTGTGACAATCCATAACTCAACAAAAAACAAGTCAACGTTAATTGTATACTACTTTCATTCACCATCAAGGCTTTTGACATCGAAGGAAAAGAAGGTAAATAAATATCTGTTACAAATCCAGAAATTGGAATCGAAAAGAAACCAATTATACTTACAATTTTTTTTCTCTTATCTGATGCTTCTCTCAACATAAATCATTTTTTTTACCATACAAAAGTAGAATGAATGTGAAATTATGGAATTAAATAAGACAAATAAAAAATTACAAAAATCAAATAAATCAACTTTCTTGCTTATATTTCAAAGGAGAAGTTGAAGTATGTTTCTTAAAAAAATTATTAAAATGAGCAGGTTCCTCAAAACCCAATGCATAACCAACTTGAGCAATATCCCAATCTGTGTACAACAACAAATTCTTTGCTTCTTCCATAATTTTTTGCTTAATGATTTGTGTTGTTGTTTGATTCGTTACAGATTTCACAGATGAATTAAGATGATTGACATGAACATTCAATTGATTTGCAAAATCTGCTGGCGTTTTTAAAACTAATGGATGAGCTGGAGAATCAAGCGGAAACTGTTTAGTCAATAATTCATCAAATTTCTTATATAATCTTACATTCGATGGCAATTTTACGGAATCTATTTCTTCCATTTTTTGTTCTAAAACATAATGAAAAATTGCTGCTAAATGATTACGAATACTAAAACATCTTAATTGATATTCAGAATGTTTCAAACGATACATTTCTTCGAAATAAGATAAAATTAACGGCAATTGTTCTTCTGGAATTTCAATAAAAGGAGAACTCCAATCCTTAAACAAGGATGTTTTTTTGAAGATATCAAATTCTTTGTTTTCCGAGAAAAATTGTTGATTAAATAAACAAAAATATCCTTCTTGAAAACTCGATTTGCATTCCCAAGTATAAGTAACATGAGGAGATGGAAGAAATAACGTTGGCTTAGAAATATAGGTTTCCTCATTTCCATATCGAAAAATTCCTTCACCAATCAACAAACTTATTTTGTAATAATCTCGGCGACCATATGGACTTTTGAAGCTACAATATTTACGCAAAGAAATATTAAAATGCGCTTTATCATCTTCAAAATTAGCTGAATTCATCAATTTAGCTTGTTCTAAACTAATTTTATTATAATAATCTGCAATTGTTTCTAATTCTTGACTCATAGTATTCTTACAAAATTCAAATAAACAAAATTTTAAAGTAATTTCATGTTAAAATTTATATTAATCCTAAATATTGTAATTTTTTATTAACTTTAATCAGATTAAAATCTCTTATAAAATGCCTTGGAATCCTGAAATATATAATCAATTCAAAAATATTCGTTATCAACCTTTTTATGATTTATCGAGTTTGATAACTGCGGACGATTTGAATAGTTGTGTAGATCTCGGTTGTGGAACAGGTGAACAAACAGCAATTCTTGCCAATAAATTTAAAAATGCGAACTTTTTAGGAATCGATTCATCAAAAGAAATGCTTGAGAAATCAAAAGAGTTTAATTTGCAAAATCTTGGTTTTCAACAAAAAACGATTGAAGAATTTGCTCATTCTGAAAAGAATTGGGATTTAATTTTTAGTAATGCAGCTTTGCAATGGTCGGATAATCATGAAAAATTATATCCAAAATTAATCTCAAAATTGAATACTAATGGCCAATTTGCAGTACAAATGCCTTGTCAAAAAGATAATACATTGAATATTATTTTAAGTCATTTAGCTAAAGAAAAACCATTTGTCGATTATTTGAATAATTTTCATCAAGATTCTCCTTTACTTACAATAGATGATTATGCAAAAATTATGTTTGATAATGGATTGAAAGATTTAAACATCAGCATGAAAGTTTATCCACTTTATGGAAATGATGAAACTGAATTTTATAATTTCATTTCTGGTTCTGCTCTAATTCCTTATATGGAACGATTAACAATAGAACAACAACAATTATTTACGACAGAATTTAAAGCTAGAATTAAAGAATATTACAACAAATTTCCTGCGATTTATTCATTCAAACGATTATTATTGTATGGAAGAAAAATTTAAATCATCAATCAAGAATATAGATTTTTTTATTTTTTAAACTAATACCTATTTTATTCCCAAACCAATTGATGCTTGTTTTTCCTTCATAAATTAATCCTTCTACAAAAACAACTTTCGGATCTTTCAATGTAAAATATTGATTAGAAATAGAATTTATATTTCCTCTGTAAAATTTTGTGGTAAGTTTTTCATCAAATTCACTTTTCTTTTCGCTAACTTCTAATTTAGCTTTATCAAGTTCTAATACTGAAATTAATTTATCGCTTAACCAATAAGAATTGTTCCCAGCGCCAGAATCTAATAAAACTTGGATTTTATACTTATCATTTAAAGTAATATAAGTGAATATATCAATTGACTTATCAGCGTTTGTACTTAATTGAATATCAAAAGATTTTAGATTTTTATTTGTTGAAAAATCCGTTAATTCAATTTCATTTTTATTAAAATCAATAATAAAATCTGTATCATGAAACATCTGTAAAGAAATCAATCCATCAATTCCTTCTATTTTCATATCAAATGTAGAATATGGAACTTTTAGAAACTTTTTCCCTGCAAAAAGAACTTCATTATTCTCATACAATGGAGCATCAATTTTTTCTCCAGTTGCACGATAAGCTGTTAGAAAATTATAAGTTGATTTTTGCTTAAAATCTTTTGCAAAGTTTTCAAAAAACAAATTAATTCCTCCTCCAGTATCAAAAATAAAGTTTCCTGCCTTACCATCAATATTCGCTGTTACTATAATATGTCCAGAAGGTAAAACTTGAATTGGAGCTTTCTGACTATATAATTGCGTTGAAATTATTAGAAATAAAGTTAGAATTAATCTTTTCATTTTATTAGTGTTATTTATTAGATTAATATACAATTTATTATTTTATAAAATCATTTCAATAAACATTTTATATAAAAAAACCGAGAATCTAATGATTCTCGGTTTATATGTTTTAATCTAAATCGTCTAAGACCGATTTTAAGATATTGCAACCTTTTATAATATCTTCGTCCGAAATATTAATTGGTGGAGTAATTCTTAAATTTTCGATGCTATACATCAAAAAGAAAAGAATCAAACCTCTGTTCATACATTCTTGTTGAACACGCAAAGCATATTCTGGAGAAGCTAATTCTGGAGCAAGCATTAAACCTTTTCCGTGAATTTTCTTAATTTTTGGATGTTGAAGATTTTCTCGAAATAATTGTTCTTTACGATCAATATCATCCATTAATTTTTCATCTTCCAATACATTTAGCAATTCTAATGCAGCGGCAGCAATTACAGGATTTCCTCCAAAAGTTGTAATATGTCCCAATTGTGGATTGTGTTTTAAAGAACTCATAATTTTGTTAGAAGTCATAAATGCACCAACAGGCAATCCACTTGCCATTCCTTTTCCCATTGCAACAATATCAGGAACAACACCAAAATGTTCGAAACCAAACAATTTTCCTGTTCGTCCAAATCCTGGCTGAATTTCATCCATAATTAATAAAGCGCCAACTTCTTCGCAACGTTTCTTTAACTTAATGAAAAAATCATTTTCTGGTAATCTAAAACCAGAAGCGCCGCGAATACTTTCTACAATAACACCAGCTGTTTCTTTGGTAATTTTTTGTAAATCTTCTTCGTTATTAAAATCGATGAAATAAACTTCTGGCAACAAAGGACGAAAAGCAGCTTTTTTGCGTTCATCTCCAGAAACGCTCAACGAACCATGTGTATTTCCATGATAAGCATTTCGAAAAGAAATTAATTGACGACGTCCTGTAAAACGTTTTGCTAATTTTAAAGAAGCTTCAATTGCTTCTGTTCCTGAATTTACCAAATAAACTTGCTCTAAACCTTCTGGCGTAGCATCAACCAATCGTTTACATAATTCGACAGGTTTTTCTTGTGCATATTCACCATAAACAGCAACATGCATATATTTGTTTACTTGATCTATAATTGCTTGATTGATACGCGGATGACTATGTCCGAGCGTATTTACCGAAACACCAGCTACAAAATCAAGATAGGCTCTTCCATCCTTCCCATAGATATAAGAGCCTTTTGCATAATCAACTTCAAAACCAGAAGCAAAATTTGTTGTTTGAGCCTGGTATTGAAAAAATTCTTCTTTTAATGTCCCCATTTTATTTTAATAAAAAAAGTACAGCAGCTCCACCTAATGCATACGACGCAACAGTAAGAGCATCTGATTTACCTTTTGAAAATTTTCTTATTTTGAATGATGAAATATCGTTTTTGTGAAACTTTAATTCTTTTTCAGTTCTTTTTACAACAGCATATAATGTATCAGATTTCCATTGCTTAGCTTCTATTGTATATTCTTTTCCTTGTGAATCTACTTTATAAAATTGGTTAGGCTGTATAACATCAGAAATTTTAATTGTAGATGGATCTATCATTTGATTTGCTTCTTTATTTTCTTGTTGTTTAGATTTTGAATCAGCCAATCCTTCATTTTCTTTTGAATCAGAAGAAATTTTATTTTCTCTAGCATTAAGTCGTTGTCTTCTCACTTCGTTAACATCATTTCTAGAACGATTTGCTTCGTGAATATTAACCGATTGATTGCTATTTTTTGCTAATTCTGCTGCATATTCTTCAGGATCAAAAGACTTGTATGTATAACAACTTGATAATAATAGAATAGATAATATGATAGATATAGTTTTCATTTATAGTTTTAGAAATTAAACGATTAATTTGTAAAAAGATTATTTCGATTCGACAAAAATATCTCGCCAAGTATTTAATCGTTCCGAAATTCGCCATTTAAAATCTGGTAAATAACGCATTTCTTCGGGAAACTTAGTCAAAGGATACATTTTTCCGTCAGATTTTATTCGGCAAGCAACCAATTCAACATCTTTTCCTACAACATCAACTTCTATAATTCCACAATATGAAATATTAACGCCATATCGTTCTTTCTCTTTCGTTTTCTGATCTGTATCATCCATATAAGTCAATGCTACAGCATTTTCTTCTACATTAATAAAATCAATATTATCATCTTGGAAAAGAACCGTTAAATATTTTCCTTTGATTTGATTATATTCATTTTCTGTAAGTGAATCGACTTTTGCAATAACAAATGCATTATTGAAAACCTTCATCGAATCAATTTTTTCAGTTTTTGCATTTATATATCCTTCAATAAAATCGCCGGTTACTTGATTATCTCCAGAAAATAAAATTGGATCTTTGTAAAATTGCATCAATCCTTTTGTTTGATTATAAACCAAAGAATCTGATTTTCCATTTACATTCGATTTATAAAAACGTGCTTTGTGAAATGCTTTTACAAAAGAAGTAGAATCTACATCGTGGCGTTTTACTGCCAACAAAGTATCTGCACTGATGTAAAGCGAATCTTTGTCGAATGCTTTTACCGCATATGCATTTTTGGTAACAAAAGCCGAATCTAAATGTTTGAATGCTTCTCCATAATCTCCTTTCAAAAATCTTTTCTCAAGAGGATCATCCAAAAAAACATCTCCTTCTCCTTTTCCAAATCCTGTTTTATCGTTAAAATAAAGCTTTTTTGCAGTTAAAGTTTTGTTTTGATAATAAACTTTTGAGTTTTGTCTAAGCCAAGCTTCGCCAGTTTTTTTATTAAAATCTCCGTCAGAAGTTATGATATATTGCGAAGGATCATTTCGGCGTGTAATTTTAGAATAATCGCGAAAAGTTGTAATTCCCGTAATATCATTGGTTGTCATTTTTCTTGAATAAATCGTATAATCTTTATTCGTAATAAAAACTTCTGAACCAAAATTGGCTGATTTATTTTTGACATTATATACAACATTTCGTCCTTCGACTAAAGTTCCATCAGAACCAATTGTTTTGTAATTATCGTTAACAATAATATTTCCTGTCAAACGCTCAAAAATCATTTTCTCTGAACTGATTTGTTGCGTTGGTGTTCTTACTTCTACTTTTCCAATTCCTGTTGCAATTTCAGTTGTTCGATTATAATCCATATAATCTGCCGTTATACGAGAACCAGGATCTGTTAAAACAACGTCTTTAAAAGCTTTTGCAATGGTTGTGTTAGCATCATATTCCATTTTATGCGCCGTAATTGTTTTGTCTTTGCTTACCAAACGAGCATTCGACCAAACAACAGCCAAGTTTTTATCACGATATAAAACTGCACTATCAGCAGAAATTACATCACCTTTATATTCTATTACAACATTTCCTGATAAGAATTCATTTCCTTCAAAAAGTTTTGGACTTCTTTCTGTCAAATCAGCATGTTTAAGAATAACTTTTTCTTTTTTAGGTTTCTGTTGAGCAAAAGTATGTATTGTTAGAAAACATGAAAGCAAAAAAGCAACTTTCAAACCTATTTTATTTCTATTTATATAATTAGTTAACAATTATTTCTATTTTAGATTTAACCTCTTTTTCATTTATAAAAATGATAGCCAAAATTAGTGTTATTTTTTTAGTACTAAAAATTAATTATCACGTTATATAATGCGTTTGAATAATTAAAATTCATCAACTTTTTAAATCATTCAAAATGATGAAGACTTCAAATTTATAAATCTTATCTACTTTTCTTAACACAAAAAAAATTACAGAGAAGAATGAAAGTAAATAATATAAAATTAATGAATTAGAAACACAAAAAGACCTTTTACTAAATTGTAAAAAGTCTTTATATTGTATAAAATCAAGTTTAATTATTTTTTTCGAGTACCGTAAAAATACAATGAATGATTATCAATTTTGATATCAAAAACTTCCTCTATTGTTTGTTTAATTGACTGAATTCTAGGATCGCAAAATTCTAAAACTTCTCCTGTATCAGTCAAAATAATATGGTCATGATTTTTATCAAAATATGATTTTTCATAATGTGCTTGCTGATCACCAAACTGATGTTTACGTACCAATTTAGCATCCATTAATAATTCTATTGTATTATATAATGTCGCACGACTAACGCGGTATTTCTTATTTTTCATTTTGATATATAACATATCAATATCAAAATGATCATCTGTAAAATAAATTTCCTCTAAAATAGCATAACGTTCAGGTGTTTTACGATGTCCATGTTCTTCCAAGAAATTTGTAAACACTTGTTTTACTACTTCGTAATTACTTGATTTTACTGATTCGTTTGTCATATAAAAAATTTATGTAAAGATAGATATTATTTCCGTACTAAAGTAACGATAATTTCTTCATTATAGTATCAATTTTCTATGTATTTATAACATAATTTTATAATTATCCTTTTTTCTACAACAAACCTTTTTATGAAACACATATAATATTTTAAAATTATTTTATCCTTTAAAGTACAAAGTTTAACTTTGCAAAAGATGGAAGAAAATTATTTAGAAAAACTGAACGAACCACAGCGTTTAGCTGTTGAAGCAACCGAAGGTCCTGTAATGGTAATTGCTGGTGCTGGTTCTGGTAAAACAAGAGTTTTAACCTATCGAATTGCTCATTTATTAAATAAAGGAGTTGATGCTTTCAATATCTTATCCTTAACTTTTACCAACAAAGCTGCCCGAGAAATGAAAGAACGTATCGGATATGTTGTTGGGGAATCTAATGCAAAAGCACTTTGGATGGGAACTTTTCACTCTGTGTTCGCTCGTATTCTTCGTGTTGAAGCTCCACTTTTGGGTTATCCATCCGATTTTACAATCTATGATCAACAAGATGCAGTTTCGGTAATGACAAAGATTATTAACGAAATGCATTTGGATAAAGATATTTATAAACCAAAACAAGTTTTAGGACGAATTTCTCAATATAAAAATAATTTGATTACAGTTCGTGCTTACCATAATAATCAAGCTTTAATCGAAGCCGATAACGAAGCAATGCGACCAAGAATGGGTGATATTTATAGAGCTTATGTTGATCGTTGTTTCAAATCAGGTGCAATGGATTTTGATGATTTATTGTTGCGTACAAATGAAATTCTTACACGTTTCCCTGAGGTTTTAGCAAAATATCAAGAACGTTTCAAATATATTATGGTAGATGAGTACCAAGATACCAATCATTCGCAATATCTAATTGTAAAAGCTTTGGCTTCTCGTTATGAGAACCTTTGTGTTGTTGGTGATGATGCACAATCTATCTATGCTTTCCGTGGAGCAAATATTCGAAATATATTATCCTTCAAATCAGATTATCCTGATGCGAAATTATATCCGTTGGAACAAAATTACCGTTCAACACAGATGATTGTAGAGGCTGCGAATCAAATTATTAAGCAAAATCAAGATCAATTAGAAAAAAATGTTTGGACAGCAAATGAAACTGGCGAAAAAATAGCGATTTATCGTGGACTTTCTGATGCGGATGAAGCACGTTATATTGCAACTCAAATTTGGGAAAGACAGATGAATGAACATCTTCAGCCCAAAGATTTTGCTATTTTATACCGAACAAATGCACAATCTCGTGCTTTGGAAGAAGCGCTGAGAAAAAGAGGAATTCAATACCGTGTTTTTGGTGGAACATCTTTTTATCAACGAAAAGAGATCAAAGACATGGTTGGTTATATGCGATTATTGATTAATCCAAATGATGAGGAAGCTTTATTAAGAACAATCAATTATCCTGCTCGTGGAATTGGTCAAACTACTATTTCTAAACTTTTAGTTGCAGCAGATCAGCATCAAATAAGTTTATTTTCTTTGATTGAAAATATCGAAATGTATGCACCAACAATTGGAATAAATGCAGGAACAGCAACAAAATTGAACAATTTTGTCTTGATGATTAAACGTTTCCAAGTGATGCTAAAATCACACGATGTTTACGAAGTAACAATGGAAATGGCCAAAACAACTCAATTATTGAATGCTCTCAAAGAAGATTCTACTCCAGAAGGTGTTTCGCGCTTGGAAAATGTACAAGAATTGTTAAACTCAATTCAAGGTTATGTAGAAGAGCAACAACAATTAGATGAAGGAGATGCTTCCTTAGGAGGTTTCTTAGAAAATATTGCATTAGCAACCGATGCTGATAATGAGGAAGATGACGATAACAAAGTTAATCTAATGACCGTTCACTTAGCAAAAGGTTTAGAGTTTCCTGTTGTATTTATTGCAGGTTTAGAAGAAAATCTTTTTCCTTCTATGATGAGTGTTAATACTCGTGCAGAATTAGAAGAAGAACGTCGTTTATTTTACGTTGCTTTAACTCGTGCCGAAAAAATAGCTTATATGACTTATTCAGTTTCGCGTTTTCGTTGGGGAAAAATTATCGATTGTGAACCTTCTCGTTTTTTAGAAGAAATAGATGATGATTTCTTAGAATGGAAAAATCTAAATATTTCTGTAAGAGCATCTAACAATAGTGGATTATCTGCAGATTTATTTGGAGACGAACCTACTCCACAACAATATCAACAAAGAGAAAAATCAGTTGCAAGACCTAATCCAAGAGCTCGTGTAGAGCCAGCTCAACCAAAGGCAAATTTCAAACCTGTTAATCAAACGAAAAGCAATTCTTCGGCTGCAGCAAATGCTCAAGGTTTACAAATTGGACAAGTCGTTGTTCATGATCGTTTTGGTCGAGGAATTGTAAAAGATTTACAAGGAGAACCGAGCGACATGAAAGCTATTATTCATTTCGATAATGCTGGAGAAAAGAAATTATTATTAAATTTTGCAAAACTAAAGATCATTCGATCGTAATATAAAACACAAAAAGGCTACATGAATCATGTAGCCTTTTTTATTTATTAACAATGAGTTAAATATAATATCCTAAATTAAAACTTTAATAAGTAACTAATAAATCATTTTACCTTAAGAGTCTATTTTGTTCATATGAATTGAAGAAAAAAGATATAATAAACATCATATATTAATATTTTTTTAGCATTTTAGCATTACAAAGAATCACAAAAAACAAATTTTATACTCAAATGGATGATATCATAAATGCTATAAGCAGCTATGTCTGGTCATATGCTTTAATTGGACTTTGCGCTTTAACAGGAATTTACTTCTCTATTCGCACTGGATTTTTACAAATCGTTTACTTCAAAGATATGCTTCGTTTACTATTTAGTGGTAAAAAATCAGACAAAGGAATTAGTCCTTTTCAAGCCTTTTCTTTAGCTATATCTGGTCGTGTTGGAACAGGAAATATTATTGGTGTTGCTACGGCTATAGCAATGGGAGGACCTGGAGCTATTTTTTGGATGTGGTTTATCGCTTTTTTAGGTAGTGCATCAGCTTTTATAGAATCAGCCTTAGGACAAGTTTATAAGCAAGAGATTGATGGAGAATATCGAGGTGGTCCTTCTTATTATATCGAAAAAGGATTGGGAATTAAATGGTATGCAGTTTTGTTTGCAATCATCACAATTATAAGTTGCGGATTATTACTACCAGGAGTTCAATCTAACAGTATTTCATCAGCATTAAACAACGCATTTGATATTCCTATTTATAACTTTATCGGAATCCCAATTAATATTATTGGATTTGTAATTATTGGGTTATTGGCTTTGATTATTTTCGGAGGAGTAAAACGTTTAGGACAAGCTTCGGAATTTATTGTTCCTTTTATGGCAGGTGCATACATTTTGATGGCAATCATTATCATCGGAATGAACATTCATCAAGTTCCTTCAATTTTAAAATTGATAATTTCATCAGCATTCAATCAAGAATCATTGTATAGCGGTGTTTTTGGATCTGCAATTGCTTGGGGAATAAAACGGGGAGTTTATTCTAATGAAGCTGGGCAAGGAACTGCACCTCACGCAGCAGCAGCAGCGGAAGTAAATCATCCAGCACAACAAGGTTTGGTTCAAGCTTTTTCTGTTTACATTGATACCTTTTTTGTTTGTACAGCAACAGCATTTATGATTCTATTTACAGGAAAATATAATGTGAATCATCCTGAAAAAGCAGGAAGTTTCATCACTCAAAATCTTCCAGGAGTAGATTATACAGGTTTCACACAAGCTGCAGTTTCAAATCATTTTCCTTCATTTGGAAATAGTTTTATTGCTATTGCATTGTTTTTCTTTGCGTTCACAACGATTATGGCTTATTATTACTATGCTGAAACAAATATTACCTACATCTTCAAAAAAGGAAATAGAAAAGTTTATGTATGGATTTTGCGCGTTTGTTTTCTTTGCGCTACTTATTATGGAACAATAAAAACTGCTGAAACAGCTTGGGCAATTGGTGATATTGGTGTAGGTTTAATGGCTTGGGTAAATATTATTGCTATTTTATTATTAAGTGGAGTTGGACTTAAGGTTTGGAAAGACTACAAAGAAAAACGTAAAAAAGGAATTAAAAACCCTGATTTCAATCCTACAGAAATTGGAATAAAAAATGCTACTTTTTGGGAAAACAAAAATAAATAACAATAAAAAAACCATTTCTATCCGAAATGGTTTTTTTTATTATTATTGAAACACAAGTATTAACCTTGAATAAATTCTAAATTCGCTATTAATTTCACTTTATCAGAAACAACTAATCCTCCTGCTTCTGTTACTTGGCTCCATCCTAATCCAAAATCTTTACGATTAATTTCTCCTGAGAATTCAAAACCAGCTCTTTTATTTCCCCATGGATCAGTAATAACTCCACCAAAATCAGCCTCTAATGTAACTGCTTTTTTCTCTCCACGAATTTCTAACGTACCTTCAATTTTTCCGTCTTTAATACCTGAAGTGCTTTCAAATTTTAATTCTGGAAATTGATCAGCTGCAAAGAAATCAGCAGATTTTAAGTGTGTATCACGGTCGTTATTTTTTGTATTAATAGAAGCTGTCAATGCTTTAAACTCGAATTTTGCGTCAGAAAATTGGTCGTCATTAGTCTCTATAGTTGCATTAAACTCATCGAAATTTCCAGTTACTGTAGAAATTACCATGTGTTTTACTTTAAATTGAACTTCTGAGTGAGAAGGATCTAAATTCCATTTTGTTGCCATAATATTTTGTTTTTATTTGTTACTTAAATCGTTAATTTATCCTATTTTGAATGATAACATTCCTAATGAACCATAAATTAGCTTATCATTAAAAAGTGTTATTTCCTCTTCTTTTCCTTGTAATGCTAATGCATATACTGAAGGTAAATAATGTTCCATTGATGGAATAGCAAGATTAAATGCATTCCCTTTCTCGACAAATTTGAACAATTCGTCGTGATGACCAGATTGCACAATGTTTTTGAAACTATCATTTACTTCATAAGCCCAATCGTATCCAGCATTTGGTTCATTCCAATTTAACGCTCTTAAATTATGAACAACATTTCCGCTTCCTACAATCAAAACTCCTTTATAACGCAAAGCATTTAATTCTTTAGCTAATTCATAATGTTCTTTTGGTGTTTTAAGAACATCTAAACTCAACTCTATCATTGGGACATCTGCATTTGGATAAAGAAATTTGATTACGCTCCAAGAACCATGATCAAATCCCCACATTTTATCCAAATCAATTGATGTTGTTTTAATTAAATCTTTTATTTCATTTGCTAATTCTGGACTTCCTAAAGCGGGATATTCAAAATCGAATAAAGCTTGAGGAAAACCATAAAAATCGTGAATTGTTTTGGGTTGTTCTAAAGCTGTAACTTTAGTTCCTTTCGTTTCCCAATGTGCGGAAATACAAATAATCGCATTTGGTTTAGGAATCGTTTTTCCAATATTTCTCCAACCTTCAACAAAAATATTTTCTTCGATTGCATTCATCGGAGAACCATGTCCTAAAAATAAAACGGGCATTTTTTCTGTTGTAGAAAAAGTTGAAGTTATTGATTTTAACGTGTTGAAATTCACTGTTTTTAAACTTATATTTTTTATCTAAAAAAAACTTAATTAGTATTGATAATTGAAAACTCTAGATTTGATTTTAACTTACAATAATTATCTATTCTTTAGATTAAATTTTCTATGTTTTAATTTTCACTAATTAATAGAACAAATTTAGTTTAGAGATGGAATAGATTTCATTGATATAAGTTAAGAAATAACAAAACTTGAATTTTATGTAAAAGAACAATTAGATTCTAATCAATTTATATTCCAAAAAGACAAGATTTCGAAATAGTTAACAATAAAAAAACCACTTCAAGAGAAGTGGTTTTTCTTATATTATTTTACTGGACTAAAATACCAATAGGTAGATGTCTTTTTATTTTCTATTTCTAGATATTCCGGAAAGGCTTGTGGAAGTAAATGTAATTCCTCCGATTTTTTTAAATCTGTTAAGATTTGTCTCAAAGGATAACCTTTTTTACGATCATGAGGGAAGTAACCTTTTTCAATCAAGAAAGGCATCATGTTTTTTGTTTTCACACGTTCAAGATTATTTTCTACTAAATAATCCTGAATATCTTCACTCATTTTTTTAACCACTTCGCGGTCAACTTTAATATATTCGTTTTTCTTCATATAATTTTACCAATTACCATTCATGTGAGTCAAAATCATAGGTCCTTCAGAAGTTACTAAAACTGTATGTTCATGTTGAGCAAATACGCCAGGTTCATTTCCTATCATTGTCCAACCATCAGCTTGTTCAATAGCTTCGTAAGAATTTTCTGAGATAAAAGTTTCTAAAGCAATTACAGAATTTTTGCGAAAACGTCGTTTATCATCTGGATCTCTAAAGTTCAACAAATCTAAAGGTTCTTCGTGCAAAGAACGCCCTACTCCATGTCCTGTTAAATTTTCGATTACATGATAATGATGTTTTTTTGCTTCTTTTTCTATAATTCCACCAATATCTGCAATTTTAACACCAGATTTTACTGCTGCTATAGCTTTTTGAAGAGCGGAAATCGAAGCATCAACAATTTTTTGATAACCATTTACATCTTCTCCAACGACAATAGAACCGCCATTATCTGCCCAAAAACCTCCTAATTCTCCTGAAACATCAATATTAATAACATCTCCGTCTTTCAGAATTTTATCAGCTCTTGGAATTCCGTGACAAATTTCTTCATTCACGCTTAAGCAAGTATAACCAGGAAATTGATACGTCTCAAAAGGAGCAGATTTACAACCAAATTTGTGCATAATGGTTGCGCCAAAATCGTCCAATTCTTTTGTTGACATTCCAGGTTTTACATAATCTTTCATTTCTTTAAGAGTAACGGCTACAGCTTCGCTGACTTTTTTCATTCCGATTAGCTCTTCTTCTGTCTCTATAATCATTGCTTAAATTCTATTGATTTCTATTTTCGAAATCATTTGCAAATTTACGTGTATTTGTAACGATTATTCGTTTATTTTAATAGAAATTCGTGATTATTCTATTTAGAACTATTTGAATCAATTATTATCATAAAAAAATCCGTCAATTTGACGGATTTTATTTTATATATCTTTAAGGATTAATCAGCATCGTAGATTAATACTTTTTTTGCTAACTTATTCGGTCCATTCAAAAACTCGATGTGTTGTGGATGTTTTTGATAAGTTTCAAATTCTTCCATTGTTTTGAAAGCTACAAACAAAGAAAATGAATATGAAGCATCAATTACATCTCTTTCTATATTTGCTGGAGTTCCGACATGAAAAAATGCAGAAGACGCAATTTGTTCTAAATCTTTCAATGCTTGATGAAATGTATTTACTTCTTCTTGCGTAACATCATCTTTTAGCCAAAATAATACGTGGTGTGCTAACATAAAATTCTATTTTTAGTATGCGATTTGCATTTTTACTTTTTTATTTTTTACTTTTTGTCCATTCAATTTTTTTAAAATTTCAGGAACTTTTTTGCGATTAATAGCAACATAAGAAGTTGTATCTTTTACTTCTATAATACCAACATCGTTTTTCTCTAATCCTCCTTTTTTAAATAAAAATCCTACAATATCAACTTTGTTTACTTTATCTTTTTTTCCTGCAGAAATATAGATTGTTTGAAAAGGAGTTCGTTCTGGAATTTTATATGTTCCGCCTAGATTTTCGACAGCTAAGTTTTCGTTTATAAAAGGAAAATGTTCTTCATTACTAATGATTAAATACACAAAACCTTTCGCATTCATACGCGCTGTACGCCCATTTCTATGGATAAAAGCAGCTTCTTTTGCTGGCAATTGATAATGGATGATAGAATCTACTTCTGGAATATCTAAACCGCGTGCAGCTAAATCTGTTGTGATTAAAACTCGAACCGAATCATTGCGGAATTTTAATAAAGCACGTTCTCGTTCATCTTGTTCCATTCCTCCATGAAAGCTTTCGCGCGCAATTCCTTTTTCATGCAATAAATTGCTAATGCGATCAACAGCATCACGGTGATTACAGAAAATCAACATTCGTTTGTTTCCAATTTTACAAATCAAATTGAATAAAGTATCCAATTTTTCTTCTGAAATGGTATTAACCACTTTCATATGTAAATCTGGTTTTACTTCGATTTGTTTTAAATAACTGACAATTTTTTCATCATTCAAACCAACAAATTCCGGAATATTGTCCATTTCTGTAGCAGAAGTTAAGATACGTTGTTTTAAATCAGAAAGTTGTTCTACAATAAAACTCATATCTTCCTGAAAACCTAATTCTAAAGCTTTATCAAATTCGTCTAAAACTAAAGTTTTAACAGTTGAAGGATCAAAATTTTCGTTTCGTAAATGATAAGCAATTCGACCTGGAGTACCAATTAAAACAGCTGGAGCTTCTAGTAAATTATTTTGCTCAACTTTTGTATTGTGTCCACCATAACAACATGTTACTTTATAATCAGATTTCATTGATTTGAAAACTGTTTCGATCTGTAAAGCTAATTCTCGCGCGGGAACTAAGATTAAGGCTTGAACACCTTTTGCTTCTGAATCTAAATCTCTTAAAACAGGAAATAAAAAAGCTAATGTTTTACCAGAACCTGTTGGTGATAATAGAATTAAATCTCGTTGGTTTTCGGACATTTTGAATGCTGAACGTTGCATAGCATTCATATCTTTAATCCCTAAATTTTTATAAAGTAAATCGATTTGCATAATGCAAAAATAGTGACAATTCAATAATAATTGAACAACATCTTAAAATTAATCCTCATGTTCTTCATATCCTTCCATTGTCAATTCTATATTAATAAATTGAACAATTACTTCGCAAATATCATTTTGATCATCAAAACCAAAATAAACAGGATAAGCACCATCTCCAAAACCACTCTGAATCATTGGAATGCTTAAATCTGTATCGGGAATATCGAATCGAATCCAATCTCCTCCTTCTCGTTGAAAAGATGGATTATTTTGATAATTTTTCTTAAATAAATCGGCTAAATAATCATCATAAATATTTCCATCTGGATTTTCTTGTTGCCACTTTTCTTCAAAGTTGGCATAAGCATCTCGCGTAGCAACATCTACAATTGTAGCCAAACCTGCATCCACTCCAAAACCGAAATATTCGCCTTCTTCTAACTCTTCCAATTTCTCATTTCCAAGCAATGCTTCTTTGTGGAAAATTGCTTTTGTTTCTTTTGTTTTCAATCTGAAACCTACATAACGATAATGATCTTCTTCGAACTGAACAACTAAAACTGTAAGTGGAAAAGAACCTTTTGGAATTGTTTCTAAATATGGTTCTTCGCTTTTTTGGAGATAAACCAAAGGATCGCGAACCAGAATTTCGCCAGTTGGAAAAGTATAATTCCCTACATCTAAATGAAATAATTTTTTATCACAAATTTCATCAGCAGTAAAATAATTATTCAAATCATTTTGTGGTTGTAAAAATTTTTTTTTGTCTTCGTATAGTTTTAACCATTCTTTGGTTGGTTGAATATTTTTCATGTTTTTTCTTTAAAATAAAATTAATTATCAATTAGAAGAAAATGCCTTATTTGATGTTAAATTAGCTTTATAATCTTCCATAAATTCATCAAAAAGATTCATTATTTCGAAATGATTTTTATCTAACGTATTGGCATCAAATGAAACTATTGCTCCATACATTTTTTTCCAAAACTTCATACGAGCTTGTAAAAATTTGTTTGATTCGTTATTGATAAAATCATCTCCATCAATAATTTTTATATTAATAACAAGTTGCCGAGGTAATTTTAATTCTTCAATTTCTAGGATTTTTCCCCATTCTATATAATTCAAAGAATCGGAAGGTTTGTACACAATTCCTTTTTTATCTATCAATAAAATTAATTGTTTTTTCATTAACTTTTTGATTGATATAATGATTAATAATATACTAGGAATGAATAATATTCCGCTTAATATTTTTGCAGTTTGTGGAGAACTAACCTGATTTGCATTAAAAAATAAATAGATAGAACCGCCTAAAAATAAGAGACTACCAAATAATAATCCCCAATTGCTGGTTTGTTTTGCGTAAACTTTAACTGAATTCAACTGATTTCGTTTTTTACAAAAATATTGATTTTATTCTTAATTTAAGGTTATAAAAAAAGAGCCTCAAAATTTGAGACTCTTTTTCTGATTAACCATATATTTCTTGGTATTGTTTTTTGTATTTTTCTAAAATTATTTTTCTTTTAAACTTTAGAGTTGGTGTTAATTCTCCACCTTCAACTGTTAATTCATTTGGAATAATCGCAATTTTTTTGATTTGTTCCCAATGTCCAAAATTAGAGTTGAATAAACTTACTTCTTGCTCTAGTTTCTTTTTTACACGATCACTTTTCTGAAATTCATCGTGCGGAAGATCTAGAATTTCTGGAGCATTTGTGCTTGCCCATTTTTTTAGATTAATATAATTAGGAACCACAAAAGCAGCAGGAAACTTCTCTCCTTCTCCTACAACCATTAATTGTTCTATAAATGGAGATTCTACCATTTTCATTTCAATTTGTTGTGGAACAATATATTTTCCTCCAGAAGTTTTGAACATTTCCTTTTTACGATCAACAATCTTCAAGAATTTATGATCAACCCATTCTCCAATATCACCTGTATATAACCAACCATCTTTTATTTCTTCGGCAGTTTTTTCTGGTAAATTATGATATCCCATCATTACAATATCACCTTTTACTAGAATTTCTCCATCTTCGGCTAATTTTACTTCAACTCCTTTCAATGGAGGACCAACAGTTCCGATTTTTTTTCCTCTACGAAAACAATTTACAGCAATTACAGGAGAAGCTTCTGTTAAACCATAACCTTCATAAATTGGAATTTCGGCAGCTAAAAAGACACGAACTATTCGTTGTTGAATAGAAGCACTTCCAGTTACAATCGCTTTCAATTCACCACCAAGTCCTTCGTACCATTTGTGTAAAACTAATTTTCTTGCAATTGCTAATTTCAAATTATAAAGTGCAGAACGTTTATCGTCTTCTAGTACAAATTGATCACCAACTTTTACAGCCCAATCAAAAATAGATTTTTTAAAACCTGATAATTGCGCTCCAGTTTGCATGATTTTTTCATAAACTTTCTCTATTACTCGAGGAACAGCGGTAATCATATGTGGTTTAATTTCCTTTAGATTTTCGCCAATTTTATCCATTGATTCGGCAAAATAAATTGAAATTCCCATATATACATATAAATATTGAATCGTTCTTTCGTATGCATGACAAGCTGGAAGGAATGTTAAAGCACGATCGTAAGGATCTAGCGGAGTAGAATATTCGCAAGCCACAACATCTGCGATAATATTTTTATGAGATAACATAACACCTTTCGGATTTCCTGTTGTTCCTGAAGTATAAATCAGAAAAGCTAAATCTTCGTGTTTTACATTTTTCGCACGTTTATCGATTTCTTCTTTCGGAATTGATTTTCCTTTTTCAATTAAAACATTCCAATTTTCTGTATTTTCATATTCATCAATTGAATATAATTGTTCTAACGAAGGTAATTTTGTTTTCAGTTGATCGATGCGTGCATACAAATCAATATTACTTGTGAAACACAATTTTATATCCGAATCGCTAAAAATATATTCGTAATCATTGTCAGAAATATTAGGATAAATCGCTACAACAACAGCTCCAATCTGTTGTATTGCATAATCGATCATATTCCATTCGACACGATTTTCTGATATTAATCCTACTTTTTCACCTGGTTGAACTCCACAAGCAAGCAATCCTTTTGAGATTGAATCTACATGTTCTAAAAAAGTTGTGGTTTTCATCGGTTTCCATTCTCCATTTTGTTTTGATACAAACATGGATAAATCGGGAAACTTTTCCAGCTGACGTTTTGGTAAATCAAAAATTCTGGTTGCTTCCATAGCGCGCTTATATTTTTGTAATTTTAGTAAAGAATTCGCCGAAAGTAACGTAAATTGATGAAAATTTCAAATATTTTTATCTTTTTGAGCTAAATTGAAAATAATAATCCCTTTAATTTTATAAAATTAAAGGGATTATAGGATATATTTTATTGATAGATTTCGTTGATCTGATTTTTATATTTTTCTGTAATAATTTTACGTTTCATTTTTAATGTTGGCGTTAATTCTCCAGATTCTATCGTAAATTCATACGGAAGTAAATAGAACTTTTTGATTTTTTCCCAATTCCCAAAATTGACATTTAGTTGGCCAACTTCATTTCCAATTAATTCATAAATTTTTGGATGTGTTAAGAATTCTTCTTTTGTTAAATTAATCAATGAAGATTCATTTGTTTTTGCCCAATCTATACAATTTTCGTAAGAAGGAATAATTAATGCTGCTGGAAATTTTCGTCCTTCGCCAACTACCATTATTTGTTCGATGTAATTGGATTCTGAAAGAATTTTTTCAATCTGTTGTGGTACAATATATTTCCCTCCAGAAGTTTTGAACATTTCTTTTTTACGATCAATAATTTTTAAGAATTTATCATCAACCCATTCTCCAATATCGCCTGTATATAACCAGCCATCTTTCAGAACCTCAGCCGTAGCTTCAGGATTTTTGTAATATCCTTGCATGATATTTTTTCCTTTTGCTAGAATTTCTCCATCTTCGGCTAATTTTATTTCAATATCAATCAAAGGAATTCCTACAGTTCCTATTTTCATTCCGCGTTTCACACAATTTACAGACAAACAAGGTCCGGCTTCTGTTAAACCATAACCTTCATAAATTGGAATTCCCGCAGCTAAATATAATTTTAATAAACGCGTTTGCAAAGTTGCGCTTCCGGAAGCAATTCCTTTTATATTGCCGCCAAGCGCTGCTTTCCATTTAGAAAAGATTAATTTACGTGCAATTTTTAATTGAATTTTGTACCAAGTAGAAAGTTTTGATTCATCTAAATCATATTTTTCTCCTAAAGAAATTGACCAAAAGAAGAGCGCTCTTTTAATACCTGTTAACTGTTCTCCATTCGCCATTATTTTATCATAAACTTTCTCTAAAACACGAGGAACTGCCGAAAAAATATGTGGTTTTATTTCTTTCATATCTTGTCCAATCGTATCCATTGATTGAGCATAATAGATTGATAAACCCATTTTGATATAAACGTAATGAAAAACGCGCTCGTAAGCATGGCAAGCAGGCAAAAATGACAAAGCTTTCTCGTATGCTTTTACAGGAAAAGAATATTCTGAACTGTTAACATCAGCCAATAAATTTTCGTGAGAAAGCATTACTCCTTTCGGATTTCCTGTTGTTCCTGAAGTATAAATTAAAGTAGCTAAATCCGTTGGTTTTACATGATCCATTTTAGCTTGTAAAACCTCATCAGAAAAAGAAATTCCTTTCGAAATTAATTCAATCCAATTTGGTGTATGCGGATAAGTATTGAATGTATAAACTTGCTCAAGATTAGGAATTCGATCTTTAATTCCTAATAATCGTTGATATAAACTATGATTGCTAACAAAACAAAGTTTGATTTCGGCATCATTTAGAATAAATTCGTAATCATTATCTGAAATATTGGGATAAATTGCCACAACAACAGCACCAACTTGTTGAATTGCAAAATCGACTAAATTCCATTCCAAACGATTTTCGCTTATCAACGCAATTTTATCATTTGGCTGAACACCATTTGCAATCAAACCTTTCGAAATACTATTTACTCGATTAATAAAATCTATTGTCGAAATTCCCTTCCATTCTTCTTTTTCTTTGTGATAAAAAATAGAAATATTAGGTGTATTTTTTTCTTGAAATCGAGGTAAATCGAATATTCTTTGTGGTTGTTTCATATTCTTGAAATAAGGATACAAATTTCTATTAATTCTTTCTACTTTTGAAATTATTTCGTCATTCTTTTCTGAAATAAATTAAGTTTATTATCAATAAAAATCATTTTATTTTTTTGCAATAATTATAGTATACTCTCTTTCAACTTTTTCGCCAGCTTTACTCATTACATTTTCTGAAAAGGTTTTTGTATTCTCAATTGAAAATTTAGCTGATTTTAACAATTTTATAACTTCGTCTTCTGTATACAAATTGAATCCAAATTGTGTAAAAGGCAAAGTTTCCATAAAATCTTTCTTAGCAAAAGTAAGCGCAAATTTTCCATCAAATTTTAAAACGCGATAAATTTCACGCAGAAAAAGTTCAGGATTTTTCCAGAAATAAATTGTATTAACTGTAAAAATTTTATCGAATCTTTTTTCATAAAAATGAATTCTTTCGTCCATAATCATTTCAAATCTAATATTTGCATTCAAATAATCAGAATTGTTCATTATAGCACTATTTTTCATTGCTTGAGAAAGTTCTAAACCAATATATTCTAAATCATTTGCTTGTTCTAAAACATAAGGTAAATGCTTACAATTTCCGTGACCTAATTCAAGAATTTGATCTTTATCTTGTAATTTCAAATAATCAATTGTTTTCTTCGTCATTCCAAAATTACTTTCATTCATTTCATCTCCAATTGCAATCCCTTCGTCTCCATCTGGACAACTTAGTTGTTTCGCAAGCTCCTGTAATTCAGTTATATTTTTCATTAATTGTATTTATATAGAATAATTCTAAATTAATAAATTATATTTAGTAATGCTGTGATTTAAATCATTTAAAAATTAGAAGTTATCTTTGAAAAATAGTAGACTATATGAGAGATATTATACAAGTTCAAGACGAAGATGATTTCAAGCTATTTTGTTTGGAATGTGTTGAAGATATTGAAGAACAAAAAGATTCGCAATTATTGGAATTTTTGGAACATTTGGCGCGTGAATTTCAGCTAACTAATGTGTATAAAACAACAGATAGTTTTGAAGGTTTCGAAGAAAGTATTGCCAATCTTCTTTATCACGATAAATATTTTAGAGATTATAAAATCATCTATTTAGTTTTTGAAGGCGAAGGAAATCAAATTCAAATTGATGATTATTACTACAGTTTGGAAGAAGTTGCTGAAATTTTTCAAGGAAAGTTAACTGATAAGATTGTTCATTTTGCGAATACAATGAATCTTGATTTGGAAGATGAAAGTTTCCAATATTTTATAGATGTTACAGGCGCAAAAGCATTATCTGGTTATGTAAATCCTTCTCCGATATTGAGTACGATTCTAGATCAATATTACTTTTGTTTAGCAAAAGAAATTGATGACGAAGAAGAACTTGTACATGCTCTATTTGATAAACATGCGAATATTGCACTGAAATTAGGATTTAGATTATATCACTAAAAAACGCTCTATAAAGAGCGTTTTTAATTTATTCTTTATTAATCGATTTAATATAAAGGTTGACCATTTTCATCAGTTGTTAAAACTTCGGTCATATAATCTAGAAAAGGTTGAAGAATTTGAATTGATTTGGCAACTTTTTGTGGAAAGTCTTTTGCTAAAACTTCTTCATCAGTAAAATTTTTGATAAATAGATATTGCTTTTTACGCAATAGTTCAATTCGTTCATGATCTTTAGAAAAACCTTTTGGTGCGGATTTTACCTCATCTCCTTGCATTTTACCAAATTCTTTTTGAATCGTTTTCGATTGAAGGATCTTTGCCAATTCATCAGAATATTCTATATCTTTTCTAATACGAAGTAAATCATCGCGTTCTGGTCCCCAAAAACCAACTCCTATAAAACTATTGTTTGGTTGAATATGAAAATAATATCCTCCTCTATTTTGTGGCTTTTTGCGTCCTGTTTGAGCAGAAAAATAAATCTTATAAGGTGTTTTATCTTGTGAAAAACGAACATCTCTGTAGATTCTATAAATCTTTAGCGGTTCTAATTCTTCTTTTTTACTTAATTCTTGATAAATCGCAGTAAAAATTGAATCTGCTTCTGCTTTTGCTTTATCAAATTCAAGTTTATGTTCAGTAAACCATTCTCGGTTATTATTTTTTTCTAATTGTTTTAGAAATTTATTGATTTGTGACATTATTTATTTTTTAGGTTGCTGAATTATACTTTATAATTCGCTTCATTTATTAAAATTTTGATTAACTAATTTAATCAAAAAAAGCTATTTCCTTTTTATGAGTTTCATAAAATAATTGAAACTTAATAACATTAAATTTATCTAATAGAAAATAATATAATTTATCGCCATTGAATACAAAACTTACTTAAATTTATCCGATTGTAAAATTGATAATCACATGAAAAAATTTACACAAAAAGCAACTCTACTCAGCCTTATTTTTATCAGTGGAATAAGTTATGCGCAAGATGCAAAAACAGATTCTGCTTATGTTAGGGATAATTATATAAAAACCGAACAATTAATCCCAATGCGAGATGGAACGAAATTGTTTACGGCTATTTATATTCCGAAAGATCAATCGAAAAAATATCCAGTTTTACTTAATAGAACACCTTATACGGTTGCACCTTATGGAGCAAATGAATATAAAAAATCGCTCGGAAATTTCCCTGCAGAAATGCGCGAAGGTTTTATTTTCGTTTATCAAGATGTAAGAGGAAAATGGATGAGCGAAGGCGAATTTGAAGATGTTCGTCCAATTAACAAATCGAAAAATAAGATAGCAATTGACGAAAGTACAGATACATATGATACGTTGGAATGGTTGCTAAAGAATTTAAAAAACTATAATCAAAGAGCTGGTATTTATGGTACTTCTTATCCTGGCTTTTATTCGACGATGAGTTTAGTAAATTCGCATCCAACTTTAAAAGCGGTTTCTCCACAAGCTCCAGTAACGAATTGGTTTTTGGGTGACGATTTTCATCATAATGGTGTTTTGTTTTTGAATGATTCTTTCAAGTTTATGTCATCTTTTGGTGTAAAACGTCCAGAACCTATTACACCTGATAAAGGACCAAAATCATTAGAATATTCTATTAAAGATAATTACAGATTTTATTTAGAAGGTGGATCTGTAAAGGAATTGAAGGATAAATACTTTCAAGATAATATCAAATTTTACAATGATTTATTTGCTCATCCTGATTATGATCAATTTTGGCAAGAAAGAAATGTATTGCCACATCTTACGAATATAAAACCTGCTGTGATGACAGTTGGAGGTTTCTTTGATGCAGAAGATGTTTATGGAACTTTTGAAACCTATAAAGCAATTGAAAAACAAAATCCGAATAGTACAAATATTTTAGTTGTCGGACCTTGGTTTCATGGAGGTTGGACACGTTCTAAAGGAGATGCCTTTGGTGATATGCAATTTCATTCGCCAACAGCAGAATATTATCAACATAAAATTGAGTTGCCTTTTTTTAATTATTATTTAAAAGATAAAGGTAATTTCAACCCTGCAGAAGCTCAAATCTTTATTACAGGTTCTAACGAATGGAAACAATTTGATACTTGGCCTCCAAAAAATGTAACCAAACAAAGAATGTATTTACAGTCAAATGGAAAAATAGCATTTCAACAAACAAATAGCATTTCTTTCGACGAATATGTAGCCGATCCTAATCATCCTGTTCCTTATCAAGGAGGAGTTTTGGAGACTCGTTCTAGAGAATATATGGTCGATGATCAACGATTTGCTTCAACTCGTCCTGATGTTATGGTTTATCAATCTGATATTTTAACAGAAGACATGACAATTACTGGCCCAATTATCAATCATTTATTAGTTTCAACAACAGGAACAGATGCAGATTATATTGTAAAATTAATTGATGTTTTTCCTGAAGATACACCAAAATATAATGGAAAATTGATTGCTGGATACCAAAATTTGATACGTGCTGAAATTATGCGAGGAAAATATCGTAATAGTTTTGAAAAGCCAGAAGCAATGGTTCCAAATCAGAAAACAGATGTAACCTATACAATGCCAGATGTTGGACATACTTTTAAGAAAGGGCACCGTATTATGATTCAAGTTCAGAATTCATGGTTTCCTCTAGCAGATCGTAATCCACAACAATATATGAATGTTTACGAAGCAACTTCAAAAGATTTCTCAAAACAAACACAACGCATTTATCACGATTCTTATATCGAGGTACCTGTTTTAAAATAATAGAAAAATCCAACAAATATTTGTTGGATTTTTTTGTTGGATTCTATCAACTACTATTCAAGAACTGCTGAAACCAAAACTTTTTCAAAACTAAATGAAACACTTATAGGACAAGTTTCCTCTGCTTCTTTCGCTATTTTTTGAAATTCTTCATTTGTGATCGAAGGAATTTTTGCTGTTAAGCTTAATTCTGAACGTACAACTTTTCCTCCTTCAAAAACAATTTTACATTCTGTTTCTAATTTTTCTGCTGTATAACCAGCTTCACCTAATAAACCAGATGTTTTCATTGTAAAACAACCAGCATGAGCTGCTGCCAAAAGTTCTTCGGGATTTGTTCCAATTCCTTCTTCGAAACGACTTTTGTATGAATATTGCGTATTGTCTAATACAGAACTCTGCGTAGTTAAAGTTCCAGATCCTTCTGTTACCGAACCATTCCAAACTGCTTTTGCACTTCTTTTCATTTTAAATATTTTTTTAGATTGTTTCTTTTAAAGTTAAATATTATGAATCTGTTAGACGAATTAATTCAAGACTTTAAGATTAATTTTAACAAAAATCAGATTAACCTTTCCATACATTGTTTACTTAAAATTTACAATGAAAGTTCTCTTCCGCTTATTTCCTAAAATGTTACTTTTCCTATTTTACCTTTATTTCCGACTAAAATCACATATTTTTTATCTGGAGAAACTGTACAGGTATTGTAACTATCTTTTGTAAGATTTGTCCAATTATGTCCGCCATCTTTTGAATAATCTACACCAGAATAACCACAAACCAAAACTTGCTCTTTCGAAATAATGGTTACACCAGATTTATATCCTGTTGGATATTTCCACGAATCTTGAAAAGCGATCTTTCCATTTACAATCTTGAATTTGTAAAAATTATTAGCCGAATCGTCAGGCTTTGTAAAATCTCCACCGACTAAATAACCTACATTATTCGTTGCATCATAGCTCATTCCATTAATACCAGAAGAAGAACTTTTTGTTTTCTCTAATGCATACATTTGTCCACCTTTTGGTGTATAGTAATATAAATTAGATAATTCTCCTCCAGTTACAATCAAGGTTTGTTTGACATCAACATACAAATTACTTCCGCTGGATGCAAAGAAAGCTTCTTTCGGATTTTTTAATCGTAATGGTTGATTAAGAAAAGATTTTGCAACTTCCCATTTCGTAGGATCCGTAATGGTAGATGTTAGTACAAATGGCTTATCAGGCGACATGGGATCTCCTAAAACTGTTATTTTCTTCGAGATTTTGTCCACATAAATTGCGTCTAGAAAGATTCCTTTTTCATTATTTTCATAGACTTTATTCCACGATTTCCCACCATCTTTGGTTTGTAAAATATAAGCAGGAGCATCAATTCCTAAGGCTAGGTAATTGTCTTTTCCCAAAACTTCTATATCTCTAAAATCTCTGTTTTCGACTACTTTTGGATTAACCCAACTAAATGTTTTTCCGCCATCTGTAGTTTTTCCTATTGTATTCTTCGAACCAGAAACGACAAACGTTTTTGCATCTTGAAAAGCTAAACCTCTGTAACTAACAGAAGAATTTTCTTCATTGATTACTTGATAGAATTGCGCAAAAGATAAACTCGATAATAACAGGCAGATATATCTCATATTTATATAAAATTATAGATTCAACATTTTATATAAAACTATTTTATATCGGCGAATCAACCAAATATTTTTTATGTTTGTGCTTTAGTTAAATACAAATGAAACGATATACATTTTCAACATTACTTTTAAGTCTTACTTTAACGTGTTTTAATCCAATCAATAAGACTGTCTACGGACAAAATACTTCGAAGAATATTTCCAAAAGTATACAGATTAGCGAAAAAACGTTAAATGACATTCTTGAAAAGAATAGAGCTGATTACAAAGAAGGAAAAGTGGCCGATTATATTCCTGAACTTGGAAAAATGCAAGCCGATAAAATTGCCTTTTCTGTTGTAGATGAAAAAGGTAAAGTAATAAACGTTGGCGATGTTAATCAAAAATTTACCATTCAAAGTATCTCTAAAATTATTGCGTTGATGGTTGCAGTTTCTGAAAAAGGTGAGGAAAATGTATTTTCTAAAATGGGATATTACGGTACAGATAGACCTTTTAATCATTTCGGGAATCTTGAAACAACAGGAAAACCACTCAATCCGATGATGAATGCAGGTGCGATATTAACAACTTCTATTATTGAAGGTGAAGGCGAAATTCCTTTTATCAAAATCCTTGAGATGGTTCGTTACATTACCAAAAATGACTCGATTGATTACAACAAGTCCGTTTATCATTCTGAGAGAGAAACTGGTCATCGAAACAGAGGAATGTTTTATATTATGAAAAACAGTGGATTGATAGAAGGTAACGAAGACAAGCTAGACAACTATTTCAAGCAATGTTCTATTGAAGTTACAGCAGAAGATTTGGCTAAAATTGGTTATTTCTTTGCACACCAATGCACACGTTTCGATGGAGATACAACTTACAAAAATTCAGAAATTGCTCAATTAATTCAATCACAAATGTTAACTGCTGGTATGTACGAGTTTAGTGGCGAATATTCTCGTAACGTTGGATTGCCAAGTAAATCTGGTGTTGGTGGTGGAATTACTGTTGCAGTGCCAAACAAAATTGGTATTGGTGTTTTCAGTCCTTCATTAGACGATCACGGAAACTCTGTTGCAGGTTATCACATGATTTTAGACTTAGTAAAACAATACAACCTAAGTTTATTTCAATAAGATGCTATCCGTTAAGAATTCGAACAGCAAACAGCAAAAGTAACATCACTTGCAACTGTTAGATAAATCGCTTAATCGGCATCTTTATCTTACGATATTTGTTGTTATCTTTAGAACAAAGAAAACTCACTATGAATTATAAATTATTAAAAAATATTGCACTCGGAATAGGATTCTCAGTTTCGAGTTTAGTTTCGGCACAGACATACACCTTAAAATTCAAAACGAATTACGGTAAATTTGATGTGATGTTGTACGATTTCACACCCAAACATAGAGATTTAATCTTGAGTCAAATCAACAAAGGAACCTACACAAATGCCCAATTCAATCGTGTTGTAAAGGACTTTGTTATACAAGGAGGCGAATTGGACGACCCTATTTTGGCACGCGAAGCCCAGCATCCAGAGGAGAAACCTATACGATTAGCACCAGAATTCAACCCGAAAGCTTTTCATAAAATGGGCGCTCTAGGAGCTGGTAGAGACAGTAATGTTGAGAAAGCATCGTACTATAATCAAATTTATTTTGTGGTTGGTAAAAAGATTACAGCCCAAGAGTTAGATGATTTAGAAGCAAAAAAAGGAATAAAATACACAGAAGAACAACGTGCCGAATACTTAAAGAATGGAGGTCAACCACGTTTAGATCACGATTTTACAGTGTTTGGCGAAATCACAAAAGGCTTAAACAACGCCATAAAGATTAGTGAAGTAGAAACCAACAAAGAGCTGCCTCTGCAACCTGTTGTCTTTTCTATAAAAGTAAAGAAGAAGAAAACACCTGCAAAATACAATAAGATGAGTGTTTCTTTGGGCGGATCTGCAGTTGCATTCTAGTGCTTCTCGAGAAATAAAATACGCATCTATCAAAAGATGCAACAGTATATTTATTAAAAATGAAAGAGATGTCTTGGCGGACATCTCTTTTATTTTATAAAATTCCCATTAGTTCCACTTCGAATATCATCATAGAATATGGACCTAATTCTTTCGATATTTCGCGGTCTTTGTAACCAAGTTCCGGCTTAACAACAAATCTAAACTTGCTCCCTACAGGCATTAATTGCACACCTTCTGCCCAACCTTTTATTACGTTTTCCAATGGGAAAGCCGCAGGTTTCTTACGCAAAACCGAGCTATCAAACACTTCTCCATTTATATTTGTTCCGTGATAATGACACAAAACAGTATCGGACATCGTTGGTTTTACACCCTCGCCCATCGTCATTACCTCGTACAGCAATCCACTTTCGGTCTCGGTAACGCCTTCTTTCAACTTATATTCTTCACGAAAAGCTAAGCCTTCGGTCTTATTCTTTTCCGCTAATTCTTGTTTACGTTTAAGTAATAATTCTGCTACTCCCATGCTGCAAATTTAAACTGAATATTTTGAATTGACGAACAATAAAACGATAATCCATTACCAAGCTAAATACCTTTCAGATGAAACCTCCGCAGCACTTATATAACTCTTAAGCAAGAGTTAAGCAACTCTTAAGCAAGAGTTAGGCAACTCCTAAGCAAGAGTTAGGCAACTCCTAAGCAGGAGTTAAGTAATAACTAATTATGAATACTATAAATAGATACTGAATAGTATTATAAACCTCATTATCAGCCAGATGATTATACCTTGTAAAACAAATAATCCTTGCTTAGTTATCAGGAACTAGACAAGGATTATTGATGTATTTTCTTATGATGAATGAATCATCGAGTAAGTTATTTTTTTATTTAGCTTTGAACTGATTAATTGCATTAATCGTGAATTCAGACAGAACTAATTCGCCAGAAATCTTAGCTCGCTCTATAAGTAATTCGTCCCAGTTCTCTGTTCCTTCCCAAGCAACACGTTTTAGATGTTTCATTGCATCAGGATTAGATTGGGCTAATTTATTTGCTAATGTCGCAATAGAAGCGTCCATTTCCTCTGCCGTTGCAAAGACTTCTGCATACAAGCCCTTTTCTTTTGCCCATTGAGCCGTTTGGAATTCTGTAGCATTTATCGCCATTTGCGTAAAAGCAGCATTACCAACTTTGCGTTCTACCGCTGGTCCTACAACAAACGGACCTATACCAACCGCCAACTCTGATAGTTTGACAGATGCAAATTCTGTTGCAAATGTATAATCTGCTGCCGATGCAATCCCTACGCCACCACCTACTGCTTTGCCTTGTACACGGGCTAAGACGAATTTTGGTGCTTTGCGAATGGCATTGATCACGTGTGCGAATCCCGAGAAAAACTCTAATCCTGTTTCGCGTTCTTTGATAGCGATTAGTTCATCGAAAGATGCACCTGCACAGAATGTTCTGTCGCCTGCACTTTTCAGAAGGATAACTTTTACATTGTCATCGTTTCCTAATTTTTCAATTTCAGTTGCAAGGTTTCTTAATTGAACGCCTGGCATTGAATTGCTTTGCGGATGAAAGAATTCTATTGTCCCTATTCCGTTCTGTATGTCTGATGTTACGTATGCTTCCATAGTATTTTGATAATTTTAAAACGTGGTAATGAGCAAATTTAATTAATAACTAATTCATGGTATATTTTATTGTTTAATTCAACCAATTATTGCTATTAGATGCTTCGGCAAGCTCAGCATGACAAGAAAAAGAACTTAAATTAAATTACCTTTCGCTAGTATTAGATGCTTCGACAAGCTCAGCATGACAAGAAAAAGAACTTAAATTAAATTACCTTTTACTAGCATTAGATGCTTCGACAAGCTCAGCATGACAATCAAAAGAATTAGACTTAAAAACTATCTTCTCATTAACAAATTACCACATTGTTACATTAAATTAATCTTGATTTAATTTTTTAACCATCGTTAAGATTGTTGCGATACCAACAGTTTCCCCTGTTTCGTCGTAGATATCTACCAACCAACGAACAATACCTTTAGCAATATCGTTCTCGTCTTTCTTTTCTTGTTCTATTTTTTCTTTGCACGTAAAACGAACTCCGATTGTAGAACCTGGGTAAACTGGCTTCACAAAACGACATTCGTCTAAGCCATAGTTTAATAAAACTGGACCTTTTTTGGCTAAAACAAATAGTCCTGCTGCCTTAGATAATAAGTAATATCCGTGTGCTACATTGCGTTCGAAAATAGTACCTTCTAGCGAAGTCGCATCTACGTGAGCGTAGAAGTTATCGCCAGACAAGGCTGCAAATGCATTAATATCCGACTGTTGAATTGTATGTTTTGCTGTGATTAATGTATCTCCAACTTTTACTTCTTCGAAATACTTAGCGAATGGGTGTTTGTCTTCTTCTATATAATCTGCTCCGTATTGATATTGTTGAGTAACGGCTGTCAGTTTGTTTGGCGAACCCTGTACGGCTGTACGTTGCATATAGTGCAATACACCACGCTTACCTCCCATTTCTTCTCCACCACCAGCACGTCCTGGTCCTCCGTGTACTAGCAATGGAAGTGGCGATCCATGACCTGTAGATTCTTTGATACATTCTGCATCTAGAATAACGATACGCCCGTGTAATGATCCTGCATTTAAGACAAATTCTGTTGCGATGTCATTGTCTGCTGTTACAATAGAGCAAACCAAAGATCCTTTCCCCATGCGAACCAATTCTACTGCTTCTGCAGTTCCGTTGTAAGGAATAATGGTAGAAACTGGTCCAAATGCTTCGATATTATGAACATCTGTTTTATTGAATGGATCGTTGTTCAAGAATAAGATTGGCGAAATAAAAGAACCTTTGTTCTTATCAGCACCTTTTACATCGAAGTTGTCTAAGTCTCCAAAGACAATCTCTTGTGTTTTGGCTAATTCTTCTACCTTTTCTCTAACCTCTTTTACTTGTGCAGCACCTGCTAAAGCTCCCATACGAACACCTTCTACATTTGGATCTCCTATGGTAGTTGTAGCTAAACGTTGTCCTAAAGCTATTTGTACATCTTCTACTAAATGAGCAGGAACTAATGCACGACGAACAGCAGTACATTTCTGACCTGCTTTTGTTGTCATTTCTCGCGTTACTTCTTTTATAAATATGTCGAACTCAGGAGAACCAACTTGTACATCTTCTCCTAAAACACAAGCGTTAAGAGAATCTGCTTCTAAGTTGAATGGAACACCTTCGGAAGTAATTCTTGGATTAGCTTTTAGCATTTGTCCTGTTGATGCAGACCCTGTAAAGGTTACAACATCTTCTGATTCTACATAGTCTAAGATACCATTCGCCGAACCAGTGATTAATTGTAATGCACCATCAGGTAAGATTCCAGATTCAATAATTGCACGGACAACAGTTTCTGTTAAGAAGGAAGTAATTGTTGCTGGTTTTACAATTGCTGGAACACCTGCAAGGAAGTTAACGGCAACTTTTTCTAACATTCCCCAAACTGGGAAGTTGAATGCATTGATATGTATAGCGACTCCTCGTTTTGGTGTTAGAATATGCGTACCTAAGAAAGTTCCATTCTTTGATAATTTGTGCGTTTCTCCTTCTACATAAAAAGGCTGATCGCCAAATTGACGACGCAAAGAAGCATTCGCAAATAAGTTACCAATTCCCCCTTCGATATCTACCCAAGAATCTGCACGTGTTGCTCCGGTTGCCCAAGAAACAGCATAGAACTCTTCTTTTCTTTCCATTAAGTACAAGGCTAGTTTCTTTAACATTAAACCTCTTTCTTGGAAAGTCATTTTTCGCAAAGCTGGTCCACCAACTGTACGAGCGTAATCCATCATCGCACCAAAGTCTAATCCGGCAGATGATGCAGTTCCTATTTCTTCGCCATTGATGGCGTTATATAACATTTGCCCTTCAGACGAACCTTTTGTCCATTGTCCTAAAGCATAATTTTCTAATTGTTTAGCCATTTTTTTGTTGTTTGTGTTTATTATATAGAGTTAACTATTTGGTTTCATTCCAAGTTTTATAATTCGAAGCCATTGAATCATAATAATAATCAGGGACTTCTGTTAATGGTTCACAAGGTTTTAAACTCTCATGGCAATCACTTGGTAATTGCATATACTGTTGAGTCCCTTGATCTTTCCATTCTATCATTTGGTCTGAAACTTGTTTTACGATTTTTGCAGGGTTGCCTACAACTACACTTCTTGTTGGAATATGCGTATCAGCTTTTACAAAAGCCAAAGCCCCTATAATACATTCGTCTTCTACAATTACATTGTCCATTACTACGGCATTCATCCCAACCATGCAATTACGACCAATGGTTGCACCATGAATAATTGCACCATGCCCTATGTGTGCTTTCTCTTTAAGGCGAACAGTAGTTCCTGGAAACATATGAATTGTACAGTTTTCTTGTACATTGCAGTTATCTTCAATGATAATTTGTCCCCAATCTCCTCGTAACGCACAACCTGGACCAATGTAAACATCTTTACCAATAATTACATTTCCTGTAACAACCGCTTGTGGATGAATATAGGCTGTTGGGTGAACAACTGGTTTGTATCCTTTGAATTCGTAAATCATAATTTATAGATTTGAGATCGTAGTATTGAGTAATGAGGTTTTATTTATTTAATTGTTATTCTGAAATAAACTCAGCATCTCATTAAATTAATGTGATGTTGAAACAAGTTCAGCATGACGAAAATATAAGAGCTAACTACTCCATACTAAAATCTATTTTTATGCTCTTTCGATAATTGCAGCGAAACCTTGTCCTAAACCAATACACATTGTTACTAATGCATAACGTTTTCCTGTTGCTTGTAATTCGTAAGCGGCAGAATTCAAGATACGCGCTCCAGACATTCCAAGTGGATGTCCTAAAGCAATTGCACCACCATTTGGATTGATACGAGGATCGTTATCTGCTAAACCTAAAGCACGAGTACAAGCTAATGACTGAGCTGCGAAGGCTTCGTTTAATTCGATTACATCGATGTCATCAATTGTTAATCCGGCATTTTTAAGTGCAATTTTAGTTGCATTAACAGGTCCGATTCCCATGATACGAGGTTCTACTCCTGCTACACCAGAACTAACAATACGTGCCATTGGTGTTAAACCAAAGTCTTTGATTGCTTGCTCGGATGCTAAAATATTTGCAGCAGCACCGTCATTTAAACCAGAAGCATTACCAGCTGTTACTGTACCATCTGCTTTGAAAGCTGGACGTAACTTCGATAAAATCTCCATTGTTGTATTATTCTTTGGGAATTCGTCTGTATCAAAAATGATTGCATCTCCTTTGCGTTGAGGAATTATAACGGGCATAATTTCTTTTGCTAAACGACCATTTGCTTGAGCTTCTGCTGTTTTTTGTTGAGACCAAACAGCAAATTTATCTTGATCTTCGCGTGAAATATTATCGCGTTCAGCTAAGTTTTCTGCTGTATTTCCCATTCCATCAACTCCCCACATTTCTTTCATTTTAGGATTAATGAAGCGCCATCCAAAAGTGGAGTCATAGATTTTTGCATCTCCACCAAATGGAGAAGCTGATTTTGAAACCACTAAAGGAGCTCTTGTCATGGATTCTACTCCTCCTGAAATCATTAATTGAGCATCTCCTACTTGAATTGCTCTTGATGCAGAAATTGCTGCCGATAAGCCAGAAGCACATAAACGATTGACTGTTTCACCTGGAACTGTATAAGGTAAACCTGATAATAAAGCAGACATACGAGCAATATTACGGTTATCTTCTCCAGCTTGATTCGCATTTCCTAAAACAACATCGTAAAAAGATGCTGGATCAATCGAAGGGTTTCTTTTTAATAATTCGGCGATTACCATTGCTCCCATATCATCTGGACGAACAGCTGATAATCCTCCTTTTAATTTCCCAATTGGAGTTCTAACTCCATCTATAATATATGTTTGGTTCATTTTTATACGTTTTACATGATATGTTTTACGCAATATATTCAAAAGATTTATAACGTAAAACTTACCTTTTATTCTTCGATTAAAGGTTTACCTGTTCTAAAACAAGTTCCTTTGAATAAAGCAATTAATTCATTATGTTGATTGGTTACTTTGATATCGTATATTCCCGTTCTTTTCGTTGAAGAAATCTCTTGAGATTCTATTGTGAAAATATCTCCTTCTCTTCCTGCTTTTGTAAAGGAAATATGAACATCTAATGCAACCGAAATATTATTGTACATATTGCATGAAAAAGCGAAAGCTGAATCTGCCATTGCAAACGTAACTCCGCCATGAACAGAACCTACTCCGTTCATCATTTCAGGACGAATTTTAGCTTTCAACTTTGCGTATCCTGGTTTTACTTCGATTACTTCTAAACCTAACCATTCACTAAATTTATCGTGGTCAAGCATTTTATTCAATAACTTTTGTGGTTCCATTTCTTTGATAACTATTTAGTAAAATGTTTTGTTTTCTTTAATCATATTGCGGATAATAGGACTTAAACGGTAACGATCTTCATGATAATAATGATACAATTCATCTAGATCATTCTTCACATTCTCGATTCCATATTCATCTGCCCATTTCAATAATCCTTTTGGATAGTTTACTCCTTTTGTCATTGCTGTATCTAAATCTTCACGATTGGCAATATTCAAGAATAATGCATCGGCTGCTTCATTAATCAACATAACTAAAACACGTTTGTAGATTTTTTCTAATAAATCTTGATCTTGTGATGGCGCTTTCTTTTCAACACCTTCAGCATAATTATAGAATCCGCGCCCTGATTTTCTTCCGTAGAATCCTGCTTCGAATAATCTTTTTTGAGAAAATGATGGTTTGAAACGAGGATCATAGAAAAATGATTCGAATACTGATTCTGTTACACGATAATTAACATCATGTCCAATAAAATCCATTAACTCGAAAGGTCCCATGCGGAATCCTCCTAAAGAAGTCATCGCAAAATCGATTGTTTCTTCGTCTGCAACACCTTCTTCTAATAAACGGATTGATTCACTATAGAATGGACGAGCGACACGATTGACAATAAATCCTGGTGTGTCTTTTGTAATTACTGGAAATTTACCAACTGATTGAATTAACGTTTTTATTTCTTCCGCTAAACCTTCTCTCGTTTGTACTGCTGGAATAATTTCTACCAAAGCCATTAAAGGAGCTGGATTGAAAAAATGAATTCCAATTACTCGTTCTGGTTTTAAACAAACTGAAGCAATTGAAGCAATTGATAATGAAGATGTATTTGAAGCTAAAATACAATCATCTGAAACGATTTCTTCGACTTGCTTGAAAACTGATTTCTTAATTTCTAAGTTTTCTATAATTGCTTCAATCATCAAATCGATGTCTGCAAAATGTTCTAAACTTTCTACATATTCGATTGAATTTTGAATTTCTTGTGCTTTTTCAGCTGTATATTTTTCTTTCGCCACTAACTTCTCGAAAGTCTTCGCTAAGTTTTGTTTCGAACGATCCAATGCTTCTTTATTTGTGTCATATAAAACAACTGGATGACCAGATTGAGCAAAAACTTGCGCAATACCAGATCCCATTGCTCCTCCACCAATAATTCCTATTTTTCTCATTTCTTATTCACCTTTAAAAATTGGATTTCTTTTCTCTAAAAAAGCATTTACACCTTCTTTGTAATCGGCTGTATTACCTGCTTTATCTTGAAAAACACCTTCTTGTTTTAATTGTTCTTCAATTGAGTTTTGAAAAGTTTGATTTAATAACTTCTTTGTGTAAGCCAAACCTTTGGTTGGTAAACTAGCTAGCTTATTCGCAATTTTCGATACTTCTGCTTCAAATGTATCATCTGTAAAATAATCGTAAATCATTCCGATTTCTTTCGCTTCTGCTGCAGAAATTTTATCTGCAAGCATCATTAAAGCTGTTGCTTTTTGAAGTCCAACTAAACGTGGTAAAAAATAAGTTCCGCCACAATCTGGGATTAAACCAATTTTAGAAAATGCTTGAATAAAATTTGCAGATTCTTTTGCAACTACAATGTCGCAAGCTAAAGCTAGATTTGCTCCTGCACCAGCAGCAACACCATTTACAGCAGCAACAACTGGTTTGTCCATATTTCTAATTTTTAGAACCAATGGATTGTAGTTTTCTGTTACGATTTTATTGAAATCGATTTCCTTTTCTTCTAATACTTCGCCTAAATCTTGGCCAGCACAAAATGCTTTTCCTGTAGCTGTTAAAATAACTGCACGAACAGAAACGTCTTGTGCTGCAACATCTAAATGATGTTGAAGAGATTTAATCATTTCTTGATTAAAACTGTTAAATACAGAAGGACGATTCAACGTAATCGTAGCAATTCCTCCCTCTTGTGTGTATAGGATTGATGTTGAATTTTCCATAATTTTTTTAGTGATGACATTTGAAATAATCAAATGGTTCGTGGCAACTATTACATTGATACATAGCTTTGCAGGCCGTAGAACCAAATTGGCTGATGAGACGTGTATCGTGAGATCCGCATTGTGGACATTCGATATTTTCTTCATCAGAAAAGAGCGCATCGCTCGAAGGATTTTTTGTTGGCGGCGCAATTCCGTACGCTTTCATTTTTTGTTTTCCTTCCTCTGTCATCCAATCAGTTGTCCATGATGGACTTAACTGATTGATAACATTGATATTTTTTAATCCTTTTTCGATTAATTTTAATCGGATAGAAATAGAAATTGCATTCATTGCAGGACAACCTGAATATGTTGGCGTAATCGTTACATTTACTTTTTCGTCTTCTGTAATTTCTACTTTACGCACTACTCCCAAATCAAGAACACTGATAACAGGTATTTCTGGATCTGGAACTTCCTCCAACAATTGCCAAATTTCTTTTTCTGTTACCATTGCGAATTTGGATATGTTCTTTGTAAATATTGTAAATCTGTCAAGATAAAACCTAGATGTTCTGTATGAACTCCTTCTTTCCCTCCTTTTTGAACAAATGCATTTTCAACATCAGCAACAATTGTCGCTTCGTCTAAAATTGATTTTACATTTGCTAACCAAGTTGCTTTAAATTCTTCTGGATTGTCAATTAATCCTTCTTCTATCAAGGCTTTTTGATAATCTGATAAAACAAATGCTTCTTTTACATAAGGTAAAATATCATTGACAGCTTGTTGAATTTTATCGTGAGATTCTTGTGTTCCGTCACCCAAACGAATCATCCATTCTGATGACCATTTTAAATGATATTTCACTTCTTTGAGTGATTTTTCTGCAATAGATTGCAGTTTAAGATCTTTCACTTTCAAGAATTGTTCTAATAACAAGATGTGATAACTAGAATAAAAGAATTGACGTGCAACTGTATCTCCAAAATGTCCATTTGGCAATTCGACTAACAATAAATTTTTGTAATCACGTTCTTCACGTAACATTGCCAATGTATCTTCTGTTGCTCCATTTCCAATCATTTCAGCCGCATAATTGTAATAGTTTGATGTTTGTCCCAATAAATCTAATGCCATGTTAGACATTGCAATATCTTGTTCCAAAATTGGTCCATGACCACACCATTCGCAAAGACGCTGCGCCAGAATAAGATTTGTATCTGCTAAATGCAAAATAAAATCGATGTAATTTTGATTGTTTTGATAAACTGTACTTGTCATAGAATTACATATTTTTTATTTCTTCTGGAACATCATAAAAAGTTGGATGACGATAAACTTTATCCTCTGCAGGATCAAAGAATTGTTCAGATTCATCAGGATTTGAAGCATGAATATTAACTGATTCAACAACCCAAATACTTACTCCTTCTAAACGACGTGTGTAAACATCTCGTGCATTTTCTAACGCCATTGTAGCATCTGCAGCATGTAAACTACCAACGTGTTTGTGATCTAATCCTTGTTTACTTCTAATAAATACTTCCCATAAAGGCCAATCTCTATTTTCCATCTTTTTATGCGTTTTTGCGTTGTTCTTGTTCTAATTCTCTTTGTTTTCTTTTTTCGTGATAAGCTGTAGCTGCTTCTCGAACCCAAGCTCCTTCGTTGTGAGCATTTCGGCGTGCGTCTAAACGTTGTTTATTACATTTTCCATTTCCTTTGACTACATTCCAGAATTCTTCCCAATCGATTTCTCCAAATTCGTAATGTCCTGTTTCTTCATTAAATTTTAGATCTGGATCTGGAATTGTTAATCCTAAATATTCGGCTTGAGGAATAGATATATCGACAAAACGTTGACGTAATTCGTCATTCGAAAAACGTTTAATTCTCCATTTCATTGATAATTCTGAATTAGAAGATTCTTCATCTTTTGGTCCAAACATCATTAATGTAGGCCACCACCAACGATTCATTGCATCTTGCAACATCGCTTTTTGTTCTGGTGTTCCTTGTGATAATACAACTAATGCTTCGTAACCTTGTCTTTGGTGAAATGATTCTTCTTTACAAACACGTACCATTGCACGAGCATAAGGTCCGTAAGATGTTCTACATAATGGAACTTGATTCAAAATTGCAGCTCCATCTACTAGCCAACCGATCATTCCTATATCTGCCCACGTAAGTGTTGGATAATTAAAAATTGATGAATATTTAGCTTTACCTGAATGTAAATCATTTAATGTTTGAATTCGAGAAACTCCTAATGTTTCTGCGGCACAATATAAATATAGACCATGTCCTGCTTCATCTTGTACTTTTGCTAACAAGATTTTCTTTCTGTTTAAAGAAGGAGCTCTTGTAATCCAGTTTGCTTCAGGCAACATACCAACAATTTCTGAATGAGCATGTTGAGATATTTGTCTAATTAATGTTTTACGGTATGCATCTGGCATCCAATCTTTTGGTTCGATACGAACTTCATTTTCAATCTTATTGTCAAAGATTTCTTGAAAATCAATTTCTTTTGCACTCATTTTAACTGTTTTTAAAGTTGATTATTTGGCATCAAAATCTACCACGACTTCAGCAGAACGAGGATGAGCTTGACAAGCTAATACAAAACCTCTTTCTAATTCATCTGGCTCAAGTGAGTAGTTGATGTCCATTTCTACTTCACCCTTCTCTACTTTACATTTGCACGTAGCACAAACACCACCTTTGCAAGCATAAGGTAAATCGGCACCATTTTGTAAAGCTGCATCTAAGATTGTATCGCCATTGTATCCCAAATCAATTTGTAAAGCTGTTGCATCTAATTTGATGGTTACTTTACTCATTGTATCATTTGATTGCTTAACCGCTTTTTGACGTTCAACCTTTTTAGCTTCAGCAGAAGCGCTGTAAAATAATTCGAAATGCAAATGTTTTGCATCAACTCCAGCTTCTACAAATGCATCGCGTCCGCTTAAAATCATTTCTTCGGGACCACAAAGGAAAACTTCGCTAACATCTTCTGGATTTATGATATATTGTAAGAAATATTCGATTTTTTCTTTATCAATTCTTCCACTTAAAATTTCAGCATCAGCTGTTTCTCGGCTTAAAATATTGTACACGCTAAAACGTTGCATGTATTTATTTTTTAATGCTTCAATTTCTTCTTTAAAGATGATTGATCCTTTGTTTCTATTTCCGTACAATAGCACAAATTGGCTATTTGGTTCTGTTTTTAGAACTGTTTTGATGATTGAAAGTACAGGTGTAATTCCAGATCCCGCTACAATTCCGACATATAGTTTTTTATTGTCTTCGTGTAATTCTGTGAAAAAATTTCCTTGTGGAGTCATTACATCAAGAACATCACCAACTTTGATTTGATCATTGATGTAAGTTGAAAAAACTCCGTCTTCGATTTTCTTTACAGCGACTCTCAATTCATCGTCCAAAGGACTAGAGCAAATTGAATATGAACGTCTGATTTCTTCATTATTATGAAGGTTCTTGAACGTTAAATATTGACCATGTTTATATTTAAATTTTTGATTTAAATCTTCTGGTACTTCAAAAGTAACAGACACACAAGTTGGTGTTTCTTTTTTAACTTTTTTGACGCGTAGTTTATGAAAATTTATTGCCATATTATTTTTGAAATCCGTTAATTAATAATGTCATCAAATCGTTTTCTAATTGTTCTGGCGTAATATCTCGCCCTGGTTTGTACCATAATTCTATCCAACGCAACGATGATAATAAAGTAAATAGAGCTACTGAAACATTAAGATCTTTAAACTCTCCTGATTCAATTCCTGATTTAATTAGATTTGCGATTCTTTTTTCATATCCTTTTCGGATTGTTTTATACAATTCCTTTTTGGTTTCTGATAAATTTTTCCAATCATTATTCGCTACAGAAACTTCATTTGGTTCATCAATAATCATTCGAACATGCAGTTGAATAAGATCTCTTAGTTTTTGAACATTTGATTCTTTTGTATCTTCAATTGAACTAATATGAGAAACATATTGATTGGCTACTTTAAAACAAATTTCTTCTAAGATTTCATCTTTCGAACGAATGTGATTGTACAAACTTGCCGCTTCCATTCCTACTTTCTCTGCTAATTCTCGCATAGATGTTGCCGAATAACCTTTTTGTTTGAAGATTAGTGCAGCTTCTTGAATAATCAGTTCTCTTTTACTTTGTTTAGGCATATTTATTATAAATGTCTATTATCGATAATGCGGTTTAATTTTCCACCTTCACTTTTTGGAAGTTCATTCGCTTGATATAGTTTGACATTCATTCCTAATCCAATGTTATCTCTTATTTTTTTATGAATATTTGAGATTAATTTACAACATTCTAAATTAGATTCTTCGTTCAAATTTTCGCAAGCTAAACCTTTTTTTGCAAAATAGTCAGGATTTACTTCAAATCCAACTTCTACAACATCCATATTTTTTGGTTTCGTTAAAACCACTTGGTAATTTGGAGATAACTGTGGAAAATCTGGAATAAAATCAGCGATTTGTGTGTGAAAGAAATTAACGCCACGAATTATCATCATATCATCTGCACGACCAATAATTGGTCCCATTTTTATATGTGTTCTTTTCTTAGAATGTTCATAAGTTAATGTTGTGATATCTCCTGTCCAATAACGCACCAAAGGCAAAGCCTCTTTTGTAAGTGTTGTAATAACCAAAACACCTGGCTCTCCATAAGGAACTGGCTCACCTGTTTTTTCGTCTACAATTTCTGGAAAGAAATGATCTTCCCAAATGTAAGAACCTGTTCCTTGTTCTTCATAATCTTCATTTGAAACTCCAGGACCAATAATTTCACTTAATCCATAAATGTTAGATGCTTTTATTCCTAAGCTATCTTCAACTTCATGACGTAATGCTTCAGACCAAGGTTCAGAACCTAAAATAGCAAATTTCAAATTAAAATTTTCTAACGATTCACCTCTTTTTTTAATTTCTTCGGCAACTGTCAAAGCATAAGAAGGTGTTGCGCAAATGGCATCAGCCTGAAAATCTTTTAGTAACATTATTTGTTTTTCTGTATTACCTCCAGAAATAGGAACAACAGTCATTCCTAATTTTTCAGCTCCATAATGCAATCCTAAACCTCCTGTAAATAAACCATAACCATAAGCATTCTGCAATGTCATTCCTGGTTCACATCCTGATGCTGCTAAAGATCTAGCAACTACTTCTGAAAACAATTCAATATCGTTTTTTGTATATCCAACTACTGTTGGCTTACCGGTTGTTCCACTTGAACAATGCAAACGTGTAACGTTTGATTTTGGTTCTGCAAATAATCCAAAAGGATAATTCTCTCTTAAATGGTTTTTCTTGGTAAAAGGTAATTTATGTAAATCTTCAACACCTTTAATATCTTCTAGTTTTACACCAGCTTTATCAAAAGCTTCTTTGTAAAAAGGTACTTTTTCGTACACTTTTTTTAACATCTTTTGAAGTCTCTCATTCTGAAGAACGCGCAATTTCTCAATTGGCATTTGTTCTATACCAGGATTAAATATCATAATTTTTTTGCAGATTTTGATTTTTGATACTAACAAATTTAATCAAAAAAACTAAAAAAACTAACGTTTGTTAGTTTTTTTAGTGTAAAAATTACATCTATTATTTTTTAAAACGCTTTTTAATAACCTAAAACATTATTTATCAATACTTTTAACTTCTCTGGATTTGGTAACATTTCTTCTTCTAAAATAGAATTTAATGGAATAGCTGGCATATCTTGTGCTCCTAAAACACGAATTGGCGCATCTAAATATTCAAAACATTCTTCATTAATTAACCCTGCAATACTCTGAGCAAAAGAATTTTGCTTTGCTTCTTCTGTCAAAACAATGCATCGATTGTGTTTTTTTACACTATTAAAAATTGTTTCTTCATCTAATGGCACTAATGTTCGCAAATCAATAATTTCAACTTGATTCGGAAAGTTTTTTGCAGCCTGTTTTGCCCAATACACTCCCATTCCATATGTGATAATAGATACAGAATTATGATTTTGAGAAGATTCAGCAGTTAAAACTTCGCGTGCTTTTCCAAAAGGCAACACATAATCTTCATCAGGTTCAACTGTTGCTGCATCTTCTGTTCCTTTTATTTTACTCCAATACAAACCTTTGTGCTCTAACATTACAACAGGATTTGGATCGTAATATGCAGCTTTCATCAACCCTTTTAAATCGGCTCCTGTTGAAGGATAAGCAATTTTAATTCCTTTTATATTTGTCAAAACACTTTCAACTGAACTTGAATGATATGGACCTCCACTACCATATGCGCCAATTGGAACTCTCAAAACCATTGAAACAGGCCATTTACCATTTGATAAATAATTAGAACGAGCCACTTCAGTAAATAATTGATTAAGTCCTGGCCAGATGTAATCAGCAAATTGCACCTCAACGATTGGTTTTAAGCCAACAGCAGACATTCCAACAGTAGATCCAATAATGAATGCTTCTTGAATTGGTGTATTAAATACACGGTTTTTTCCGTATTGTTTTGCTAAAGTTGCTGCTTCACGAAAAACTCCTCCCAAACGTAATCCTACATCTTGTCCATATAATAAAGCTTCTGGATGTTCTGCCATTAATTCACGAATCGCAAATAATGCAGAATCTACCATGACTGTTTTTTCTTTTCCTTCTGGTGAACGATTTCCTTTTTCTTCAGTAATCGGTGTTGGAGCAAAAACATGTGTACATAAATCTTCTGGCTGTGGATCTTCCGCCTTCAAAGCTGCTTGATATTCTGCTTGAACCTGTTCTTTTATCTTAGTTTCAATTTCGATTAAATCTTCTTTTTCAAAACCTTCATTTAATAAAACATACTTCAATTTATCATAAGGATCTCGAGCTTTAGCTTCTTCCAAATCATCTCTGTACCATTCTTTTCGAACACCAGATGTATGATGATTCAATAAAGGAACTTTTGCATGAATCAAAACTGGACGACGTTCTGTACGAATAATTTCAATTGCTTTTTGCACCGTTTCATAAGAAGATAAGAAATCAGTTCCGTCAACAACAAAAACTTCCAAACCTTTGAACCCTTTTGCATATTGAGCAATATCTTGCGCACGAATTTCATCTGCCGAAGCTGAAATATCCCATTCATTATCTTGAACCAAATATAAAATTGGTAATTGTTTCAAAGCTGCCATTTGGAAAGCTTCTGCAACTTCTCCTTCTGTACAAGATGCATCACCCAAAGAACAAACTGCAATTGGTTTTATTTCTTCATTGCAAAGCCCTTCTAATTCTTTGTATTGCATTCCCATTGCAATTCCTGTTGTTGGAATCGCCTGCATTCCTGTTGCACTACTTTGATGTGGAATTTTTGGCATATTATCACGACGTAAACTTGGATGTGAATAATAAGTCCTTCCTCCTGAAAAAATATCATCTCGTTTCGCTAATAATTGCAACATTAATTCATACGGTGTAATTCCGATTGATAATAACATTGCATCATCACGATAATAAGCACTCAAATAATCTTGTGGCAATAATTGTAATCCAGTAGCAATTTGTATAGCTTCGTGTCCACGAGAAGTCGCGTGTACATATTTACTTGTTACAGTTTTATTTTCTTCATACAATTCGGTTAAAGATTTTGCTGTAACCAATAATTCATATGCTTTTTTAAGTAAAGTTGTTGTTGATATTGTGGTTTCCATTCTGATTAAATTTGTGTGTTAATATCCCAATTTTCCATATAATCTGAAATTCGTTTCAAGAAAACTCCTCCTAACGATCCATCTATCACACGATGATCAAATGAGAGTGATAAATACATAAATTGTCTTGCTACAATAATATCACCGAATTCAGTTTCTAAAACCGCAGGTTTTTTCTTAATTACACCAGTTGCTAAAATTGCTACTTCTGGTTGATTAATAATTGGCGTCCCCATCAAATTTCCGAACGTTCCTACATTACTAATTGTAAAAGTTCCTCCACGAACATCATCTGGTGAAAGTTTATTTGTTCGAGCTTTTTCTACAATTGAATTTACTTTTCTTGCTAAGCCTTCTAAATTTAATTCATTCGCCTGATGAATAACAGGAACTATCAAATTATTATTAGGTAAAGCTGTTGCAATTCCAATATTTATCTCATTGTGTTTGATTATTTTAGTTTCAGTTTCATCAACTGATACATTAATCATAGGAAAGTCTTTAATTGCACGAACAACACAATCCACAATTAACGGCGTAAACGTTAATTTCTGATTGTATTTTGCTTGAAAAGCGACTTTGTTTTCTTCGCGCCATTTCACAAAATTCGTTACATCTGGTTCAACATAAGCCGTCACATGAGGAGAAGTTTGTTTACTTTTTTTCATGTGTTTCGAAATCATTTGACGCATTTTATCCATCTCAATAATTTCGTCTTTTGCACCAAAAGAAGAACTTGATATTACATTATTTTCACCTAAAGTATTACTTGAATCATTTGATATAAATGATTTATTTTCAATATAATTCAAAACATCATTTTTTGAAATTCTTCCATCTCGACCAGAACCTTTTATTTGTAAAATATCAGCTGATTGAAGATTCTCTTTTTGAATAATACTTTTTACCAAAGGCGATAAAAATTGATTCGTATCAATTGAATTTGTCGTTTGTGAAGTAGTTATAATTTCAACCTTTTTTTCTTCACTACTTATATTTTTTTGAGCTGATTGCTGTTGATTTTCTGAAGGTTCAATTATGGCGAAAACTTCTCCTATTTTAATTTCATCTCCTTCATTAAATCTAAATTCAATAATTTTCCCAGCTGTTGTAGAAGGTACGTCAGAATCTACTTTATCCGTCGAAACTTCGGCAATTACTTCATCTTCTTGAATGAAATCACCAACGTTTTTTGTAAAACGAACCAATTGTACAGACTCAACACTTTCTCCCAATTTTGGGATTGTTAGTTCTATATTCTTCATTTTGTTTTTTTGCAGTTTTTCAGCGTTGAAGATAATGATTTTTTACAAAAACTAATGAATGTTAGTTAAATTATTCTTTCATTATTTTACAAAATATAGAATCTCATCCAAGATATTCTTTTTAAAATTTAGTTCATTTTCACTTATTTACTTACTTTTTTTTATTTTAATGTGTAAAATACACTTGATGAGTTTTTATTTAAAATTCTGTCACAAAATTCTGTTGTATTCTTAACGAGCTTTAAATAAAAAAGCCATTAAAAATAATCCAATGGCTTTTAAAAATAAATATTTTATAAATTTCCTCTACGTTCTTGTTCTCTTTCTAGCGCTTCGAATAACGCTTTGAAATTCCCTGCTCCAAACGATTGTGCTCCATGTCGTTCGATAATTTCATAGAATAATGTTGGACGATCTTCAACTGGTTTTGTAAAAATTTGTAATAAATAACCTTCTTCGTCACAATCAACTAAAATTCCAAGATCTTGTAACTTTTTGATATCTTCATCAATTTCTCCAACACGTTCAGGAATCATATCGTAATACGCTTCAGGCGGAGCAGATAAAAACTCAACTCCGCGAGATTTTAACTCTGTAACAGTTTTCACAATATCTTTAGTAGCAACTGCAATATGCTGCACTCCTTCTCCTTCATAAAAATCTAAATATTCTTCTACCTGAGATTTCTTTTGTCCTTCTGCTGGCTCATTAATTGGAAATTTTGAATAACCATTTCCATTACTCATTACCTTGGACATAAGAGCCGAATATTCTGTATTAATTTGCTTGTCATCAAAAGATAAAATATTGACAAATCCCATTACATCTTGGTACCAAGCTACGCAATCATTCATACGATTCCAACCTACATTTCCTACGCAATGATCGACATATAATAAACCACAATCTGTTGGTTGATATGTCGATTCAGATTTTATATAACCTGGCATAAAAGGACCATCATAATTTTTACGTTCAATAAACATATGTACTGTTTCACCATATGTATAAATTCCAGCCATTTTTACTTCTCCAAATTCATCTGTAATAGTTGTTGGCTCTAAATAAGGTTTCCCACCACGCTTTGTTGTTTGCTCAAAAGCATCATACGCATCATCTACCCAAAGTGCTAAAATTTTCACTCCATCTCCATGTTTCATTGCATGCTGGCAAATTGGAGAATCAGATTTTAAACCAGAAGTTAAAACCAAACGAATTTTTCCTTGTTGTAAAACATAAGAAGCTCTATCTCTTACTCCTGTTTCAGGACCTGCATAAGCAACTTCTTGAAATCCGAAAGCTGTTTTGTAATAATGTGCAGATTGTTTGGCATTACCAACATAAAACTCGATATAATCTGTTCCATTGATTGGAAGAAAATCTTGTGCTAATGCTATTTTTTCTGCAAATGTTTGTGTACTCATTTTATTGTGTTTTTATTTTGATGTATTATGTAATAATATGTTTTGTGATTCCTTCTAACTACGAAATGAAAATAACTTAGAATTAAAATTTCTTAGTAAAGCCAAGATTTATAATAATCTGGATCTTCTATTTCCAAAGCCTGTTCGGTTAACATTAACGGTCTAAAAGGATCAATCATCACAGCTAATTCATGTGTTTCTTTCGCTCCAATAGATTTTTCAACTGTTCCTGGATGCGGACCATGTGGAATTCCTGCTGGATGTAACGTAATTTGTCCTTTTTCTACCGATTTTCTCGACATAAAATCTCCATCAACATAATATAATATCTCATCAGAATCGACATTACTATGATTATAAGGCGCTGGAATTGCATTTGGATGATAATCGAAAAGGCGCGGAACAAAACTACAGATCACAAATCCTTCACCTTCGAAAGTTTGATGAACTGGTGGCGGCTGATGAATACGTCCTGTAATTGGCTCGAAATTATGAATAGAAAAAGCCCATGGATAATGATAACCATCCCAACCAACAAAATCGAAAGGATGTGTTCCATAAACATAAGGATAAATCAATCCTTCCTTTTTTATCATAATCTTAAAATCTCCATGTTCATCATTGGTTTCAAGATTTTGTGGGCGTTTAATATCTCGTTCACAAAAAGGTGAATGCTCCATTAATTGTCCAAAATGATTGCGATAACGTCGAGGAGTTTCAACTGGACTAAAAGACTCTGTAATAAATAAACGATTATTTGAATCATTGAAATGAAGTTGATAAATAATTCCACGTGGAATCACCAAATAATCTCCATATTCGAATTCGATTTGCCCATAACCTGTTTTTAAAATTCCTGAACCTTCGTGAATAAAAATTACTTCATCTGCCATCGAATTTTTATAGAAATAATCAGTCATCGATTCTTGTGGCGCAGCCAATGAAATATGCAAATCATTGTTAACCAAAACAGGCACACGAGATTCTAAATAATCTTTGGTAGGTTTTACTTTAAAACCTTTTAGAGATGTATGTTTTAAATGTTTTGCACGAGCAATTTTAGGTTCTACCGAATAAGGTTCGTTTATCGCTTTCACCAATGTTGGCGGATAACAGTGATAAACATTGGAATACGTACTCGAAAATCCATGCGTAGAAACTAATTCTTCTGCATATAATTCTCCATTTGGTTTTCGGAATACCGTATGTCGCTTTTGTGGGAATTCTCCCAAATGATGATAAAGTGGCATATCGTATTTTGTTTGTTATTTTGATGAAAAGGTAAATAGATGACGAAAGTCGTCAACAAATAATCTGCAACATTCTAATGTGAATATTGAGCAAATACAATTTTGGAAAGTAAAGCAGAAGTTTGCTTATTCATTCCAACAAATAAAGGTCTTATATTTTCTTTAATTGTTTGCATTTCTTTTCTGTGGTTATCTCAAATATAGAAACATTTTTTGATTGTACAAAATACACTCTAAAAAAATGCTTTTTAAGACTTATTTTCAATACCTTTAATAAAAGTACCTAAATGAAAATTAATCAAATCTTTACAATACTTTTTATAGTATTATTCTCTATTTATACAAAAGCACAAGAAACTAAATTCAGTATTAATAAACCTTTTAAAGAAGTCGTAAGTTTAGTTTCTAATTTTAATAATGATTTTACGCCCACTGATAGAATTGGTGAAGCTGTTGCATCAGAAAATGAATTTAAAACTACTATTTCTTTAGAGAAATTAAAGGTTGATAAAGATTCTGAATACTTTAGTTTAGCGTATAAAAAACCTTCAGAAGAGATGCAATTTATTAAAGAAGCAAAGTGGGAAGTTTCTATAAATGGCAATCCAAATAATTCAACAGAAGTTAAAGTTAAACTATCATCAATAGAACCTGATATAGAATCTAAAAAAATTATTGATACTAAAAAATCAAAATCTACAGGGAAACTTGAAGAAGAAATAAAAACATATTTAACAAATAATAATTACACAATAAATGAAAGTACAGATAGTCTTGTAAGTGATTATTCAGAAGAATTTGACATTAGTGATATACCAGATCAGTTTGAATTTAAAGAACTTGAAAAACTTGAATCGAAAATATTAAAGAAGTTATTCAAAAATGATTTTATAAAACTTCCTGCAAACAAAGAATATTTCACTAAAATTATAGGAACTGATCCTAAAGAATTGTATTGTGAAGCCTGTAAAGATGATAAATACTGGAGTTGGGATTTTGATGATTTCAACTTAATTTATGGATTTATGAAAGATAGTAAGCCGTTTTATGCAATTCAGTATTATGGAGAAGATGCAGTTTCTGGTTTACCTTTTAATGTTGTTTTCAATGAGACTTCTATGACAGAATGTAAAAATATTTTTGCTCGATATAATGCACAATGGTACCAAAATGTTGGAGACGAAGAATCTGATAATACGGCAAAATTTAATGTTGAATTCAAAAAAGGGAATGATAATATCCAATTTGAATTTATTAATCAATCCTTAAAAAGATTATTAGTTTACAAAGAATAATTCTTTTTAATTGGTTTAATTTTAATAATGTAAACCCCTACTTCTAGCGATAAATTTAGTTTTGAAAATGAGTTAAATTTGAAATCTTAACCAAATTACAATGAAAAAATATCAATTTATATTATTAGTCGGAATAGCATTATTATTTTCTACTTGTAAAAAGAAAGAAGAAAATATAAAAACAAAAACTGAATCAAGCATTTTAAACAATAATTTAGACACTAAAAAGCAAGATTCTATCTCAAAAGTTGACTCTATAACTGTTGTGAAAGAAAACAAAATTGATAAAGAAAACGAACCAAAAATTACAAAGCAAGAAGTTCCTAAAATAAAAAATAAAGTAATAAACAAAAAACCTATTTCTAAGCAGGTTAATGAAACAGAAAAAGAAGTTGCACCTACAGTTCAGCCTAATGCAATCGTTAATAATCAAACCTTTACTAAAGCTCCTATTTATCCTGGTTGTGAAGAACAAGCGAAAATAAGTAACTACGACGCAATGTCATGTTTATCATATAAAATATCGAATGATTTAAAAAATAATTTACAACGCTTTGCGAATAATGCTGCAAAAAATAATATTTATGGGTTAATAAGCACGAAATTAAACTTTACTATTGATACAAACGGAAAGATTACTAATATTTCATCCGAAGGTGATAAAGATTTAGGTGATGCTTCTAAAAAGTCTTTCGAAAAGCTCATCGATAGGTTACAAAAAGAAAATAAACTAATCATCCCAGCATTAGATCAAAATAATAATAAAGTTGAAGTAAAATACACGATTCCAATAAAGATAAAAATTGAATAAACTAAATTCCCTATTATTAGTGATTGTGTGATGTATTTGGCAAACTAAATTTGTACGTATAAAAACATAAACATTATGAAAAAGAATTTATTTGCAATTTTAGCTATTTCTGCCTTCGTTTTCACTTCTTGTAAGAATGAAAAAAAAGATTCTCAAACTGATATTGAAAATGTTGAAGCAAAAAACAACGAAACTGGAAATGATTCAGGAGAAGCTATTTCTACTTCAAATTTGTTAGCTGATGTTACTTTATTAAACAAAGCTGAAAAGGAATTGAAGGAATTACCAAAATTCAAAGGAAAAGATATTAAAGTATTTCAACAAGTTTATTTTTACGAAGATGGAAGAATAAAATTAGCTATTCAAGATCCAGAAAAATCAGAAAACGTCGATGAATATTTGTTTCAAAATGGAAAATGGCAAGAACCACAACCAGTTCAGATTTCTGGAGGAGGAAGCATGGATGACAATGTTTTTCCTTTAAGCGATATCAAATTTGAAACTGTTGCAAATATCAACAAACAAGTTCAAGACAAATCGAAAGATATTGAAGGTGCACAACCTTTAACAGCTCTTTATTATGCAATGAATCCTGCTACAGGAGAATTAAGATGGATGGCAAGTGTTGAAGGAACAAGAGGCAACTATACAGGAATGTTTAATGCAGACGGAACTTTAAAATCATTTGATCAAAATTAATTTATATAACATAAAAAACCTTGAAAATTCAAGGTTTTTTTATGTTTATACAATAAGTAAAGCGACTTCTTTTAATTTTTCTGCTTGTTTTGAATAGATAAAAAGTTCAAAATCGGTTTGTACTTTTTCTTCAAAGTTTTCTTTCATTTTTTGATAAGAAACTCCTTTCGGACTTTCTTTCAAATACTGAATAAAATCAATCAACCATTCTCCTATTTCTTTCTCCACAACTATTTCGAGATAATCTTGTTTTGTATGAAATTGTAAAACAGCATTCTCAAAAGTTTTTCCTTTCTTGGTTTTAGTAACAAATTCTATTTGAGGCTTTCCTCCTAACCAAACTATTTTCTGATTTGGTTTATGTGTAACAAATAATTCATTATTCAAAACCGCTTCTATGTAGTTTGGTTGAATAGATGTTCTTGGTACTTTAAAATCGAACCATTCATTTAAAGATAATTCAAAACCAACTCCGTGCATATAATTGAACAAAGATTTCTTTAATCCATACGAAAATTGATCATGAATTAAACCAGATTTTTCTTCGTGAACCATATCATTATTCGCAAAAGTTCCTAATTCGGTGCTATGATTAATCACTTGATATTTTTCAGGATTCAAACCAACTGGACTATGAGCTGTCATTGCAAATTGATGCCAAAATCCGGATTGAAGAATTTGCAATTCAAACATTTGACGAACCATTTCCAAACTATCAATCGTTTCTTGTTTTGTTTGTGTTGGAAAACCATACATCAAATAAGCATGTACCATAATTCCAGCTTCGGTAAAATTTCGATTCACAACCGCTACTTGTTCCACTGTTACACCTTTATCAATCAATTTTAATAATCGATCTGAAGCAACTTCCAAACCGCCAGACACAGCAATACAACCAGAAGCTTTCAATAATCGGCATAAATCATACGTAAAACTTTTCTCAAAACGAATATTTGTCCACCAAGTTACGGTTAATTTTCTTCGAAGAATTTCTAAAGCTACTTCTCGCATTAATGCTGGAGGAGCAGCTTCGTCAACAAAATGAAATCCTGTATTTTGAGTTGTTTCAATCAACTCCTCCATTCGATCAACAATTTGTTTTGCTGCAATTGGCTCATAAATTTTGATATAATCTAACGAAATATCACAAAATGTACATTTTCCCCAATAACAACCATGCGCCATCGTCAACTTATTCCAACGTCCATCACTCCACAAACGATGCATAGGATTGACAATTTCGATTACAGAAATATATTGATCCAATTTGATATCTGTATAATCTGGCGTTCCCACTTCGCTGAATTTATAATCGCGAATTGTTTGATTATTAATATAAGAAACTTGATTATTTTGAAGAGCAAAAGTTCTTTTTAAATCAGAAATTTCAACTTCTTTATTAATATATTTTAATAATTGTTCGGTTGGTGCTTCACCATCATCCAACGTAATGAAATCGAAAAATTCAAAAACGCGCGAATCACTTAAAGATCGCAACTCTGTATTTGGAAAACCACCGCCCATATCCACAACAATTTCTGGATAATTTGTTTTGATATATTGTGCACAACGAAAAGCTGAATATAAATTCCCAGGAAAAGGAACCGAAAAACCAATCATTTTTGGATTCGTTTTTTGAATTAATTTTTCTAATTCAGAAAGCGTAATTTTATCAATATAAGTTGGTTCTTTTTGTAATGCTTCATACAGTTCGTCAAAAGAATTTGCCGATCTTCCCAAACGTTCGGCATAACGAGAGAAACCAAAATTTTCATCAACCGTTTCAATAATTAAATCCGATAAATCTTCTAAATACAATGTTGCCAAATGTTTCGCTTTATCTTGAAAAGACATTGAACCAAAAGCCCATTCTAAATCTTCTATTTCAGCAAAACGAGAAGCTTCTGGTAAATATCCATCTTGAATAATAGAATCTGCCAAGGTTGAATTTTTGCCTTGTAAAAATCGAATAACAGGATCTATTGTAGCGATATATTCATCGCATAACATCACCATTCTTTTACTATTATCACCTAATTCAATCTCTTGATTTTGAATAAATTCAAACAATTCAATTAAACCTTTTCTAGAAAATAATTGTAAGATTACATCTAAACCTAAATCTGCTTGAAATGTTGAATATGAAAGTGTGTTTAAAAATCCTTTTAAGTAAACTGTTCCTGGATAAGGTGTATTTAATTGTGTGAAAGGTGGCGTGATTAATAAAAGATCCGTTTTCAATCGTTGAAATTTGTTGCAAAAATACGCATTGATAAAAGAAAATTTTCAGTTTTCAGGAATTATTTTTCAGATTAAAAATATCATCAAATAACCTCAACTTTCTTTTGTTGAATAATCTTTTAGCTTATAAGTAATTTTAAAGAATTGATACTAAAATAGTACTTTAAAAAGATTATTTTTGATTAAAATTTAACCATTGAATCATTTATTTAAAGTTGCATTAAGTTGGATAAAGAAAGAATCGAAAACAACTTCTTCAACTAGAATTTACACAAAAAGTCATTCCATTTCGATTGAAGGAAAAGCTGATTTGGAAGTTTCTGCTGCAAAAGCATTTAAAGGCGATCCAAATTTATATAATCCCGAGGATTTATTGTTAAGTAGTTTGACTTCTTGCCATATGATGTCTTATCTATATTGTTGTGCGCAAAATAAAATTGATATCCTTTCTTATAGCGATCATTCGGAAGCCACATTGCAAGTAAATGCTGATGGAAGTGGAAAGATTATAAAAGTGGATTTGTTTCCAAAAGTCATTATTGCTGATGCAACACAAATAGATTTGGCTCTTTCACTTCATAAAAAGGCAAACGAATTATGTTTCATTGCGAATTCATGCAATTTCCCTGTTTATCACTATGCTGAATGTAAAGCAAAATAAAACCGAGATAAACTCGGTTTTATTTAATTTGTTATTTTTTTAGCTACAATTTCTCTTTCAAGAATTGAGCTGTATAAGATTCATTTATTTTTATCACTTCTTCTGGAGTTCCTTCTGCAACTAAATAACCTCCTTTCTTTCCTCCTTCTGGACCAAGATCTATTACCCAATCGGCGACTTTTATAATATCCATATTGTGCTCGATTACAAAAACAGAATGTCCCAAATCAATCAAAGCACGTAAAGCTTTAATTAATTTCTGAATATCATGAAAATGTAAACCTGTAGAAGGCTCATCGAAAATAAACAAGATTTTGTTTGTCGTTTCTCCTTTCGTTAAAAAGTAAGCCAACTTTACACGCTGCGCTTCTCCACCAGAAAGTGTATTAGACGATTGTCCAAGTTTTACATAACCCAAACCAACTTTTTGTAAAGGTTCTAATTTTTCGACAATTTTATTTTGTTGATGTTCTCTGAAAAAAGCAATAGCATCGTCTATTGTTAAATTTAGAATATCTGAAATAGATTTTCCCTCGAATTTAACTTCTAAAATTTCTTTCTTGAAACGTTCGCCATGACAATCTTCACAAACCAATTCCACATCTGCCATAAACTGCATTTCAATGGTAATTGTTCCTTCTCCTTTACATGTATCACAACGGCCGCCATCTACATTAAACGAAAAATGTTTTGGTTGAAATCCCATGACTTTACTTGCTTTTTGCGAAGCGAATAAATTTCGGATATCATCATAAGCTTTTACATAAGTTACTGGATTGGAACGCGAAGATTTTCCGATTGGATTTTGATCAATTAATTCAATTCCTTCCAATTGTTTAAGATCTCCAATTAGTTCATCAAAATCACCAATTTTATTTCCGAAAATTTCAAAATGACGCTGAACAGCAGGAACTAAGATATCTTTCATCAAAGTAGATTTTCCAGAACCTGAAACTCCTGTAATAACAGTTAATTGATTTAGAGGAAATTTAACATCAATATTTTTCAGATTGTTTTCTCTTGCTCCTATAATTTTTAAATAGTTTTTAGATTTTAAACGATTTTTAGGAACTTCAATCTCTAACTTTCCATTCAAATATTTCGATGTTAATGTATCTGCTTTTAATAATTCATCATATGTTCCTTCAAAAACGACTTCTCCTCCATTTGTTCCAGCTTCCGGACCAATATCTATGATATAATCTGCAGCTTTCATAATATCTTCGTCGTGTTCTACCACAATAACTGTATTACCTAAATCGCGTAAGCGTTGTAAAATTGTAATAAATTTTTCTGTATCGCGCGAATGTAATCCAATCGAAGGTTCGTCTAAAACATACATAGAACCAACCAAACTACTTCCTAAAGAAGTTGCTAAATTGATACGTTGAGATTCTCCACCAGATAAAGTATTCGAAGCTCTATTTAATGTTAAATATTCTAAACCAACATCTAATAAAAAAGTTAATCGTGATTTAATTTCATAAATAATACGATTTGCTATTTGTTGATCATATTCATTAAATTTAATACTTGTAAAGAAATCATTCAATTCATTCAATGGCAAATCGACCAAATCATTTATTGATTTGCCTGCAATTTTTACGTAATTTGTTTCCTTGCGCAAACGCTTTCCTTTGCAAGTAGGACAAGTTGTTTTTCCTCTGTAACGAGACAACATAACACGATATTGAATTTTGTAGGTATTTTCTTCAACCATTTTAAAGAAACCATTCAATCCTTCCCAATCTTTATCTCCACTCCACAAATAATCCTTTTGTTCTTCAGTTAATTCAAAATATGGTTTATGTATTGGAAAATCTACTTTTTGAGATAATTTAATAAAATGATTTTTCCATTCGCTCATCTTCTCACCTTTCCAAGCTACAACTGCATCTTCATATATTGATAACGATTTATTTGGAACAACAAGATTTTCTTCAATTCCAATAACTTTTCCATAACCTTCACAAGTAGGACAAGCTCCATAAGGATTATTGAAACTAAAGAAATGAATCGTTGGAACGTTAAAAATTAAACCATCTGATTCGAATTTATTTGAAAAATATTTTACAGAATTATTTTCGACATTAACAACAGCTATTTCTCCTTTTCCTTCGAAAAACGCCGTTTCTATAGAATCTGCTAATCGATGATAAAACGATTCTTCGTCTTCAGTTGGCAATGCGATTCTATCAATTACGAGATGAACATCATTTTCTGGTTGAGGTTCGAAATTAAATGAAATTAAATCCTCAATTTTCACTTGATTTCCATCAACATTCAAACGTGTAAAACCTTGTTGTTGAAGAATATTCAAATGTTCTGAGAAAGTACGTTCTTCAGGAACAACCAATTTTATTTGAAGAATAAATTTAGTTTCAGCAGCAAAAGTTTTCAAATAATCAACCACATCTGTTACGGAATCTTTTTGAACTAATTCTCCTGTAATTGGCGAATATGTTTTTCCGATACGAGCATACAACAATTTTAAATAATCGTAAACTTCCGTTGTTGTTCCAACTGTAGATCTAGGATTCGTCGAATTTACTTTTTGCTGAATAGCAATTGCTGGAGCAATTCCTTTTATATAATCAACCTGAGGTTTATCTAATTTTCCTAAAAACTGGCGCGCATAAGAAGATAAACTTTCAACATAACGACGTTGACCTTCTGCATACAACGTATCAAAAGCCAAAGTAGATTTTCCAGAACCTGACATTCCAGTAATCACAACCAATTTATTTTTTGGTATTGCTAAATCAATGTTTTTTAAGTTGTGCAATTTTGCACCTTTAATCAGAATAAACTCTTTCGGATCAAGTAGATTGATATCTTTTTTCATCGTTTTGCAAAGTTAAGTCATTTTAGAAAGTTAAACTTAATTGCAACAAAAAAACATCATAAAATAATGGTAGAAAATATAAAAGCGCGTTGACTAGTCAACACGCTTTTTTAATAAAAAAATAAAAATTTATTCCTGAAATAATAAATAATTTTCGTTATCCAATTTTTGATATCCTACATCGTATACATAAAAAATTATGCCATTTTTTGAATCATCTACATTAGTAATATATTTGAAATCAAAGTTTCTTAAACTCAATTCATTTTTATTTACTGAACGAGTTCCTTCATCTAATAAAGTTTTTAATATACGATTATTCTTTCTTAATCTGTTGTTTATATTTCGAACAATTTCAACTTTGTCGCGATTAAGATTATTGTTGTAAGAATTTCGACAAAAGTCGTTACAAAATTTTTTGTCTTTTCTACCAAATAATGTTTGGTTACATTGCAGGCATGTATTCATAAGATAGTTATATAGGTTGAGTACACAAATATATAAAAAGATATCCAATTTACAAATACTTAACATTGCTTCTGTTTTCTTCAAATCAAACTCTGAAATATTTGAATAATGTTTATCATATTTATTATTTTTGTTTAAATTATATTGATTTTGAAAATTTTAAACAAACTACCCGACCCTTTTATTCTATTTTTATTTATTGCTATTATCGTTGCATATTTCTTTCCCAATATTAGTTTATGGTCTTACAAATCTATTGATCTAAATACGATAATAAACATTGGTGTTATTTTAGTTTTCTTTTTTTATGGGTTAAAACTTAATTGGAAAGAAGTTTTCAAGGATTTAATAAATTGGAAAATGCATCTTTTGATTCAATCCATTACATTTATTTTCTTCCCATTACTTGTTTTGCTTTTTTATCCTTTGGTGAAGATTTATCCCATTTATATTACCTTTTACATTGCAATATTTTATTTAGCTGCTTTGCCAAGTACTGTTTCTTCTTCTGTTGTAATGGTTTCTATTGCAAAGGGAAATATACCAAGTGCTATTTTTAATGCGAGTATTTCTGGGTTAATTGGTATTGTTGTTACGCCGCTTTGGATGAGTTTGTTCTTATCAAAAAGTAATGGTGATTTTAATTTATTAGAAACTTTTTTGGATTTGGTGTTTAAAATTATTTTACCCGTTTTTGTTGGTGCACTTCTACAACCATATTTAGGAATTTTTTATAATAAATACAAAAAGCAATTTGGGAATTTAGATAAACTTACCATTATACTTATTGTTTACAATAGTTTTAGTCATACTTTTTTGGACGGATTATTTACTAAAATAGGCGTTCTTCCAATATTGGCTGTTTCTGTTATTGTAATTGCTTTATTTTTCTTCTTTTTCTATCTTTCTAAATGGATTGCTAAGAAGATGAAATTTAATCGAGAAGATGACATTACAATTCAATTTTGTTCGACTAAAAAATCATTGGTTCATGGTTCGGTAATTGCTGCTGTTATTTTTACAGGTGATATCGGCATTTATTTGATTCCGATTATGCTTTATCACACTTTTCAATTAATTTATATCAGTTATATCGCCAACCAATATGCTAAAGAAATTGAATAAAACTTATCTAAGTTTCCTTATTTTTCTAATTCAAATCATTCTATTTTCTATTTTATTTTCAATAGAAAGCGTTAATGATTTTGTAATTAATTATTTTACATTTCCCATTTCTGCGTTTATTGCGAAAATAACCAATTCAGTAAATTTTCCAATAGGCGAATTATTTTATTTATCGATTGGAATAATCGCTTTTGTATTGATTTTTAAATTGATTCGTAGCATTTTTATAACCAAAGAAAAAATTTCGCATTCAGTATTTCTTATCATGATTTTTGTTAATTGCATCTACTTTGTTTACACATTTTCTTGGGGCGTTATGTACAAAAAAGAAACATTAACCATCGATAAAAAAGAAATTGTTATTCAACCCAAAATTCTAAAAGAAATTTATTGCAACGAACTTGATAAAGCTATATCAGCAAGGAATTTAATTGAAAGTAATGATTCAACAACAACTATAAAATTCAAATCGAATTTAGAAGATTATAATCAAGATTTTTTTGCTTTACAAGCTCAAATAAGAGATGTGAAATGGTTGAAAAATTATCGTTTATTAAAAGATTCGCATTATAAATTATCTTGGATTTCGGAGATGCAAAATTATATGGGAATTTTAGGTTATTATAATCCTTTCACAGTTGAAGCAAATTTGAATAAATACAACACAAATCTGAAACAACCTGCTACACTTTTTCACGAATATGGACATCAAATGGGATTTGCATCAGAAAGTGAAGCTAATTTTTTGGCTTATTATTTAGGAACAAAATCCAATAATCCTGAAATAAATTATTCGGTTTATTACAAAAGTATTTATACGCTCTTAGGAGCGATTTATAAATCTGATCCTTATTTTGTAAAAATGGAATTGGATAATATGTATTCAAAAATTAAACAAGATCGAAAAGCAGAAATAAAGTATTATTTGAAATATGAAGGCAAAACAAGTGATACTTTTTCTGAATTGAATAATCAATTTCTGAAGGCGAATAATCAAGAAGGAACAATAAGTTATAGCAAATATGTAGAATTGATTTACTTGTTTTATCAAACAAAAAAAGCAACGAATTAATCGTTGCTTTTCTATTATAATAGAGTTTTAAAATTTCAATTATTTAAAATTGATTCTTCCTCCAGCAATTTTTTTCTGATTACGTTGATCTGGATTTCCATAAATATCAATCACTCCTCCTGCTCTTGTTTTAGCATCAACAGATTTTTCTGCACGACCTTCAATTACTCCACCCGCATTTGTTGTGAAACTTGCTGTATCAGAATTCAATGTTTTTGAGTAATATTTTCCGCCAGAATTAGCAATTACAGTTTGAAATTCAGCATCACCTTTCAAAATAACTTCTGCTCCAGAGTTTATTTTAACTTCTAATTTTGATGTTTTAACTGGTAATTTGATTGATGAACCTTCGTTAGATGTTAAATACAATGATTGTGCTTTTACAACATCATCTGAATATATGCGAGATCCTTGACTTGCCTGAATTTCGTACAACGATTTGTAATAAACCTTAACAGAAGCTTCTCCTCCTTGCATCAATTTTGTTCCAGTCATTTTCAATCTCAGTTCTCCTTTATTATTTTCAACTTGAATGTCACTTGCGTTAATTCCATCCAATTCTACTAAATTTTTATTTGAAGAAATTAATTCAACTGGAATTTTATCATAAACTTTTAAGATATTAAAATCTCCGATATTTATTTCTTCTTGAGCAAATGCAAAAGATGAACATAATAAAGCTACTGCTGATAAAACAATATTTTTCATAAAAAAAGTTTTCTAATTTGGCATGAATTTAAACAAATTTCAAACCAAAAAAGAAAACTTAAGTTATTTTTAAAGTATATTGTTAAAATTATTTAGCTCCTGCAGCTGTTAATTCTGCAATACGTACAATAATTTCTGTTGCTTTTTCCATAGATTCTACAGGCACATATTCGTAAGGCCCGTGGAAGTTATGTCCTCCTGCAAAAATGTTAGGACAAGGTAATCCCATAAAAGATAAACGAGCACCATCTGTACCACCACGAATTGGTTTGATGTTTGGTGTAACTCCACAATCTTTCAAAGCTTGTTCAGCAATTTCAACAGATTGGAATTTCTCTTTTACTTTCTCAATCATATTAAAATATTGATCCGAAACTTCTGCAGTAATTACTTCATGATCAAAACGCTCTTGAATATCTGCTGCAATTTGTAAGAATAAAGCTTTGCGCGCTTCGTATTGTTCCATATCATGATCACGAATAATGTAAACCATTTTCGCTTCTGTAACATTTCCTGTAATTTTAGCTAAATGGAAAAATCCATCGCGTCCTTCAGTTAATTCAGGAACTTCGTCATTTGGTAATTGAGCCGCAAATTCTAATGCAATATTCGATGCATTAATCATTTTATCTTTTGCATAACCTGGATGAACAGATTTACCTTTAATTGTAACGATTCCTGAAGCAGCATTGAAGTTTTCGTATTCTAATTCTCCAATTTCAGAACCATCCATTGTGTAACCCCATTCTGCACCAAATTTCTCAACATTAAAGAAATCTGCTCCACGTCCTACTTCTTCATCAGGCGTGAAACCAATAGCGATACGTCCGTGTTTAATTTCTGGATGAGCGATCAAATATTCGGCTGCCGTAACAATTTCTGCAACACCAGCTTTATCATCAGCTCCTAATAATGTTGTACCATCTGTAGTGATGATTGTTTGTCCTTTGTATTGTAATAATTCTGGAAATTCGTTAGGAGATAAAAACATTGATTCATTCAATTTTAAATCTCCACCATCATAATTTTCCCAAATTTGTGGTTTTACATTTTCTCCAGAAAAGTCTGGTGATGTATCCATATGAGAAACAAAACCAATTGTAGGAACAGCATAATCTACTGTAGAAGGAACATAACCGAAAACATATCCATTTTCGTCAATCGAAACATCTTCTAAACCAATTTGTTTCAATTCTTCTACTAAATAATTTGCTAAATCCCATTGACGATCTGTACTTGGAAATTTATCTAAGAAAGCTTCACTTTCAGTATAAGTTTTAACGTATTTCAAAAAGCGTGTTACTAACTTTTCTCTCCATTCTGTTTGCATTGCGTTTTAATTTTTGTCAAAATTACTAAATTATCTACCTTTAAGGCGCAAATAAACCAAAAAAATGAGTGACGTTACTTTTAAAATTATTGAATGTCCGCGGGATGCTATGCAGGGACGTAAAGATTTTATACCAACTGATAAAAAGATTGATTACTTAAATCGATTATTAACTGTTGGTTTTGAGGCTATAGATTGTGGAAGTTTTGTTTCGCCAAAAGCAATTCCTCAAATGGCTGATACGAAAGAAGTTTTAGACAATATTGATAAAACCAATTCGAGATCAAAATTATCTGTTGTTGTCGCTAATAAAAGTGGCGCAATGAAAGCTGCTGAACATGAAAAAGTAGATATTATTGGATTTCCATTTTCTATTTCAGAAAACTTTCAGCAATTCAATACCAATAAAAGCCGAGAAGAAGCGTTTGAAATGGTAAAAGAGATCAAACAAATTGCAAATGACAATGGAAAACATATGCTAATTTATCTTTCTATGGCTTTTGGAAATCCTTATGGAGAAACTTGGAATGAAGAAATCGTGAAACAATGGTCAAAAAAAATGGCTGATATTGGCATTTCATCTATTAATTTGTCTGATACAATCGGAATTGCAGATGAACAAACAATTGTAGATTTGTTTCAAAATTTGATTCCGCATTATCCAGAAATAGAATTTGGAGCTCATTTTCATACTGTTTATAACGAATGGCATTCTAAAGTAAAAGCTGCTTATGATAATGGTTGTCGTCGTTTTGACGGTGCGATAAAAGGCTTAGGAGGATGCCCAATGTCAAAAAGTGATATGGTTGGAAATATGCCAACCGAAAAGCTAATTAGTTTCGCAAATGAGCATAAAGAAAAACATGGATTAAATCTTTTTGATTTCGAATCTGCATGGAATGTTTCATTGAGAACATTTGATTTAGTTTAATCTTAACAATAAACTAAATAATCAATTCTTTTGTTAAAGGAAATTAAAATATGTTGGACTTTAACAAAAAAAGTTAAATTTGCTAATTGATAATCTTTTTATCAAACTTAGAATATTAAAATGAAATTAAAGTATATGAAATTTAAATCGAGTATGATGTTGCTAATTGCAGCATTATTTACGGTAAATACTTTTGCACAAACAGCAAAACCGACTCCAAAACGTCTTGCTAAAGTAGATGGTATAGCTGCTGTTGTCGGAAATCAGATTGTTTTGGAATCTGATGTAGATCGTGACTATTTATTGTCAAAACAACAAGGAATGCAAGTAGAAGACAAATGTGATTTCCTAAATGACATTATGTTAGACAAAATGTTGGTCGATCGTGCAAAACAAGATACTTTAATCAAAGTAACACAAGATGAGGTAACTCGTCAATTAAATGGTCAAATCGAAGGTTGGATCGCACAAGCTGGAGGTGAAAAACAAATCTTAGATTATTTCGGATTCCGTACAATGGCTGAAATGAAGAACGAGACAAAATATATTGTAGAAGATAATATTTATGCTCGTGAAAAAAGAAACATGGTTGTAAAAGGTGCAGATGCTACACCAGAAGAAGTTCGTTTATTCTTTGAAAAACACCAAGGTGAATTACCAGATGTAAAAGACGAAGTTTCAATCAGCCACATTGTAACTTTTCCAGAAGTTTCACAAGAAAATCAACAAAAAATTATTGATCAATTAAAAGAGATCAAAAAAGAAATCGAAGAAGGTGCTTCTTTTGCTACGAAAGCGATTTTATATTCAGAAGATCCAGGTTCTGCTAGTAACGGAGGAGAATATAAAAAAGTTTCTCGAGGTAAAATGGTAAAAGAATTTGATGCCGTTGCGTTCAACTTACAAGAAGGTGAAATTTCTGAACCATTCAAAACTGATTTTGGATATCATATTATTAAATTAGAAAAACGTCGTGGACAAGAATTGGATTTACGTCATATTTTAATTTCATTGAAACCAACTGAAGAAGAAATAAAAGCCGCTTACAATAAATTAGATTCAGTTCGAGTTTTAATCAACGACGGAAAAATGACGTTTAAAGATGCTGCTTTAAAATTTTCTGATGATAAATACACAAAGTTCAATTCAGGAAATATCATGAACCAAAATTCTGGTGATGACCGTTTCGAAAAAGTAGCTTTACCTCTACCAATGTTCTCTGCGATTGCAACATTAAATGAAGGAGATATTTCTCAAGTTTTCGAAGATGATTTTGAAAACCGTAAAGCATTAAGAATCTTAAAAATTAATAAATTCTATCCTGAACATAAAATCAACTATCAAGATGATTATTATAGAATCCAAAAATTTGCCGTTCAGGATAAAGAACGCTCAATGTTGATGGATTGGGTAAAACGCCAAGTTGGTGATGCTTACATCAAAGTAGGAAAAGAATATCAAAACTGTAATTTTCCTATCGATTGGGAAAAGAAAAACCAAAAATAATAAAACAGAAAACCTCGAGAAATTCTCGAGGTTTTTTTGTATTATTTAAACAGTAATATTTTTATTTAAGAATCGGAACTTGAGAAGGCCAAATTAATTTATTTGGATCAAATCCTACTTTCATCAACGAATCAGAAAATCTTTCTTTTACCTTATCAGAAATCTCTTTTTTACGCGACAATATCCAGATTTTTTTATAATCTTCACTTGCAACCAAAGCATTGTTGTAATCTTTGTCAAAATCTATTACATATAGTTTTTTTGCAAAAATTGGTAAAAACGCGGTTGAAAACAAGCCTACATTATCTATATCTTGTGTTGCAATTCCTTCAATTTTCTCCCACCCTTTTTTCTTCGGATTATAACCACGTACAATCACTTCCAATTGTCCACTATCTTCATCCAAATTAAAGCGATGCGTAACATTTGTTTGCCCTCTTTGAGGTTTATTCTCTAAGCGTGCAATTTCGTACCAACGCCCTAAAAATTCTTCTAAATCAAAATTTTGGGCTGGTTTATATTTTACATTTTTCTTATTATGTTTAACAATATATGCTGTTGTCCCTAAGGCTAAAGCCGCAAGAGCTAATTTCTTAAAATTCATTTTACTAAAACTTTATTTACAAATGTATCAATAAAATTAAATTTAAAAAACATGATTTTATATTTTTAATTAATTAAATTTTTATTTAACTTTATTAAAAGTAATTTTAATTTTATTTAAAACAATGAAAAAACTTCCCGTTATATGTCCTAGTTGCACAGAAGAATTAGCTGTTGAAAAGTTGATTTGCAACCATTGTGAAACCCAAGTTGTAGGAAACTACAAACTTCCTTTATTTCTTAAACTTACCAATGAAGAACAAGCATTTATTATGAAATTTTTTATGAATTCTGGAAGTTTAAAGGATATGGCAAAAGAATTTGAAGTGAGTTATCCAACCATGAGAAATAAAGTTGATGATTTGATTAAAAAAATAAATACAATATCAGATGAATAAAGAATTTACAGTTTCTATGTCGTCATTTTTTAAGACAACGACTTATTTATTAATCTCTCTGTTGATTTTGATTGGATTTGCAATGTCTTATAACGAACCTAATTTAACTCCTAATATTATATATTGGGCTGTTATAACTCCACTAATTATTGGTTGTTATCTTTTCTCTTTAAATAAAATTAAAGTTGATTTGAATAATATTTATCTTATTTCTAAAATTAGGACGACAATTATTCCTATAAATGAAATAGAAAATATTGCTAGAAAATCTCAAAATAATTTAATGATCATAGGAGCGCGTGGCATTTATGTATTGATTGGAATATCTATGGATAATTATAAATGCAATATAAAAGATCGTACAAAACTTGTTGCTATTGAACTAGAAAATGCAAAATATTTAATTAGTTGCGATTTACCTGAGGAATTCATTCACACAATAAATACACTAAAAAATGATAAAAAAAATCCTTAATCCGTTTGCTTATTTTGATGAAAAAACGTTGCTTTTTATTGGACTATTTGCTCATTTCTTTTTCACTTATATTGCCAAAATTAGTGAATCTTTTTTCCCTGATTTTTTAAGTATTAAGAAAAATGGAATTTCTTATTCTTATCTCGATTTATTGTATCAAAATACGAGAAATTTAGCAATTGCTATCCTCCTATTTTACATTTTAGGAAAAATCATCAATAACAGAACATGAGTTATAGATATTATAAATGTTGTGTTAATCTCGAGAATAGTTTATTATATGGTATTAATTATCAATTTTATTCCGATTGTGAACAAAAATTTAGATAAAGTTTTGAAAGGAATTTCATCTAATAATCTCGAAGTTTTACAAGAAACTCCAACAATGATTGTCCTTTTAATTGTTGCATTTATCTCATTATTTTTCTTAAGCAGTATGTTTTATTATTTGTTCATTGGTTTTAAAACTGTAACAAATATGAAAAGCACTAAACAAGTTCTTCCTTTCATTGCTGTCGTGTTATTTATTATCGTTTCAACTTCAATATTATCACTATTAATACCATTAAAAATATGAAAAAGGATATTTGTAATTCTTTAATAATAAATAATTCTTTATCTTAACTACAAAACCTCATAATTTAGTTTCATTAAAAATAATAATTTTATTGTTATTTATTGATCTACATCAATTTAAAACCAAATTCTTATTTATAAATTTGCATCTGTAATTGTTAGTCGTAACAATAAAATTTTAAGATTATACAAGTTTTTCATAGTATATAGGTTGGTTAGGTTATTAAAACAAAGAGCAAAAATGCTCTTTGTTTTTTTTATAAGAACATATTACTAACTTATCAATTAGCTAAAAATGGCTATTATTTGAAAGTTTGATAAGCTGTAATTTTAAAATTAAAAATGAAACTGCATTATCTGTTTATATTCTTTCCATTTTTCAATTGTTCGACGCAGAATAAATTAAAAATAGAAACGATTATTGAAACTCCTTCACGAATAACTTCTCAAAATACTGAAGCAAGAAAAAATAATCCGAAATCAAATACAAAAAGATTGGAACATGCAATCTTCATAAAAAACAAATCAAATAAAAATCTTGCTTTAAAATTACAAGGTAATATTTCTTCAGGCGGTCTTTCTATATACAATGTTAGAAAAATACATTTAGAAGAAGGACAAAAAATAGGGAATTCTATGACATTAAAATATAACGTAGAAATCTTAAATATTCCAGGGAAAGAAAGTGCAAACGTCAAAGGATATAATTATTCGAAGGAAGAATATTACAAAATTCCGAAAGATGTAGAAATCATTAAAGTGGAGTTATATGAAGATTATGTTACGCAACGAATGCATTCCAACTTACCAAAATCGAAACTTTTAGTAGAAAAAATCATTGATCTTTCTACTAAAAGTTGATTTAATCTTAATAGAATATTGATGGATTTCGTTTATTATCTTAACGAAATAATTCTAAAATCTCTTCTGTTTTTACTTTTCCAAAATAAGCTGTAACATCGACTTCGTTTAAAACGTTTGCAATTTCTTCTTCGTTGTGTTTAACACCAATTAGTTTATGTTCTAAATCTTCAATCGGTTCAGAAGCAAAGAAATCACCAAATATTTTTGCCTTTTCTATTGTTCCTCCTCGCTCAACATCCAAATGAACTTCGATAAAACCTGCAGGAATTTTCTTCGCATTTTTGAAATTATATTTTGGAGAAAATCCGAAATTCCAATCCCAGGTTTGATATTTTTCTTCAATCAATTTTGCAACTCCAGCCAAATCTTCGTTTGTTAATTTATAGATTTTAGAACCTTCATTTGTTGCTAACATTTCGTCAATCAACAAAGTTTTCAATTCTTCCGTTGTCATTTCGTTTGGAAAATATTCAATCAGATTAATCACTCGAGCTCGGTTAGATTTAATTGCTTTATCTACATATTTTAATGGATTAATCTTTAAAGCATTTTCTAAAACAGACATATCAGAATTAAAAAGTATCGTTCCGTGTTGAATCATTTTACCATTTCGAGCCAATTTTGCATTTCCACTAAACTTTTTTCCATCAACCAACAAATCGTTTCTTCCTTCTAATTTTGCAGGAACATTTAATTTATTCAATAAATTGATCACAGGTTTTGTAAACGTCGAAAAATCCATAAAATCGTTTTGTCCCAATAATGTATGGAAAGAAAAATTTAGATTTCCCAAATCGTGATAAACAGCTCCTCCACCCGACATTCTGCGAACGACTTTGATATTATTCTCGGTTAAATAATCTAAATTAATTTCGGCCAGCGTATTTTGGAATTTTCCAATAATAATTGATGGAGCATTGATGTACAATAAAAAAATATCTTCTGCTGGATATTGATACAATAAATATTCTTCTAAAGCTATATTGAAATAAGCATCGTGGGATGGCGAATCGATGATAATCATACTAATTATTTTTGTAAAGTTAGGAAGAAATTTATGGAATCAAAAGAGACAACTTTCAAAAGAAAGTTGTCTCATCGCATTTATAATATAAACTATTAAAAGGGATTTTAAATGTTTGTCATCATTTAAAATCCAGTAAACTTAACGCCTAAACTCATCCAAGTTGTTGGCAAAGGAATTGCTCCTGCTTCGTTATATGAAGTGTTAAAGATATTTTGCGCATCAAAATAAATGCTCAAATTATTCTTGAATGAATGATTAATTCTTGCATCGGTAATCCAATATGATTTATAAGATTGACGCGTATTGTATCGATTCGCCACACTTAAAGTAGTACTTCCGATTTGATAATCTATTGTATTGATTAACTGATGTTTTAAACTTTCTATTTTATATTTAGAATTGTAAATATCATCTACATTTTTGAACTTTGGATCAAGATAAGAATAGCTTAAAGAAAATTTTAAACTTTGTTTTGCTGAAAGATTTGCCAAGTAAGAAACTTTGGTATTAAATCCGTTTGTTCTTAAATCTCCAAAATTTTGAGCTTGCCAAGGTTCATTGGTTGTCAAACGTACCCAATCGATAAAATCTGTGATTGAACGATAAAAATAGTAACCATTTAATGTCCAATTTCTCTTATTGTACTTAAATCCAATTTCAGTTTGAAAAGCCTTTTCAGATTCTACATTTGGATTCCCTATATTTCCAGGACGTTGATCTAAATATAAATCTGTAAATGATGGAATACGCTGACTTGAACCTGCATTAACCATCAATTTCAAGTTTGAATTTACGGCATAACTTGCATCAATTCCAGGAAAAGCTTGCCAACCATATTGTGAATTGTAATTTACATAAGTTCCTACATTTACATTCAATTTTGGCGTTATATCTGTTTTATATTCCGCATAAAATCCGACATTATCTCGCGTATGATTTTTGATATTTGTAGAAGAAATTTGTTCATTTCTATATTCAACTCCTACTCCAATTTGCCCTTTATTTAATTGATAAGTAGAATTTACTTCTCCCGAAATAGAGTTTGAATAATGTAAAGATCGTGCTTTATTCAAATCATTTTTAAAATAACGATAATCATCAAAATTATAACGATAACTAACTCTTGGCGCTAATGAAATTCGATCGGAAAGCTTATGTTTTGACTGAATGTTAACCAATGTTGTTTCTACTACTTCTTTTGAGTTTTTATCACCCGGAGAAGCATAAAAACCATTTGCTCCAAAACCATTTTTCACATAACCATACGAAGCTGCTAAACTATTTGCATCATTAAATTCAAAATTACCTTGATAATACAATTTATTGTTTTCGTAAGCTGTGTTGTATCGATAACCATTTCCATAATCATGACTTACATACAACTGATGTTGATGCGTTTCTTTTGCTAAATTTGCACCAAGTTGCATACCTCTATTTGTGTATGTATCTCCTGTATCTTCAGCATCTTTCTTAAAATTTGTACCAAAATAAGTATTCGCATAAACTCCGGTTTTCTTAGGTTTACGTGTTACGATATTGATAACTCCTGTCAAACTATTATTTCCATAAACACGAGCAGCCGGACCACGTACCACTTCAATTCGTTCTATAGCTTCAATCGGAATAGGAAGATTTAACGCATTATGAGCCGTTTGATGATCCATAATTTTTACACCATTTAATAAAAGCAACGTTTGCTCAAAACTACCTCCATCCATCGAAATATCTGCTTGTGTACCAAATGGTCCACGTTGGCGCAAATCTATTCCAGATGCATATTGCAATACATCTTGTAAAGAACGAGCAGGTAATTTGTTTATTTCTGATTTGCTTAATACATATATATTTCTATTTTCTTTAGATAATGGTGTATTTAAACGATTATCTAAAATAGAAACTTCTCCTATTGCAATGGTATCATTCGTATTTTGTGCAAAAATACTTTGTGCTAATAAACACAATACCACAGTAAACTTCTTCATTTTTGATTAATTATTTTTATAAATGGAGTTAAATCCGGTACGAAAGTAGTATCTTTCCGACCTACCGTAATATACCAGTTTATAGATAATGAATAGTCCGGCTGAAATACCTTATAAAAGTTTTATCGAAATTGATCGTAATTCTAATACGCCAATATATCTCCAATTAGCTAATCAACTAGCTAAAGCAATACAACTTGGTTATATACCTAATGGAACAAAACTACTAGGAACTAGACAATTAAGTAAAATTTTAACGCTTCATCGAAATACAATTGTTAATAGTTTTCAAGAACTTGAAGCGCAAGGATGGATAGAAATTATTCCTAATAAAGGAAGTTATGTGCTAAGTTTAGCATCTCAAAAATTTCAGAAAACAATTGTACCAAATCAATTTTCTATTAATTCTTATCCAAATGAAACGGGTTTTGAATTTGAGCAATCTATACTTTTAGACAATCCTTACGAGAATTTCAATCAACGATTATATTTAACAGATGGCACAATCGATCATCGTTTGGCAGAACTAAAACTTCCTGCAAAATTATATTCAACTATTTTAAAACGTAAAACTTCTATTTCGAAAATCAATCAATCTAAGAATGATTATTTTTTGAAAAATTTAGCCAATTATCTCAATTTAACAAGAGGTTTACACATTTCGAAAGAGAATATTTTAGTCACAAGAAGTTCCGAAATTTCCCTATTTTTAATTGCTGAAATTCTATTGAAACAAAATGATTTTGTTGCTGTTGCAAGTTTAAGTTATTATAAAAGCAATATGATATTTCAAACTCAATTTGCTAAAATTAAACAAATAAAAACCGATGAATTTGGGATTGATACAAATGATTTAAGAAAATTGTGCGAACAATTTCCAATTAGAATTGTTTATGTTACGCCGCTTCATCATTATCCTACAACCGTTACATTAAGTTCTCAAAGAAGAGTAGAATTATTACAACTTTCGGAAGAATTTGGCTTTGCAATTGTGGAAGACGATTACGATTTTGACTTTCATTATAACAATCATCCTATTTTACCTTTGGCAAATTCAAATCAGAATGGAATGGTTATTTATACGGGAAAATTTGGGCATTATCTAGCTCCTGGTTATCGAATAGGATTTATTGTTGCACCGAAAAATTTAATTCTCGAAGCTAAAAAACATTTATCTATTCTCGATCAACAAGTTGATCCTTTTATAGAACAAGTTTTAGGTGAAATGATTAGCGAAGGCGAGATTAATAGAATTCTAAAAAAACATCGAAAAACATATCGTGAACGTTGCGATTATTTTTGTCAAAAATTAAAAACTGAATTAGCTGAATATATCCATTTCAGCATACCAAATGGAGGTTTAGCAGTTTGGATTAATTTTAATCAACCTATTAATTTGATGAAATTGAAACAAGATTGCGCAAAAAATGATTTATTTATTCCACAAACAATTTTATATCAAACACAGCATCAAACAGGAATTCGTATTGGATTCGCTCATCTAAATTTTGAAGAAATTGATGAAGTAATTTCCATTTTGAAACAAGAAATAACAAAAAAAGCTGAATAAATTTCAGCTTTTATATCAAATAGGATTTACTTTTTATCTCTTAATTTGAAAGTCCAAGTAAATTGAAATTCAGAAACAATATCACCTTCTTCATCAACTCCTCTACTTGTCACATTTAGCGAAATTCCTTTTTTTGTTTCAATTGCTTCTTTTATTGCTGCATCTATTTTTTCTCCATCTTCGCATGTAAATACAATTTTACCAACAGCTTTTTTCAAATACTTAGATTGCATTCCCAAAACTAGCATAGAAATATCTTCTCCAGATTTTGTTACTTTGGCATTTGCCATCAACCCAGAAGAAAACTCTGCTGCCATTCCTTGTACTGCCCAAAACATACTTTTGAACGGATTTTGATTAAGAAAACCATATTTTACTCTTGTCGAAACTTTATTTTCTTCCCAAGATTCAAGACGAACACCAGCAATCCATGCAATTGGAATTTGGGTTGTCAAAATATTTTTAAAAATTTCTTTATTCATATAAATAGATCTTATTTTATTCAAATTTCAATATAGAATAAATATGGAAATTGAGAACTATAATTAAAAAGTTTTTTTGAAAATGAAATTATTTAGGCTGATCTGATTAAAATTCTTTAGCAACATATTATTTAAAACAATAAGAAATTCAAATGTGAATGGATTTTTTTTATAAAAAGATTCTTTGTATTATTGCAACATATTTGCATTAAGAAATGAAAAGGCGAAATACTCCAACAAAACAAGCGGTTTTAGATTTGTTCGATTCGTGTTCTACGGCATTAAATCAGGAACAAATCGAGGCGGAATTACATGGGAAAATGGATAGAGCTACGATTTATCGTATTCTGAATAATTTTTGTAAAGATGGAATAATGCATAAAATTGTAGGAGATGATGGAGTAAATTATTTTGCGATGTGCAAAACGCATTGTGAACATAAACAACATCATCACGATCATTTTCATTTTCGGTGCAAAAGTTGCAATAAGCTAATCTGCTTGAACGAAGAAATAAAAATAAATTTACCAGAAGGATTTTTAATGCAAGATTGCAATTGTGTTATCACAGGAATTTGTCGAAACTGCAAAAACAACTAACAACAATGGATTTACAATGGTTCGTAAAATGGTTTAATTCACCATATTATCATATCTTATACAAAAATAGAAGCTTAACAGAAGCGGAAGATTTCATCAAGAAAATTACAGATTATTTACATCTCCCAAAACATGCAAAAATCTTAGATTTAGCTTGCGGAAAAGGTCGACATTCTATCACATTAAACAAATTAGGTTTTGATGTTTTAGGAATCGATTTATCGGAAGAAAGTATAAAATATGCGAAGCAATTTGAGAATGAAACCTTGAAATTCGAAAAACATGATATGCGCGAAGTTTATCATCCAAACGAGTTTGATGCAGTTTTCAATCTATTTACAAGTTTTGGATATTTCGAAGAATACGAAGATAATTTTAAAGTTTTTGAAGCTGTAAAAGAGCAAATAAAATCGAATGGAATTTTTGTTTTTGATTATTTGAATGCTGAAAAAACTGTTGCCACAATGATTCCTTATGAAGAAAAATTGATTGATGGAATATTATTCAAGATTACAAAATCTATTGAAAATGGTTTTATAAAAAAAGAAATTGATTTCACAGATAAAGGCGAAGATTTTCATTTCGAAGAATTTGTACGCTTAATTTACTTTAATGATTTCAAGAAAATATACGAAACGGAAGGTTTTATCTTAGATAAAGTATTTGGGAATTATAATCTTGATGCTTTTGATGAAAAATCTTCAGATCGATTAATTTTAGTTTTAAATAAATGATAGAAAGTTTAATCTTAATCTCTAGTGTTTTAATTGGTGTACTTTTCTCTCGAATTTTACTCAAAAATAAGCACAATTCTAAACTACTATTAACTTTTAGTGGAGCATATTTCTTAGCTATGACAGTTTTAGAAATTCTGCCACAAGTTTATGGACATCCTACTGAAAATCATAGTCATCATTCTATTGGATTATTTGTATTATTAGGCGTTATTGTTCAATATATTTTAGAAACTATTAGTAAAGGTGTTGAACATGGACATATTCATTTGCATCAGCAAGAGCAATTTCCATTTGGAATTTTTGGAGGATTGTTTTTGCATTCAATTATAGAAGGAATTCCAGTTGCAAATGCAGAATCTCACAATTTTATGTGGGCAATTTTTGTGCATAATATTCCCGTTTCGATGATTTTGTTTAGTGCATTATGTCAGCATACAGAATCCAATGCAAAGCGATTTCTTTTTATGGCGCTGTTTGCTTTAGCTGCTCCAATGGGATATTTCTTAGGAAAACATACGCTTATTTCTAATTATTCTTTGGAAATGAGTGCAATTGTTTCAGGAATATTTTTACATATTTCAACCGTTATTCTATTTGAAAGTAATGAAGGACACAAATTTAATTTAAAAAAGTTCGGTTCTATTTTGATTGGTTTCGTTCTTGCTTATCTCACAGTTTCAATGCACTCACATTAAAAGATAACAAAAAAGAAGTTCAAAATTGAACTTCTTTTTTGTTATTATAATATTTTACGATGATCTAGAACTAAAATTTCTCCATTCGAGACAAATTTCCATTTCTGATCTTTTTTACATTCAGGATTTTGTTCCACAGATTTAATATCAAATTTCACTTCGTTATTTTTCATGGAAATCGAAGTATGATAATCACATTCACCAACTTTCACATTTGTTGAAGCATTATCATTTGCTAACAAATCCGTTTCTGAAATAGATTTTATCGCTTCATTAATAATGTTTAAATCCAATTCATTGTAAATCAAATCAAAATTATCTGTAACCAAATTTGTCGATAAGCGAAATGAATTTGCCTCAATATCTGTACGAATCATTGTATTTTTAGTATTCAAATCCAATTCTTCAATTCGTTTTGGACAATCTAAATAATCTGGAATTTTTTGGATTTGTTTATTTTGCAAATCTCTTTGAAAAGCGTTCAATTCAGAAAATAATTTCAGTTTTTCAGGAGAAGCATTTGCATATTCTTCTGTTTTTTTTAAATCTTCAATAGAAAGTTTTTCAACTTCTAGCTTTTTTTCAGAACAATTTAACAAAAGAAATAAAGTGAAAAAAGAGTAAAAATAGTTTTTCATAAGCAAGTTTTTTGGTCTTGCAATTTTACGAAATCTTATCCTCAATTTCAAGTATTTAACACAACTACTATCAATATTTTTTCAAGTCGAAATTTAAAATAGTTGCTACTTTTAAGAATTCCTCATTAACACTTGCATTCAGTATAATTTCCTCATTTGTGATCGGATGATTAAAAACTAATTGATGAGCATGCAACATCATTCCTTTTAATCCAAAATTTTCTAACCACAATTTATTTTGTTTGTTACAACCATGTGGACGACTTCCTAAAATTGGATGAAAAATATGTTTGAAATGTTTTCGTAGTTGATGCATTCGCCCAGTTTCTGGAACAGCTTCCACCAAACAATAACGTGAAGTAGGATGTTTGTTATATTCTAAATCAATTTCCGAAGTTTGTAAACGATGAAAATAAGTAATTGCATTTTGTTTTACACCATCATCATTTGTCAAAGGATAATCAATCGTCATTTCTTCTGGTGACCATCCTCGCAAAATTGCCAAATATTTCTTTTCCACTTCGCGGGTTGCAAAACGATCATTCATTATTTTTAGACTTTCTTTATCTAAAGCAAAAAGTAAAACTCCTGAAGTTTTTCGATCTAAACGATGAATAGGATAAACATGCTGCCCTCCTATTTGATTTCTCAATTCTTGAATTGCAAAAACTTTGGCATCTCTCGCATAAAAGGATTTATGAACCAATAAACCACTTGGTTTATTAATTGCAATAAGTTGCTCATCTTGGTAAAGAATTTCTAACATTTGGCAAAAATAAAAAGTTATTTTCGGTTAGAAAATAGATCCTTCTTATATTTATTTGATTGTTACCACACTATTTTGTAAAACAAAAAGTCCTTATTATAAAAATAAGGACTTTTTTAATCTATAAGAATCAATTTATATTATAAATTATTTTCTTTTTACATTAACAGCGATTAAGCCTTTTTTTCCTTTTTCAATATCAAAAGTAACTTGATCATTCTCATTTACTTTGTCAACTAATCCAGAAACATGTACAAAAACATCTTCCCCTCCATTTGCGTTAGAGATAAAACCAAAACCTTTTGATTCGTTGAAGAATTTTACTGTTCCTTCTTGCATACTTATTTATTTAATTAATTTATTTTTTTCGAAATTTGAATTGCTCTGAATCCTTTTTCAGTCATTTCTTTCTTAAACTGAATTCTGTCTCCAACTTTTAGTAATTCTTTTGATTCTTTGAAATGAAAGAATACTTTATCGTTAGAATTAGGCACTTTTATAAAACCAAAACCTTTTGATTCGTTATATACATCAACTGTACCTTCTATAAAAACATCTCTATTATCAGATTCTAATCTTCTATTGTTCAGCAAATCAGCTTCTTTGTCTTGCAAATGAGGAGGTACATCTGTAAAATTCCCTAAAACATCAACATAAACAATCATTTCTTCTAATGATTTTCCTTTGTTGTTGTTATCTTTTCTGCTTTCTCTTTTGTTTAATTTTTCTAATTTTTTTAATGCTTTCTTTTTGCTATTTTCTTTTTTAGATGTAGAATCTGCCATAAATTTTTTTATAGTTTTTTTATAATTATTAGAAACCTAAGAAAATATGGATTGATTATCTAAATATATTTCACAGAGTAAAAACTTACAAGTATATATTTTAGAAAACAGAAGTTAAAATTATATTGACAAAGTCAATTAGTGAATTAAAAAAAGTAAAATAAAGAATACAATTGTAAACTATGTAAGATAATATATCTTCTCAAGTATGAGGCAAAGATAATAAATTTTAGTGAATTGAGCGTTATTTATTCATATAGAATTTTATAAACTTTCTTTCTCAAGCACTTATTTATTCAAAAATTATGTTATATTTCTTTTATTGATTAATTATCTATTCTTATTAAGAAGGAAAAAATCCAATTTCTGTTGGATTTTCAATCTTTATAAAAAGTTATATTGCCTAAATAATCTCGTAATGTTTCAAAGCATTCCAAATTCCATTGTCATCGGCAGAAGTTGTCACATAATCTGCAATTTCTCTAACATTGTCTTTTGCATCGCCCATTGCAACACCAATTGTACAACCTTTCAACATACTAATATCGTTGCCGCCATCGCCAAAAGCCATTGTTTTAGATAAATCTAATTGATGACGTTCAGCCATTCGTTCTATTCCTCTCATTTTACTAATATTTTTGGGATTAATATCAGCAAAATATTCTATCCATCTCGTTCCAACACTATTTGTCAAAACGTTTTTCATCAAATAATCTTCTTTCTCTTGATCCACAAAAAAATTCATCTGCATAATATTATCTTTCGGTAATGTTCTAGGATCTACAACTTCTGGAACTTTCATACCAAAATAAGCAAACGATTTTTCAACTTTTTCATTAATTCTATTTATACTAAACGCTTCTTTCGTCATATACGAAAACGAAAAAGGATTTTCGGCATCATATTGCAACAAAGCTTCTATATCGTCTTGATTGATATAATCTACAAAAAATGATTGACGATTTTCGTCTGAGCACATTCCGCCATTGTTATTAATATAACCATTAAAACCATATTCAAAAATATGTTCTGGCATATCGACCATATTTCGTCCTGTTGCGATATATATTTTTTTGTTTTTCTGTTTCAATAACTTCAACGCTTCAATTGTTGAATCACTTATTTCATGGTTTTCAAACCCTTGCAATGTTCCATCAAAATCGAAGAAAAAAGAATCTATCATAATTTTATTTTATTATTCAAAATTAAAAAAAGCAACCTTAATTGGTTGCTTTCATTTTGTTATTTTAACGCTAATTTAATAATTTCTATCGCTTTGTCTGCATCTTCCAACGAAATATTGAGATGCGGTCGCATTCGAACCGAATTTTCTCCACATGGCAATATAATTAGATGACTCTCGAAACAAGTTTTGATAAATTCAGCACGATCTTTGTCCGAAACAAAATCGAATGCGATAAATAATCCTAAACCTCGAACTGAATTTATTTTCTTTGTTTCTTTTGCAATCTCATTCAATTTATTGATGATATATTTACCTTTTTCAGCTGCATTTTCTACCAAATTTTCTTGTTCGATAACTTCTAAAATTAATTTAAAACGCAACATATCAATATAATTTCCACCGAAAGTTGAATTGATTCGGCTTGATTCTTTGAAAACATTGTTCGGAATTTGATCCATCTTTTCTTTATTGGCTAAAATTCCACAAACTTGCGTTTTCTTTCCAAAAGAGATGATATCTGGAATTACATCATAATGCTGAAAAGCCCACATTTTTCCTGTCATTCCCATTCCTGTTTGTACTTCATCAAAAATTAGGAGAATTTCTTCTTTATCACAAATTTCTCTCAATTTTTTAAAGAATTCTTTACGGAAAAAATTATCTCCTCCTTCTCCCTGAATTGGCTCAATAATAATACAAGCTATTTTATTTTTACGATCAGAAAGTACCTTCTCAATCTGTTCTATAGCTTGTTTTTCATGTTCTATTGTTTTAGAAAGATTTTCTTCTGTAACAGGATATTCGATTTTTGGATTATCTATTCGAGGCCAATTAAACTTCGGAAAATATTCATATTTTCGAGGATCTTTTGTGTTCGTCAACGATAAAGTATAACCAGAGCGCCCGTGAAATGCTTGTTTGAAATGTATAACTTCTCCTGCTTCTTGTTCTATTCCTTTAGAAAAATTTAATCTTGTTTTCCAATCAAACGCAGCTTTCAAAGCATTTTCTACTGCTAAAGTTCCGCCAGAAACAAAGAATAAATATTGTAATTCTTTTGGCATTGCAACGCGCTCAAACGTATCAACCAAATCTGCATAATCTTTTGTATAAATGTCTGACATGGCAGGTTTATTGACTGCATTTCGACCTAAAAAATCGATTTTTGAGACTAAATGTGGATGATTGTAACCAATTGCTGTTGAAGCGAACATCGAAAATAAATCTAAATATTCAACTCCGTTTTCGTCTACAACATAAGATCCGTGAGATTTATCCATATCCATTACAATTGGATATCCATCTGCTAATATATGTTTTGCTAATCTTTCGTGTACTGTACTCATTTTATGTGTGTTTTTTAAAAGTCAAACTTAATTCCTTGTGCCAAAGGTACTTCTGTCGAATAATTGATCGTATTTGTTTGTCTTCGCATATAAGCTTTCCAAGCATCTGACCCCGATTCTCTTCCTCCTCCAGTTTCTTTCTCTCCTCCGAAAGCTCCGCCAATTTCAGCACCAGAAGTTCCGATATTTACATTTGCTATTCCGCAATCAGAGCCTTGTTGACTTAAAAATAATTCAGCTTCACGAAGATTATTTGTCATAATAGATGATGATAAACCTTGTGCAACATTATTTTGAATCTCGATTGCATTTAATACATCTCCAGAATATTTGATTAAATATAAAATTGGTGCAAAAGTTTCGTGCTGAACAATATCAAAATGATTTTCAACCTCAGCAATAACAGGTTTTACATAGCAACCACTTTCGAAACCATTTCCCTCTAAAACACCACCTTCTACTATAATATTCCCTCCTTCTTGATTAATTTTTTCTAAAGCATTTGAATACATTTCAACTGCATCTTTATCAATTAAAGGTCCTACATGATTTGTTGTATCTAATGGATTTCCAATTTTTATTTGTTTGTAAGCATTCACTAACGATTCTTTTACTTTATCATAAATAGATTCGTGAACAATCAAACGTCTTGTTGTTGTACAACGTTGACCAGCCGTACCAACAGCTCCAAAAACTGCAGAAGTCAACATAATTTTTAAATCAGCATCTGGCGTAACGATAATTGCATTATTTCCACCTAATTCTAAAATTGTTTTACCTAAACGAGCAGCAACTACTTTGTTTACTGCAATTCCCATTCGAGTAGAACCCGTTGCAGAAACTAAAGCTACGCGAGGATCTTGCGCGATTAATTCACCAATCGCTTTATCGCCTATTACCAAAGAAGAAACTCCTTCAGAAATATTATTTGCTTTTAAAACTTCTGCTAAAATATGTTGACACGCAACAGCACACAAAGGCGTTTTTTCACTAGGTTTCCAAACAACAACATCTCCACAAACCAATGCTAAACAAGTATTCCAAGACCAAACAGCAACTGGAAAATTGAAGGCTGAAATCACACCTACAATTCCTAAAGGATGATATTGATCGTACATACGATGCAAAGGTCGTTCTGAATGGATTGTTGAACCATATAATTGACGTGATAATCCAACTGCAAAATCACAGATATCAATCATTTCTTGCACTTCTCCTAAACCTTCTTGATATGATTTTCCCATTTCATACGAAACCAATTTACCTAAAGAAGCTTTTTTCCCACGAAGTTTTTCTCCAAATTGACGAACTATTTCTCCTCGTTTTGGAGCAGGAATCATTCGCCATTCTTTAAAAGCTGATTGAGCTTTTTTTATTACTTCTTCATAATCCTCTTTGGTAGATGAATTTACTTTTCCAATCAGTTTACCATCTACTGGTGAATAGGAAGAAAACTCTTCTCCTTTTCCAAACCAAGTATTTCCTGTCGATGTACCAAGATTTTCAGAAGAAATACCTAATTCTTTTAATTCGTTTTCTATCATTTTTTTGTGTTATTTTGTGGTTATAACTTTTACCTAAATTAGTCAAAAGTTTCATAAATCAAAATTTTTAATAAATATTATTCAGAATAATTTTTAATTTAGTGAATAATCGTTAGATTTAATAAAATAAAACCGCATAAAATGAATTCAACTACAGATTATTTTAAGATTGATGATTTATTAACCGAAGAACATAAATTAATTCGTCAATCTGTTCGAGATTTTGTGGACAACGAAATAAAACCTGTGATAGATGATGCTGCACAACATCATAAAGATATTCCAGATTTAATGAAAAAATTAGGTGCAATTGGAGCTTTAGGACCATATATTCCTGAAGAATATGGAGGAGCTGGATTAGACCAAATGTCATATGGATTAATCATGCAAGAATTAGAACGCGGAGATTCTGCTATTCGTTCTGCTGCTTCAGTACAATCTTCATTAGTCATGTACCCAATATTTTCTTTTGGATCAGAAGAACAAAAACGCAAATATTTACCAAAATTAGCTTCTGGAGAATTTATTGGAAGCTTTGGATTGACTGAGCCAAATCATGGTTCTAATCCAGGTGGAATGGAAACTCGTTTAACTAAAAACGGAGATCATTATATATTAAATGGTGCTAAAATGTGGATTACAAATTCTCCTATTTGTGATATTGCTGTTGTTTGGGCAAAAGATGAAGAAGGTAAAATTCGTGGCGTTATTGTAGAACGTGGAATGCAAGGTTTTACAACGCCAGAAACATTGAACAAATGGTCGTTGAGAGCTTCTAAAACAGGAGAATTAGTTTTTGAAAATGTGAAGATCGAAGCTTCTCAAATTTTACCAGAAGTAAAAAGTTTACGCGGACCATTATCTTGTTTAAACTCCGCTCGTTATGGAATTTCTTGGGGCGTAATTGGTGCTGCAATTGATTGTTATGAATCTGCTTTGAAATATTCATTAGAACGAACACAATTTGGAAAACCGATTGCTTCTTATCAATTGCAACAAAAAAAATTAGCTGAATTTATTACAGAAATTACAAAAGCTCAATTATTATGTTGGCGATTAGGAACTTTAAAAAATGAAGACAAAGCAACTCCTGAACAAATTTCGATGGCAAAACGCAATAATGTAAAAATGGCTATTGATATTGCAAGAGAATCTCGACAAATTATTGGAGCAATGGGAATTGTGGGAGATTATCCAATGATGCGACATGCAGCGAATCTTGAATCTGTTATTACTTACGAAGGTACGCACGATGTTCATTTATTGATAACTGGCGCAGATGTTACAGGAATTAATGCTTTTGTGTAAGATATTTTTTCATACAATCATATATTTTTATAGGTTTACAATTCGTTTGTAAACCTTTTTTATTGATCAATTATGAAATTGAAATTATTTTTATTTATTACGTTTTGCATTCAGGCAATTGCTCTTAATGCACAAGAAAGTTACAAAATTACATATGAACGATTTTCGAATGGAAAGAAAGTCGAGGAAAGCAATCCGATACAAGTAATCGCAAATACGAAAGAAACTGTTATTGGAAAACAAAAAAGTTTTAATTCATCGACAAATTATCCTGATGAAATGATTTATTACACCAAAGAAAATCCTTCAATTCTCTCGATGATTACACAATTTGATTCAATAAATTCTATCATTACAAATGATTCTGTTTCATTCAATAAAACAATTTTTACAATTTCTAAAGAAACAAAACGAATCTTAGGTTTACGATGCAAAAAAGCTACAGCAAATATAAATTCAAATACAATAGATGTTTGGTTTGTAGATAATATGAATTTGAATGCTGCGCCAACTGCAGTTGGAATGAATTTGGGATTTGTATTAGAACTTACACGAAATAACAATTCGACAATTCGTGCTTCTAAAATCGAACGAGAAAAAGACTTAATTCCGAGCTTATTTATTCAAAAAGAATTACATCAAAATCGTATAGATTTACTTTCTTATAAAGATATTATTTGGAAGAAAAAGTTTGTAGATATTCCACTTTTATCACATCAACAAATTAATTTTAGTAACAATTTTTCTTCTAATGATTCTATTTATCGTTTTGCAAATGGAACTGTTGTCGTTCGAAAAATTAAAATTCCTCAAATAAAGGAAGGAAATCAAGTCTTTTTGAATGTCACTCAACAATCAAATGGAGATGCTTATGATAGAACTGGTTCTGTATTTTTGATTCCGCGCGATTCGAAAATCACATTTATGGATGCTTTACAAAAAGGAATCAAACAATTACCAATTTATACATCGGCAAATAATAAAATCTATCAAGGTTATTTTTTAACTGAAAATTATACGCCAATAGTTGAACTAATGCGCTTTTTTACTCCTTTTGGAATTAATAAATTCAATTATATTCAATTAAAAAATCAAACGTGGCAAACCGAAGCAAAATATCGTCAAGAAATTACAGAATTTCAAAATTTATTATCTAATCAAGAAGTATTAATCGGCTTTTTTATTGGAAACTATGATCAAGGTGGACATACAATTTCTGCAAATATATCTGTTCATCCTTCTGGTTCTGTAACATTACCAATTGAAAAGGTTTTACCTATTTTCAATACAACAAATGTTATGGAAATGGCTGGGCAAGAATATTCTACTTTGTTCGAAAATCCGAATGGATTTACAGTAGAATTCACATTGAAAGAAGATTATAATAATGCTAAATTGCGTTTTACAACAACTGGACATGGCGGTTGGGAAAATGGCGACGAATTTGTACCAAAAGAAAATAGTATTTTTCTTGATGGACAAAAAGTGTTTAATATTGTTCCTTGGAGACAAGATTGTGGTTCGTATCGTGCTTATAATCCTGCTTCTGGTAATTTTGACAATGGTTTATCGTCATCCGATTATAGCCGTTCTAATTGGTGCCCAGGAACAATTACAAATCCTTATTTTATAGATTTAGGCGATTTGAAAGCTGGTAAACATAGCATACAAGTAAAAATTCCGCAAGGAAAACCTGAAGGAAATAGTTTCAGTTATTGGAATGTTTCGGGAGTTCTTTTAGGAAAATAAAAAAATAAGAGCAAAAGTTTTAAAAAACTTTTGCTCTTATTTTTTGCTATTTATTAAAGCCATCAACCAATCTGCAATATCTTGATATACTTCTTCTTTCGTCGATTCATTCAATATTTCATGTCGGAGATTTGGATACAATTTTATTGATACTTTTTCGAAACCATTTTGCTCTAAATCATTATAAGATTGCAAAACTCCTTTCCCAAAATCACCAATTGGATCGTTTGCTCCGCTCACAAAATAAATAGGTAAAGATTTTGGTATTCCTTGTGTCCAATTCTTTTTTGTCGCTTGAATGTTTAAATTAATCAATGTATAAAAACCATTAACAGTAAAAGGAATTCCACAAAGAGGATCTTTGAGAAAATTTAAACGATTTTGCTCATCTAAACTAAGCCAATTCGTTTCATGAAAATTTTCTTCATTTTTGAAATGCTTATTATTTGATTTTGAAAAAATCGTGTTAAGTAACTTACTTCTTTTATGGGGAATCAATTTATTTAGAAAACTTAAAAAACTACCTAATAATTTAATTCCAGGAATTCTACCTCCTGTTCCCATTATTATTGCGCCATCAAAATGATCGCCATATTGTTGTAACAAACATCGTGTAAGAAAAGATCCCATCGAATGTCCCATAATAAAATGCTGAACTGAAGGATATTTATCCTCTAACGATTTAGCTAAATCTTTTGCAATTTTTATTAATTCATCTTTCGGATTATTTAAACAAAAAAAACTAAAATCTTCTTTATTTTTTACTGTTTTTCCGTGTCCTAATTGATCGTATAATAAAACTAAAATTCCTTTTTCTGCTAAAAAATTTGCAAATTTTTCATACCGCTCGCTATGTTCTTGCATTCCATGAACAAGAAGCAAAGTAGCTTTAATTTCCCCTTTTGGAAGGATTTCTCGATGATAAATATTTTCTGATCGTGACATTTTATTAATATAATATTGACTTTCTCAACAAATTTCAAGCCGATAAATAGAACTTAAAAAAAAAGCGAGATAAATAAAAATTAACCTCGCTTTTTTTTTATAATGTAATGAAAATTTTACTTTTTCGTTTTAATTGTATTTTTATAAATCTGACCATCTTTAATAATCACTAAAAAGTTTTTATCAGGATTAGCGATTAATGATAAATCTTTCAAAGGATTTCCATCAACTAAAATCAAATCTGCTAAGGCTTGTTCTTCTATAACACCTAATTTTCCTGGATATGGATTTCTTAAACCAGATAATTGTAATAATTGCGCATTATCTTTTGTTACCATTTTCAAAATTTCAGCATTTGTAAACCATTTCTGAAGACGAAGGATATAACTATTTTGCTCATCATTCAATTCAGGCTCAAATAAAAAATCTGTTCCCCAGGCAAGTTTTACCCCAAGTTTTTTTGCTAAAGGCCAAACTTTATCTTGACCTTCTAAAACCGGTTTACGTTTTTCTTTACGTAACTCGTCCATGTTATCATTATTATCCATTAGATTTTGAAGACTTAACCAAATTCCTTTATCAGCAATAATTTTTAAAGTTTCTTCATCTAACATTTGACCATGTTCTATTGACTTCACTCCTGCTTCTATCGCACGTTGAACAGCTCTAGGCGTGTAAGCATGAACCATAACATACGTTCCCCAATCTTCAGCAGCATCTACAGCAGCTTTCATTTCATCAAAAGTATATTGTGTAACATCAATCGGATCATAAGCAGAAGATGTTCCTCCACCAGCCATCAATTTTATTTGGCTTGCCCCGAAACGTAGATTCTCTCTAGTTGCAGTTAAAACATCATCTCTTCCATCAGCAATAAACGTTGCGCCCATCTCTTCTGCACGTGAAGCTTTCCCAAAGAAACGACGCGAACGTTCTGACGGCGTTCTAAAATCTCCATGACCAGCTGTTTGACTAATTGTTGCACCAGAAGGCCAAATTCTAGGTCCTGTAATTTTACCTTTATCAATGGCTAATTTTAAAGGAAAAATTGGTCCACCAGCATCACGAACACTTGTAAAACCACGCATTAGCATTTTGTGAGAGGATTCACTTACTTTTGAAAGCATCATTTCTTCTGACATATTTGGATCCATTAATTGTTGCATCGTCAATGCACCAAAAACCATGTGTACATGTACGTCAATTAAACCTGGAATTAATGTTTTTCCTCCTCCATTAATTTTTACAACATCTTGATTTGAAGCATTAATTTTTGAAGCACTAATTTTTTCAATTTTTTTTCCTGAAACCAATACATTCATTGGAGATGTTAATGTTTGATTTTGATGATCTAAAATCTTAACATTTTCAATTAAAATTTGTTTCGTTTGCGCAAAAGTAAAAGTGGTAGCAAGAAAAAAAAGTATTATTATTGACTTTATTTTCATAATATATTGTTTATTATTTGCTATAAAGATACGTTGAATGAATGTAATTCAAGATTAAAAAAGGATTATTTTCTTATTTATAATGATTAATTAAACAAACTATAATCTTGCTTTTCAGCGAATTTCTAAGCTTTTGTTAAACCAATTATTTTCTTAACAATTGTTACAATTATCACAACTAATAGTCCTGCAATAAGCGCAATAAAAGCTTCGCTAATCATCGTTGGAATTCCTGTAGGAATATGATGATGAATATAATCGATATTATGAACAAATATTCCGCCTGAAACCAGTAAAAGTGCTATAGTTCCTACAAAACCTAACGTTTTGATTACATAAGGCAATGCATCAACCAAAAAATGTCCTAATTTAGAAACAGCCCCTTTGTCATGAGATGCTTTTATTAATTTATAACCAGCATCATCCATACGAACAATCAAGGTTACAATTCCGTAAACACCAATCGTTGCTAAAATTGCAATTAAAGAAACTGTCAAAACTTGTGTCATCATTGGTTCTTCTAGAACTGTACTCAATGCAATAATCACAATTTCTATGGAAAGAATAAAATCTGTAATAATCGCTGATTTTACTTTCGATTTCTCCGAAACTTCTTTCTTGTCTTCTACTTTATCTTCATGAATCACTTGTTCACCTTTCTTTGAACGATGAAAAATAAATTCAATTATTTTCTCAACGCCTTCAAAAGCCAAATAAAAACCTCCCAAAATCAAGATATATTTTATAACATCTGGCATATAATGATTTAATGTCAAAACAATTGGAACTATAATCAATTTATTGATAAAAGATCCTTTTGTTATTGCCCACAGAACTGGTATTTCGCGAGAAGATAAAAAACCTGTCGCTTTTTCTGCATTAACAGCCAAATCGTCGCCTAAAATCCCTGCTGTTTTACTTGCTGCAACTTTACTTGTTACTGCAACATCATCCATTAACGCTGCAATATCATCTAATACTGCGAATATTCCTGAAGCCATATAATTTATTTTTCGGTTCGTAAAAGTAAAAAATAATGAGAATTCTTTTTTAGTTTTTTGATATTCATTCTAGATTTTATTTTGAGAAAATTAATACGCTTTTAGAATATTGATAAATTCATAAAATGCCAAATTCTTTTGATAATTAAAAGTTAGCCAATAATTCTCTAAAACCTCATCCTTATTTCATTAAGTTTTCATTATTCTTAAGTTTTACTTAAGATAAGTTTTCAAGCTATTTTTTCTTAAATCATGGTTCTAATTTTGTCTTCTAATAAAATTTATAAACGTGATTTTTAATATATTTCTTCTATTTATTGGTGCAATTTTAGCATTTTGGATAAGTGCAATTTGTGGCGGTGGCGCAAGCTTAATTATAATTCCAATTCTCAATCTTATCATTCCAACTTCATTAGTTCCTTTTTCCTTAACAATCGGAACATTTACAAGCTCAGCTTCTCGTATAGCCGCTTTCAAAAAATCTGTACATTGGAAAATCTTTTTTTGGTTCGTTCCATTTTCTATTCCAGCAGTTTTAATGGGCGCTTATTTAATCAAATTCATCAATCCAATTTATTTACAAATAATCGTTGCTGTTTTATTGATTTCAAATGTTCCTCAATTATTTCTAAACAAAAAACAACAAGATAATGATGAAAAACCTTCTCCAAAATATATTTTAGCAATTGTCGGTTTTTTGGCAGGATTTGTTTCGGGAATTACAGGCGCAATTGGTTTATTATTTAATCGATTTTACTTGAAATATGGTTTAACAAAAGAAGAAATTATCGCAACTCGCGCAGCAAACGAAATTATACTTCATATTATTAAACTTATCATTTATACCGCTCTTGGTTTATATTCTAAGAATGCTTTATTAATTGGATTAGCGATTGCAATTGCCTCAATTATTTCATCTTATTCTGTGAAATATATTCTTCCTTATTTTAGCGATTTTATTTTCAGAAAAGTTGGATATGCTGCAATGGTTATTTCTGGAATTACACTTTTTTATACAAGTTCACAAAAAATTATTCAAGAAGATAAAATACAACTTTCTACAATAAATAAAGGCGACGAAAATGAAACAATATTAAAATGGCGAAACAGCGATTTTGTGATGGAATATTCTTTGGATGGAGAATTTGAAATTGAACGCCCAATTCTCCCAAATGAATTGCCAGAAAAATTATTAAAAAAATATACTGAAATTTTGCCAAATTACGATAAGATTTCTCTCGAAAAAGTCTTCAGAATTGGAGAAAATAGTTATGAATTTTATTGTTACAAAGACAATAAATTAACCAAATTTGAACTGAAAGAATAAAAAACAATTAATAATTTTTACGAAACATTATATTTGATAAATTATTCTTAAGTTTAACCAACATTACTATAAAAAAATATATGAATACAAAAGATAATCCCAAACTAACACGAGCTTGGATTTCTTACGATTGGGCAAACTCTGTCCATTCTTTAGTTATTGCATCGGCGATTTTTCCAGTTTATTATACATTAATGAGCTATGATGCGAATAATCAACCAATCAAATTCTTGGGATTATTACCAGAATCTGCTTTCAATTTTTCATTGGCAATTGCATTCTTTTTCGTGATTGTTTTATCTCCAGTTTTATCTTCGATTGCTGATTTAATCGGAAATAAAATCAAATTTCTTCGCTTTTTTTGTTACTTAGGCTCATTCTCTTGTATTGGAATGTTTTTCTTCACATCGAGCGATTTGGTTTGGTTAGCATTATTACTCAATATCACGGCAAGTATAGGTTTTTGGGGAAGTTTAGTTTTTTACAATGCTTATTTACCAGAAATTGTTTCAGAAGAAAAAATGGACAAAGTTTCGGCACAAGGTTATATGTTTGGCTATATTGGTTCTGTTATTTTATTGACGATTTGTTTGGCAATGATACAATTTGCACCAGAAGAAAAACAAGGATTATTTGCTCGAATAAGTTTCTTATTAACAGGAGTTTGGTGGCTAGGATTTGGGCAAATTGCATTAAGTAAATTACCGAATCATAAATTTGATCGTCAAATTCCAAAAGATATTATCAAATCAAGTTTCAGTAATTTACGACTTACATATAAAGATTTGAATCAATACAAGAATATCCGTGTATTTTTGGCTGGTTTTTTCTTTTATAGTTTAGCTATGCAAACCATTTTCTTGATGGCTGCCATGTTTGGGAGTTCAGAAATTGGAATGGAATCTTCGGAATTGATTATGACTATTTTATTAATTCAAATTGAAGCTGTTTTAGGTGCTTGGCTTTTCTCTTTTCTTTCTGGGAAAATCGGAAATAAGAAAACTTTATTAATTGGAATTTTTATTTGGATAATTACATGTATAATTGGTTACTTAATTGATAATAACGATCCAAATGTAAAAACACAATTCTATATAATGGCTGCTATGGTTGGACTTGTTATGGGAGGTTTACAAGCTTTATCTCGTTCTACTTATGCGAAGTTATTACCAGAAACAGAAGATACAACAACATATTTCAGCTTTTATGATGTTTTCGAAAAGTTTGCCTTATTCTTAGGATTAGTGATTTACGGTTTATTGATAGAATATTCGGGCGGCATGAAAGCTTCTGCTCTTGCGATGGGCGTTTCGTTTGCCATTAGCTTTGTAATTTTATTATTCTATAAAATGGAAAAGAAGTAAATTATTTATATAAAAACAATAAGTTTTTTGATTAGATAAAAACTTTAAACACAAAAAAGAGCTTTATAAAAAGCTCTTTTTTGTGTTTGATTATATTTCTAAAAATTTAGATTTCTTTTCTCAATCTCGCAACTGGAATATTTAATTGTTCGCGGTACTTTGCAATTGTACGACGAGCAATTGGATAACCTTTTTCTTTTAAAATTTCAGTTAATTTTTCATCCGTCAAAGGTTTTCTTTTATCTTCATCAGCGATAACATCTTGTAAAATTCGTTTGATTTCACGCGTTGAAACTTCTTCTCCATCATCATTTGTCAACGATTCTGAGAACAAATCTTTTATTAAAAATGTTCCATAAGGCGTTGTTACATATTTAGAATTTGCTACACGAGAAACGGTCGAAATATCCATTCCAATTTGGTCAGAAATATCTTTCAAAATCATTGGTTTGATTTTCGTTTCATCTCCTGTTAAGAAATATTCTTTTTGGAATTTCATAATCGCTTCCATTGTATATAAAAGCGTATTTCGACGTTGTTGAACCGCATCAATAAACCATTTCGCAGAATCTAACTTTTGTTTTACAAACATCACAGCTTCTTTCTGCTGATTCGATTTGTTTTCCGTTTTTTTATACGTATCTAACATTTCTGCAAACGCACTCGAGATTTTTAATTCAGGAACATTACGTCCATTTAATGATAATTCTAAATCACCATCATTGATATGAATTGTAAAATCTGGTGTGATTTGCTCTACAATTTTACTGCTACTAGAAAATGATTTTCCTGGTTTTGGGTTTAATCGTTCAATTTCCGAAATGGCATCACGTAATTCATCATCATCGGCATCATATTTAGCCATTAATTTCGAATAATGCTTCTTCGTAAATGCATCGAATGATTCTGAAATTAATTTTTCTGCTAATTCTACTGATTCTGTTTGATTTTTATTTTCTAACTGAATAAGTAAACATTCTTGCAAATCGCGTGCTCCAACACCAACAGGATCCATTCGTTGAATATAATTAATCAACAAATTTTCAACCTCTTCAGGTGATGTATAAATATTTTGTGAGAAAGCTAAATCATCAACCAACGATTTAACATCTCGACGCATATAACCATCATCGTCAATATTACCTAAGATAAATTCGGCAATTTGAAATTGTTCTGAAGTTAATCGATACGTGTATAATTGCGAAGTCAAAAACTCAATAAAACTCTCTCCTTGTGCATAAGGAACAGATTTATCTTCGTCATCGTCGCTATAATTATTGGTATACGTTTTATAATTTGGAATATCGTCATCGCTCAAATAATCATCAATATTGATGTCACTTGTGTCAATAACTTGTTCATCGCCATAATCATCATTCTGATTATCCCATTCATCCTGTTCTCCTCCATAATCTTCGTCATACTCAGAAGATTGATCATCCAAAGCAGGGTTTTCTTCCAACTCTTCCTTTACGCGTTGTTCAAAAGCAACCGTAGGAAGCTGAACCAACTTCATTAATTGGATTTGTTGTGGCGATAGTTTTTGTTGTAATTTTAAATTTAATTCCTGCTTTAACATATTTTGGGTTTTGGCTTGTATAAAAAACGGATTTAGCTTAAAGTTACAATATTTAAGCTAAATCCGAAAAATATTTTAATTAAAATTCTGCATTATTAGGGGTTCTTGGGAAAGGAATTACATCACGAATATTTCCCATTCCTGTTACGAACAATACTAAACGCTCTAAACCTAATCCGAAACCTGAATGAGGTACAGATCCGAAACGTCTTGTATCGCGGTACCACCATAATTCTTCTTTATCGATCCCGAATTTTTCCATTTTTTCGTCTAAAACTTCTAAACGTTCTTCACGCTCAGAACCTCCGATAATTTCTCCAATTCCTGGGAATAAGACGTCCATTGCACGAACAGTTTTTCCATCATCGTTCATACGCATATAGAATGCTTTGATTTCTGCTGGATAATCAAATAAAATAACTGGAGTTTTGAAGTGTTTTTCAACTAAATAACGTTCGTGTTCAGATTGTAAATCTGCTCCCCAACCTTCGATTGGATATTTGAATTTACCTTTTTTATTTGGTTTAGAATCTTTCAAGATATCAATAGCTTCTGTATAGCTCAAGCGAATGAATTTGTTATTTAATACATATTCTAAACGCTCTATTAAACCTAATTCAGAACGCTCTGCTTCTGGTTTTTGTTTTTGTTCTTTATCAAAACGTTCAGCTAAGAATTTCAAATCATCTTTACATGTTTCCATTGCATAAGTGATGACAGATTTCATGAAATCTTCTGCTAAATCCATATTTTGATCTAAACGGAAAAATGCAACTTCTGGCTCAATCATCCAGAATTCTGCTAAGTGACGAGAAGTATTCGAGTTTTCTGCACGGAAAGTAGGTCCAAATGTATAAATTTTTCCTAATCCCATTGCTGCTGTTTCTCCTTCTAATTGTCCTGAAACAGTTAAATTAGTCGATTTCCCAAAGAAATCTTGTGTATAATCTACTTTTCCTTCTTCGTTTTTAGGCAAGTTTTCCATATCCATATTTGTGATATGAAACATTTCTCCTGCTCCTTCTGCATCAGAACCTGTAATAATTGGTGTATTGATGTAAACGAAACCATTTTCGTTGAAATACTTGTGAATCCCGAACATTAACGCATTACGAACACGCATAGTTGCAGCAAAAACATTAGTTCTGAAACGTAAATGTGCTTGCTCACGCAAAATCTCTAAACTGTGTTGTTTTGGCTGTAAAATTGTTCCTTTTAAATCATTTGATGGTGCAGCTCCTAAGATTTTAATTTCTTTTGCAACAATTTCAATATCTTGACCTGCTCCTTCACTTTCTACCACTTCACCTTTTACTTGCAAAGAAGCTGCTGTAGAAATTTGTTTTATAATTGATTCGTCAAAATTTTCGAAATCTACTACTACTTGAATATTATTAATTGTAGAACCGTCATTCAACGCGATAAAACGATTACTTCTGAACGATCTTACCCATCCATTTACAACTACTTCCTGTAGCAACAAATCTTTGCCTTTTTCTAATAAGGCTTTAATTCCGTACGATTGCATAATTTTTTTATTTATCCTTACAAATTTAGTTAATATTTAAAGTTATAAAAATTATAGGCATAATTTTTGCGAATATTTTTTACTGAACCTAAAAATCCTTCACAATTTCAATAAAATTGTGAAGGATTTTTGATTTTAATTTATTTTTTGAAGTGAAATTTTTCTATTTCTTAGATTCAAAACGTAAAAGAATGTAATTCTACAAGAAATTCAAATTAACGGTTAATTTTAAGTAGAAATTATCTTTGAATTTTTCTTCTGAATAAGCTCCTAAACGATAGAAAGCTCCTAAACCAAAAGTTTTGAAAATTAAATTATTTACTTCAATACCTGTTTCGTGGTAATAATGATTCAAGGTTTTAAAATCCAAATTTTGATGATCTGATTTATCTTTCATATCACCTAAAACTCCACGGTAAACGAATTGTGGGAAAATAATTTTGTTTCCTACTTTAACACCAGCAAAAATATGTTTCAATTGGAAAGATACAAATCGGTCCGAATAAAATTCTCCTGGACGCATTGTTTCGAAATTTGTTAAACCTCCTACTCCAAAATTCAAAAAGTCATTTCGTTTTGCGTTTCCTTGTCCTTCGAACAAATTCATCAATGGTATTTTTCCTTCTACCCAACCCGCATTTGCATTGAAATTTGTTTTACCAATTCTTGTATCAAAAACATCGAAATAAGAAATATTGAAACGAAGTGGATCATAATCAGAATTAAAAATATCCCAATATTTTGTAAGCGTTGCATAGAAAACAGATTTTCCACTGTTCACCGTTACTTTTCCATAAGGAGTTCTAATGAATTTATCTTTTGGTGCAAAACGAATCGCTAATTGCGTGTTATACAAATCGTACCAACCGATATTATTTTTGAAAGAATAATTGAATTCTGCTTGTTGTTTTTCGTAATTCGCCGAAATATTGAATGTTACATTTTTGAAAATATCTTGTTCATATCCAAAAGCATAACGTTTGTATGAAAAATATTCGTGGTTATAAATATTACTAAACGCGCCGCTTATTAAACGTGTGTAATTTGATTGTAATAAAATTGGCGTTTTTCCAGAAGCCGAAACATCTTGCGAATATTTTGCGAAAACTCTTCCTGAGTAAGGTTTATTTACAAAATAATCTCCTCCAAAACCAAACTTAAATTTTTCGTCTTTGAAACCATAAGCAGAATAAGCATTCAACGAATATTTATCGCTCCAATTTTCATTTGTATTGAAAGCCGCTCCAAGTCGGAAACCTTCATAATCATTATAAGCTAAGATTTTTGTAAGATCTAAATCAACTTTTCCTAATGATAATTTTCCGCCAGAATTAACGATTCTCATCAACTTCATTTGTCGTTCTAGCTTGTATTTATCAGAAATGCTATCAATCGTTACATATGTGTTTTTTTCCTTGTTTGATAAAGATGAATCGCGATAATTTTCCATTACATTATCCCATTTTTTTGCATCCATATTCTGAAAAGAAATCTCATCTTCATAACCCAAAAATTCATTGCGTTTGAAATGAGCTGGATTTTGAATATCCTTGAAAGTTGTTTCGAGATTAATCCAAATTTTTTCTTTTTTATCAATAAAATCATCACCGGCTAATTTTTCAGTAATTTTAAAATTACCAGCTTCCATGCGATATTTTTGTTGATTTGGAATCCAAGTTCCGTTGTTCAACTTCCAATCAGCTTCTAATTCTGCTACATAATTTGCGCTTGTATTTTCAGCTTCAAATTTGATTAAGGCATATGTTTTATCATCAATCCAAAGTGTTCCTTTTATTTGACGTTTGTCTGTTTTTATAGCTGGAAAAAAGCTGATAACGATTGTTTTTCTTCCATTGATAAAAATATCTTCTTTGAAACCATAACGATAATTAGAAAGTCCTTCTCTACTAACTGGATTTACTATTCCTTTGAAGAAAAAATTGATTTTATCTTGATCAAAATTAAAGGCAATTGGTTGCATTGCTAAATATTCGTACAAAGGCGAACGCATTCCCGAAATTCGAGATGATTGAACAATATTTTTTAATCCCAAACGCTTGGATATTTTATGATCCATTGCACGTTCTCCTAAAAATAAATGGCTATTATCTAATAATTTTTTCCATTGATTGTTTACAGAATCTTTGTGATTTTGTGGTTGAATAATAAACGGAATTGAATCGTTATTTACAGTGCTCCAAAATTTTGTATATGATTTTAGGAAAATATTTCCTCCTTTTTTTATTGAATTTTTGGATTGATTACGAATTGCTTTGATAATTATATTTCGTCCAACAGAATCATTTGTTGTGAATTTAACCTCATCCAAACTAATGAAAGAAGGTTTCATCATAATTTCGATTAATTTTCTACCGTTGGTTTGTATGCTTTCTGTAAAATATCCATTTTTGAGTACATCTATAAAATGAATTGAATCATTAATATCTAGTTCACCTAATTCATCTGTTTCTCCAAGAAATTGTTTTGTATCGCTGTATACGTTGGCCCCTGTTAAACGAAATTCGTCCTGAGCATCGAAAACTCTTACTTTTATTTGAGCAAATGTGGCAATTGAGATACAGAAATTTAACAGAAATATATAATTCTTCATCGTTTGAAATTGATTATGCAAATAAATAAAAAAAGCAGCGAAACGCTGCTTTAAAATATATTTTTTTCAAGAAAGATTAAACTTTCATAATTTCAGCTTCTTTTTTCGCTAAAGCTTCTTCTAATTCCTTAGAAAATTTGTCTGTTAATCCTTGTACACGTGTTTCGTAACCTTTCACCATGTCTTCAGAAGCTTCTTTTACTGCTTTAAGTGATTTGTTAGCATCTTGGCGTGCATTACGAAGAGAAATTTTTGCATTTTCCATATCTGCTTTTGCCATTTTTACTAACTCTTTACGACGCTCTTCTGTCACTGGAGGAATACTGATTATAATAGAATCTCCATTGTTAGAAGGTGCAAAACCTAAGTTAGCATTGATAATTGCTTTTTCGATTTCACCAATTAAATTTCTTTCGTACGGTTGAATGCTCAACGTCATTGCATCTGGTGTATTTACATTTGCAATTTGTGTTAACGGAGATAAACTTCCGTAGTAATCAACACGAACTGAACTTAACATTGCAGGGCTTGCTTTACCTGCTCTTAATTTGTCAAATGCTACCTCTAAGTGACTTACAGTTCCTTGCATTTGCTCCTTAGCCGTTTCTAAAATAATATCTAATTCTTCCATTTCGGGATTTATTTATTTGTTACAAGAGTTCCTACGTTATCTCCTAAAATCAATTTTTTCAAGTTACCATCAGTATTCATATCAAATACAATAATTGGTAAATTATTTTCTTCACTCAAAGTAAAAGCTGTCATATCCATTACTTTTAAGTTTTTGTCGTAAACTTCTTGATAAGAAATTGTTTCGAATTTTTCTGCTGTTGGATCCTTTTCTGGATCAGCTGTGTAAATTCCGTCTACACGAGTTCCTTTCAAAATAACATCAGCTTGTGTTTCAATTGCTCTCAAAACTGCTGCTGTATCTGTTGTAAAATATGGATTTCCTGTTCCTGCTCCAAAAATTACGACACGACCTTTTTCTAAATGACGTGTTGCTCTTCTTTTAATAAACGGTTCTGCAATTTGTTCCATACGAATAGCTGTTTGTAAACGTGTATTTACACCAGCATCTTCCAATGCTCCTTGCAATGCCATACTGTTTATTACAGTTGCTAACATTCCCATATAATCTCCTTGAACACGATCCATACCAGAAGCAACTCCTTGTACTCCTCTAAAAATATTACCACCTCCGATTACGATTGCCACTTCGCAACCTAATTCAGCAACTTCTTTTATTTGTTGCGCATATTGTTTCAGCATATTTGGATCGATACCATATTGTAAATCTCCCATTAATGCTTCACCACTTAATTTAAGTAATATTCTTTTGTATTTCATCTTGTCAAAGGTTTTCTTTTGCAAATATAATTTTTCTATTCTGATTTATCCTAACGTTCGAAAATGTCTAACGCATTTTTTGTTGTAATTGCTGCAATTTCAGCTGGAGTTTGATGATAAATATCGACTAATTTATCGCAAACATGTGTTAAATAACTACTTTCATTTCGTTTTCCACGAAACGGAACTGGCGCTAAATAAGGCGAATCTGTCTCGAGTACAATATGTTTAATATCGAAATCTCCCAAAAATTGATCTATTTTACCATTTTTAAAAGTTACAACTCCACTAATTCCTAGTTTCAAATTAAAATCTATTGCGCGTTGTGCATCTTCTTTCGTTCCCGAAAAGCAATGAAAAATTCCGAATAACTTTTCATCTTTTACTTCTTCTAGCACTTCAAAAACTTCGTTAAACGCATCACGACAATGAATGACAATTGGTAAATTCTTTTCTTTAGCCCATTCAATCTGCGTTTTGAAAGCATCTTGCTGTGTTTGTAGAAATTCTTTTTCCCAATATAAATCGATTCCTATTTCGCCAATCGCTTTAAACGGACGTTTATCAATCCATTCTCTTACATGAGTCAATTCTTCTTCTATTGTATCTGGATGAACCGAACATGGATGCAAGCCCATCATTGCAAACATAGAATCTGGAGACGCAGCTTCTAATGCCAACATTTTGTCCGTATAACTTTTATCAATCGCAGGCAAATAAAATCGCTCTACTCCATTTTGTTTTGCTCGCGCTATAACTTCATCTATATCATTTTCAAATTGTTCTGAATATAAATGTGTATGTGTATCAATTAACATTGTTTTATTTTTGATCTTAAAAATTCTTTTTCAGTTGAGAAATCTAGCTTATTTCCTTTTTCTAACTCTTCTATCCAAGTAATAGTTTTGGTTAAAAATCGTTGATGATTTTCTGAAGATTGATTAAAAGGACGATGATTCATCGCTGAAATAACTTTGTTTATTTTTTGAATAATTGTTTGTGTTGATTGTTCGAAAAAAGTTTCTGAAAAACGTTCCCAAATATAATCAACCGCTTGTTTAGAAGGATGAATAAGATCTTCTTTGAAAAAACGATAATCTCTCAAATCATCCAAAACCAATTCATACGACGGAAAATATTGAACGTGATGTTGTTGAATATTTAGTTGATATAAAGCATCCAATAATCTTGCTTTGCTCACATTATTTTCTATCATTCCATCTTTTGTATGACGAACTGGACTAACTGTTGTAATAATCTGAATATTTGGATTAATTTTCTTTAAATCAGAAACGATTAATTCTAAGGATTTCAAGTTTTCTTCTGTCGTTAATAATCTTTTTTCAAATTGATTTGCTTCAACTTTATGACAATTCGTAACAATTTTATTCGATGTTTTCCATTCATATATCCACGATGTTCCTAAAGTAATCATTAGTACATTGCATGAATAAATGAAACAATGAACTTGATCTAAAATTGCATTTAGTTTTTCTAAAACAGCTTCTTTTGTAAGTGCATTAAACGACGAATGTACATCGAAACAGAAAAATTCTTCTCCGTTTTGATGTACATCTGTCGTTGTAAAATATTTTTTTTGAATGCTTCTTTCGATTAAATTTTGAATGGAATATGAATTAAAAATCACTCCAAATGGATTAATTAATCCATCAAATTTTAAATCTATCAAACGTTTTCCAATTTCATCTGAAAAACAAGAACCTATCGTCAATATTTTATGTTGATGATTAAGCTTAAAATCAGAAGGTTGAATTGGAAAAGTTGTTCGAAATTGCATTTTATCCTTGTCGATCAATTAAAACTTCACTTAATTCTCTCAAATGAGATTTTCGTTCTTCTGGAACATCTATTTGGTCTAAATAGCTATGCGCTTTATTTGTATATTCTCTAATCAATGTCGAAAGTTTACGGTTTACATTCAGTTTTCTGAATAATTTTTCTACCGCATATACTTTATCGATATTATCTGTATTTGAAGTATACCAATATAATAATTCTTCTTTTTCTTCTTCATTTGCTGCTTCTAAAGCAGAAATATAAAGAATCGTTTTCTTATTTTCGAAAATATCTCCAGCGTGTTTTTTACCTAAATGTTCAAGGCTTCCAAAGACATCCAAATAATCATCTTTCAATTGATAAGCAATTCCTAAATTCAAACCATATTGATACAATTTTTTTGCATCTTCTTCTGAAGCATTTCCAATCATTGCTCCTAATTCTAGCGCACAACCTAATAAAACACTTGTTTTTAAAGAAATCATTTTGATATAATCTTCGTAAGAAACATTTAATTTTGTTTCATAGTTTACATCAAATTGTTGTCCTTCACAAACTTCTAAAGCTGTTTTAGAAAATAGTTTTGTTGCTTTTTTAAATAATTCTGGTTCTAAATCTTCAAGATATTGATATGCTTTTACCAACATTGCATCTCCAGAAAGAATTGCTGTATTTACACCAAATTTTTCGTGAATTGTAGGTTTACTTCTTCTAAGCGAAGCATTGTCCATAATATCATCGTGCATTAATGAGAAATTATGAAAAAACTCAATTGCTAATGAAGGTTTCAATGCTTTTTCAAGTTCACCATCAAACAAATCTGTTCCCAATAAAGTCAAAATCGGACGAATTCTTTTTCCTCCAATATTCAAAATATAATCCATTGGTTCGTATAATTCTTCTGGATTTTTAGAAAATGGATTTTTATCGATTGTTTCGGCAATTAATTCGTGAAATTTATCAAATGAGTACATAGTTTGATTTTTGTAAAATTAAGTTTTGGCAAATATAACTAAGAATGATTGATTTTGGACTGTTTTATTTTATTTTTGATTAAGCTTAAAAATTCGTTTCCGACTATTAAATACAAAAGGATTTGACCAATTATTGCTGCTATAAAATAAGGATGACTTTTTTGTAGAACAATTTCAATGCTTTGCAATGAAGGTATTGTCCAAAAATAAGTTGATATTATGATTAAAAGCATTGCATTTGATCTAAAAATCCAGTTTTTATTCATTTTATATGTGCCAAAATGGATAAATAATGCGCCCAAAAAAGTATAAGCCAAAACTTCAAAAAATTCGTTTAACACAAATTGTTCTCTAAATAGACCAAAAATATCTTTATGGTTTACAAATAGAAATTCTTCTGGAAATAGATAGCTCCAATGATTTGCAATAAAAAAAAGGAGAAGATTAAGCATTAAAACAATTGTGAATTGATCTTTGAATTGATCAACGTACATTGAATAATAATTGAATTTTGAGATTGTTTTTTTTGATTTCATTTAACGAAACAATTCACTTACAATTTGATATGATTTTCGCTTTGCTTTTTGATCATAAATATTTGTAGAAATCATAATTTCATCAATTTTAGATTCCGAAATAAATTCATCAAAACCTTGTGCCAAAGATGCTTTACTTCCTATAAAAGATAGAGCTGTCATTTCTTTTAGCATATACTTTTGTTCTTGAGAAGCTAATTCTAACTTCGTTTTTTCTGGCGGAACAATTGGTTGACGTTTGTTGCTAATAATATTCAGAAAACCTTGATACATTGACATAGATAAGTAATGAGCTTCTTCGTCTGTATTTGCTGCAATTACATTGACACAAGCAATTGTGTAAGGTTTTTCTAAATACGCTGATGGTTGAAATTGAGAGCGATAAATATCCATTGCTTGATAAAATTGTTGTGGCGCAAAATGTCCTGCAAATGCATAAGGCAAACCTAATTTTGCTGCTAAAAAAGCAGAATCTGTGCTTGAACCTAAAATATAAATAGACACATTTGCTCCTTCTCCAGGAATTGCACGAACTTTACTTTCTTTATTTTCTGTACTAAAATATTGTTGCAGATTTTTAATTTCAGCTTCAAAATCATAGTTCACAAGATTATCTCCACGGCGCAAAATAGAAGCAGTTAATTGATCTGTTCCAGGAGCACGACCTAAACCTAAATCGATACGATTTGGATAAAGTGCATCTAATGTTCCAAATTGTTCTGCAATTGATAATGCTGAATGGTTAGGTAACATTATTCCGCCAGAACCAACTTTTATTTTTGAAGTTCCGTTTGCTACATAACCTATCAATAAAGAAGTTGCTGCGCTGGCAACATTCTGCATATTATGATGTTCGGATAGCCAATAACGACTATATCCTATTTCATCGACAAATTTTGCTATATCTAAAGTGTTTTTGAACGTTTGATTTAATGTTTCTCCTTCTCTAACATAAGCCAAATCCAACACTGAGTAATTTACTTTTCTCATCCGTTCTTGTTTCTTATTTAAATAATAATACTAAGTTACAAAGAAAAATTTTCAAAAAAAATTCGAGCAAAATATCAAACATAAGTTTCTTATTTTAAAACACTTACCCAATTGAATTAGATTTAAATAATTTAAAACGCTATGAATATCAGTTGATTTCGTAAAATAATGGATTAATGTTCTGAATGAAATATTTTTGATGAATTTGTAAAACTATTCAATTCTTAATTCATTCAAATTATTTCGATAACTTTCTAATAATAGACTTTCAGTAACATAACCTTCATATTTACCTTTTTTGGTCAATAAAATAAAATCGATTTTCTTTGCTTCCATCATTTTCATGACATTTGCTGCATTAGTAAACATAGAAGTAGAACTTGCTTCGGTAATGCATTCTAAATAGCTTTTATCAGTTTTATCATTGAAAATGAATGATCTAATATTATCTAAAATAATGATTCCATGAATAGATTTATCTTCATTCAAAACAGGAATAAAATCTTGAGTTGTAGTAGAAAAAATTAGTTTAATATCTTCTATCGAATCATAAACCGTTAATGTTTTGATATTCTTGATATAAATAGAAAATAAATCTATTTTATTAAATAAATTTCTGTCTTTATCTGATGTAAATACAATTCCTTTATCTGCAATGGCATATATATCCATTGAATATTTGTCATATCGTTTCGAAATTGCAAAACTTATCGAAGAAACAAGCATCAAAGGAATAATTAATCCATAACCTCCCGTAATTTCTGCGATTAAGAAAATTGCCGTTAAAGGAGCATGAAATAAACCACTTAAAACAGCTGCCATTCCTACAACTGTAAAGTTTCCAACTGGCACTTCTTTGAAACCAATTAAGTTAAAGAATTTTGCAACGACAAAACCAAGATAAGATCCTACAAATAACGATGGCGCAAAGTTTCCTCCATTTCCTCCACTTCCTAAAGTTAAACCTGTTGCAACAGATTTTATTAAAACCATGACAAGAACAAAACCTAAAACAACCCATTGATTGGTTCTAAAAACTTCTAATAATGAATTGTTTAAAATAAAACCTGCTTCATCATTTGCTAAATATTTTATACTTTCATATCCTTCACCAAATAATGTTGGAAAAAAGAAAATTAATATCGCTAAACTTCCAGCTCCAACAACAGCTCGCCAATACACGTTGTTAGAATAATTTCCGATTAAATGTTCTACTTTACGAAATAAACGTGCATGATAAACTGACACAAAACCTGCTAAAACACCCAGAATTACATAAAAAATAACATTATGATAATCGAACCCTAACGCATAACGAAAGGATAATAACATATTACTTTTCAGCGTTAAATTCGCAATTAAAGCTCCTGTTGCAGATGATAATAATAAAGGAATAAAAGCTGTTACACTCATGTCTGCTAATACAATTTCTATGGCAAACAAAACACCTGCAATTGGCGCATTGAACGCAGTTGCGATCCCAGCAGCAACACCACAAGCTAATAATAAGGTTCTTTCTTTGTATTTGAATCGATAATATTGTGCATAATTAGAACCAAAAGCTGCTCCAGTAATGGTAATTGGAGATTCCAAACCTGCCGAACCTCCCATACCAACAGTTAATGAGCTGGTTAAAATCTGAGCATACATTTGTTTTCTAGGCATTATTCCAGATTTTTTTGCAACCGCAATCATAATTTGAGAAGTTCCTTTTTCTATCGAACCATCCAAGAATTTCTGGACTACAAAAACCGTCAATAAAATCCCAATAATACACAATATACTATTAATATAAGGCAACTTAACTAAACTATTGATATATATGGTAAACTGAAAAACATTATGCGCAAAAGTTTTTAGAACAATTACAGCAAAGGCTGAAGAAATGGCCACCAAAATACACGATAAATACAAAAATTGTCGTTCTGATAAAACTAATTTTAAGAGATTCAACAAATTTTGAAAAAAATTAATTGATTTTTTTATGTATAGAAAAAACTTTTGTTTTGTTGAAAGTCGCATGCTTCAAAAATAGTGTACCTTTTATTTATTGCCTAATTTATTTCTCTCGAATTACACAAAAAGTAAACCAATAATGCTTAAAAGAATAAATTATTTCATAAAAAATAATTAGCCTTCTAATATTAATTCAACAAGCTTAAAATTCAATAAGTTAGAGAATATATATTTGATTGAATTTTGATTATTAAAGATCTTATAAAGAAGAATGATTTCAATAATGATAATTAGAAAATAATATTTCATAAAAAAATCTCGAACGCTTGTTCGAGATTTTTATTATTTATTCATTTGTTTCAAAATCGCTAAAGTTTTTTTATCGAGTTGATCTGCATAAAAAAACTTCAAAACATCTTTGATTATTTTTTCTTTCGGAGCTATAAAGTTGAATAATGTTAAACTTGATTTCAGTTTCATTGCATCATTTTTTCCGAAAATTAATTGTGGAATAACGCCTTTATGTTGCATTAATAACACAGATAAAACTTCTAAATAATTTCCCCAAAGTTCTTCGTCTTTTACAAAAGCTCTTGCTTCTTCTTTCGAAGATATCGAAAATTCTAATGACGAATTACTCGAACCTAATCCAACAAGTTGAGGAAACATAAAAACCATCCAATTTGATTGCTTTTTTCCTGCATGTACTTCCATCAAAATTTCGTCATAAACAAAACTTTGCGCATCGTGAAATCGCTTCAAATTAAATTTATCGTGAGGATCTTTTTGTTTTAGTAAATCTCCTATTTTCATATTGTAAAGTTAAAAAAAGACCTCATCTAATTGATGAGGCTTTTTATTATATTTTATTGATTACATTCTTTCTGGAACACCAATTCCTAATAAATGTAAGGAATTCTGAATTGTATTCGCAACCCATTGAGAAAGATATAAACGGAAATTTTTCACGTTTTCATCTTCATTTTTCAAAATTGGATTGTTTTGATAGAATGAATTAAATAATTTCACTAATTCGTATACATAATTCGCAATCAAAGCTGGGCTCATTTCTGTTGCTGCTTTTTCTATCGTATCTTGGAAATCATATAATGCACGAATAATTTCTTTTTCGGCATCATTCAATTCTATTGTATTTGCATCAAATTGTTTTGGAGCTTCTTTTCTCAACAAAGATTGAATACGCGCAAAAGTGTATTGAATAAATGGTCCTGTATTTCCATTAAAATCAACAGATTCTTGCGGATCGAATAAGATTCGTTTTTTAGGATCTACTTTCAAGATGTAATATTTCAAAGCTCCCATTGCAATTGTTTCGTACAATTCTGCTTTTTCGATATCAGACATTCCGTCTAATTTCCCTAATTCTTCAGAAATCTCTTTTGCTGTATTGTAAACTTCTTGCATCAAATCATCTGCATCTACAACAGTTCCTTCACGCGATTTCATTTTCCCGTTTGGTAAATCAACCATTCCGTAAGACAAGTGATGTAAAGCATCAGCCCAAGAATAACCTAATTTTTTCAAGATTAAGAATAAAACTTTGAAATGATAGTCCTGCTCATTTCCTACTACATAAGTCAATTCCTCTAACGTTGGATTATTTTTGAAACGCTCTACAGCTGTTCCTAAATCTTGTGTGATATAAACAGAAGTTCCGTCTGAACGTAAAACTAATTTTTCGTCCAAACATTCTGCTGTTAAATCAATCCAAACAGAACCATCTTCTCTTTTGTAGAAAACACCTTTGTTTAAACCTTCTTCAACAATATCTTTTCCTAAAATATAGGTATTCGATTCGTACAAATATTCGTCAAAAGCAACACCAAGACGTTTGTATGTTTTAGCAAAACCATCATACACCCAACCGTTCATCTTTTTCCAAAGCTCGATTACTTTTGGTTCATGAGCTTCCCATTGACGCAACATTTCTTGTGCTTCTAAGAAAATTGGCGCTTCTTTTTTTGCTTCGTCTTCCGATTTTCCTTGTGCTACTAATTCTTTAATTTCTTCGCGGTAATGTTTGTCAAATTCTACATAATATTTTCCAACCAAATGGTCGCCTTTCATATTTGCAGATTCTGGCGTTTCTCCGTTTCCAAATTTTTCCCAAGCAATCATCGATTTACAAATATGAATTCCACGATCGTTAATAATCTGTGTTTTAATCACATTATTTCCTGCTGCTTGTATAATTTGAGAAACCGAAAATCCTAATAAATTATTACGAACATGTCCTAAATGCAAAGGTTTGTTTGTATTTGGAGATGAATATTCCACCATTACCGTTCTCGAATTTTCATCAACTTTCGTCATTCCAAAAGTTGAGTTTTGAGCATTTTCTGCAAAATTTTCTAAAAATTCTGCTGAACTTAAGCTCATATTCAGGAAACCTTTTACAACATTGAATGCTGTAATTTTATTATTTTCAACCAAATTTTCACCGATTTTAGTACCGATTTCTTCTGGTTTACCTTTCAAAGTTCTGATTAATGGGAAAACAACCAATGTATAATCACCTTCAAACTCTTTCCTTGTAAACTGAATTTCAACAGATTCAGGGTTAATTTGATAAACGTTTTGAATTGCTTCTAAAACATTCTGTGTGATGTATTGTTTTAAACTCATTTTATTCCTTTTTACTTAATCGAAACGCAAAAGTACAAAGTTTCAACGAATTTAAACGGATTGTGCCTTGAGTTTTTAAGAAGTCGTCAAGAAAACTTATCTTTGCAAAATGAAAGCTACATTCGCGGATTTCGAATTAACAAAACAATTGAATTCGGCTTTAGAAAAGTTGAATATCACAAACCCTACTCCAATTCAAGAAAAATCATTCAAACCGATTCTTTCTGGACGAGATATAATGGGAATTGCTCAAACAGGTACAGGAAAAACAATGGCTTATTTATTGCCTTTGCTTAATACATATCAATACTCTAAAACGAATCAACCAAAAATTGTTATTTTGGTTCCGACACGCGAATTAGTTGTTCAAGTTACCGATATTCTGGAACAATTAACAGAGTTTATCAATGTTCGTGTATTGGGAATTTACGGAGGAGTAAACATTAATACACAAAAATTATTGGTGTACGAAGGTGTTGATATTTTGGTTGGAACACCTGGACGTGTCTTAGATTTGGCAATTGATAATGTATTATCTTTTAAAGAAACAAAAAAATTAGTAGTTGACGAATTTGATGAAATGTTAAGTTTAGGTTTTCGTCCACAATTGATTCATTTGTTTACAATGATGAGCGAAAAACGTCAAAACATTTTATTTTCTGCAACAATGACAGATCAAGTTGATGATATGTTGCACGAATATTTCAAAAATCCTATCGAGATTTCGTTGGCTCGTTCGGGAACTCCATTAGAAAAAATTTCTCAATCAGCTATTCCGGTTGAGAATTTCAATACAAAATTGAATTTAGTTGTTCATCAATTAGAAGATAAAGCAAAATTTGAAAAAGTTTTAATCTTTGCGAATAACAAGAAACATGCAGATTTAATCTTCAATCATTTAGATGAAATTTATCCTGACGAATTTGGTGTAATTCATTCCAATAAATCTCAAAATTATCGTTTGAGAACAATGGAAGCCTTTACAAGAGATGAATTTAGAGGAATTATTACAACGGATATTATGGCGCGTGGTTTGGATATTCCAGATGTTACGCATGTTATAAATTTTGAAATTCCTGAAGTTCCTGAACAATACATTCACCGAATTGGACGAACAGGACGTGCAGATAAAAAAGGAGAAGCTATTTCTTATTTTTCTGAAAAAGAAATCGAACGTTTGGACGCAATTGAAGCCTTGATGGATAAAGAGATTGAAGAAATTCCATTTCCCGAAGATCAAGTAAAAATAAATCCTGTAAAGCGCGAATTTGAGAAAGATGTTGTAAAAATGAAACAACTTACAACAGTAAAAATTGAAGAGCGCGGAGCGGCATTTCACGAGAAAAAAGATAAAAATAAAAAGGTGAATTTAGGAGGTCCTACAAAACGTAAACCGCCAAAGTCTAAACCTAAAAATCGCGGGCAACAAAAACAAAAAGCTAAAGCTCGTAAAAAAGGAAAATAAAATAAAAGCGACCAAATTGGTCGCTTTTATTATTTTAAAATCTGTTTGAATTTAGATTTGAATTTTGCAATTTTTGGTCCAACAACTGCAGAACAATAAGGTTGATTTGGATTTTCGTTATAATAACCTTGATGATAATCTTCAGCTGGCCAAAATTTATCTAAAGGCTCTATTGTTGTAACGAATTTATCTTCGTATAACGTTCCATTATCAAATTCTTTTAATGATTCTTCAGCTTGTTTTTTTTGTTCTTCCGAAGTATAAAAAATACTCGAACGATATTGTGTTCCAACATCATTTCCTTGTCTATTTAACTGAGTTGGGTTGTGAATATTCCAGAAAATCTCTAATAATTCTTTATACGAAATTATTTCATTATCAAATATAATTTCAACAACTTCTGCATGATTCGTATCTGTATCACAAACCTGACGATAAGTAGGATTGTCAACATTTCCTCCTGCAAAACCTGAAATAGCCTGCTCTACTCCATTTATCGAATTATAAATTCCTTCTGTACACCAAAAACAACCCGCTCCTAAAACTGCTACTTCCTTACTCATGTTTACTTTATTTAATTAAATCTGAATATTTATCTAATTTTATAACAATTGATATGCCGTATCATCTTTTACATCTCCAATAACAAAAGTACTATGAGTACTACCAATTACCTTTATCGTTGTTAATTTATTTACCATAAAGTCTCTGTATTCATCCATATTTTCAAAAGACATTTTCACAATATAATCATAATCGCCACTTACGTGAAAACATGCTTGTACTTCTTTTAAATTTTGAATTTCAGTTTCAAAAACACGAATATTATCAGCAGAATGTTGTTGCAGCTTAATATGACTAAACACTAAAAGTTCTCTATTTATGAGTCTTCTATTAACAAGTGCAACATATTTAGAAATAATCCCCGATTTTTCTAATTTTTTGATTCTTTCATGAATAGCTGTTGAAGATAAATTTAATTTATCTGATAATTCTTTATAGGTAATTTTACTATTTTCTTGTAGATACATTAGTAATTGTCGATCTAGAGAATCAAATTTCATTTCAATTATTTTTTTTCTAAAGTAACAACATTATTTTGAATAATTATCTGTTTTAGGTAAAAAAAGTAATCATTGATAGAAAATATATTTTAAATTTTATGCGAATACATAATTATGTTCTAATTCTGAAAAAATAAAAAATTAAATTACAATATACTGATATCTTAATTAAAGTTAAATTTTTTCTTTATTCGTATTATTCATTGTATATTTGAACCTGAAAAAATCGAGAGGAAAGATTTGACTGATTGCAACCTCATAAAACAATTGCTAAAACAGAACTTCAGTTTTCTCTTCTCCCCTCTATAATTAAAAAAGTATAGAAATGTCATATTTATTTACGTCAGAATCAGTTTCTGAGGGCCATCCTGATAAAATTGCCGATCAAATTTCAGATTCAATTCTTGATCACTTTTTAGCGTTTGATGCAAAAAGTAAAGTAGCTTGCGAAACTTTAGTAACAACAGGACAAGTTGTTTTAGCAGGTGAAGTAAAATCTAATTCTTATATTGATTTACAACGTGTTGCTAGAGATACAATTTCTGAAATTGGTTACACAAAAAGTGAATATATGTTTGATGCTAATTCTTGTGGAATTTTGTCAGCTATTCACGAACAATCTCCTGATATCAATCAAGGTGTTGACAGAAAATCTGATGAAGAGCAAGGAGCTGGAGATCAAGGTATGATGTTCGGTTACGCGACTAACGAAACGGAAAATTACATGCCTTTAGCGCTAGATTTATCTCACAGATTATTAAAAGAATTAGCAGATATTCGTAAATACGAAAAAGATTTATTACCATATTTGCGTCCTGATGCTAAATCTCAGGTAACAATAGAATACGATAATGACAACAAACCAGTTCGTATTGATACTATTGTAATTTCTACTCAACATGATGATTTTGCTAACGAAGAAGCAATGAGAGATAAAATTACTAATGATTTAGTAAGCATTTTGATCCCTCGTGTTAAAGCTCAATTACCTGTTCATTTACGCGATTTATTTACAGATAGTATTACTTACCATATCAATCCAACAGGAAAATTCGTAATTGGAGGACCTCATGGAGATACAGGTTTGACAGGTCGTAAAATTATTGTTGATACATACGGTGGTAAAGGTGCTCACGGAGGCGGTGCTTTCTCTGGAAAAGACCCATCAAAAGTTGACCGTTCTGCGGCTTATGCTGCACGTCATATTGCCAAAAACTTAGTGGCAGCTGGTGTTGCTGACGAAGTTTTAGTACAAGTTTCTTACGCAATTGGTGTTGCTGCTCCTGTTTCTTTATTAGTAAATACTTTCGGAACTCAAAAAGTTGATTTAACTGAAGGAGAAATTTCTAAAAAAGTTTCTGAAATTTTTGATATGAAGCCTTTCGCAATCGAGCAAAGATTAAAATTAAGAAACCCTATTTACAAAGAAACTGCATCTTACGGACACTTAGGTAGAGAACCGAGAACAGTTTCAAAACGTTTTGAATCTGCAAATGGACAAGATGTTGTTGAAGTTGAAGTTGAATTATTCACTTGGGAAAAATTAGACTTTGTAGATCAAATAAAAACAGCTTTCGGATTATAATCTGAAATTTTAAATTATACTAAAAATCCACTCTAAGAGTGGATTTTTTTTTATTTTATTAGTTGAATTTAATAAATATCCAAATCTAAAAAAAGACGTTTATAAACATATAAACGTCTTTTTTGTATTAAACAATCCAACAAATTATCTTGTTGCATTTGCTGTCCAAGTTTTACCATCTTTAGTGTAAAGAATTGTTAATTTTTCATTATCAATTCTAATGTAAGATAATTCATCAGCTCCAACACTTACCAAAGTATTATCACCTTTTTTCTCAAACTCAATCCCATTTAAATTTGGAATTTTGTCAGAAAAATCAAAATTATACTTTGTTCCGCTTGCGATTTTAGTTACAAATACACTACCATCTTTACTAGATAAAGAATTATCGGCATCTTTATAGCTTACACTACCTTTGTAAGTACCTGCAAAAAAATCGTTATCTACAGGATCATCGTCATCACTACAAGCTGTAAATACGAATAAAGCGAAAAATGTTACTGCGAAAAATTTTAATAGATTCTTCATGTTTTATAATTTATTTAATTGGTTATAAGGATGCCTATTTTCAATTATAATACCATAAAATGTTAAAGAAAAGAAATAAAGTAAATTTTAACATTTTTAACTCTCGTAAAAAATCGTATTTTTGGAGGAATATAATAATACCTATAAACATGAATTTATTGCAAGGTAAAACAGCAATCGTTACAGGCGCAACTCGCGGTATTGGAAAAAGTATTGCTGAAGTTTTTGTAAAAAATGGCGCTAACGTTGCCTTTACTTATGCTTCTTCTGTAGAAAAAGCAAAAGCTTTGGAAGAAGAATTGGGACAATTCGGTAAAGTAAAAGGATATCAATCTGATGCTTCTGATTACGAAGCTGCTCAAAAATTAGTTGAAGATGTAATTGCTGAGTTTGGACAAATTGATATTGTTATTAATAATGCTGGAATTACGAAAGACAATTTGTTGATGAGAATGTCTGTAGAAGATTTCGAAAAAGTAATTCAAACAAACTTAAATTCAGCTTTCAACCTAACTAAAGCAGTTATCAAACCAATGATGAAACAACGTTCTGGTTCTATCGTGAATATGTCATCCATAGTTGGAATTAAAGGAAACGCTGGACAAGCAAACTATGCTGCATCTAAAGCTGGTTTAATTGGATTCTCAAAATCTGTTGCTTTAGAATTAGGTTCTCGTAACATTCGTTGTAATGCAATTGCTCCAGGTTTTATAGAAACTGAGATGACAGAAGTTTTAGACGAAAAAGTTGTTGAAGAATGGCGAAATGGAATTCCATTGAAACGTGGAGGAAGTCCAGAGGATGTTGCAAATGCATGTTTATTCTTAGCTTCAGATTTATCTAGTTATGTAACAGGACAAGTTTTAAGTGTTGACGGAGGTCTACATACTTAATTCTTAAAATATCATACTTTTTGAAAGGTTTTGTTTAGTAAATTTGCTAAACAAAACCTTTTATAATTTAAGACAACTACGTTGAGAAAAATATCAAATAAATTAAATGTTCAATTAATTGCCGAAACTTTTTTAGCCTTCGGAATTGATCATATCATATTATCACCAGGATCACGAAATGGCGCATTGACAATGCAATTTGCGAATGATAAACGTTTCAAAACATATAGTGTTATCGACGAACGTTCAGCCGGATTTGTTGCTTTAGGAATGGCACAACAAATTCAAAAACCTGTTGTAGTTTGTTGTACTTCTGGTTCGGCAACAGCAAATTATTATCCAGCAATTACAGAAGCTTTTTTTCAGAATATTCCTATTATTGTGCTTTCTGCCGATCGTCCCGAACATTTAGTTGATAATTTTGATGGACAAACTATTCGTCAAAATAACTTATTCGAAAAACATTCTGTACATAATGTTCAACTTTCTGAAAGTGAAGAAACAGATGATTTGACGAGAAATATGTTGTTGACAAAATATGCGTTGATTGATTGTATGCACAAATCTGCGCCAATCCATATCAATATGCCTTTTTCTGAACCTTTGTACGAATCTGTAACCGAATCTTCTATCGAAATTGATACGATTACAATTCCAGCAAAAGAATATCCAGAAATAGATGTGATAGATTTGATGAAACGTTGGAATGCTTCGGAGCGTAAAATGATTTTAGTCGGATTACATCATCCTGATGCTGAATTTGATAATTTTATAAAACAATTGGCTCAAGATGATTCGGTTGTTGTGTTGACAGAAGTTACATCAAACATACACGACGAAAGATTTTTCAATAAAATAGATCAAGTTATTTTCCCTTATTCTGAAGAAGAATTAGAAGCTTTGAAACCTGATATTTTATTGACAATTGGACAAAATGTAGTTTCGAAAAAGATTAAAAAATTCTTGCGCGATCATAAACCTTCGCAACATTGGCATTTAGATGAATATTGGCAACCAGATACTTTTCAAGCATTAACGGATAAGATTGAAACGAAACCAGAATTGTTTTTAGAACAATTTGTTCCATTTGTCAATCCAAAGGAATCCAAATATTACAAAACATGGAATTCTATAAGAGAAGCGAACAATATCAAACACAAAAATTACATCAATATGATTCCGTTTTGTGATTTGAAAGCATTTGATTCTATAATTAGAAATTATCCAGAAAATTGGGAAATTCAGTATGGAAATTCAACCGTTATTCGATATGGATTATTGTTTGATCATAATAAATCAAATCTTGTTTTCTGTAATCGAGGAACTAGTGGAATTGATGGTTCTACTTCCACAGCAATTGGAGCATGTATTGCTTCGGAGCTAAATACAGTGATGATTACGGGAGATATTTCATTTTTCTACGATTCGAATGCTTTATGGAATGTGAATTTGCCGAAAAATTTTAGAATCATTTTGATAAATAATGGCGGTGGAAATATTTTTAAATTTATTCCTGGTCCTTCTGAAACAAATGTTGTTGAAGATTATTTTGAAACAAAACATCATTTAACTGCAGAATACTTAGCTAAAATGTTTGATTTTGAATATAATGTAGTTTCGAATTTAACTGATTTAAAAAATTCATTCAACGAATTCTATGCAGAAAGTAATCGTCCAAAAATTTTAGAAATTGATACACGAAATTGTGCAAACGATTCTATTTTGAGAGGATATTTTAGTAGTTTGAAATAAAAATATAAAAAGAGAAATCATTTGGTTGGTTTCTCTTTTTTATTTAAATAATCTCAATTTTTTCTCCTAAAAACTTTGGTTGAATTCCTAAAAAACAATCAATAAAAACTTTAGTTCGAGCAAAATACTCTCGAATATTTGTTTTCAATCCAGCATGTTTATTGACATCTTTTGCATTGTAACCATATGCATTCATTCCATTTTGGCGCGCAATATAAACTGCTCTTTGATTGTGAAATTCTTGCGAAACGACAATAAATTCATTCTGACCAAAAATCTCTTTAGCACGAATCATCGAATCTAATGTTCTAAAACCTGCATAATCCAAATAAATCACATTTTCTGGAACTCCATTTTTTATTAAAGCTTGTTTCATCGCTTCAGGTTCGTTGTAATTTTTTCGTCCATGATCTCCACTCAAAATAAAATGCGTCACTTTTCCCGATTGATACAATTTTGTAGCTGCTTCTATGCGATAAGTAAAATAATAATTTTGATAACCGCTCACCAAATTAGGAGCTGTTCCCAATACAACCGCAACTTTAGTAGTAGGAAGAATATCTGAATTATCTGTCACAAATTCTTCAGTTGAATTTTCTATTTTATAATTTGCAAAAGCTGTAAATAAAAGACATAAAACACAAAAAAATATTCCATAAAGAAACGTTTTCTTAATCATATTTTTCACATTGATTTTCATAAAATTAATTCGATTGATTTTTTACTAAAATACATGAATAACTTTATTTTACCCAATAAAAAAAGTAGCTAAAATTAGCTACTTTTCTCTATAATTGTTCGGAATTATTATTCTTTAATTCGCTCTACATAAGAACCATCTTCTGTATTGATTTTTACTTTATCACCTTCGTTGATAAATAAAGGAACACGAATTTCAGCACCAGTTTCTGTTGTTGCAGGTTTTGTAGCATTTGTGGCTGTATCACCTTTAAGACCTGGTTCAGTATAAGTAATCTCCATGATTACTGTATTTGGTAACTCGGCAGCTAAAGCTGTTTCATCAGAAGCACGGAACAAGATTTTCACTTCGTCACCAGCTTTCATAAATTGAGAATTATCAATCAAATCTTTGTTCAAATAAACTTGAGAGTAATCGTCATTATTCATGAAGTGGAAACCATTATCATCTTCATATAAATATTGATAGTTACGCGTTTCTACACGAACTTCTTCAATTTTGTGTCCAGCAGAAAATGTATTGTCTAATACTTTTCCGTTTGTTAATGATTTTAATTTTGTACGAACGAAAGCAGGACCTTTACCTGGTTTTACGTGTAAAAATTCGATAATTTTATACGTATCATTATTGAAAATAATACATAAACCTTTTCTGATATCAGCAGTTGTTGCCATTTATTCTATTTTATTATTTTGATTAAACTCCTGAGCTATATCCTTTCATAATTCCACGATCACTTGTATTGATAAAATTCAAGATTACGTCACGATAATGTGAATCTGGGAATTTTTCTAAGATTTGTTCTACAGCCTGAGATACGTTATTTTTTTGTTGATATAAAATTCTGTAAATACCTTGAATTTCGAAAATTTCTTCTGATGTGAAACCTTTTCTTCTCAATCCAATTGCATTAACACCTGCGTAAGCAACAGGATTTTTTGCTGCTTTAACGTATGGAGGAACATCTTTACGAATTTGTGTTGCACCAGCGACAAAAGCATGTTCTCCAATTTTTGTAAATTGATGAACTGCACTATAACCACCGATAAAAGCGAAATCTCCAACTTCTATATGTCCTGCTAAACCAACTGCATTCACAATTACAACATTATTTCCTACAACACAATCGTGTGCGATGTGAGCAGTTGCCATAATTAAACAGTTGTCACCAATCTTCGTATAACCTAAAGCGTTAGTTCCTTTGTTTACAGTAACACATTCACGAATTGTTGTGTTATCACCAATATATGTTAAAGTTTTTTCACCTTCGTATTTTAAATCTTGAGGTTCTCCAGAAATTACTGTTCCTGGATAAATTTTACAATTTTTTCCAATACGTGCTCCTGACATAATTGTTACATTAGGACCAATCCATGTTCCATCACCAATTTCGACATCTTCGTAAATAGAAGAAAAAGGACTAATTGTAACATTTTCACCTATTATTGCAGTTGGATGAACATATGCCATCGGATGATTCATAACTTCCATTTCTTTAATTATTCTTTTGTAATAACTGCCATCATTTCTGCTTCCACGGCAATTTGATTGTTTACATATCCAATTCCTTGCATATGAACAATACCTCTTCTAATTGGTTCAACTAATTCTAATTTAAATACAATTGTATCTCCTGGAATAATTTTGCGTTTAAATTTAGCATTTTCAATTTTCATGAAATAAGTTGAGTAATCTTGAGGATTTTCTAATTCTCCTAAAATTAATAAACCTCCTAATTGTGCCATTGCTTCTATTTGCAATACTCCTGGCATTACAGGTTCTTTTGGAAAATGTCCAACAAAGAAAGGCTCGTTTATCGTTACATTTTTCACTCCGATTAAACCTACTGCACTTTTAGAAATTACTTTATCGATTAATAAAAATGGTGGTCGATGTGGTAATAGTTTCATGATATCATTGATATCATAAACTGGTTCAGCTGTCAAATCAAATTCTGGAACTTTATTACGTTGTGCCAATTTAATTTGTTTGCTTAATTTTTTTGCAAAATTTGTATTGGTATGATGTCCAGGCTTTGTTGCAATAATTTTAGCCTTTAATTTTTTACCTACTAAAGCCAAATCTCCCACAACATCTAACAATTTGTGACGAGCTGCTTCGTTTGGATAATGTAAAGTCAAATGATCTAAAATTCCATTCGGACGAATTGAAACATCTTCTCTATTGAAAGCTTTACATAATTTTTCTTTTGTTTCTGGTGTAATTTCTTTGTCTACATAAACAATTGCATTGTCTAAATCTCCTCCTTTTACTAAACCAGCTTCTAACAATTGTTCTAACTCATGTAAAAAACAAAATGTTCTTGCTTGAGATATATCTTGTTTGAAGTTTTTGATAGAAGTTAAAGTTGCATTCTGAGTTCCTAAAACTTTCGTTCCGAAATCTACCATTGCTGTAACTTGATACTCATCTGCAGGAATCGCAGTTATTTCTGAACCTGTTTCAGGATCTACATAAGTTACAATTTCTTTAATTCTATAGTATTCTCTATCTTTATCTTGCTCTACAATACCAGCAGATTCTATCGCTTCTACAAAAAAGCGAGAAGAACCATCCATAATTGGTGGCTCGGCATTGTCCATTTCGATGTAGCAATTATCAATATCCATACCTACCAAAGCTGCTAAAACATGCTCTGTTGTATGTACTTTAACTCCTTTCTTTTCTAATGTTGTTCCTCTTGCTGTGCTTACAACATATTGTGCATCAGCTTCTACTTGAGGTTGACCTTCTAAATCTGTTCTAACAAATACAAATCCCGTATCTGGTTCAGCTGGTTTAAATGTTAAAGTAACAAATTTACCTGTATGTAAGCCAACACCTTTTAGAACGGCTTCATTCGCTAAAGTTTTTTGTTTATCAGACATTAACTTTTACTTTTGTTTGTTCTCTTTTTCTAATTCATCGATTCGTTTCACAATTTCTGGAAACTTTCTAAAATGTACGTACGATTTTCTAAAGCTTGCCGCATCCATTGCTGGTGAACCATACAATTGCGTTTTGCTTTCTACATCACCATTAATACCACTCTGAGCTTGTATTTGAACAAAATCTCCGATCGTTAAATGACCTGCAATACCAACCTGACCTCCAATCATACAATTGCGTCCAATTTTTGTAGAACCTGCAACACCACTTTGTGATGCTATTACTGTGTTCTCTTCAATTTGAACATTATGAGCAATTTGAATTTGGTTATCTAATTTTACTCCTTTACGAATTATAGTAGATCCCATTGTTGCTCTATCTATTGTTGATCCTGCTCCAATTTCAACATTATCTTCGATCAAAACATTTCCTATTTGAGGAATTTTTTCGAAAGATCCATCTGGATTTGGTGCAAAACCGAAACCATCAGCTCCAATCACAACATTAGAATGAATGATACAATTTTGTCCAATTTTACATTCTTCATAAACTTGTACACCCGAATGCAAAATTGTATTATCACCAATCTTAGCATGATCACCAATAGTTACATTAGGATAAATTTTCACATTATTCCCAATTGAAACATTAGCTCCAATATAAGAAAAACTTCCAATATATATATTATCCCCTAGTTGAGCAGTAGAATTAACTTTCGTATATTCTTCTATTCCAACTTTATTATTTTTAACTGTGTTATAATATTGTAATAATTGTGTAAAGGCTTGATAAGCATCTTCAACCACAATTAATGTAGACGAAATAGGACCTGAAGCCACAAAATCTTTACTAACAATCACAATAGAAGCGTTTGTTGTATAGATAAAGTGCTCATATTTCGGATTGGCTAAAAACGAAATCGAACCTTCTTTTCCTTCCTCTATCTTCGATAATGTGGAAACTTCTACATTTGCGTCACCTTTTATGGTTCCTTGCAATAATTGCGCAATCTCTGCAGCTTTAAATTTCATAGTCTGCAAAACTAATAATTATTCTTAAATTTATAAAATGATTATTTAAGTTATTTAACTTTTTTGTCAAATTCTTCTAGTAATTATTTCAAAAACTATGGTAATGATATTTTGTTATTTCTTGTTGCAAAAATTGAGTTAACATACTCTTTTCTGAACTCGAAATTTCTTTTACCTCTCCATTTTTATATAAAACCTTTATCGGATTTTTTGATCTTTCATAAGGAACAATATTTATCGTTGTTTGTTCAACAAAATAACTTGCATCCTCAATCCCTAAAGCTTCTTCCACTCTATTTTTCTCAACCAAAATTTCTTCATCGGATAATTTTGTATCCATTAAATATGATTTTGGTAACATACGTTGAATGATATTTTTTGATAATTTACTTAAAATTAAATCATCATGATACTGCCATTCTTTTATCGCTGATAAAACATCTGAATCATCTAAACGTGTAAAAATTTCCAATCCTTTTTTAGATAAATTTCCAACTTCGTTTTCTTCTAAAAAATATTTAAAAGCAAATGTTGCAAAAAGATTTTCTCCCGCTTTTGTCAATTCTTTTGCTCTTCTCAACGCGCTAATCAAAAAATTTTCGGCCGTGAAAGATTTCTTATGCATATATACTTGCATATACATAAATAATCGCGCCATCAAAAATTTCTCAACAGATGGAATTCCTTTCGCTTCTATCACCAATTCATTATTAGCAACATTCATCATCGAGATAATTCGTTCTGGGTTTATACTTCCTTCCACAACTCCTGTGTAAAAACTATCTCGTTTCAAATAATCCATTCGATCGCAATCCAATTGACTTGAAACCAATTGTGATAAAAATTTTTTAGGATGATTTCCTTTAAAAATTTCAATCGCTAAAGCCAATCGATTATCAAAAATTTGATTTAATTCTTCCATTAAACGAAGAGAAATTTCTTCGTGATGAGAACCATTAATTATAGAATGTTCAAGAGAATGCGAAAAAGGACCATGTCCCAAATCATGCAAAAGAATTGCAATTAGAGCACCATTTTCTTCTTCAGGAGTAATTTCAACATTTTTTCTTTTGAGAATATTCAAGGCTTTTTGCATCAAATGCATACAACCTAAAGCATGATGAAAACGAGAATGTCTCGCTCCTGGATAAACTAGCTCTGTTAAACCTGTTTGTGAAATTCTACGAAGTCGCTGGAAATACGGATGTTGAATTATTTGATAAATAAGCTCGTTTGGAATCGTTATAAATCCATGAACTGGATCATTTACTATCTTTAACTTATTATTGTTTAATGAATTCAAACGTATTATTTTATCCGCAAATATATGAATTTTTACTTATTTAGAACTTACTTTTTAAAATTAGGATCGATTTTTATCAAATATTTTATTTTAGGATAAAAATGATTTTTAGAATTAATTATACTAAATTTCACTGCAAATTTTAGCAAAAATCAAGTTTTGTTTAACATAAAATTTTTATTTTAAGATTGCCGTTATCACTATATTTGGAATTATTCTAAAAGTAGACAAACAATATAAAATACAACAAATGGCTATAAAAATTTTATGGATTGATGATGAAATCGATTTATTGAAACCACACCAACTTTTTTTAGAGAAAAAAGGATACGATACAACAATGATAAATAATGCAACTGATGCATTAGAAGTAATAGAAAAAGAGAATTTCGCAGCTGTTTTAATCGACGAAAACATGCCAGGTTTAAGTGGTTTAGAAGCTTTACCGAAAATTAAAGAATTGCGTCCGAATCTTCCTGTAATTATGGTTACAAAAAGTGAGGAAGAACACATAATGGAAGATGCAATTGGATCTCATATAGCAGATTATTTAATAAAACCTGTTAATCCAAATCAAATTTTGTTGAGTTTGAAAAAGATTTTAGATTCTTCGAAATTTATCTCTGAAAAAACAGTAATCAATTATCAGCAAGAATTCAGAAATATCACAATGGATATGATGAATGCTCGCGATTTTGAAGATTGGCAAGAGATTTATAAAAAATTGGTTTTTTGGGAGCTTGAATTGGAAAATATTGAAGATACAGCACTTTCTCAAATCATCGAAAATCAGAAAAGTGAAGCAAATGCTGCTTTTTTCAAATTTATTGAAAGAAATTATGAAGATTGGTTGCATAACGAAGAAGATCGACCTGTTTTATCGCATACAATTTTCAATCAATTGGTTCGACCTCAACTTGGAAAAGACGAGCATGTTTTATTAATTTTGATTGATAATTTGCGCTACGATCAATGGAAAGTTATTGAGCCAATTTTTAATCGATATTATAATACTGCAGACGAAAATCTATATTATAGCATTTTACCTTCGGCAACGCAATATGCAAGAAATGCTTTCTTTTCAGGATTAATGCCATTGGAAATTGAACAAAAATATCCTGAATTTTGGTTAAATGATACTGACGAAGGAAACAAAAATATGCACGAAAAAGAGTTGCTTGGAGAACAATTAAAACGTCTTGGTTATGGTGATTTATCGTATAATTATTTCAAAATATTAAATTCTGATTTTGAGAAAAAAATTGCTGATGATTTTAATAATTACAAAAAAAATAATTTGAATGTAATTGTCTACAATTTTATCGATATTCTTTCGCATGCAAAAACAGACAATCGAATTGTTGGAGAAATTATTCGTGATGATAAAACATATCGTTCGATTACAAAACATTGGTTTGAAAATTCTTACTTAATGGAAATTGTAAAAAAAGCAGCGCAAGAAAAGATGAAAATCATCGTAACAACCGATCATGGAACAATTTACGTAAAAGAACCAACAAAAGTTATTGGAGATAAGGAAGCGAGTACAAATTTACGCTATAAATTGGGTAAACAATTGCAATATGATCCGAAAGATGTTTTGGCAGTCGATCAACCAGAAAAATTCCTTTTACCTAAGGTAAATGTTACGTCAAAGTATATCTTTGCAAAAGAAAATTTATTTTTAACGTATCCAAAAAATTACAATCATTTCGTTAATTATTACAAAAACACTTACCAACATGGTGGAATTTCGTTAGAAGAAATAATTATCCCAATGGTTGTTTTAACACCAAAAAATTAAATGGAATTTATTATCAATAATTTAGACGAATTACCAGAAGTTGCTAAAAAAATAATCGATCAACTTCAGTACAAATTAATCACTTTCGAAGGAGAAATGGGCGCAGGAAAAACTACTTTTATCAAAGAGTTTGTAAAAGCTTTAGGAACAAATGATGAAGTTTCGAGCCCAACTTTTTCAATTGTTAATGAATATGATACTGACAAAGGAAAAGTGTATCATTTCGATTTTTATCGTCTAAATCATGAAGATGAAGCCTTAGATTTTGGAATTGAAGAATATTTATATTCAAATCAATATTGTTTAATGGAATGGCCAAATAAAATTGCTAACTTTATACCAGATGAGCATCACTCAATTACATTGGAAAATGTAGGAGGTGTTCGTCATTTAAATTTTAGCTAATAATATATGGACGGAAAAAATATTTTTACGCCTTTTTCTCAAGAGGATCTTATTCCTCAACCAGAGCGTTTAGAGGTTCCCCATAAGAAAGAACGCTTTGATATTGGTATTCCGAAAGAAACAAATAATCAAGAAAAAAGAATTTGTCTTTCTCCTGATGCAGTCGAAATTTTAGTCAATAATGGGCATCAAGTTACGATAGAAACTGGCGCAGGAGAAGGCGCAAATTATTCGGATAAAGAATATTCTGAAGCTGGAGCCCAAATTTCTTACAGTACACAAACTGTTTTCGAAAAACCTATTATCCTAAAAGTAGGACCACTTACGTTACAAGAAATTGATTGGATAAAACCAAATGCTTTAATTATTTCTTCGGTTCCGACAAATACATTGAAACGTGAATATTTCCTGAAATTAATTTCAAAACGTATTAATGCAGTTGGATTTGAATTTATTAGAGACGAACAAAATCATTTGCCTGTTGTTCGATTATTAAGTGAAATTGCTGGAACAACTGCAATTTTAGTTGCAAGTGAATTAATGTCTTCTACAAATGCAGGAAATGGAATCTTAATGGGTGGCGTAACAGGTGTTCGTCCGACAGAAGTTGTAATTCTTGGAGCTGGAACAGTTGCCGAAAATGCAACAAGAACAGCATTAGGTTTAGGAGCTTCGGTTCGTGTTTTTGATAATTCATTAACAAGACTTAGACGTTTACAACAAAATATTGGTCAACGTGTTTCCACTTCTACATTAGATCCAAAAGAATTAGGAAAAGCATTACGACGTTGCGATTTAGCAATTGGAGCACTTCGCGGAGAAACGCGCACACCTTGTGTTGTAACGGAAATGATGGTACAAAATATGAAAGCTGGAGCTGTTATTATTGATGTGAGTATAGATCAAGGAGGTTGTTTCGAAACTTCTGAATTAACAACGCATGATCATCCTATACTTATCAAGAATGATATTATTCATTATGCTGTTTCTAATATCACTTCTCGTGTTGCACGCACTTCTACTAAAGCATTGAGCAATTATTTTTTATCCTATTTATTTCAAATTTCTGAAGAATCTGGTTTTGCAAATGTCGTACAATCTGATAAAACTATAAGAAATGGCGTATATTTGTACAAAGGAAGAATTGTAAAAAAGAACTTATGTGATTGGTTTGATTTACCATTTCACGACATTAATTTATTGATCATATGACGTTTACGCAAAGATTTATGAAGTATTTGCTAGGAGTTGGAATTGGGTTAGTTTTCGTCGCAATGGCGTTTGGACCTCGTGCTTTCTCATGTAATTACTTTCCAAATGCAAGAGTTTTGGATGAAGCTTTTTCAAAAAGATTATCAATTTCACCAGAAGCTCAAGCATTTTTAAAAGCAGAAAATTTAGATTCTACATTTTTAAAAAAAGAATTATTCAAAAGAAGTAAAGTTGATTTCGATCATTCGAAAAAAGATCAAATTCCATGTAGAGAATATTTGGCGAACTATAAGAGCAAAGACAATACGAAAGATTATGATTTTGTGTTGGAAATTTGCAAAGAAGATTCCAAATTAGTTTCTATAAAAAAGAAATAAAAATAAAAACAAAAAACCACTTCAGAAGAAGTGGTTTTTTTATGATTAGTTAATAAATTTTAAAATTGTTAGAGCGATAATAAAGATTAATATTGCAACAATGATTATATCTTTAAACTGTACTTTTTTACTCCCAAACTCTACATTCCGGTTCAGGCTTTTTTTCTTTTTATTGGCTTGCATAGGTTGATATTTGAAATACAAATTTATAAAATTTTATTAAATATAAAACCTTATTTAGTTGTAAAATATTTAATTTACAACTATATACTTAATACTTAGATTCCGATTTCTATCTGGAAACGCGCATACCAATTGTTTTTCTTTTCTAGATTATAAAATTTTTCTTGTTCGTAAGTAAACTCCGCTTGTAGTTTGAAAGCATGCTCCCAAATATATTTTGTTAATCCTAGAGAATATTGGTTTGTATTTGGAGTAAACTCAAAAATATCTTTATCTACATTTTGAAGAGAATAACGGCCAATTACTTCCCAATCCTTTGGAAAAGTATATGAACCTTGAAAATCCATACCATGCCCGTTGTAGATATAATTAAAATCTGAAACATCGGAAGAGTTATGAAATAACACTTTGTCCGAATTACGACTCATATAAGAATACATTAAATTCCATCCTCTATATTTCAACATTGCATCAAGAAAAAGAGATCTAATATTTGCGGTTCCTCCCCCAGCAATATCGTCCCCCAACATTCCTGCTGTTCTATGCGCTCTATCATTGTAACTATATGCACCAGAAAGCATCAACTTTGGTGTTAGTTCATGTGCTAAATCACCTTCATAGTTACTTCCTCCTTTCGTAAATTCTCCAAGTGGAAATAATTCTATTTTTCCTGTATATGCTAAACCTGTATCTTTAAAATTTGTCCAATTTCGACCTTCTCCAGTTGAGATTGCTACTCTCAAAATATAAGAAAATTTGTCTTGATTTCTTTTATTATACAAAGCTTGAAAACCAAAATCTCGATCAATGTTAAAACTTGCATTATTTATAGAGCGATCTGTTAATTGTAACGCTCCGGATGAATTAACACGTTGTCTATTTCCTGGAAGTTTTGTTTGCCCAAATCCTAAACTCCAATGTTTGTTTGGATAATAGAAAATCATCGCATCACGAATAATATTTGTATTCTTCCCCTCTTCTGCTCTTCCTACATCACCAGCTGCAAAAGATAATTGCATTGAATAACCAAATTTCGGATCTCCAATATATCCATCAAAACGTAATCTTAGACGACGAATTTGTCCATCAATATTATCTTCTTCACCTTCATTATGGTTATAACTAATTCGATTTTGCATACGAAATCTGATGTTTACCTGATAAAGACTATCTGGAGAAGTAATTCCTAATCCGTTACCATAATTATAATATGGCGACATCATATTCTTAAATTCTTGTACAGTTTTCTTTTTCGATTCTGTAGAATCTTTAACTTGAGCATACGAACTAATTGAAAATACAGTAAGTACTAAAGTTAAAACTTTTCTCATGTTTGTTTGTTTCTTGATTCGTGTGCAAAAATGCAGTTTATAAAATTAAGTAATTGTAAAGCGTGAATTAAATTAACGTTAACAATGAGTCGAAATTATGAATACGATGATCATCATCTATTTCAATAACTTCTATTTGTTGCGGAAATATATTTTGTTGGATTTCGAAAAAGGTTTTTAATTTTATAAAATCTAAAACTTCGTCATTTACAGAAAGAAAAACTTTGGTGTTCTCAAAACGATTCATGTCAACTAAATATTGTAATAGATTTTCAGGAAAATCATTATCTAATTTAACTGAAATATCAACCAAAGGATTTAATAATATCAATTCGCTAGATTTTCCATTTTCCTTTAATTTTTGTTGCAATTGCCAACCAAAATTTCCTCCTGTAGAACTTCCTACAATTGTCAAATCGTCTATTTTTCCTTTTAAATGTTCGTAAGTTTCAATTAGAATATCAAAAATATTATCTTCTACTTTCCATTCGACACAGATTGCAGAAGGATAAATTTTTAAAATAGATTTAAACTTATTCGAATTAGCAGAGCCATTTAGTCCATGGATATAAACAATTTGTCTATTATTTGTATTCATATTCAGCGAAATTAAATCTTTTAATTAAAACTTTTTCAAGAAGCTATTTTCAAGATAATTGTAAATTTAACAATATAATTGTATTGTAAGATAATCTTTTAACTAAAAAAGCGATCAAATTGATCGCTTTTTCTATTTTATCTCGTTATTTTTCAAGCTCGAAACCCCAATCTATTCCTTTCGAAATTGCAGGAACTCCTTCTGTCATCCACTTTGGTGCAGGTTTATCTTTTAAATAATGATCAAAAAATTGAACTTGTCGTTGCTGAATGTCATTTTTATTTGCACGTTTTATTAAATTATGATCATCGCCATTATAATTCAACATCCAAACTGGTTTTTGTAAACGACGTAAAGCCATAAACATTTCAATTCCCTGATACCATGGCACCGCTCCATCCATATCATTATGCATAATTACAACTGGCGTTGTCACTTTTGGCATGTTAAACAAAGGTGAATTTTCGATATATAATTCTGGCGCTTCCCATAATGTTTTACCAATTCTACTTTGTGTTTGTTCATATTGAAATTGTCGGCTCATACCTGTTCCCCAACGAATTCCTCCATAAGCAGAAGTCATATTTACAACAGGCGCTCCTGTCCAAGCAGCAGCATACATATTTGTTGTAGTAATCAAATGCGCGACTTGATATCCTCCCCAACTCTGTCCTTGTATTGCTATTTTATTTCCATTTATCCAGTTATTTTTCTTTAACGCTTCTACTCCAGAATTGATATAATCTTCAGCAGATTTCCCAGGATGACCTATTGTATAAGAAATATCTGGTGTAAATATAATGTAATCGTTACTTACGAAATAGGTATGATTGATACGAGAAGGCGTTGGCGCAGGAGCTTGATAACGATTCAAATTATCCGAAAGTTTTTCGTAGAAATAAACAATCATTGGATACTTTTTATTTGGATCAAAATTCTCTGGTTTATAAACAACTCCTGTTGCGTCTTTCCCTGAATATGTTTTCCAAGTTACCAATTCACCTTTTCCCCACAAATAATCTTTTTGTTGAGGATTGATTGCCGAAATCTTTTTCTCATCTTTAAAATTCGTTGAAACATAAACATCTGGCGAATCCTGGAAAGATTCTTTTGTATAAATAAATTCATCTGCATTCAATGCTTTCGTCATTTTTTGCGTTCCCCAAGTATTTGACATCACTACTTCGGTTGGATTTTTAGCTTTTGAAATAATTGTTTGATAAACACCAGATTGTTTATTTTGATTATTAAAAGCTCCTAAATAAACTAAATGATCACGATTAAGAGTTTTAATATCATCATTCAATTTATTGATATCAAATGTAATTTTATTTTTTCTTCCAAAACCATTTGTCATATTTTCAGGACGACGATTTCCAACCAAATCAAATTCCCAAATGTCATAACGATCTTTTATTAATACGGTTTCATCATTATCTGTAAAATAAGCAATTCCGTATTCTTCTGCTAAAGTTGGCGAATCATTTTCTTCGTCAAAGAATTTTACTTTTAGCTTCTTATTCAGAACTTTTGTTTCTTTTGTTTCTATATTATAACTCGACCACAAACCATTTTCTGCATTATAAAAAATTGCAAATTTTCCGTTAGGAGATATTTCAACTTTTCCAGCCAAAGCTTTTGCAAATAATTCACGTTCTCCCGTTTTTACGTTTACGATATAATAATCTCTACGTCCTGTATAATCCCAATTAGAAATCAATCTGTATGCATTATCAGAAATTCCTAAAGCATAGTTTGAATTTCCTTCGTTCAGAATTTCAACTTGATTCATATCCAAATCTGCTAATTGCGTTACTTTTTGAGGATTCAATAAATCAATTGCAGATAAATATGAACGCTTTTTTTCACGCTCAAGATTTTTTAATTGCTGTGGTTGAATAAATTCATCTTTGTAGCTCCAAATATCAACTTTTGCATAATCATCACCAATCAAAGTTGTATCTTTTTCGGCTAATTTCGGCATTAAACCAATGAATAAAGAATTGCCATCTTTACTAAATTTTGGTTGACGATTTTCTGAAACTTGCCAATCTTTTTTTAATCCTAATAATTCAGATTTTTTGATTTGTTGCGGATTATTTGTCGATGTATAATATAAAAAATATGTTTTATTCTCTTTTTTATCTTCGTCCGTAGTTCCTACAAAAGCCACTTTGTTCGCTAATTCATCAAATGCAAATTGTTTGAAATCGCCAATTGTATCAACCAATTGTTTTTGCGCAAAAGTTGCTGTATTTACCAAGAAAACGCCATATTTAGTTTTATCTAAACTATCTTTTTTCTCTTGTTTTGTCGAATAAATTAATTGTTTGCCATTTTCACTAAACTCATAATTCATTACATTTTTGAATGATTTTTTTTGACCAGAAATCAAGTTTCTCAAAACCAATTCTAATGGAATATCCTTCTTATCTTTTCCTGATGATTTTGCTGGTTTATCTTTTGCTTTTATAGAATCTGACTTTTCTTTCTTATCTGTTTTCGCTTCTTCTTTTTCTAATAAATAAGCCAAAAGCGAACCTCCTTTTTTAGGCGTTTTGAAAGATTTTATATTCGGTAATTTTTCAACTTGATTTGTTGCAAGATTTAAAATTCCGATTGAATCTTTTGCTATTTCATTTTCTTTTTTCTTTTTGATTCGAACCAATTTCAAATCCTTGTAAAAAGGACGAATTTTGAAAATGGCAAATTTAGAATCTGCTGTAAAAACATTTTGTTCACCACGATGAAAACTTAAGTTTTTATCTGTTTTCAAACCAAAAAAGTTCAATGTATTATCACTTTCTTGTGCATTTACTTGATAAGCAACCCACGAACCGTTATTTGATAATTCTTTCATTCCGATCGATTGCCATTCATCAAAAACAGTCAAATCTAGCGGCTTCTTTTGCGCATCAACATTCATTGCCAATAAAGTAATTGCAGCAGCGCACATTGCTTTTTTTGTGATGAGTTGATTTGCATAATTTTTCAATCTATTAGTAGATAATTTCGATTTCATTCTAAGTGATTTTATGCGTTAATTTTTTTTGAAATGTGAAAATACTAAAGTTTCTACAAAGTATTTAAGATAATTTAGTTTTGTAATCGTTTGAATTGTATTTTTGTAAAAATAGTCTCATTATGAAAAAATATCTATTATCTATTGGTTTTACAATTTCAACAATTGCTTTTGCGCAAAATATTCAGATTGTTCCACTTGGCGTTTATGGAGGCAGCAATGAAAGTAACCTTTCTTCTTATTTAATAGGAGAAGAAAATACAAATAATTATTTGGCTTTGGATGCTGGAACAGTTTATTCAGGAATAAATAAGGCAATAGAAAATGAAACTTTTAGTGAAGATTCAAACAAAATATTAAGAGATTATATAAAAGGATATTTTATTTCGCATGGACATTTGGATCATCTTTCTGGAATGATTATCAATTCTCCAGAAGATTCTAGTAAACCGATTTATGGAATTTCTGAAACTATTTCTGTTTTAAAAAATAAATATTTTACAAATGATGCTTGGGCAAATTTTGCTAACGAAGGCGAATCTCCAATTTTAAACAAATATTACTACAAATATCCAGAAATAGGAACTCCTTTTACAATAGAAGGAACTAATTTCACTGGAACAATTTATGAATTGAGCCATGTAAATCCTTTAAAAAGTTCTGCTATTTTGGTTGAAAATGGTTCGAATGCTGTTCTTTATTTCGGAGATACTGGGGCAGATAGAATTGAAGAAACAAAAAATTTAGGAACGATTTGGAAAGCTATTGCGCCAAAAATTAAATCAGGAAAATTAAAAACATTGATGTTAGAAGTTTCTTTTCCTAATTCTCAACCAGAGAAACTATTATTTGGCCATTTAACGCCTAAATTAATTAATGAAGAATTGGGCGAACTAGCAAAACAAGCAGGTAAAAATAAATTGAAAGGATTAACAATTATTGTTACTCATATAAAACCGAAAGGTAATAATGAGGAAAAAATTAAAGAAGAATTACTAAAAAATAATCCTTATAAAATTAATTATATTTTTCCGAAACAAGGTGAAAGAATTACCTTAGAATAGATAATAATTATACATTTTATTATATAAAGACAAGATAAATTTCAATTATTTATTTTAGTCGGTCAATCTTTATCATTTTGATAAAATAGCGTGTTTGATTTTTTATTTATTCATTTTGCTATTTTACATTTGGATAAAATCATAAGAAAATGACTGCTCAAATAGGAGAAATTTTATCTATTGACGACCAACAATATATTGTAGCCGAACAACCTTTATATTATTATTTTAAAAATTTAAGAAATCCTCCTTATTTTACCCCTCCTTCTCCAACTTGCTGGAGAGGATATTATGGAAAATGGGAATTGAGAGATGATGAATTATTTTTGATTAACTTCAAAGGATATTTAGATGAATTAAACGAAGTTGATATTTCTTATCTTTTCCCGGAAGAAAAAGAAGTTTTTGCTAATTGGTATTCTGGAATTATTAAAATATCGCAAGGTAAATTATTACAATTTAATCAATTGACGCATACTTCAATTTATGAAGAAGATGTACTATTGTGTTTTGAAAATGGGAAACTAATCGATTATATTGTTCATAGTAATTGTGCAAATTCTGAACAAGAAGTTGAGATTTAATTAAACATACATTCCAAAACTTATCTATTGATTCTGTTTTGGATTACAGATTTTAGAAATAAAAAAACCAACTTTTCAGTTGGTTTTTTATGTTATAATTAAATCAAAAATTAACAATTTTCGATTACGCTTTTTACGACTTTTATTACGTTTGGCATTGCTGTATTTGCTGCATTTAAGACTTCTTCATGCGAAACATCAAACGAAATTTCTGGTCCACCTAAATCTGTGATAATAGATAAACAGAAAACACGCATATTCATATGGCGCGCAACAATAACTTCGGGAACAGTGCTCATTCCAACACAATCTCCGCCTATAAAACGTACCATTCCATATTCTGATGGCGTTTCGAAAGTTGGACCTTGTAATCCTACATAAACTCCTTGATGAACTAAAATATCATTTGCTTTTGCAAATTCTGCTGCTTCATTCAACATTTGTTTGTCATATGCTTTTGACATATCCACAAAACGAGGACCTAATTCGTCAATATTTTTACCACGTAAAGGATGCTCTGGCATCATATTGATATGATCTTTTACCAATAAAATATCTCCAACTTGGAAATTTGGGTTAACACCTCCAGAAGCATTTGATAAGATAACTTTATTGATTCCTAATCCATTGAAAACTCGCATTGGGAAAGTAACTTCATCCATCGAATATCCTTCGTAATAATGGAAACGTCCTGCCATCATCAAAACTTTTTTACCTAAAATAGTTCCGTATACTAAATGACCTTTGTGTCCTTCTACTGTAACTTGAGGAAAGTTTGGTATATCTTTGTAGCTAATAACAACTTTATTTTCTACTTCGTCTTCTAATTTTCCTAATCCAGATCCTAACACAATTACAAATTCTGGTTGATCTGGCAATAAATTATTGATGTACTTTACAGCCTCATTAATTCTTTCCAACATACTCTAAAATAGTTTGATTAAATTTTTCTTTATCGTTAATATCGATACTAATCGGAATGTAATATAAATCGTCTTTTATCATGGATTCTTCCATCAAACGCATATAATCTTTCTCCGTTGTAATAATTATTTTATCTAAACGTTTTCTACCTTCCGTATCTTCGTATCGTTTGTAAATATACTCAATTTCTGATTGACTAAAATTATGATGATCTGGATATTCTAAATGTAAAACATTTGCAAAATTTTCTTCAGCAAACTTCACTAATCCAGCTGTTTTAGCAATTCCTGTAACTAAAATAACATTCAGATTTTTCCAAGTCGATTTCTCAACATTATCCAATTTTCCGATCAATTTGTTATCATACACAATTTTTGAGAAAAATAATTGCTGATGTGATTTTAATTTAATCTTTTTCGAAATTTCTTTGTGTTTTTCTTCCGAAATTCTATCGGGACATTTTGTTACAATAATAATATCAGCGCGGCGAACTCCACTTCTACTCTCTCTCAAATCACCTGCTGGCAATAAAAAATCTTTGTAATATGGATTATTAAAATCTGTTAATAGAATATTTAATCCAGCTTTTACTGAACGATGTTGATAGGCATCATCTAATAAAATCGTCTCTGCATTGTAATGATCGATTAATTTTTGAGCACCAAAAGCTCTGTCTTCGCAAACTGCAATCAATATTCTGTTCTTGAATCGTTGAAAAAACTGCATAGGTTCATCACCAATATCATATACTTTCGAAGAATAATTTGCAATCAAAAAACCTTTTGTTTTTCGTCCATATCCTCTACTCAATGTACTTACCAATTTTTCGTCTTTCAATAAATCAATCAAATACATGATATGAGGTGACTTTCCAGTTCCACCAACAGATAAATTTCCTACATTGATAATAGGAATATTGAATGATGAAGAACGCATCATTCCTATATTATAGAACAGATTTCGAACCGAAGTTCCTATCCAATATAAACCAGAAAATGGAAGTAAAAATCTACGCCAATTCATTTTTATTTTTAATATTAAGCGAAAATACTATTTTCAATTTTAATTCTAAAAAAAAGAAACATTTCATTTCTTTGTCCAGCGAAAAAAAACCTATTCTTTTCGAACAGGTTTTTAATTATTTATTAATCGTATAATTTATTCAATTCGTTAGCGTAACTCGTTTTATCCTCTATCTTCCAACCGTAGGTTTTGGCCAGAAAATACAAATCTCCAAGATTTTGAATAAGTTGTTGATGCGCTTCTTCTTTTAATTTAGTTTGATCGACCGTTTTTTCAAGATGCTGTACAGCACGTTTCTTAATTCCGTTCAAATCATCTTTACTAAATTTGTTGAAAACACTTTGATCCATATCATAAAAACTAACATCGGGATATACTTGGATTTCAACTGGCGGAATTGATTTGATGATAATTTTTTTATTTACCGAATCTAATTCAATATCCATTTTTTTCAAATCGTATGTTGCTTGTGCTTTAGCTTTCACTAAAAGCGTAACTTTTTTATCTGCCGATAAAAAATCAGTTAAACCAGGCAACGATTTCTTTGATGTATGATTGTATAAATCTGAATATGTTTGTTCTGCAACAATCATTTTATTCATTCGTTCAATTTGATACGCAATCACATGAGATTGTTCGGAATAACTTTCAGATTTGAATTTGTCCATGATAATATATGTAATCATCACGCCAAAAATGAAAGCTACAACGAGAAGAATTATTTTTTTAAAATTATTCATTTGCATAATTTGGTGTCAATGGCGTACCATTCACAATCTGTGCCAAATCTTCTTCCAAATATCCAGAAACAGGAGATTCTACAATTCTTCCTACTTCTTCTTTTTTATTATTATAAACAATAATTGTTGGAACGTGTGTTATATTTTTATTCATTTCTTCGCCATAAAAGCTTTTCTTTTGACGGTTTACACCAATCACTTTTAATCTATTTTGAGGAAATTTGATTTCGTCTAAAATTTTGTACAAACGTGGTAATTCTCGACGCGAATCAGGACACCAAGTTCCTACAAAAACTTCTAAGCGATAGTTGCGTAAATTTTTGATTGATTTCAATTTACTTTTTTCAACTTCATAAGAATCATATTCGGAATGATACCATTCTTTAAAATCATCTTTTTCTAAAGCTTTTCTATTGAATTCTCCTGTCAACATTTTCTTTCCATTTTCAGCTGTAATTGTACGATTCAATACTTTATTCTGAGCAAAAGATTGTGTTGAAAATCCTAACATTGCTACAAAGGCAATAGCCAATATTTTTTTCATTTAATTTCGAGTTTAAGGTTTAAATGTAACAATAATTATGCAATGATTTGACCATTTTTAATCTTTATTGAACCAATTTCGAAAGTCGCCAATTGATTCAACAAAGGATAATTTTTAATTATTCCTTTGTAAATTTGTTTTTTAGCATCTATTTCGAGATGACCAATAAATTTTCGCAAATCACCAATTTCAATAATTTTGGCAATTTGTTCTACCGAATTATTTTTCTCGTTGTATTCATCTTCAAAATATATTCCCAAATCAACAATCGATGAATGTTCACCATTCTGAATTTGAACATTATGAATAATTACATCTAAATATTTTTGTCCATTTTGAGGAATTAACAAATATTCATCAAACGGAAATTTTTCTTGCGTTGCTAAAGCATTCAATCCTGCTAAAATAGCCAATGCATTATATTTTCTTGTTGTATTTCGTTGATAATCATTCGGAAAATGTCCTGCTTCAAATAATACACAAGGATAACCCATTTTCGTGAAATTATCTCCTGTTGACATCGGATAAAATTCTGATGTATAACGACCTACATGTCCTGGAATTACTTTTTGCAATTCTGTATTCATCACTTGAATAATTCCCATTGTTTTTTCGCGAACTTCGTTCACCTCTTCTTCAATATTATAAGAAGGAGCCAAAAAAGAAAGCGTTGCAGGTTTTGCTGTTTGTCCAACATTAAATATTGTACGTTGATCATGCAAATTAAACAAAGTTTGATAATTTCCTTTTTCTACTTGATTCAATAAAACATGAATTTCAGTTGATTCTTTTGCTAAAAAATCACGGTTAATATCAATTCCAATTGCATTTCGACGTGTATTAACATTTGCTCCATCAGGATTTAACATTGGAATAAAATCAATTGTCAATTGAGATAAAATAATTTGAGCTAATTCTGATTTTTGTTCAAAAAAATTAATTACATCAAACATTGCGCGCGTTCCAGAAGATTCATTTCCGTGCATTTGAGACCAAATTAATAATCGTTTTTTTCCTGTTCCGAAACTTAACTTGTAAATTTCGTTTCCTAAAAAAGATGTTCCAACTTGTTCTTTTTGAAATGATTTTGAAGAAAAATATCGATTTAATTCTTCAAAATTTAACCATTTCGCATCGAAACCTTCTTGTCTGAAAGTCGAATAATCTTTCTCTAATTGATGAATATCAAACATTTGATTATTTTATTGAATTGATTTTCTAAATGTTTTACGACGTTTATGATTCACAGGATCATAAGCTTTCCATAAAACTTGAATGCTTTCGTTGTCTGCTAATTCTGGATTTGTTTCCAAAAACTTGATTCCATTGCGTTTAAAAGTATCAAACATAGCATTAAAAATAAGTGCTGTAACTCCTTTTCCTTGAAATTTTGGATCAATTCCTATTAGATAAAATTGAGCAGAATCGTTATTCTTACTTGCTTTCATTAAGTGCCACCAACCAAAAGGAAAAATTTTACCTTTTACTTTTTGCATCGCTTTCGAATAAGAAGGCATTGTAATTGCAAACGAAACCATTTTCCCGTTTTCATCTACAATACAATTTACAAAATCAGGATTGATAAACGGAATATATTTCTTTTTGTAATATTCAATTTGGTAATCTGCAATCGGAACATATGTATCCAATTCACTGTAAGTTTTGTCTAACAAATCAAACATTTCGTCTACATACGGAAGAATTTCTGAAGTTTTTGTAAACTTTAATTCTCGTAATTTATAACGTTCACGAATAATTTTATTAAACTTGATTACTTTTTCTGGTAATTCTGTCGGTGCATACAATTCATACTCTACCCATTCATTCGCCATTTCAAAATCCAATGATTCTAAATGCTTTGAATAGTACGAAAAATTATACAAACCGACCATTGTTGCTAATTTATCGAATCCTAGCGTTAACATTCCTGCTTTCTCCAAATTCGAAAAACCAACTGGTCCTTCAATATATTCTAATTGATTTTCTTTACCAATTTCTTCAACTTTAGCCAAAAGTGCTTTCGTTACTTCAATATCATCAATCATATCAAACCAACCAAAACGCATTTTACGTTTTTCTTGTTTATTGACTTCTTGCCAATTAATAATTGCAGCAACTCGTCCAACTATTTTTCCATCTTTTTCAGCCAAAAAATAGCGCGCTTCAGCATCTTTAAAAACAGGATTTTTTGAAACATCTAATGTTTCCTTTTCCTCGTTAATAAAGGGCGGTACATAATATTGATTATCCTTATACAAATTCATTGGAAACTTAATAAATGCTTCCAAATCGCGTTTAGATTGTACTTCTTTTATGCGAATACTCATAGCTGGCAAAGGTAGTAAGTTTTGCAATTTCAATTCAAAAATTTTTAAGTAAAATGTCAGTTTATTCCTTTTTTTTATATGATTTAATGCAGAAATCTGACAAAAAATCAACTTTTCTGTTATTTTTGTCCCTATTCACTTATTGGAATACTTTTTGAAATTTAAATGATATTAAAAATGATTAAAAAATAAAATAAAAATAGATGACAGGTTATTACATTATTATTGGGTTATTTATGTTGATTAGTTGGTTTGTTAGCAACCGACTGCAAAGTAAATTTAAACATTATTCGAAAGTACATTTGGCAAATGGAATGTCAGGAAAAGAAATTGCAGAAAAAATGCTTTCTGACAATAATATTCATGATGTTCGTGTTATTTCTACTCCAGGACAATTGACTGACCATTATAATCCAGGTGACAAAACAGTAAATTTATCAGAAGTTGTTTATCATGAACGTAATGCTGCTGCTGCAGCAGTTGCTGCGCACGAATGTGGACATGCTGTACAACATGCTGTTGGGTATAATATGTTGCAATTACGTTCGAAAATGGTTCCAATGGTAAATATTGCTTCGCGATTGAATCAATGGATTTTAATGCTAGGATTAATTGTGATGGCTTCTTCTAAAAATGCTACTTTGTTATGGATTGGTATTTTTTTGTTTGCAGTAACAACAATTTTTGCTTTTGTTACTTTACCAGTAGAATATGATGCTTCTAACCGCGCATTAGCTTGGTTAAAAGGAAACAATATGGTGATGCCAAATGAATATGAAGGTGCAAAAGATTCATTGAAATGGGCTGCAAGAACATATGTTGTAGCAGCAATTGGTTCTTTAGCACAATTACTTTATTTCGTAATGATGGCTCTAGGCGGACGACGAGATTAAAAAATTAATAAAAAAAATCCCTTCAAAATTGAAGGGATTTTTTTTATTTCTTATCGTATAGTTTATTGTATAAATCTTGGTATTTTAGTAATACATTTTTACGTTTCAGCTTTAAAGTTGGTGTTAGTAACCCGTCATCAATTGTCCATTCTTCAGGAGTTAGTTCAAATTTCTTAATTTGTTCCCAATGCCCTAAACCTTTATTCATTTTTTCAATTTCACGACCAATAACGTTTAAAATAGATGGTTCACTTATCAACCCAACATTAGTAGATGGCTCTGCAATTTCTTTGATTTGTAAATAATCTTTTAATACTTGAAAATTTGGTTGAATTATCGCACAAGGCATTTTCTCCCCTTCTCCAACAACCATTATCTGATCAATAAATCGTGATTCTTTGAATTTGTTCTCAATGATTTGTGGTGCAATATATTTTCCACCAGATGTCTTAAACATTTCTTTTTTACGATCCGTAATTTTTAACAAACCTCTTTCTAAAACACCAATATCTCCTGTTTTAAAGAATCCATCTGGCGTAAAAGCTTCTGCAGTTTTTTCAGGATCTTTGTAATAACCTTGGGTTACATTTGGTCCTTTTACTAAAATTTCTCCATCTTCAGCAATTTTCACTTCAACACCTTTTAATGGTGCACCAACAGTTCCAATTCCAAAACCTTCTTTTTTCATGCAGTTTACCGAGATTACAGGAGAAGTTTCTGTTAAACCATAACCTTCTAAAATTGGAATTCCAGCACCCCAAAAAATATGATTAAGTCGTGGAGCTAATGGAGCTGATCCTGAAACCATACAAACCAAATTACCTCCAACTCCTTCTTTCCATTTATTGAAAACTAAACTTTTTGCAATCGAATATTTCAAACCAAACAATCCACCTTTTGGATTATATGGATCATAATCTTCAACAAGACTTAAAGCCCACATAAAAATTTTCGTTTTAAGTCCACCAGCTGAAGCTCCAGTATTGTATATTTTATCGTAAACTTTTTCTACCAAACGAGGAACAACCGTCATTACGTGAGGTTTTACCTCTTTCATATTATCGCCTAATTTTTCGATACTTTCTGCATACCAAATCCCAATATTTAAATGTTGGTATAAATAGATCAGCATACGTTCGAAAACGTGATTAATTGGAAGAAAACTTAATGCTATCGCATTTTTTGGAAAATCTGGAATACGATCCACAGACATTAACACATCCGATACAATATTTTCGTGCGTTAACACAACGCCCTTAGGTCTTCCTGTAGTTCCAGATGTGTAAATTAGAGTTGCAATATCAGAAGCTTTTATAATATCTTTTAGACTATCGACTTCGTGTTGAGTAGAATTATCTTCACCTAAATCTAGAATTTCTTTATAATTTGGAACTCCTGCAATTTCATCAAAGCTATAAATACCAACTAATGTTGACACTTTATCTTTTACAGCAGCAACTGTGTCATATAAACTTTTATCAGAAACAATGATAAACTTACATTCAGCATTGTTTAATATATAATCAAAATCGTCTTCGGAAAGTGTTGGATATAACGGAACAGAAATCGCACCAACTTGCTGTATACCGATATCACAAATATTCCATTCGGTACGATTAGTTGAAGTTACAATTGCAATTTTATCTTCTGGCTTGATTCCTAATTGTAATAATCCTCGACTAAATGCATTTGCTTTGCCAACGTATTCTTGTGTAGATGTTTTGACCCAAGTTCCGTTTACTTTAGACACTAATGAATCTTCTCGAGGATTATTTTCTAATTGATTTTGTGGAAAATCAAATAATCTTTTTATTTCCATGGTTTTGAATAATTTTCTTAATTGCAAAATAAGAATAAAAAAATTATTATGCAAGAATATAAAATTATTTTAGTGTAATTCTTACACTAATAAAAATATGGAAATTTTATTTATTTAAGACTTATTCTTCGTCTTCGTTTAATAAAGACATTTCTTGATCGTAGAAATCTAAAGCGTCTTCAATTAAATTAGCTATTTCAGTATTAAATTCTTCGTTATCTTCTTCTTCAGAAATATCTTCGAACCATTCAATATCATCTGTTTCTACATCTAATAAAAAACGTGGATAATCTGTATGTAAAATAAAGATCTTATCTGGCATTATTGAATTATCTGCCAATAAAAATTTTGGTAATTCCATTTCTATATGTTTTTTAATTTATCTTCTAAAATTATCTCAGCATCAGGATTTTCTTTGATCATTTTTTTTGTTTGTTGATTATATCTAATTAACAAAAAGACGGCTGAAGCTGTTAAGCCTATTCCTAATCCTATCCACATTCCAAATGCTCGCATTTCGAATACAATTGCTAACACAACACCAATTGGAATTGCAATTAACCAATATGATACAAAGGTTAGAATTGATGGTATTTTAACATCTGTCATACCTCTTAAAGCTCCTAAAATAACTAATTGTACACCATCTGACATTTGGAAAAGTGATGCAATAATTAATAATGAAGCGGCTAAGTTTATAACATCTGGATTGTCTAAATAAATAGTTGGTAATTGATAACGGAAAACAATAAATAAGATTCCAAATAAAATCATGAATGATAGAACCATTAAAATGCAAGACCAACCTGCTTCTCGTAACGTTTTATAATCTCTTAAACCTAATTGATTCCCTATTCTTACTGTTGCTGCAACACCTATTCCTGTACACATCATAAAAGTTGTTGAAGCAAGACTTATTGCTATTTGATGCGCTGCTAAATTGACTTTTGCTAATTCTTGATCTGCAATAGAGTTTGTAAATGTATAACCGCAAACAAATGCTGCTAAAGAGAATGCGCTCATTTCGAAAAAAGATATTAAAGCAGTTGGAATTCCTATTCCTATAATTTTTCTAAAAATAACCTTTTTAAAATCACTCACTTTGAATTGAACATTTTTTAAAACTGACTTCGTCTTTTTAAAATTCATTAACACTACTACAAGGAAAACCATCATAACCACACGCGATACAAAAGTACCCCATGCTGCTCCAGCTACTTCTAAACGTGGGAATCCCCAATTTCCATAAATCCATCCGTAGTTTAAAGATATATTAACAACATTACTTAAAATAGTTGCAATTGTAACAGGAATTGTTAAAGATAAACCTTCTGATAATTGACGAAATGTTTGGAAAATCATCAATGGAATCATAGAAAAAGTCATTATCGTTAAATAAGGAATACACTTTTCTATAACATCTGCTGGTTGCCCCATATAGTACATCAATGGTTTTAGAAATGTTATCAATAAAAATAATCCGATTGATAAAGTAACATTCAAAACAAAACTATGAGAAAAATAACTCGCAGCCATTTTTTTATCTCCTTTCGCATCTTCTGCTGCGATCAAAGGTGATAAAGCGAAACTAAATCCGAAAGCAAATACCAACACTGCAAAAAACAATGAGTTTCCTAAAGAAGCTGCTGCCAAAGCTGTTTTTCCTAAAACCTCATCTTCAATATTATCATATTTACCTCCTAAACCTCCAACCATAATATTATCAATAATATTAACAGAAATCTGTCCCATTTGGGTGATCATTACTGGAAATGCTAATTTTATATTACGTCTTAAATGTTCTTTTAATTTCAATTTTTCTTTATTTACAATTACAAAGATACAGCAAAGGTTTTGCTTCTTTGTTTAAAAAATAGAATGTAATTTAAAATTTACATTAAAAAGGTTAAATATTTTTTTGAGATTTCCTTTCTAAATTTCATTGAAAAACTCTTCAAATCAATCAGCAATTTTATCTTATAAAAGAACGTTAAATTCATTTTTCGAATTAAAAACTTGTCGATTATAATTCCAAATTATCCTTATATTGCATCTTATACCACATCAAAAAAAAATTAGTATGAACTTACATGATTTTAAAAATAGTTTAGATTTACCTCTAATCACTGCACCAATGTTTCTTGTTTCTAGAACTGAATTAGTTATTGAAGCATGTAAAAATGGTGTTTGCGGAACTTTTCCTTCTTTAAATGGACGAACTGTTGAAGACTTCGAACAAATGTTAATCGAAGTAACTTCTGCATTGAAAAAACACGAAGAAGAAACAGGAAAAAAAGCTGCTCCATTTGGAGTGAATTTAATCGTTAATAAAACAAATCCTCGTTTAGAAGTCGATTTAGCCTTATGTGCTAAATATAAAGTACCACTTATTATTACTTCGCTTGGCGCTGTAAAACAAGTTGTAGATGCTGTTCATAGTTATGGAGGATTAGTTTTTCATGATGTCATAAAAAAACGTCATGCAGAAAAAGCTGCAGAAGCTGGCGTAGATGGAATTATTGCTGTTGCTTCTGGTGCAGGTGGACATGCTGGCACAGCGAATCCTTTTGCGTTAATTGATGATATTCGTACTTTTTATGACGGATGTTTAATATTAGCAGGTGCATTGAATAATGGAAATGATATTTTAGCTGCTGAAAATATGGGAGCTGATTTTGCTTATATTGGAACTCGTTTTATTGCAACAGAAGAAGCTTCTGCCGATCAAGATTATAAGACGATGTTAGTCGATTCTACCTTCGAAGATGTAATTTATACAGATGGAATTTCTGGTGTAAATGCCAATTTTCTAAAACCAAGTATTATTCATTCTGGAATTAATCTAGACGAAAAGAAAGAAGAAGATTTTTCAAAATTAATTGGTGGAGAAGGACACAAAGCATGGAAAGATATTTGGTCTGCTGGACAGGGAGTTTCTGGAATTCATGATATTATTTCAACCAAAGAATTAATAAATCGAATGAAAAAAGAATACAAATCTGCATTAGAACAGAATGTTCAAAAATTAAATAATTTGAAATTTTAAATTAGTAATGAAAACTACTCAAGAACTCATTGAATTAATTTCTCTTGAAAAATTAGATGAAAATCTATTTAAAGGAGAAAGTTCTTTTATGGGAAGTCCGAATGTTTTTGGAGGACAAGTTGTGAGTCAAGCTTTACATGCAGCTTATCAAACCGTTCCTACAGATCGTTTTTGTCATTCTCTTCATTCCTATTTTATTTTACCAGGAAATTTAGAAAAATCCATTTATTTCGAAGTGGCAAATCTTCGAGATGGAGGAAGTTTCAGCACGCGCATTGTTACAGCAAAACAAGATGATGTTCCTATTTTTGTCATGACCTGTTCTTTTCAATTAAAACAAGAAGGTTATGAACATCAAGAAGAAATGCCTTTAGTAACTCCTCCCGAGGAATTAATGAGTTGGAATGATGTTGCTGAACAATTTGGATCAATTTTACCAAAATCTATTATGCGATTTGTTTTAGCAGAACGTCCCTTAGATTTCAAACCGGTTGAGTTAATCAATCCTTTTGAGAAAAAAGATTATCCAAATTTCAGTAATGTTTGGTTAACATTTAACGATGTTCCAAAGAATTTATCTTTACCTATTAAACAACAATTAATCGCATACAGTTCGGATTACAATTTATTGTCTACAGCTGTTAAACCTCATGCTTCTAAAGCACATTTTGGAAATACACAAATGGCAAGTTTAGATCATTCTATTTGGTTTCATAGAGAACCAAATTTAAATGATTGGATATTAGTAAGTATTGAATCTCCAAGTGCAAATGATACAAGAGGTTTTACAAGAGGGAATTTATTCAATCGTTCTGGTGAATTGATATGTAGTGTAGCACAAGAAGGCTTAATCAGACCAATCATAAAAGAAAAATAATTAGATTCAATATTTTTGTTATTTCATATCATAGGTCAATATATTTTATTTGATTGTGTAATAAATTTGCTTCATCAAAAATAAAATAACTCAATAAGAATATGAAAATTCTAGCTTTCGCTGGTACTAACAGCAAAAATTCAATTAATAAACAATTATTAAATTATACGTTAAATCAAATCGAAAATGCAGAAATTGATTTAGTTGATATCAATGATTATGAAATGCCTATCTACTCTATTGATCGTCAATTAGAAAATGGATTTCCACAACAAGCCCAAGATTTTTACAAAAAAATAAAAGATGCAGACGGAATTGTGATTTCTTTAGCAGAACATAATGGTAATTTTTCGGTTGCTTTAAAAAATATTTTGGATTGGGTTTCTCGAATCGAAATGCCTTATTTAAAAGATAAAAAAATATTATTATTAAGCACTTCACCTGGTGGATATGGCGGAGGAAATGTGATGGAAGTTGCAACAAAATATTTCGAAAAATTTGCAAGTGGAGAAATTGTAGCAAGCACAACGTTTCCATTTTTCAATGATAATTTCCAAAATGAAGAAATTGTAAATGAAGAATTGAAAGACAAAGTTTTAACTCTTGTGAATACATTCAAAGAATCTTTAGCTGAAGTAAAAGCTTAATTTAAAAAAATACAACTAAAAAAGTCGTTCATAATGAACGACTTTTTTGATGGCATAAACCTAAATATATTTATATTATCTATTTTTTATTAAGATAGAACCCGATTTGATTTGATTATTATTCAGTTTAATTACATACCAATAATTATCTGTCGGTACAGCTTTACCTCCTATTTTTCCATCCCAAATAAAATGATCTGCTTGTGTAATTATTTTTACATTTTTTCCAAAACGATCATAGATTTTAACTTCTGCATTTGGATAATTGATTAAAATTTTACTCAAATCCCATTTATCATTTATTCCATCATTATTTGGCGTAATTACATTTGTAATGACTAATGCTTCAGCTGGAATTTCGGTCAAACATTCACCATTCTTCGATTTTACACGAACATTATATTTCCCCGCAGGTACATTTCTGAAGGTATTCGAATCTTGCCAAGGATAAATAATTCTACCTTTTTCATCTTCTAATTGATATTGAACAGATGTATTTCCTCCATTTGCGACAATAATCATCGAATTATCCAAATCAGTATTGATCAGTATTGAAGGAAACTCAACTAATTGAACTTCCGTTTCACTAGTTGCTGTACAACTACCTGACGTCACTTCTAATCTGTATTTACTCGGCTGACTGGCTATAAAATCTTGAGATGACGAAACAAGTGTATCATTTTCATCAAACCATTTATATGTATCATATCCGTCCGGAGCTTTGATTAACATCGAGTTAAAATCTGGACAAAAATAATGTATAGGCGCCAAATCTACTGTTAATTGTTCTCTTACCGTAACCTGCAACGTCTGAACAGAAGATCCACAACTGTTAGTTTCCGTCACTTGTAACGTATAACTACCGGAAGGTGTATTCTGCCAATCAATTTCTACTTGATTTCCGGATGTTGTAAGCGAAGTATAATTTCCTGAAAAATTACTTTCTAAAACTTTCCATACATAAGTAGAACCAACAGTTCCGTTACCTGAATTTTCGAGTTCATCTACTTTATATGTTTTGGTAGTACCCTGACATATCTTTTGTTGACCATACAATGCAACACTTCCCAATCCGAGAAGCTTCGCAAAATATAGTTTATGATTCAATAATTGATATATATGATACTTTGTCAAAATTATTTATTAATCAAATGTTATTACTGATGTCGAAACTTCAGGAGTTACAGTTACCTGTTCTAATACATCTGGATTAATGTCTACTATAGTTCCATTAGATAATTCCATCTCAATTAAAATTACTTGAATTTGAGTAGAACTAGCAGTAGGAGTTACTTCTATTGTTGCTTTACCACTAGAATCTATAATAACAGGACTTGTTGTAATTGATTTTCCACCAGAAGTAGTAAATTTAACTTTACTATTAGCTGGAGCATTTTCTATAACAAAATTAACCGCTACACCTGAACATGTTGATTTATTATCAGCTTTTAATGTTGGTTGATTTACTGCATTAATAACCACAGTTATAAATTGTTCATCCCCTTTACAAGTATTATTTGTCTCTATAACTCGTAAAGTATAAGTTCCAGAAGCTGTTGTTCCCCAATTTATCTGAACTTTATTTTTAGAGGTCGTTTGCGGTGTAATTGTTAAAGTACTAGTAATATCTTCAGGAGTTGGAGCTGTTGTCCAAACCGTCCACTCATAAGTAGAACCTTCTGTACCCTTCGGTCCGTCTGCTTCGTCTACAACATAATTTTTGATATCTCCGAAATTAATTATTTGAGTTTGCGCATTTACTCCTATCATAAATAATGTTAGGATTAGCCCAAATATGTATTTTATTTTTATGTTTTTCATAATTATAACGGTTTTATAGGCGACGTTTTAGGTTTAGCATTTACTTTCGCAGTAGCACTAACTCCAGTTAAAGTTGTATTGCAAGCTTCTGGTGTTCCATCTGAAGCTACAGATACAATTGTTAATGTTTGATCTGTTGTAACACTACTCCTAATTATAGTTAATTTACCATCTGTTTCTATTGTTCCTATTGCCATAGTTCCATCCAATGTATACGTAATTACATTTCCAGGAGTTCCTTCAATAGTAAATATTGCATCTTCACCTTCACAAATAGCAAGAGCTGTAATAGTTGGAGCACTCGGACCTGCTATCACTTTTATCTGAAATGTTTGAGGCATTTCAGAACATCCAGTAGTATTTGTTTCAACTACTGTTATATTAACAATTGTTCCTACAGCCAATCCTGAAAGATCAATTGTACTTTTATTACCGTCATTTGTTAATACACCATTATCTGTCGACCATTCATAAATAGAATTTGGAGATCCAATATCAGTCTCATCTCCTGAACCTAAAGTTGGTTCATTATCGACAACTAAATTTACTGAAGTCTTACATGTTTCAAAAGGTGTAACTTGTGCCTTTATGCTATACATAGTCATCAAAAAAATAACTGTGATAAAAATTTTAAGAGTAAAATTCTGTGATTTCATAAAATTAAGATTTTCTTATTGTATATTTTCTTTAATAGGAGATGTTTTAGGTAATGGATTTACTTTTACTTTTATGTAGCCAGAGTTAACAACATTCGTCTTATTTGCAGTAATATTATTCCATTCTAAACGGTATGTAATTTTACAATAATAGTAATATGTCCCAGCAGTTGTTTCTATATAATTAAATTTTCTACCAGTTCCTATAAAAGTTCCTCCTATATTTGTAGGTGTAACAACTCTAAACCACTCATAATTAGTCTGTATGCTATGTGTTGAATTATCTAAATCGATACTTAAAGGAATTGTTTCATTTACACACTTTTGAAATTCATTAAGTTGCTTTATAATCTCAAATTTTTGTAATTCATTTTTTTGTGAATGAGATATGAAAGAACTACAGTCACCATCTTCAAAACTTTTCCAGTTATTCGGATTCACTAAACGAATAAACCACTCATTTTTTGAAGTTGGAGTAGTTTTACCATCATAAAACCGATATCTTTTGTTTCCCTCTTTAGGAGTAAAGTGATATGATCTAATATCAAAATTATTATTGTAATTTGATGTATTTGTACCAGGTAAAATAGTATTTGAAGATCCAGAATTATTACTCCATAAGTTCATAGTATTATAACCAAATAATAATTGCGCTTCGAGTCCTTTATAATTTCCTTTTGACCAATTACCTTTATTTAAAATAAATAACTGATCTCCTCCTACATTTAATCCAAAATTCCCGCCAGTTTCAGTCAATTCCCAACCATTCTGAACAGTGTTTTTTACATATGAATTATACTTTATATCTAATCGAAATACTGTTCCTGCTTCAAGTATTGAATTGACTTTTTTAAACTTTAACCATCCTTCAGTATTACCAAAGTTATTATTCGAATTATATCTATTATCTGTTATTAATATTTCTTCTCCAATTCCAATATCTTTAAATGATACTAAAAAAATATTATCATAATCATCAGATTCATTAAGAGAACATGAATTATTTTTATTGTCTGTGTTCACTCCAAGCACAACAATATCACCTTTACTCAAAGTCTGAGCAACAACATTCTGTATAAAAAAGAAAAAAAATGTGATAAAAAATAAAATTCCTTTCAATAGTTTTGTATTTATCGTTTAGCAAATATTGTTATAAATTTTTAACATAAAATTTAGAAATACATTATTATAATGTTAATTTTTTAACTTTTCCTCCAATAAAAAAACCGGACTTAGAAGCCCGGTTTTTTTAATATTTCATTTTAGATATTTAATTTACATTTATCTCATATGTAATATCTATTCCGCCATTTACAAGCATATCATGTACACTACAATATTTTTTAACAGCTAATTCTGCTGCTTTATTTGCCTTTTCTAAATCAATATTTCCTTTCAGAAAAAATTTGATATGGATAGTTGTAAAAATATTTGGAATTTCATCTCGGCGTTGACCTTCAACCTCAACTTTTATATCCTCAATTTCTTGGCGTTGTTTCTTTAAAATTTCTCCTAAGTCAAAAACACTACAACTTCCCAAGGCAATCAAAACCAACTCCATCGGACGAACACCTTTTTCTTCTCCTCCTATCGATTCTGGTCCATCAATATTTACTTTTACAGAAGAACTTTGTGCTGTAGCTTCATAATGACAAGCTTGATTTACTCTATTTAATTCGATTTTCATCTTCTTTACTTTTTTATTTCTTATTTAGAATATAAAAATAAACATTCTATAAAGATTTATTTCAAAATTTAATCGAATAATTATCTACATAATATTTGTAAACATCGCAAATGCAAAAGTTAAAACTGATAAGATTGTTCCGATCATAAAAATGGTATAAGTAATGCTTAATAATCGATATTTTCTTTCGAGAACTTTTCCTAAATAATATAAATCTCTTGTCATTGAATTGTATAGATATTCTCTATCTTTCATTAATTCTTGCATTGCATTTTCATAACTTTCTAGCGACATTTGATAAAAATTTCCGAAGAAAAGCAAGTTTACTTTTTTACTTTTTACATCTTCTTCGTTAAAACTTTCGTAGGTTACATTAGGTTTTGTAGCTAGAATTGCAAAAACAATAGATACAACACTAGACAAAAGCATTACAATAGAAGGGATAAGCAAATGTTCGTTTTTTGGGCTTCCTAATTTCGGAACCAAAGTAGAAAGTGCAATAGAAATAACAATTGCATTTACAGAAAGTAGAATATTTGCTTTACTATCAGCAATATCACTTAGACGAGTATGATTATTCAAAGTAACGCGAAAAAGTGTATCAACACCACGATCTGGCTGTTGAATTTTATCGTTTTTCTTTTTCTTAATTTCAAATTTATTTGGAACATCGCCAATCAATTCAATCTCCTTGATTTTGTTTTGCGTGTAAATGACATTTTCTTCTTTTCCTTCTTGCCAAAGTCTTTTCGCGGAATCTGTATAAAAATGATGCTCATTTATAAAGAAATTTCTATTCTCAACGTGCCATTCATAATCTGTAAATTCTTTGTGACATATCTTCGCGATTTCATCACGCAATAAAGCTGCTATTTTAGGATACTCAGCTTGCCCTAAATGGTAATTATCAGCATCTTTTAAAATTGCTTCTCCAATATTTTTTGGAACATGGTTAAGTGTTGTGATTAAGATATAATCTTGAATTTCTTTGATATAGTTTTCATCAAAATTATGCTCAGCCAAATAGTGTTTTGCAATATTTGCACTCTCTTTTTCATGTCCTTGCACGGTTTTTGTATACCCCGTGTCATGAAACCAACCAGCTATTAATAACTTTTCTAATAATTCAGTAGAAATTTGCTCTTCAATAGACAATGTTTTTATTGCTTCCACAACTTTTACTGTATGCATAAAATTATGATACGTAAAATCTAAAGAAAGATTATCTTTGAACAGATTGAAAACATAGTTTTCTATATTTAATAACAATTGGTTCATCTCAAGTTTTTAACGCTTAAATGTATGAAATTATTACCAACACTGAACAACAAAAAATTGAATTATCCTTTTTTGGCTTTAGTAGGATCGTGTCTCTATATGACTTCTTGCGCGACGCAACATCCACAATATGGAAAAAATATTAGAACAGAAAAAGTACAAAATGTCGAAGGAAATAAAATTCAATCGATCTATTTAATTGGTGATGCAGGAGATCTTGATCTTGAAAAAAATACGCAAAATTTAGAAATACTAAAAAATCAATTAGCAAAAGCTGATTCTTCTTCTTACCTATTCTTTTTAGGCGATAATGTTTATGAAAACGGAATCGTTACTGATTCAACAAAACCTGAATATACAACAAGTCGAAAAAAACTGCAATATCAACTCGATTTAGCCAAAGAATTCAAAGGAAAAACTCTCTTTATTCCCGGAAATCATGATTGGCGAAATGGAGTAAAAGGATTGAAAGAACAAGAAAAAATAGTTAAAAAACAATTAGGCAATAAAAAAGCATTTTTGCCGAAAGATGCTTGTCCAATTGATAAAATAAATGTAAATGATAGTATCGGAATTATAGCAATAGATTCTGAATGGTATTTACAAAATTGGGATAAACATCCTGGTTTAAACGAAAAATGTGATATCAAATCGCGTGAAGCTTTTTTTGAAGAATTAGAATCACAATTGAATAAATATCAAAACAGAACAACTATCATTACAATGCATCATCCGTTGTATTCAAATGGAACACATGGAGGACAATTTGATTTAAATAAACAGTTTTATCCATTTGGAGAAGATTTCAAGATTCCTTTACCTATAATTGGTTCTTTTATTAATCTTTTAAGAAGTACAACAGGATTAAGCCCACAAGATGTCAACAATTTCAAGTATAGAGAAATGGCATCTCGAATTGCTACATTAATAGAAAACAGAGATAATGTAATTGTAGTTTCTGGACATGATCATAATTTACAATATATTCAACAGAATAATGTAAAGCAAATCATAAGTGGTTCGGGGTCAAAAAAAGAGTCTGCTAAAGCGGTTGGAAAAAATGATTTTTCTTACGGAGATTACGGATTTGTCGTTCTAGATTTATATGACAACGGAGCTTCTAAAGCTAATTTCTATGGTTTCAAAGATAATGAAGTTGAATTATTATTATCAAAACAAGTAACAGAAAAGAAAAAGGAATATTTGGCTCAAGTATATGATGATAAAAAAATGCCAAAAACAATGGAAACGAGTGTTTATCCTTTAGATGAGACTCGAAAATCTGATCCATACAAATTCTTTTTTGGTCGTCATTATCGTAGAACATACGGACAAACTATTACTGCAAATACCGTTAATTTAAGTCAGTTGAATGGCGGATTAACTCCTGTCAGAATGGGCGGAGGACACCAAACAAAAAGCTTGCGTTTGATTAACAGCAAAGGAGAAGAATACAACATGCGTTCTGTAAAGAAAAGTGCAACTCAATTCATCCAACAAGTTGCTTTCAAAAATAAATATGTTGCAGATGAATTCGAGGATTCTTTTACAGAAAAATTCTTGATGGATTTTTACACAACAAATCATCCTTATTATCCGTTAACAGTTGCTAATCTGATGAAACCAATTGGAATAATGCATGCTACTCCGAACTTGTATTATGTTCCAAAACAAGAATCATTGAAAGAATACAATGAAAACTTTGGCGATGAACTTTATATGATTGAAGAGCGTCCAATGTCTGGCTATCAAGATGGTCTTTTTGGGAAGCCAAAGGATATTATTAGCACAGAAGATATGCTAGCTGCAATACAAAAAAACAAAGATGTTGGTGTAGATAAACAAGCATATATGCTTGCTCGACTTTTTGATATGTTAATTGGTGATTGGGATAGACATTCAGATCAATGGCGCTGGGGAATTTATAAAGAAGGAAACAAAACAATATACCGACCTATTCCACGCGACAGAGATCAAGCATTTCCTCGATATGATGGCCTTTTCTTCAGTCTTATTATGAGAATTCCTCCTTTGCGACATATGCAAGATTATAAGGATGATATCAAAAATGTAAAATGGTTCAACCGAGAGCCATATCCTTTAGATTTAGCAATTTTAGAATCATCAGATCTTGAACAATGGATAAAAGAAGCGAAATATATACAAGATAATTTGAGTGATGAATATATAAAAGAATCATTCGAATTAATTCCACCAGAAACTAAACAAGATTACGATGAAGAAGTAATTAAAAATATCATTTCGCGAAAAGCAAAACTAGAAAAGTTTGCTGAAGATTATAATAAAGTTCTTCGCAAATTAATTATCTTAAAAGGTACAAATGAAAACGATGAATTCGTTGTAACGCGTCTTCCGAAAGGGAAAACCAATATCAAAATCTATTCTGGTAAAGATCGTACCTTAATTTTAGATGAAGATTTTGATAAAAAAGAAACAAAAGAAATTCGTTTATATGGTTTAAATGGAAAAGATAAATTTACGGTTGAAGGAAAACCAAGTAATGCAATTTTAGTCCGTATTATTGGAGGGGTTGATGATGATTCTTATGAAGTGAAACGATCTGCAAGAATAAAAATTTATGATTATGCAAATGGCAGCAATGCTTCTGAAACAACTTTCTTAACTTCAAAAAATTTCGTGAATGATTATGAAGTAAATACGTACGATTACAAAGAACCGATGTATAACTTTTTTACCATGCTACCTAATGTCGGTTACAACCCAGATGACGGAGTTAAAATTGGATTATCTCCAACTTATACAGTAAATGGTTTTGATCGAAAACCATATTCGCAACGTCATAATTTACAGTTAAGTTATTATTTTGCAACAAATGGTTGGGAAGCAAAATACAAAGGAACTTTTACAAAAGCTTTAGGCAAATGGAATTTAGATCTTAATGCTGCTTATACCAGTCCAACTTACAGTACAAATTTCTTTGGATTAGGAAACGAAACCGTTAACAATCAAAGAAATGTTGGAATTGATTACAACCGTGTTCGATTAGAAAGTTACAGCTTTGGTCCTTCAATTTTCAAAATAATGAACAACAATGGACGTTTTGATTTTTCTGCAATTTATAGTTATAAAAAGATAGAAGAAAGTCATAATCGTATTGTAGAAGATTTACCTTCTATTAATCGAGATGTTTTCAAAGGACAAAATTTTGGTGAAGTTGGCGCAAAATATTTATTCAGAAATTATGACAACGAATCTTTACCAAAACTAGGAATGTCGTTTTTGGCAAATGCAAAATGGATTTCTAATTTAGCTGATTTTGAACGTAATCATTTTTATACAGAAATTAACTTAGGTTTTACACATAAAATTTCTGCCAATGGACGTTTAACAGTCGCATCTATGTTAAAAGGGAAAGCTGTTTGGGGCGATTTTATAGAATTCTATCAAATGGCAAATTTAGGTGGAGATCAAGATTTACGTGGATATCGATTAGGACGTTTTTCTGGCGATAAAGTTTTTCTTCAAACATCAGATTTACGATTTGATGCATTAAGATTCAAAGCCATAGTTCCATTACGTTTAGGAGTTTTCGTTGGAGCCGATTACGGAAGAATTTGGTTGAGTGAAGAAAGTTCAGATAAATGGCATTCATCGATGGGTGGAGGACTTTGGATAAATGGAGCACAATCTCTCACAGCAACAGTTTCATACTTTAAAGGAGAAGATCCAGGTCGTGTTGTTTTTGGATTGAACTTTGGATTTTAAAATAAATTTTCTTTTAAAGATTCTTATCTAATAATATATAAATCAGGTTAAAGTTTCCTTTAGCCTGATTTTTTTTTGTCTAGACTTATTGCAAGGCTTCTGCCCTATTCTACTTTATAAATAGGAATTGAATAATTTTTCCTAATACCTAAAAAATCAACTGAAGAATTTTCAGTTTTTTTCTTACTACTAATTCATACAAAAACAATCACTTATTTTCTTCCATTAAAACAAAAGAAAAATAAACTTTTACTTTATTTAGATTAAATAAGAATAATATATACTTTTGCACAAAATTAATAAAATCTAGATGAAATTTTGTTTTTACACTTTTCTAGTGACATTTTTTACCATCTCTGTCAACGCTCAAGATTATTCTTTGGAAATTAAATTAGAAAATGAAAATAGTTCTTTAGTTTCTAATATTCAGATAACTGTTGCATCATCAGATAATGAAAAAATTACAGGATATTCAGATAAATACGGAATTTTTAAACTTAATAAACTAAAAAAAGGTAAATATTCTCTTACAATTGAATCGATCAAAATTTCATCAATCAACGAATCATTCACCTTATCTGCTCCTACAAAAAAAGTATATCAAATAAAACCGAAGGTAAACGAATTAGAAGAACTTGTCGTAACAGCAAAAGAATCAAAAGGAATGACTAGCGTTTCTATCATTGATCAGAAAGCTATGCAACATTTGCAACCTTCTAGTTTTACGGATTTGTTGGAATTATTACCTGGAAGACGTTCTGTTGATCCAGTTTTTAATCGAGCAAATAGTATAAAATTGAGAGAAACAGGAATCGCTGATTCTAAAAATGATTATGCTACATCGTCATTAGGAACTAGTTTTATTATTGATAATATTCCTAAAAATACAAATGCAAATATGCAATATACACAAGGAACATCTTTGATTATCAATTCTAATAACAATACTGGATATACAGATGATAAAAGAAATACGAGCGCCAAAGGTGTAGATATGCGTTCCATATCAACCGACCAAATAGAACGTGTAGAAATTGTACGAGGAATTCCGTCTGCTGAATATGGCGATTTGACAAGTGGATTGGTTAAAATTATTCGAAAAAAAGGACAATCTAATTTAGAAGGACGATTCAAAGCAGATGCTTACAGCAAAATGTTTTATGTAGGAAAAGGAATTGAATTAAAGAATAAACTAAACTTTAATTTTGGCGTAGATTTCCTAGATGCAAAACCAGATCCTGTAAATGATTTCGAAAATTATAAACGCATTACAGCTTCTTTTCGTGCATATAAAAAATGGATGAAGAAAGAAAATGAAATCGATTGGAATCTTAACTTGGATTATTCAGGTTCTATTGACAATGAAAAAACAGATCCGGATAACTCTTATGGACTTACAGATAGTTATAAATCAACCTATAATGACATTAGTATTTCGAGTATTCTCGATTGGAAATTTAAAAAAAATAGTTTTATAAAAGGATTGAATTTCTATTCTTCTATATCTCAACAATTCGATCAAATAAAACAAACGAAACTTGTACAACTTAGTTCGGCAAGCGCAGTTCCTAATTCTAATTCGGAAGGAGAATCTTATGGCGTTTTCCTTGAACCTAAATACATTTCAAACCTAAAAGTTGATGGAAAACCAATTGATCTTTATTTGAAATTAATCGGAGAGTTTGATTGGGGATGGAGTAATTTACGAGCTGGAGCAGAATGGAAATATGCAAAAAATAATGGCGAAGGACAAGTTTATGATCCTCTTCGTCCGCCATCAGAAAACATGACAACTCGAAATCGTTCTTACAAATCTATTCCTGCTATTCAAGATCTTTCTTTCTTTTTAGAAACCAATAAGAAATTTAAGATTCAAAAACATCAAGTTGAGATTTTAGCCGGATTAAGAAGTATCAGCTCGCCTGGAATTGACAAAATGTATTATTTACATAACAAATATTATGTAGATCCACGTATTAATATGCAATGGAAATTACCAAATTTCTATATCAATAATAATTTATTGAAACTGGAAATAACAACAGGATATGGTGTGCACACAAAGTTACCAACATTAAATATGTTGTATCCGCAAAACCAATATTTCGACTATGTACAATTAAACTATTTTCACGAAAATCCAGCATATAGAAGAATACATCTGCAAACTTATGTTGTTGATAATACAAATTATGAATTAGCCGCTGCCGTAAATAAAAAATGGGAAATAAGAACTGATTTAGAATACAAAAACATCAATTTCTCTTTTAGTTATTTCGAGGAAAAAATGAATTCAGGTTTTAGAAATATGACCGATTATAAATTATTTTCTTACAAAAAATTCTCAACAGCTGCTATTGATCACAACACGATTACTCAAGCACCAAATGTGGAAAATTTACCTTTTACAACACAATATCAATTAGAAACATATTCGAAACAAGCCAATGGAAGTTCGTTAAACAAAAAAGGAATTGAATTTCAACTAAGCACAAAACGCTTTTCTGTTATCAATACTCGAATTACGATGAATGGTGCATGGTTCAAAACTCAATATAAAAATAGCCTGCCTGTTTACACGAGAAATGATAAAATCACAATCAATGGAAAACCAACACCTTATTTAGGCGTTTATCTAAATGATGATGGATATCAAGGAGAAAGATTAACAACAAATTTAATGGCAGATACTTATATTCCTGTTCTTAAATTAGAATTTTCTACTTCGGTTCAAGTCATGTGGTTTTCTTCTTCGAAAGCTTTGCCTAAAAACGGAACTCCTATCGCGTACATCGATCAAAATGGAATTCGACATTCGTATGAAGAAGCAGACAAAAACGATCCAAATCTAAAATGGTTGAACTTATCATACAATAACAATTTATTCCGAAAAGTAACAACTCCTTTCGAAATGAATGTCAACTTTAAAGTATCAAAAGTATTCTACGAAAATTTCCGTGTTTCAATGTTTGTGAATCGACTCCTAAACTATTATAAACAATACGAAGTTGATGGAAAAATAATCGGACGAAAAGGACTTACTTCTCCTTATTTCGGAATGGAACTTAATATTAAATTTTAAATATATAAACTATGCAAAAATTACTTAGCAGATTTAGCTTATTGATGCTATTCTCTGTATTTTTACTATTTTCTTGTAACAACGAAGACGATGATTTACAAACAACTCCTTCATCTCTTGTCTTTACAAACAAACTTCCAGAAGGATTGCAAGAAGCCACTATAATTGAATTGAATTATACATTCAAAGAGTTAAATTCAGGGAAAATTACAGAAGCTTCAGTTAAAGGAGCAAAAGAATTAATACTTCAATTACCTACAGGTTCTTATGAAATTTCTGTAACTGGACAAATCAATTATAAATTCGAAGGAAGTTCTTTCACAAAAGATGTTGTAGGATATAGCGCTTCAGAAGCAATTACAAAAGAAGATAAAACAAAAACAATTCAATTATTTGTAAAATCTTCTAAAGGAGATTTGCTTATAGAAGAGTTATTTTTTACAGGAACTTTATCTCCAGAAGGAAAACAATATATTGGAGATAAATATTTCAAAATATATAACAATTCGGACGAAGTATTATACGCAGATGGTTTATTGATTATTCAATCAGAATTTTCAACAGTAGAAAAACAAGATTATAAACCAAACATAATGTCGACAGATTTTGCTGCAGGATCAATCGTTATGCTTCCTGGAAGCGGAAAAGAATATCCTATAAAACCAGGAGAACACATAATTATTGCAGAAGACGCAATCAATCACAAGGAATTTAATTCAAATTCAATTGACCTTTCTAAAGCAAATTTCGAAATTTATTACGATGATATGGATGATGTAGACAATCCTGCTGTTAAAAATATAATTCCTGTTTTTTCTACGATGGTTATGCATAATAGAGGTTTTACAAGCTATGCTTTGGCTAGATTACCAGAAAATGTATCTGTTGATCAATATATGGATCAATACGAATATGAATACGAATATGATTTTGTATATGATGGAGAAACTTTTCCTATGAGCAATGTAGCTTATAAAATTCCAAACGATTGGATTATAGATGCAGTTAACTTAAGTGTTGAGTCAGAATTCCAATGGATTGTAACAGCTCCTTCTTTAGATAGAGGTTGGACATACAGCGGAACAAGAGATGGTGATAGCAGCAGATATGGAAAAGCTGTAAGAAGAAAAACATTAACAACTAATGCAAATGGAAATAAAATTTTAGTAGATACAAATAATTCTACTTTAGATTTTATCCCACAAATCAAAGCATCTTTATTCAACTAGATCATAAAATAATATAATGTACTTTCGTTTCACTTACAGTTTCTTCTTATTTATTAGTGGTTTTTTATTTATCCAAGCACAGAATAATTCTGTCGAAAGATATTTAAAAAATAATTTACCAAATAACAAATTCTTTGATTCTATCAATACAGGAATTGCGAATCAAATTTTCAGCAATAAAGATAATTATACTGCATTGAGTGCAAATTATTATAATGCTGTAGAAAAGAATTCAATCCAACAAAAAGGAGATGGAACAACGAATTATTCGTTCAAAGTTGTTTCTAATTTCTTGATCGATTCTACGAATTATGTTTGGGGAAATGTACACTACAAAAATGGGAAACGAAAAAATATAAAGTGGAACGAAAGTTCTGATTATGACAAAATATATCCTTACATAATGGCAGATTCTGTTGGCGGAAATATTGCTACAGAAGAATATTTTGTGCAAGGAGGATACAATCGAAAACTAAATAAATTCAATTTCGGAATTTTGGCAGAATATCGTGCTTTATTAGAATATAGAAATCGAGATCCTCGTCCGAAAAATACAATTTCTGATTTGAATATTGGACTTGGAATTTCAACGGAAATCACCAAAAACAAACTACTTTCATTGAATGTTATACTGAATAAGTACACACAATCCAATGTTTTAAAATTCTTCAATCAACTAGGAAATCCAGAAGTTTTCCATTTTTCTGGAATGGGAATTTATAATAACTTATTCAAAAGCAACAACAAAAGAGCTTATTATGATGGAAATGGAACAGAATTTCAACTTGCTTATCTAAATAAAACCAAAAAAGGATTAATGGCTTCGGCTAGTTTTTCGTCTTTATCTATTGATAAAATAATGCTCGATTTACAAGGAATTGTAAGCAATAATATAGATGAAAAAAAATATAAATTCAATATTTCTTATTCAACTCCAGAACTTTCTTTTTTCAAAGGAATAAGAATTTCAACCGAAATGCAAAAAAGAAAAGGAACAGAAGGAATATTCTACAACGAAACTTCTTCTAATTATAAGAAAATTGGAGAAGCAACTCGTTATTTTCACGATAATAATAATGTTCGATTCGTTTCTCTTTTTGAGCTTATCAAATCAAGCAAAATACATCATTTAGCGTTATCTCCTTTCGTAAATTATTCTTCATTGAATGAGCGATATACAGAACCTTTTATTCAACAAAAAATTGAAAAAATAACGTTTGGATTTGAATCTGATTTATTATATCAATTGAATAAAAAATCAATCATTAATATTGGTTTTGAACTTGGTTTGAATAAAAATTTAAGCAATAATTGGAATTCCAATTATCGTTACAACAAACAATCAATTCAAGAAATGATGAATCAAAATTTTAGAAATTTATCTTCTAATAATTATTACACGAATCTTTCTTATAGACAAAATTACTCAATCAACGAAAAATATTCTATTTTCATGGATGCAAAATACGGATATACAAATACTTCGCTTGATAAAATTTACAATTCTTATTTAGAATTATCATTTGGAATCTTATTCTAAAAAAAAGGATTAATTAAAATCCTTATATCATTTAATTAATCCTTTTTTTCTTTATTCTGAACAAATTTCTTAATCGTTTGCATCATATTTATCCAAGAATTTTCAAAATGCGAACGTTCAAATTCATCTGCAAAATCTCTTCCTTCTATAGCTAAATAAGTAAAATTACCTGAACGCTGCAAACTAAAATTCACTTCTATTTCGTGATTTGTATTCTGCTTTTTGTAATTGTATCGTAAACGTTCATTTTCAAGAATAGATGTTATTATAGCTTCGTCAACAATTATTTCATTATTTTTTTGAGTTTCAAATTCCAACTTCTCTCCTACTTTCCATTCTTTGCATTTCATTTTTATATGCGCAAAACATTTATTGAAAGTTTGTTCATCCGTCAAAACTTTCCAAACATTTTCGGCAGAACCATCTATCGAAATATTTAGTAAAACATCATCTTTTTCCATTTTCTATTCTTCTAGTTTATTAAATTTTTCAAATTTATTTTTATAATTTATCGAAACTCTAATCGCTTGTAAACCACTTACTCCTTGCAAATCATCAATTTCTAAATATTCAATATCGTTCTTCAAGAAATTCTGATCAATCAATAAATTGATATAATTTGTATATTCTTCTCTCAAAATATCTTCGGTATAAATAATACAAATTTTTTGAGGCAAATTTATTCTTTCATTTGTTCCTTTAACATAAGCTTTGCTCAATCTTTTTTTGATGATTTCGTATTTCGCATTGTTATAACCATTGACATCAAAACGTTTTTCATCAAGTTTGAAAAGAATATCTAATGTCGTATTTGTTGTAAAAATCATCGAAGCAATCTCAACTTTCAAAGGAGTTTTTTTCTGAATCTCTTTATATGAAAATTCCAAAGCAATCATTGCTTGCAATTGCCAATAGCGAATTTCTCGTATTTCTTGATAAGAAAACTTCTTAAAAGGCGCAATACTTCTACCAACGTACAAATTATAATCAACTCCATCCGTTTTGAAACGCTCGTAATAATGCGGAAAAATTTCTTGCGCTACTTTCTGAAAACTATCCAATTTGTTTGACAAAAGCGAATTTGTCATAACAATCGTTTGATCAAATTTTTTGCGTTCTACATAAAATAATCCTGTTGTAGAATCTAACTTTTTTAGATATTCTTCGATGATTGATTTCTCATCATCTTTTACATATTTTGGGATTTCGGGATGAATATTCAATGTAATGTAATCAAACAATTCGCTTTCAAAATATATTTTTTCTACATTATCTATTCGTTGCAAGAAATCTTCTAAATCTTCTACATAATTTAGAAATTTATTTTTGTTTGTTCGATTATACAACTCTTTACAAACTAATATCAAATAATTAATCTGATTTGTGTAATCTTGTTTCAAACATTGATTTCTGATAATTGAAGAATTTCTCACATCAGATTCACCATAAATAGGATAAACATTTAGAAAAGAAACTTGCGATTTCTGCTTCGTATTTCCTGGATGCAAAATATGTTCGCGCGCTTTTTCTCTGAATTTCCAATCCACACTTGGGTGCAAAGAAGTATATTCGGTTTGTATATAAGCATTGATTTGATTCTCAAACTCAACTGTGTAGCGATAAATAGAATCTTCTAAAAGCGGAATTATTTCACGTAAAAGATTTGCGTTTAATCGATTGAAAACACCAGCTTCTTTCGAACCAATTTCCAAAATTCCTAAATGTGATTGTCCATTTTTCAACGGATAAAGAATCAAACTTTTAATGCCTGAATTATTTATTACGTTCAACATTTTATCATTCGGAAATTTTTCCAAAGCACTATCTACATTGGAAACAACGTAATATTCTGATTTTAATATTTTGTTCTTTAAATCTATACAAAAAACTTCGTCCAGATTTATTTTCTTGTTCTTATTAAATAATAAACTATCATTCAATTGGAACAAATGGCTCATTTCTAATTGATTTTTATCGGAATTATAAGCCGAGAAACCAACTTCTAAATTATTGATTCTAAAAATAGATTTTAAAGCAGAAATAATATCATTTCGAATAAGATAAAAGGATTCTCCGTAAGATAAAAGATTTGATTTTAAATTTGAAAGCGCAATTTCTGTGGTATTATCAAAAAAGGAAACAAGATTAAATCCTTTTGCAATCCAAGATCCAATAGGAATTTTCTCCATCCACAAAGCTGTGTCTTCGTAATTGTTTAATAAATCTTCGATTTCGTCTTCTGTTAATTTATATTTCTCTTGAGACGGATAAATCCTAAAATAATCGTGATTAATATCTGTTCCAAGATAAGTTTTATAACCTTTTTTATTTTCTATCATCAATTGATTCGATATGTTGAAATCTAGGTTTTTGTGATAATATTTCGATAAAATAAAACAACAACAATATTTATACAACGTATCATATTCCAAATTTTCATAATTGAATTTTAGACTTGATTCATTGTTATTAATCAACTCTTTAAGTCGATCTGTTGCAAAAATAAATTTATCTGAAAAAGGAAAAGTTATTGCTTTAAGGTTGTATTTTATAAATGGTTTAGGAATAATTTTTTCAATAATCGGCTCAACATCTTTGATAATATTCTGAAAATCTTCAAACGTTTCAACTCCATCTATCAAATCTGGGCGAGTTGCTTTTAGGTATTCTAAAAAGGCTTTAAACTCTCCAAAATTATATTCAGATCCTTCTAATTCTTCTATCAAAGATTGAAACGAATATATAATTTTGATGGGTAATTTATTGATAAAATCTTCTTTCATAAATTTTCAAGTAAACTTCAGAACTGAAAATAATTTAGTTCCGAAGTTATTATTCTTCTGCTATTATCTTGTAAATACCAACGTTTCTTCAGTAGAAAGATTTTCATCAAATCGGTATCCATCTACATCAAATGCTTTTACTTGATCTAATGTTTCTACATTATTTTCTGCACAATAACGTGCCATTGCACCACGAGCATGTTTAAAATACATCATGATTTTCTTTAATTCTCCGTTTTTATAATCCTGAAATTCAACATCAATCATAGGAGCTTTCAATTGCTTTTTATCTAAAACTTTTGCATATTCATTGCTTGCTAAATTTAAGATAAACTCATCTTTCTTTAATTTTGAATTCAGAAAAGGAGTTAAAATCTCTTTCCAAAAGCCATAAAGATTTTTAGAACCATTTACATCAAGCTTCGATCCCATTTCCAAACGATACAGCATCACTTTATCTGAAGGACGCAACATTCCATATAAACCAGATAATAAAAAAGCATTCTTATTAAAATATTCTAACGATTTTTCATCTAAAGTTTCGGCATCCAAACCTTTATAAACTTCACCTTTGAACGCTAAAGCTGCTGGAATTGCTTGTTTTGTTGTAGGTTTTACATTCCATAATTGGTTACGTTCAACATTCATTTCAGCAATATCTTTTGAAATTTTCATTAATTTCTCAAGATCTGTTCTGTCCATTTTTTTCATCACATCCATAATTTCTTGTGAATGATCTAAGAACTGCGGTGTTGTCGCTCTCCATTTTGCGTTTGTTTCAAGATTCATCATCTTGGCTGGAGAAAGTAATATTTTCATGTTTTTTTCTTAATTAAATTATAGATAATCTTCGATATCGCCTTTACCTTCACGCAGTACTTCTACTCCATCTGTCATATCAACAACTGTAGAAGCTATGTTGTCTCCATATCCACTATCGATTACAGCATCTACTAGTTTTTCCCATTTCTCAAAAATCAATTCAGGATCAGTTGTATATTCTACAATTTCATCCTCATCATAAATAGATGTTGATGCTATAGGATTACCTAATTTTTCTACAATCATTTGCGGTACAGCATGATCTGGCACACGAATACCAACTGTTTTCTTTCCTTTATACGCTACTGGTAAATTGCGAGATGCATTCATAACGAAAGTAAATGGTCCTGGTAATGCTCGTTTCAAGATTTTAAACGTACTGTTGTCAATTGGTAAAGTATATTGAGATAAATGACTCAAATCGTTACAAACAATAGAAAACTGAGATTTATCGAGCTTAACACCTTTTAATCGTGCTAATTTTTCCATTGCTTTAAGATTGGTTATATCACATCCTAATCCATAAACAGTATCGGAAGGATAAATGATTAAACCTCCATTTTTTAAAATTTCTACCACTTGATCAATCGCTTTTTCCTGTGGATTCTCTGGATGAATTCTGATATAATCTGCCATTTGTAAATCTTTAGTTCAAAGATACAAATTTGGCACCAAATCTATTGTTTCGGGAATTTTTGTTTTTGATTATGCAATTGTTAAAATCAATGAATAAAAAAACTCCTTTGTAAGCAAAGGAGTTTTTATTTATAATAGAATGATCTAATTATTTATTTTTCAATATTTCGTGAAATACTGTCTGCGCAGAATAAATACGATTTGTGGCTTCATCAATTACAATTGAACGATCAGAATCTAAAACTTCGTCCGAAACGACTACATTTCTACGAACAGGCAAACAATGCATAAATTTTCCATTATTGGTTAAATTCATTTTTTCCATTGTAACTTCCCAATCTTTATCGCCTTCATTTGCTTGTCCATAATTTTCGTAAGATGACCAGTTTTTAGCATAAACAAAATCTGCATCTTTCAATGCTTCATCTTGATCATAAGAAATCGTTGCACCTTCTGTAAACTTAGAATCTAATTCATATCCTTTTGGCTGAACAACTGTAAAATCTACCCAATCTACCTTAGAAAACCATTGTGCAAATGAATTTGGAACAGCTTGTGGCAAACGGCGTGGATGCGGAGCCCAAGTCATTACAACTTTCACTTTCTTTTTCGGCTTCTCTTCTGGATTATAGCCTACTTTCTCAGCGATTGTAATTAAATCAGCAAAAGATTGCAAAGGATGTAATGTTGCACTTTCCAAAGAAACTACTGGAACAGAAGATAATTCTTTTACTTTATTGAACATGATTTCATTATAATCCTCATCACGATCTACTAATTTTGGGAATGTACGAACTCCTAATACATCGCAATAAGCACTCATTACTTGAATTGCTTCTTTTATATGTTCTTGAGAATCGCCATTCATCACAGCTCCATCAGCCATTTCTAAAGTCCAAGAATCTGCTCCTGCATTCAAAACCCAAGCATTTGCTCCTAAATTATAAGCTGCTTTTATCGAGCTTAGACGTGTACGTAAACTTGGATTAAAGAAAATTAAACCAATTGTTTTGTTCTTACCAACTTCTTGCTGAGCAAATGGATTTGCTTTTATTTCTAATGCTGTTTTTAGTAATTCGTCGATGTTTTCTACATCATAAACCGAAGTAAATTGTTTCATAAATAAGAAGAATCTTTTGTTTTATTTGTCCTACAAAATTAGGTGAAACAATCGAAGTTTAAAGAATTATTTATATATTTTTGTAAGAATTTATAACCTAATTTTTTACAGAAAAATCGAATGAAATACTTTGTACTTTTTTTTAATCTATTTTTTACTCAATTTGTTTATTCGCAGACAAAAGAATTAGATTCAAAATATATTAAAAATATAAAATCATCGCTTAATAATTTCAATTCTAGAGAAGAGAAAAAAGAATATGATTCTTATTTTAAATTTTTAGAACATGTAATTTCTCTTAATTACAATAAGAATAATTACATATTAGATGATGATTATCAAAAGCTAACACAGAATACTTTTCAATTAATCAATTCTAAAAATCCTAATTTAAAATCAAACACAAGCAAATTTTATATCATAAAATCTAACATTCCAAATGCTTCTTCGCTTGGTTTTAATTTATATTTTATTGAATCTGGTTTGTTTAAGCAATTAGATAATCAATTTCAATTTGCTGCTGTAATTTGCCATGAAATCGCACACAACGAATTAAATCATACAAGATTAGATATTGAACAAGATGCTGAGTTTGAGAAAGATTTTAAACAAGAAATTAAATCGATAAAGCGACAAGATTTTTTAAAATTGATTAAATCTCAAAATGAAGTGATTCAAAAAAAATATGATTTAGCTGAACAATCGCGCAAAAAAGAAATTTCGGCAGATAGTTTAGGCTATATTTTATATAAAAATCTAAATTATCCTAAAAGTGAATATTTTCATCTTTTAAAAAAGATTGAAGAATTTGATCAAAACGATAAATATTTGCTTAATGATTCTATCTATTCTTATTTATTTAATTTACCTGAGCAAAAATTCAATCCTAAATCGATTATAATCGAAAAAAATTCGTTGTTTGATGGATTAAATTTTACTGAACATGTTAACAAAGATTCTATTCGTTCGCATCCAAATTTAGATGATCGATTAAATTGGATTCAGAAAAATTTCAAAGATGATTTTACAAAACAAAAAGTAGCTCGTTCGGTTGATTTCGAAAATGTTAAAGCGAAAGAAATCAATAATTATTATGAAAATTATATTCATAATGAAGAATATACAAATGCGCTTTTAGAGCTGATGTATGAGAAGCAAATACATTCGAACAGAAATGATTTAGATAAATATATTGGTGAAATTTTTATGAAACTTTATGAAAGTAGAAAATTATTAAAGTTTAATAAATATGTTGCTCAAGTTGATGCAAATGATAAAAATATTAATACACAAAAATTATTGAGTTTCTTGTGGAGCTTGACAAATGATGAACTAAAAAATATTGGAGAATATTATACAAAAAAAGCAACCTAATCGGTTGCTTTTTTCTTCTTATAAATTTAGTTTCTCTATTCGTACAGAACTTTCTTTTTCTTCTTTATTATATTCTCTTATAAAAATATATCCATATTTGGCTTTTCCGAATCTAATCGAAGTTTCCTTTGTTTTGAATGGCATTTTATCTTGAGTTAATTCACCATTTTTAAGTTTATTGATTATTAAATTCCAAACTTTTTTATCATTTTTATCTTGTTCACCGTAGAAAAATAAAACTTCGTTTTCATCTTTATTTTCCTGAGAAAACAAATAACTGTCAAACATCTTTAGTTTTGATTTCTCTAAAACAATATGATTTTTAAAGTTTCCTTCTTTATCAAAATTCGCAAGAATATAATCTGTAGATCTTATAACAGTGAAGCTATTATCACCTTTTTGCTTTTCTAAAAGAACGGTAAACGAATTATCATTATAATTAAAATATTCTTTCAAACTGTAACGATAACCATCTTTATCTCTTAATTTCTTAAAACCTATATCAGAAAATATTTCGTTGTAATTAATTCTTTTTTCTAACAACTCTTTTCCCTCATTATCATATATTGTTCGCAATAAGCCAATGGTTGGTCCAAATCTAGAAAATGGAATTCCATATTCGCTAGATTCTTTTATTTCTCCTATAACAAGCAATTTATCATTCTGAATTTCCATTTCAGGAAAAACATAAATTCCATCTCTATTTGTTTTTGAAGTATAGATAATATTTGACGTATTTTTCCCGTCTGCTAAATTATACGTTAATAATCTTTCTATTCCAATTTTAGAAAATCCTGAAGATTGATCTACCTTTTTTTGCCACAAAACTAATTGGTTCTTACTTATATTTCCCAAATCAAATTTGTAACCATCTTTCTTCATTTTCTTATCAATTTCATAAGAAAACGTTGTTTCAAAATTATCGTTATATACGTTTATTTTTTCTAAATCTTTTGCAACTCCAATATTAAAATCCACGTAATATAATTGGCTTTCTCCATTGTACGTTGTCAATATACTTCCACCATATATTGTGTTGAAAGCTTTCATTTTACTATAATCTTCTGTTTCAGAAAATGGTGTAAAAACGCCATTTCTATAGAATGATATATTTTCAGTTTTATTTGATTTTAAATCTAGTTTCACCAAAACATTTCCATATTCACCAAAAGTTTTAATATTATATAATTTTGAATTGATATATAACCTTTGATTCAAAAATGTTATTCCTATAAATTTGTAACTTGTTTTCGAGATATTACGAAGTTCAAAATCTCCATTAGTTATTTTATTTAAGTTATTATCCAATAAAATATATTCATATTGAACAAATTTATCTTGATTTACCAAACCTTTATTGAAGATAAAAGTATAACCAATCACATTTCCCTTACTGTCATTAAGTAGAGAAGATCTTTCTAAAATTCCTGTCGATAAATCCTTTAAATTCTGGACTTGAGCAAAAGAAAAAGTAAGCGTGATAAATGTAAGTAGTAAAAATAAAAGTTTTTTCATATAGTTTTTTATAATTTATAATATCGATTTAAGGTTTTAAAACAACGTCAATTCATCCTGTGGACCACGAACATCTAAACCTAAATCTTTGTTTAGTTTTTTAATAAAATATTTGGCTAGCATTGGTGATTCTAATTCTAAATTCTGATGAATAAAGAAATATAATTTTTGCAAACCTTCTTCTTTCCATAATTTAATGGTTTCAATCCATTCATCTAATCGCTCATAATCAGACGGAATATTTGCTCCAACAAAACGCACAAAAGCTTCATTAGAAGTCAATCTCATATGCACCATATCTCTCCTACCCGCTGTATCTACAATAATATTCGAAATATTATGATCTTCTAATAATTTTACAAATTGATTAAAGTTTTCTTCGTTCGAGAACCAATCTTCATGACGAAGTTCTACAGCTAACGGATATCCTTTTGGAAAATTATGAATGAAGTTTTCTAATTTTTCAAAATCTTTTGGTCCAAAATTTTCGTGCATTTGCAAAAAAATCATTCCTAATTTATCATCAAACAGAGCAACTGCATCCAAATATTGATTCAATTTGTCGGTTACATTTTGCAAACGTCCATAATGACTAATACTTTGCGGAATTTTCGGAAAAAATTTAAAATCATTTGGCGTTTTATTTTTCCAAGTTTCTACATTTTCCTTGCTTGGAGAACGATAATAAGTTGCATTTAACTCAATACTATTAAACTGAGTTGAATAATAGCTTAATTCATCCTTTGTTTTAGGCGGATAAAAATTCTTCAAATCTTGTTTATTCCATTTTGCACAACCTACATAAACTTCAAAATTGGAAGATTTATCATCTTTATTCAACAAATCGATTGTTTCTTTTGGTGTTTTTGGTAATGTAAAATCAACCAATTCTGGGTTTTCTACTTTTCCGAATTTCATCGTTCTAAATTTGTATCGAAAATTAAACAATTATTAGCAATTTTCAAGCTCTATTTTAAGACAAAATGTCAGTAAATTTTCGTTTGGAATATCTTTTGAAAATTAAAAAACGACTAGATAAGTCAACAAGAATAAATACGAATTATAAAATTATAAAAACATATAAAAATACAATTACAATGAATAAAGGAAATATTAATGTTTCGGTAGAGAATATCTTTCCATTAATTAAGAAATTTTTATACAGCGATCACGAAATATTTTTGCGTGAGTTGATTTCTAATGCTTCTGATGCAACATTGAAATTAAAACATTTAACAAGTATTGGTGACGCAAAAGTAGAATACGGAAACCCAATGATCGAAGTAAAAATCAATAAAGATGATAATACTTTACACATTATTGATCAAGGTTTGGGAATGACAGCGGACGAAGTTGAAAAATACATCAATCAAGTTGCTTTTTCTGGAGCAGAAGAATTTATTAATCAACATCAAGATGCTGATGGAATTATTGGACATTTTGGTTTAGGTTTTTATTCTGCATTTATGGTTGCTGATAAAGTAGAAATTATCACAAAATCTTATAAAGACGAACCAGCAGTTCATTGGACATGTGATGGTTCTCCTGAATTTACATTAGAAAATTCGGATAAAAAAGATCGAGGAACTGAAATCATTTTACATATTGCTGAAGATTCTAAAGAATTTTTAGATGAATGGAAAATCCGTGAATTATTGAATAAATACAATAAATTCATGCCAATTCCAATTAAATTTGGTACTAAAAAAGAAACACTTCCTTTACCTGAAGGTGCTCCAGAAGGAACAAAACCTGAAGAAATAGAAGTTGATAATATCATCAATAATACAACGCCAGCTTGGACGAAATCTCCATCTGAATTGACAGAAGAAGATTATCTTAATTTCTATAGCGAATTGTATCCAACACAATACGATGAACCATTATTTCACATTCACTTAAATGTTGATTATCCTTTTAATTTAACAGGTATTTTATTCTTCCCAAAATTAGGAAACAACATTAATATTGATAAAGATCGCATACAATTATACCAAAATCAAGTGTTTGTAACAGACGAAGTAAAAGGAATTGTTCCTGATTTCTTGATGTTATTACGCGGTGTTATCGATTCTCCAGATATTCCATTAAACGTTTCACGTTCGTACTTGCAAGCTGATGGTGCTGTAAAGAAAATTTCTGCACACATTACGAAAAAAGTAGCTGATAAAATGTCTTCATTAATGAATCAAAATCGTGAAGATTATGAGAAAAAATGGAACGACATAAAAGTTGTAATCGAATATGGAATGATTTCGGAAGATAAATTCTTCGAAAAATCTGACAAATTTGCATTGTATCCAACTGTTGATGGAAAATATTTCACTTGGGACGAATTAAATGCAGCAATCAAAGATAATCAAACAAATAAAGATGGTAAATTAGTTGTTCTTTATACATCTGATATTGACGCACAAGATCAATACATTCAAATTGCAAAAGAAAAAGGTTATCAAGTTATTTTATTAGATTCTCCTATTGCTTCTCACTTGATTCAAAAATTAGAATCTACGAAAGAAAATGTAACTTTTGTTCGCGTTGATGCAGATCATATCAATAATTTAATTGAAAAAGATGAAGTGAAAATTTCTAAATTATCTGATGATGATAAAGAAAAATTGAAAACTGAAATCACAGAATCTATCAACAATAAATCTTACACAATTCAATTAGAAGATTTATCTGGAACAGATGCTCCTTTCATTATAACGCAATCAGAATTTATGCGTCGTATGAAAGACATGCAAGCTTCTGGTGGAGCAGCAATGTTTGGAATGGGCAATTTCCCAGAAATGTATAACGTTGTTGTGAATGCAAACTCAGATTTAGCGACAGAAATTTTAGCAAAAGAATCGAAAGAAGAAAAAGATGCATTGATTAATCAAGCATTAGATTTAGCAAAATTATCGCAAGGTTTGTTAAAAGGTAAAGAATTGACAAACTTTATCAATAGAAGTTTTAAAAACATTAAATAATACAGAAATCTCTTTATTTTAGAGCTTTCAATTTAAAATCCAGCACATAATGTGCTGGATTTTTTATTTCTTAATAGATTTATTAAAGTGTTAAATTTTTAAAATTACTTAGAAAAAATTTGTAAAACATGATTTTTGTCATTAATTTTACATCAAGGAATTAATAATTATTCGTTCAGGACTTCAAAATAGTTCAGTTGTTTTGAAACAGAACACTAAAATTAATAATTGTTTTTCCCTATATATAACGAAATTTTTAAGCCGACAGAGAATTTTCATATTTGGTGAAAATTAATTCAAATCATTATCAAAAATTTCGGGAAGGATTTCAAGAAATTGAAATCCTTTTTTCCCTAGACGTTCTTTTTAAATTCGATTTTACTCATAATTTACATATAATTTGTGATTCGTTATTATGAGTATATTTCATTTTTTTATTCAATAAATATTTGTTCTATTTAATTATCAATTATAAAATATTTTTTATAATTATTTAAAAAGAACAAATTACAATGTATTTATTCAGAAATTGAATATCAACATTGGGAAGGATTTCAAGAAATTGAAATCCTTTTTTTTATGTCATATTATCACAATAAAAAAAGAGCGACATATTTGTCGCTCTTTTTTTATTTATATATCAGAATTTAATTATTCTTGTGATACAATTTTTGCAGATAAAAATTCACGGTTCATACGTGCAATATTATCTAAAGATATTCCTTTTGGACATTCTACTTCACAAGCTCCTGTATTTGTACAGTTACCGAAACCTTCTAAGTCCATTTGAGCAACCATTTTCTGAGCACGACGTGCAGCTTCTATCTGCCCTTGAGGTAACAATGCGAATTGAGAAACTTTAGCTCCTACGAATAACATTGCAGATCCGTTTTTACAAGTTGCAACACACGCTCCACAACCAATACATGTTGCAGCGTCAAACGCTTCGTCAGCATTCATTTTGTTTACAGGAATGTTGTTTGCATCTACTGTGCGTCCAGAAGTATTTACAGAAATATATCCACCTGCTTGTTGAATACGATCAAAAGATGAACGGTCTACAATTAAATCTTTGATTACTGGGAATGCTGCAGATCTCCATGGTTCGATATAAATCGTTTCTCCATCTTTGAACATACGCATATGTAATTGACAAGTTGTAACTCCTCTATCTGGACCATGTGCTTCACCATTAATGAATAAAGAACACATACCACAAATACCTTCACGACAGTCGTGGTCGAATGCAACTGGCTCTTTTCCTTCCTCTATTAATTGCTCGTTTAATAAATCAAGCATTTCTAAGAAAGAAGAATCAGTAGAAACATCTTTTAAGGAATATGTTTCCATTTTTCCTTGAGCATTAGCGTTTTTTTGACGCCAAATTTTCAGCGTGATGCTGATTGTTTTTGATGATGCCATAATTCTATATGATATTTTGACATTTTGCTTGAATGTTTGTTATCAAGCAAAATGATTTGATTATTTATAACTACGAGTTTTAAGCTCGATATATTTGTAATTTAATTCTTCTTTGTGTAATACTTCTGTATTAATGTCATCTCCTTTGTATTCCCAAGCAGCAACATAAGTATAGTTCTCATCATCACGTAATGCTTCACCTTCTTCTGTTTGATACTCTTCGCGGAAGTGACCACCACAAGATTCGTTACGGTTAAGTGCATCAATTGCCATTAACTGTCCTAATTCTAAGAAGTCAGCTACACGTCCTGCTTTTTCTAACTCAGTATTCATTTCGTTAGCTTCACCAGGAACTTTCACATCGCGATAGAATTCTTCGCGTAAAGCTGCAATTTCAGCAATCGCTTCTTTTAATCCTTGCGCATTACGAGCCATACCTACTTTATTCCACATGATAATTCCTAAACGTTTGTGGAAACTATCTACAGTTTTAGTTCCTTTGTTGTTTAAGAAATGTTGAATTTGATCTTTAACTGCTTTTTCAGCTTCGTCAAATTCTGGAGTATCTGTAGGAATTTTACCTGTACGAATATCTGCTGATAAATAATCTGCGATTGTATAAGGTAATACAAAATAACCATCTGCTAAACCTTGCATTAAAGCAGAAGCTCCTAAACGGTTTGCTCCGTGATCAGAGAAGTTAGCTTCACCAGCAACAAAACATCCTGGAATTGTTGACATTAAGTTATAATCAACCCAAACACCACCCATTGTGTAGTGAATTGCAGGATAAATACGCATTGGATTTTCGTATGGATTCTCATCTGTAATTTTGTAATACATTTGGAATAAGTTTCCATATTTCTCTTCAATCCATTTTTTACCTAATTTCTCAATTGTAGCATCAGATGGATTTTGATCTCCGTTTGCGAAAGCAACCTCACGACCTTTTTTCTTAATTTCATTCGTGAAATCTAAATAAACTCCTTCTCCTGTTTCGTTTGCTTCAATACCATAACCAGCATCACAACGCTCTTTTGCAGCACGAGATGCAACGTCACGAGGAACTAAGTTACCGAAAGCAGGATAACGTCTTTCTAAGTAATAATCTCTGTCTTCTTCTTTAATGTCAACAGCTTTTTTCTTACCTGCACGAATTGCTTCAGCATCTTCTTTCTTTTTAGGAACCCAGATACGACCAGAGTTACGTAAAGATTCAGACATTAAAGTCAATTTAGATTGATTTGTTCCGTGGATTGGAATACAAGTTGGGTGAATTTGTACATAACAAGGGTTAGCAAAATAAGCACCTTTTTTGTGAATTTTCCATGCAGAAGTTACGTTAGAACCCATTGCATTAGAAGATAAGAAATATACATTTCCGTAACCACCAGTAGCGATCACTACAGCATGAGCTGAATGTCTTTCTATTTCTCCAGTAACTAAGTTACGAGCAATGATACCACGTGCTTTTCCATCTACAAGTACAATGTCTAACATTTCGTGACGGTTGTACATTTGGATATGTCCTAAGTGGATTTGCTGATTCATTGCTGAATAAGCTCCCAATAATAATTGTTGTCCAGTTTGACCTTTTGCATAGAAAGTACGAGATACCTGAACACCACCAAAAGAACGGTTGTCCAATAATCCACCATAATCACGTGCAAAAGGAACACCTTGCATTACACATTGGTCAATGATGTTACCAGAAACTTCTGCTAAACGATAAACGTTAGACTCACGAGCGCGGTAATCACCACCTTTAATTGTATCATAGAATAAACGATAAATAGAATCGTTATCTCCTTTATAATTTTTAGCAGCATTAATACCTCCTTGTGCAGCAATAGAGTGTGCACGACGAGGAGAATCTTGGTAACAGAATGCTTTAACCTTGTATCCTAACTCTGCTAAAGTAGCAGCAGCAGAACCTCCGGCTAAACCTGTACCAACAACAATAACATCAATTTTATCACGGTTATTTGGAGCTACTAAGTTTAAGTGTGCTTTATGTTCGCTCCATTGTTTTGCGATATCTCCTTGTGGAGACTTAGAATCTAATATACTCATTTCTTGATATTATTTAATTATTTAACAAAAAAATGGTAAACAGCAATGATAATGAAACCAGCTGGAATTAAAATAGAATACCATTTTCCGAAAGCAACAATTACAGGTGTGTATTTACGATGTCTAGCTCCAATAGATTGGAATGCTGACGCAAAACCATGCTGTAAGTGTAATGATAAGAATACAAATGCTACAATGTAAATTACTAATCGTACAAAACTTAAAGCACTTTCTAATGTAAAAATGTGATTTAAGTGATCCATAAAGTAATTACCTTGCGCAAATTCAGGATTTGGAGAAATGTAATGATCTGTAATTGTTGGAACCCAGAAATCATACAAGTGTAATAATAAGAAAACTAAGATTACAGCCCCAGAAATAATCATATTTCTTGACATCCAAGTTGCATTTGCAGCTCCATTATACTTCTGATAAGCAACTGGTCCACGAGCTTTTTTGTTTTGAGCTTCTAATACAAAACCCATTACAAAGTGATAAACTACACCAATTAATAAGATAGGCTGCATTAAGTACTGAATAAAAGGGTTTTCACTCATGAAAGCCGAAACTTCATTGAACCCATTCGGATTAATAACAGATAATGCATTAATCACGAAATGCTGTAACAAGAACACGATCAAAAATAACGCTGAAAGCGCCATCGCGAACTTCTTACCAATCGACGATTTTAGTAATGATTCATTTGCCATAAAGCAATTCGTTTAATTTTTTAGATATTTCCACAAATTTAATCATCCCTTTACTGTAATCACAATGAATTATATCATTTCGTTAACATATTTGGATAGTTTAGAATCATTCTTAGTTAGTCAGCATACCTTTATGAGAACTTTTTAAAAAAAATATTGTTTGGTAAATAATTAATATCTATACTTGCAATAGAAAAGTAGAACAACTTTTCATAGGTTTAAGTTAGTTAGGTTAATCCTCTTATAGTGATATAAGAGGATTTTTAATTTTTACTTGTAACATAATTCTTTTTTTTACTACAAATTAGTAGAGCAATAGATAATAGTTTGAATAATAAAGCAAAAATTTTTACTGAATTAGTCGAAAAAAATCAGGGAATCATCCACAAGGTTTGTCGTATCTACACAGACGATAAGGATTCTCATGACGATTTATTTCAGGAGATTGTATTGCAACTATGGCGCTCTTATGATTCCTTCAAAGGAGATTCAAAATTTAGTACCTGGATGTATCGAGTTAGTTTAAACACTGCGATTACATTAATCCGAAAAAAAACAAAATCGAGCGAAACGGATTATAATGAAGCTCTATTTCTAAATTTAAAATCTGAAGACAAAGATGAGTTTTTAGAAGAACGCATCACACTTTTATATGCTGCTATTAGATTATTGAATGATGTAGAACGTGCATTAGTACTACTATTTTTAGAGGATTTACCTTATAAAGATATTGCTGAAACCTTAGGAATTTCGGAAGTGAATGCTCGTGTAAAAATGAACAGAGTGAAAATAAAATTGAAAGAAATAATGTCTAAAATGGAACAATAATGGAGTTAGATGACTTAAAATCAATATGGGGTTCCATAAAAGAAGAAGATAAGTTTGATAAAAATCAAATTTTTCAAATGTTAAAGAAAAAATCGTCAACGACTATAAAATGGTTATTTATATTCACTTTTTGTGAATTTATCCTTTTTCTCGTTTACAATTTATATGTCTTGATTTCAGGAAAAAATTTCTTTAACACTCAAGTTACAACATTAGTTGAAGAAAAAACAATTAACAATTACGAAATAACTTCAGTTTTTAGCATCATAATTACATTTGGATTTTTGATAATGGCTTATCGTTATTTCAAAAAAATAAACCTTAATCAATCTGTTGTCGATTTAATGAAAAACATCATTTCGTTTCGCAAATTGGTCAACTTATTTATCCTTTTCACAGTATTAAGCTTAATTGTTTCTTCTGCTCCTTTTTACTATGAATTAGGACAATCTATTTACCTTGCCAAACATGCAAATGACATACAACTAATTGCTAACAACGCAAGCATTTATGGTTGGATAGCCATTATAACAGCAGTTACATTTATTGTGATTATAGGAACGATATATTATGGAATTATCTATTTTCTATTTTTAAGAAAACTTCAACAAAACTTAAAAGAGTTGAAAGAAATGAAATAATGTCTTACTTTTGTCTTGTAATGAAAAAATTTATCCAATATATCATGCTCACGATTTCACTGTTTATGACAGTGTATCAGTCTGTGCATATTTTGGATCATGCATTAAATAAAGAACACAAAGAGCAAAAAAATAAATATGCTAACGTACACGATCACAATTGTACGATTTGTCATTACGATCAACATTTTATTGAAAACAATTCGGATATCGAATTATTCGAATGGACACAATCTTATGTTCAAAAAGATAAAAACCTTTACACAACTCGTGTAAAACAAGCTGTATTACTTACTCAAAAAAGCCTTCGAGCTCCCCCTACACAATTTAATTTCAAGAAAAACTACCTTATTTTTTAACGTTATTAAATTATTGTATTTATGTCAATCAACATAAAATGTAGTGTTTTTGCTACATTCTTGTGTGGAAATTTATTCGCACAAAATATTATCGAAGGTCAAATTATAGATAAAAATCAAAAACCAATACCTTTTGTAACTGTATATTTCAATAATAAGGAATATCACGCAAATGCTGAAGGAAAATTCAAGATTGAAAATCTGAACAAAGGAACTTATCAAGTTCAAATTGACGAACAAGGATACGAACCTTTTTTTCAAAATATTACATTCGATTCACAACAAAAATTTGTTTTTACACTTACATTTCACAAAGCTTATAACTTAGATGAAGTTACTGTTTTAGGACATCATCACGATTTTTCTACAGCAAATATAGAACGTGTAGATCAAGCTTATATTCAAGAAAATTATGCAGGATCATTAGCAAAATCTTTAGAAAACGTAGCTGGAATTAATGCTTCAGGAATTGGATCTTCGGCTTCGAAACCAATTATTCGTGGACTTGGTTTCAATCGACTTATTGTTGCCGAAAATGGCGTAAAACAAGAAGGTCAACAATGGGGAGCCGATCATGGTTTGGAAATTGATGCCTTAAATGTAGAAGATATCGAAATTATAAAAGGGCCTGCTGCGCTAGAATACGGAAACGAAGCTATTGCTGGTGTTATCAAAATAAATAACAACAATTTGCCTGCTAAAAATTCATTTTCTGGAGAAGCAAAAGCATTGTATCAATCGATAAATGAGAATTATGGAATCGGTTTTAATTTAAAAGCTCGAAATGACCACTTTTTCTATAAAATAAAAGGTTCTTATTCTGATTATGCAGATTACAAAACCACTACAGATCGTATTTATTATCTAAATCGTTATTTACCAATTTACAACAAACGTGTAAAAAATACTGCAGGACAAGATCTGAATGCTGAAATACAAACGGGATATATTGGCGAAAAATTTCGTTCAATTTTAACTGTTTCTAATGTGAATCAAAAAATTGGTTTTTTCCCTGGTTCGCACGGAATTCCTTCTGTAGACAGACTTCAGAATGATGGGAATCATAGAAATATAGAGTTTCCTTATCAAAAGGTGAATCATTTTAAAGTAATTTCTGAAAATGAATTCAGACTAAACACAAAAGATGTTTTGAAATTTTTAACAAGTTATCAAAACAATCGTAGACAAGAAATTAGTTCATTTCATACACATTATGCAAATCAGCCAGCTCCTGTAAAAAATCCTGATTTAGAATTAGATTTTAATTTATCGACATATGATTCTCAATTAAAATTTGAACATAATCATAGCAAAAATTTTAAAACAATAATTGGCACACAAGCGCAAATACAAAACAATAATATTACTGGTTACAATTATTTATTACCAAAATATGATCGAAATATATTCAGTGGATTTTTGATTGAAGAATTCAAAAAAGGAAATATTTGGAAAGTAACAGCTGGTTTGCGTTATGATTATTCAACATTCAAATCTGAAGGTTATTTTGATGATTTCTTATATAATTATTTAATAGAAAAAGGAAATTCGACAGGAATTGCCGATTATTATGCAAACCGAAGCAAAACCATCAATCGTAATTTCAGTAATTTCAATGGAATGATTGGTGCTACTTTTCAGCCAAATAATTTATGGGATTTCAACCTGAATGTTGGAACAAATTTCCGTTTACCAACTGCTATAGAATTAGGTTCTAACGGAATTCATCATGGAAGTTTTCGACATGAACGCGGAGACGAAAATCTTGATGTAGAAAAAGGAATCGCAGTAGATTTTAAATCTGGTTTTCATAAAAATGATTGGAATATTTCCATTAGTCCATATTTATATTATTTCAGCAATTATATTTTCTTGAAACCTTCGGGACAATTTTCTATTCTTCCTCATGGCGGACAAATCTATCAATATACACAAAGCAAGGCTTTATTAACTGGTTTTGAATTTGAAGTTCGTAAAAAAATCAATGAAAATTTTGATGCAAATCTTATTTACGAATATCTATACAATCGTCAAATTACAGAAAATAAAAAATTCGGAAATTATCTTCCCTTCACTCCTGCCAATAATTTGTTTGGACAAATTAATTACAAAATCAATCAAAATCTTAGTTTCTTAGAAGATTTAAGCTTTTTTGCGAACGGAAAATATACGTTTGAGCAAGATAAAATTGCACAAAATGAAGATATTACGCCAAGTTATTTTTTGGTCGGAATTGGAGGAAAAACGAAAATTAAATTCAATAATTTCTATGCTAATTTAAGTTTTCAGGTTTCTAATTTATTGAATAAAAACTATTATAATCACACTAGTTTTTATCGTGCATTAAAATTGCCAGAACAAGCTAGAAATATACAAGTTATGTTAGGAATTCCGTTCGGAAAATAGTTGATTAATGAAAAAGAGACATCCTATTTTTGGACTTTTCTTTAGTATTATTCTTTTTTCGATACCTGTTTTCAATCAATTACATTTTTCTTTAATCGATCATTCGCAAAATTTTTCGGATCAAAAGAAAGAGATTATCCATCATCAATGTAATCATTTTACATTTTATACGATTTTTATTGATACACATGATGAACCAAAAATTGAGAATAAAACAAATGAAGAATTTCATACAAAAGAAAATTTTGAACATGTAGAAAAAGTAGAATTTCATGCAATTGAATATCATTTTACACGAGGTCCACCTCAAGATTTTGTTTCTTAATCTATCAACCAAAATCTAAAAAATATCATTCAATTCAAAAAAATAAAACAATGAAAAATACAATTTTAAAATATTCATTTATAACATTATCAGCTTTATTCATTTCGTCTTGTTCATCAGATGATTCTTCATTAGATACAACAAAACCAGAAATTAATTTGCTTTCTCCAAAAGATGAAGATCACTTTCATTTAGGCGATGACATTAATATAGAAGCAATTCTAAAAGATAATGTTGAATTGGGCGCTGTAAAAATCGATCTTCATTATGGTGGCGATGGACATACTCACAATCATCGTTCTGCCAAAGCTGTAGAAACATTAAGCTCAGCAGAAATTCCTTGGGAATTCTCTAAAGAAGAAGCTATTCCTTCTGGTAAAAAAGAATATGCTTTCAATTATAAAATTTCAATTCCAGAAGAAGGTATTACAGATGGACCATATCATTTAGGATTAATTTTAATTGATAAAGCAGGAAACCAATCGGAAACGTACATCGAAATCGATGTAGTAGACCATAGTCACGAACATTAATTATTATTTTATAGAAAAGCCTGAAATTTCAGGCTTTTTTTTATGTTCATTGTTAAAAGAATATTATTTTAGCAATCCTCAATTATATCAAAACAAAAAGAATGATTGCAATAGCAGATAGTGGTTCTACTAAAACGGATTGGGTTATTTTAGATAGTGACCTTAATGAAGTTTTTAGAACAAGTACAATCGGATTTAATCCGTATTTTGTGACATCAGAAGATATTACAGCTGAATTACAAAAAAATGAAGATTTTGCACCTGTTGCAAATGATTTTACAAAAATCTTTTTTTATGGTGCAGGAACTTCTAGTGAAGCGATGCATACTGTTATAAAAAATGGATTGAATAATTTCTTTACGAATGCAGAACTTGTTGTTGACCATGATTTATTGGCCGCTTGTTACGCAACATATATGGGAAAACCAGCAATGGTTTGTATCTTAGGAACAGGATCTAATTCTTGTTATTTTGATGGAACTAGTATGCGAGAAGAAACTAAATCGTTAGCTTACATTTTAGGAGACGAAGGTTCTGGAAATGATTTAGGAAAACGTTTATTACGTTCCTTCTTTACAAAAAAAATGCCACCTCATTTAGCAAAAGCATTTGATGATTATTATAAATTATCTATTGAAGAATTAAATAAAAATGTGTACCAAAATAAATTTGCAAACACATATTTAGCTTCTTTCAATAAATTTGTGGTTGAACATAAAAATGATCCATTTATTCAGAAAATCATTTATGATGCGATGTCTTCTTTTATAGAATATCAAATTATGCCTTATGAAGAAGCACGTAATTCTGAATTAAATTTCATTGGTTCAATAGCGCATATTTACGAAGATGTAATTCGTTCTGTTGCTGCTGAATATCACTTAACTGTAGGACATATAATAAGAAAACCTATTGATAATGTTGTTGATTATCATAAAAAATATTTAATCAACCAAGCATGATAAATCAACCAAGACTTGCAATAATCTCCTACAACACACCTCATCGCAAAACACAAGATGTTTTAACTGGTTTGAAAGCCAAAGGATATCAAAATATAAGTGTATTTGCTTTGCCATTTGTGCAAAGGGAAAATCCATTCAACCCTATTTATCAGCATCGTCCAAGTAAAGCAATTCAAATTGAACCAAAAGAATTTTGTAAAAATTTTGGATATGATTTTAACTTGACAACGGTCGAAAAATTGAATAATCAATTGAACGATTATAAAGCTGATTATGTAATTATTGCAGGTGCAGGATTATTGCCAGACGAATTGGTTGAAACGCACAAAATAATAAACACACATCCTGGTTTTTTACCTTTCACTAGAGGATTAGATTCCTTGAAATGGGCAATAACTAAAGGTATAGAAATAGGTGTTACAACTCATTTTGTAAACACAGAAGCAGATGCAGGTTTTTTGATTGAACAACGACATATTCCTGTTTACAAAAATGACACTTTTCATTCATTGGCTTATCGTCAATATGAAACTGAAATTGAAATGTTAGTCAATTCAATCGACTTGATTCCGACTCTTTCAGATTTTAAATCACTTTCAACAACCGAATTTGATGCAACTAGAAGAATGCCAAAAGCCATCGAAGAAAATTTGATGCAAGCATTTGAAAAATATAAAAAAATATATAAAAGGGATTAAATATTTTTTGAAAAATAACAAAAAAGCTAACCTATTTGGTTAGCTTTTTTTAATATAATTTTTTAAAATCGTTCTTCTTTTATAACTCATCAGCCAACAACTCATCACCTCTTCTTCTAATACTTTTATACGCTTTATAACAAACATACAAAATTATCAAAGCAAAGATAAAAGCCAAAGGGGCTAATACAACTGCAGTAATACTTAACACAATTGAACTGAATGTTTCTCCTGTATTTACTAAAAAATTTCCTGCTCCCGCAGTTGTGGTTGTTGAAACTGCTCTTGCTGCTGCAGTTGTACCACTAATTGCTGCCGAAGTTCCTCCTCCTGCTATAATAGCCAAAGCCCAAGTTGCAACTTCATTCATTTCTGGCATCGTAATTCCGACCGCTATAGTTCCTGCAATTCCTGCTAAAGGAACAGCAATTGTATCCAATAAATTGTCTACAATAGGAATATAATAAGCACCAATTTCTACCAACATTGCTACTCCAAGTGTTATTATTGCTGGTGTACTTCCAAGCCATAGCCAACTTTCATCAAGATTAATGAATGTTTTACCTAAATTCACAGCTAAACTCAATACAAATAAAGGTAGAAATATCCGGAAACCAGCTGCCGCAGCTAATCCTATTCCGAGAAATAATGAAAAGATAGTAGACATTGAGATTAAGTCGCTCATAATTTAGTTTTTTATAATGGTTCTGATTTTATAAATATAATGATAAAAAAGATAAAATTTTTATTATTTTTTCTTTCCTTTGTATCCGATTAAGAGAAACGAAGTACTGCAAAGTACTTTTTTTATGTTAATGAACCTAAATGTTTAGTATACATCCAAATAATCGAATAGTAAATCAATCTTTTTTTAAATGGATTGAGAATTATTCCTTTTCTCAAAATCAATCAACCAAAACTCCTTCACGACAACATTTAAATTTTTTGCAAGAATCAATTTCTTTTATTTTAATTTCTTACAGGAAAATTTTATCTTTAAGAAAATTTTACGAGAACTCTTGCAATGGAAACATTAAACGAAATTAAAAAAATTAATAAAACAAAAATGCTGGTAATAGGAATTGCAGGAGGAACAGGTTCAGGTAAAACAACTGTTGTAAATAATATTTTAAGAGATCTTAATGCAGAAAGTGTCATCGTAATTTCTCAAGATAATTATTATAAAGATCATCCTGAATTATCTTTTGAAGAACGTTCTAAAATCAACTTTGATCATCCAAGATCAATTGATTTCGAATTACTAAAAGAACATGTTGCATTATTGAAAAACGGAGTTTCAATTGAACAGCCTGTTTACTCATTTATTACACACAGCCGCAAGGAAGAAACAATTTTAACGCATCCGCAATCAGTTATTATTGTAGAAGGAATTTTGGTCTTGACAGATGCTGATCTACGTGATTTATTTGACGTGAAAATATTTGTTCATGCTGATTCTGACGAACGTTTAATTCGTCGTGTACGTCGCGATATACAAGAACGTGGACGTGATTTAGACGAAGTTTTAACACGTTACCAAAAAACCTTAAAACCAATGCACCAACAGTTTATAGAACCATCTAAAAACTTTGCAGACATTATTATTCCAAACATGAAAAAGAAAAATTCTGTTGCAATTAAAGTTTTATCAACTGTAATTAAAGAAAAACTAAACTCTAAAACTATTGTATAATGAAAGAAAAATCGGAAGAGATCTTTGACGAAGAACTTACGCCAGAAATCCCAAAAAGAAAAATTAAGGATACATTCGTATTCAAATTTATTTGGAATCGTTACTTTATATTAACGATTGCATTTGCTGTTTGGATGATCTTTTTCGATCAAAATTCTTTTTTTGTACATCGCGAGTTAGATAAACAAATAAAATTATTAGAAGTTGATGAACAATATTATAAAGAGCACTTGGATAGTGAATCTGAAAAATTGAATCAACTAAATAGTAATCCTGCCGAAATTGAAAGAATTGCAAGAGAAAAGCATTTCTTGAAAAAAGATGATGAAGATATTTTTATCATTCAAGAAGAAAAAGTAGAAAAGCCACAAAAAAAAGAAAATGAGTAAATTATTTGAAGATTTTGATACGATTTCTGAAAAAGAATGGAAAAATAAAGTTCAAGTCGAGCTCAAAGGTTTAGAATATAATCAAACTTTAGTTTGGGGAACAAATGATCAAATCAATGTGAAACCGCTCTATACAAAAGACGATATTGATTATTCGGCTGTAGAACCTTTACCAAAATCAGCAAAAGATTGGAAAATTATTTCGAAATATACTGGAAATAAAAACCAAGATTATAGTTTTCTTTATGGATATTTGATTCAACAAAATCAACTAAATTCATCGTTAGAACTTCCAAATTATTTAGATTTATTCATAAAATATGATGGAACTTCTGAATTGAAATCCCTAGATGAACTTCCAAATTTAAAATATTTAGATTTAGATATTTTTGGATATTTAGCTCAAAATGGACTTTGGCTAAATGATTCGGAAAAAGAATCTAAAAAATTATTGAAAGAAGCGTTGAAATTAAATAACTTCGAAAAAGTCATTTCTATTCAAGGAGATGTTTATCAAAATGCTGGCGCAAATCATGTTCAACAACTAGCTATAACGCTTGCACACGCTGTAGAATATTTAGAACATTTTGGAGCTGATATTGCAGATAAAATCTATTTTAAATTCGCTGTAGGAAGTAATTATTTCTTCGAAGTCGCAAAATTGAGAGCATTCCGTTTTTTATGGAAAATCATTTTAGAACAATATAACAAAGAAAGCGAAGCATTTATTTTCACTTCAACTTCTGATCGCAATAAATCTAAATTAGATATTTACAACAACCTTATCCGCTCTACTGTAGAAGCTTCTTCTGCTATTTTCGGATCGAGTGATGCTGTTTTCGTAAAATCGTATGATGAAGTAAATGAAGAATCAGATTTTGGTTTAGAATTGGCTGCTAAACAACAATTATTATTGCAAAAAGAATCTTATTTAAACCAATTTACAGATCCTGCTGCAGGTTCTTTTTATATTGAAAGTTTGACTAATCAAATGGCAGAAAATGCGTTAGAATTATTCAAAACAATACAAAACGCAGGTGGATTTGTGAATGCTTTACAAAACGAAACTATTCAAGATTTTGTTTACACAAGCGCGAAAAAAGAACAAAAAGATTTCGATGAGCAAATTATTAAATTAATTGGTGTAAACAAATTTAGAAATCCTGCCGATGTGATTGCAAAATCGCCAAAAGAAAAAGTAGTAAAACAAGCTCTTTTTATTCCGATTGTACCCACTCGTTTGGCTGAAAAAGAAGAGAAAAAATAGTTTTTATATAAATTGGAAATCAATTTAATAAAACGAACTCAATAATATAATCGAAACTTCAGTAACTGTGATGGATACTGAAGTTTTGTAGTTAATAATGTAATATTTTACTTCAAAAAACAACCATTTGAATCCAACTATTTTAACAAAAGAATTTCAAGATTATCTGAAAACAATCGAACACGAAGATTTCAAATCTATTGGTTTAAAAAAATCGTTATTTGATGAAATTTCTTCTGCTGAAATTGCACAACAATTAAAAGGAATTCAAGTTTCAAAACATAAGTTTCCAACACTTTATTCGACAGAAAATATTTATTTTCCGCCTTCTATTAACTTAGAACAAGCAAGTTCGGAAGCAACTGCAAATTATAAATCGACTTTGGTTAAAGGAAAAAATTTGATTGATTTAACTGCTGGTTTCGGAATTGACACAATGGCTTTTGCCAAGAATTTTGAAAAAGTATATCACATCGAACAAAATCCTGATTTAAGTGAAATTGTGCAACATAATGCAAAAATTTTAGCACCAAATTTAGAAACTTATACAGGAACTTTTCAGTCTTTTTTTGAAGAAAATCCTACTTTAAAATTCGATGTTATTTATCTTGATCCTGCACGAAGAAATTCGAGTGGAAGAAAGTTTATTTTAGAAGATTTAGAACCAAATATTCTGGAATGGATTCCTACTTTTTTCGAAAAATCAGACAAAATTATCATCAAACTTTCGCCTTTATTGGACATCACTTCTACTCTACAACAAATTGATTCGATTTCCGAAATACATATTGTTGCATTAAAAAACGAGGTAAAAGATTTTCTAATTATCTTGGATAAAAATTCTTCGACTAAAAATCCTCTGATTAAAGCAATTAATTTAGAAAATAATCACCCCGAATTCTCTTTCAATTTTGAGGACGAATATCATTCTAATGCAAGTTTCGGTGGAATTCAAAAATATATTTACGAACCAAATGTTGCAATTCTAAAAACTGGAGCTTTCAAATTATTGAGCGAAAAATTTAATCTTCATAAACTTCATCAAAATACACATTTATATACTTCGGATGAACTTTTGGAGAATTTTCCTGGAAAAATTTACTTGATTGAAGAGCAAATTATTCATCCTAAAAAAGAAATTTTAAAAATGAAAGCAAACGTATTGGTCAAAAATTATAATCAACCAATAGATGTGATCAAGAAAAAATTTAAAATTATTGATGGCGGTTCAACTACTTTAATTTTTACACAAAGTATAGATGGTTTTCATATCTTAAAAACTTCAAGAGTTTAGTTGGGATTCGGAAAAAGTTGTATTAATTTTATGCAAGAATTCTCAACCCTAAAATATAACATTTGGAACTCAGAAATAAGATTGAAAACTTTATCTATGGCGAAGCGCTTTCAGACGGTTTAAAAACCTCTTTAGCAATTATTATTCCTCCTATTTTAGCAAGTTCGTTTGGCTATTTATATGTTGGTGTAACAATAAGTTTGGGTGCTGTTTTAGCGCATATGACAGATACGCCTGGTCCTTTTAAAGAACGCCGAAACTTAATGTGGCTTTCCGTATTAATGATTTTTATCGTTTCGTATTTCACAAAAACGATCAATAACTATCCAATATTTTTAGGGATTTGCTTAACACTTATCGTATTCTGTTCTAACATGTTAACGGTTTGGGGCCAGCGAACAAGTGCACTCGGAATGGTTATCATGATGTCCATGGTAATGAATATGAATGATTTAAGAAATGATTTAAGTCCTTTTGATATTGCATTTTATGTAACTGCTGGAGCAGCTTGGTACACAATTTTTAGTTTGGCTATTACAACGTTTCGTCCGTATCGAATGGCGCAACAAAATTTAGCTGATACAATGATTCATACTTCTGAATACATTCGAATTAAAGCTTCCATGTTTGATATAGATTCTAATTACGATGATATTATCAAAAAATTAATTGACGAACATGTTGTAATTAACGAAAAACAAAATTTAGTTCGAGAATTGGTTTTTTCGAACAAAAGATTAGTAAAAGATCAAACTCCAATTGGACGTTCTATTGTATTTATTTTCTCTGATTTAGTCGATATTTTCGAAAGTATAACAGCGAATCAATATGATTATGTGAAGATGAGAGAAGCTTATGGAAATACAAAAGCGATGCGAAAAATTTATAATTTAATGAATAAATTGGCGCATGAGCTAAAAATGATTGCTTATCACATCAACTCGAACAAACGACCAAAAAAGCCAAGTTTTGATTTTGAAGTTGAACTAAAAAAGATTGATGACGCAATCAAAGAATTGTATGACGAAGGACAAAAACCAATTGTTTTATCTAAAGTTTACATCAATCTAAAACAAATTGTTTATAAAATAGAGTTTATTCATAAGTTTTTCTACGATGATTCCTTCACCGAAAAAAAGAAAAATCCATTGGATCATGCCAAAAATTTTGAACCTAGAATCAACTATCCATTACGAAAATTAAAAGATCATCTTAACCTAAAATCTTCAATTTTCAGACATGCAATTCGTGCGTCTATTGTTATGTTATTAGCATATGGAGTTACATTTATTATCCCGATGACTTATCATAGTTATTGGATTTTAATGACTGTTTTGGTAATCTTAAAACCTGGTTTTAGTGTAACAAAAAAACGTAATTTTCAACGTTTGAAAGGAACCATTGGTGGTGGATTAATTGGAGTTTTAATCTTATTACTAATTCCTCAACAAAGTATCCGATTTGCTTTAATGCTTATTTTTATGTTGATGGCTTATACTTTTATCCGTAATAAATATGCGATTGGAACATTTTATTTAACCGCATATATTCTAATTTCCTTTAGTTTTTATTCGCATAAAGATTCATTAGAGATTATACAAGAGCGTTTAATAGATACGCTTATCGGAGGTTTTATGGCCTTTATTTCAAGTTATTTAATTTTACCTAGTTGGGAAAAAAATAATATGAATGAATATATTCAAAAAGCATTAATTGCCAATTACGAATTCATTTATTTGATTTTTAAAAAATTAGCTGACAACGAAGTTTCTACAACTGAATACAAATTAGCCCGAAAAGATGTTTTTATTGCAATGGCAAATATCAATTCTGTTTTTCAACGCGTAATATCCGAACCAAAAGGAAAACAAGCAAATGCAAATGAGCTGAATAAATTCACTATTTTCAATCAATCATTTGTTTCATATTCAGTTGGTTTAGTTAAAATTTTAAAGAAAAATAATTCGGTTATTTTAACCTCTGAACATATTCGTTTAATGAAGAAAATTTTACAATTATTGCTTCAAAACATTCGACTTTACGGTGAATATGAAACTGAAAATTTACCAAAAACAATAAACTTTAAAGACAATACAATCATTTATACAGAAATCGAGACAGAGGCTTTACAAAATGATTCTGAGTTGATTGAAGATTTATTAGAATATTTATACGAAATCGCTTATGATTTCACAAAAGTTGGTCACGTTTTTGTGAAAGAAAAACTCTAAAAGAGTAACTAAATGACAATTATTCAACTTTTTAAAAATTTAAGTCCATTCGTAAAACCATATCGTTCTTTGGTTATAGCAACTTTGCTTTTAACCTTAGTTGGATCTTTTACTTCGCAGGTAAATGCGCTTATTTTACAATATACTGTCGATTCTATAAATGGATTAGTTGAAGCTGGAAAAGGATTGAAAGATGGTCTAAAAATCATTTCATTCATTACAATTGTTTTGATGACAAAAGAAATCTTGAATGCCTTTATCACATTTGGACAAAAATACTATGGACAAAAACTTCGAATTTTAGTTTCTCAAGATTTAGCACAAGCAATTATCGAAAAGATTTTAACGTACAGAATGGCGTTTTACACGAATCAAGATAATCAAGCAGGTAAACTTCAAACACGTATTGATAGAGGAATAGAAAGTTTAACACGTTTAGTACAAAACTTTTTTATTGATATTTTACCTCTTTTTGCAAACTCCATAGTTGCCTTGATCTTAATGTTTAATGCTAATTTTTATGTTGGATTGGTTGGTCTTTGTATCATTCCAATTTATTTCATAATTACACAACAACAAGCGAAAAAACTAAGTGGTTGGCGAAGAAACCTTCGAGGATATCGTGAACAAAAATCACAAGGAATAATAAGTATTATCGATTCTATCACCGTTATTAAATCATTTAACAGAGAAGATATCGAAGGTAAAAAACAACTTGATTTGCAAAAAGAATTGACTAATAATCAAATGCAAACACGTAAAACGAGTTTCTTTTTTGATGGTTTAAAATCTTTTATTGAGCAATTTGGTGTGGTTATTATCATTATTCTAACTGCTTATTTGGTTTTGGATGGACAAATGACAATTGGAGCAATTATGTTTCATATTCTGTTGTTCAACAATGTTTCAGCCCCTATTCGACAATTGCATCGTATTTATGATGAAATGAATGATGCGATGATTTATTCAGAAAGTTTCTTTGGAATTCTGAAAGCTGACGACGAAAAAGAATCTTCAGGAAGTTATATTCCAACACATTTAAAAGGTAAATTCGAAATCAAAAATGTAGATTTCTCTTATCCAAATGGTTACAAAGCCTTGAAAAATATTAACATGACAATTCAACCAAATAAAATTACTGCTTTGGTTGGCTTATCGGGTGCGGGAAAAAGTACTGTGATAAATTTATTGGATAAATTTTATCAACCAGATTCTGGAAAAATCTTACTTGATGGAATTGATTTAGAAGAATATGACACACAATTTCTACGCGAAAATATTGGTTTAGTTTTACAAAAAAATCACATTTTTAATGGAACAATTGAAGAAAACATTCGTTACGGAAATGTGAATGCAACTTTCGAAGAAATAGAAGAAGCTGCAAGAGGTGCATATATTCATGAACAAATTATGGATTTGCCAGAAGGTTATCAATCCAAAGCTTTATTGCTATCTGGAGGACAACAACAACGTATAGCTATCGCTCGAATGTTCCTTAAAAATCCTCCGATCATTTTCTTAGATGAGCCTACAGCAAGTTTAGATGCAATTGCAACTGAGCAAATCAAAAATAGTTTAGATGCGATAAAAAAGAACCGAACAGTTATTATAATTTCGCATAGCATTTCACAAATTATTGATGCCGATTTTACTTATGTCATGAAGCAAGGGGAAGTTGTTGAACATGGTGTTCACGAGGATGTATATAAAATGAATGGCACATACAAAGAGATTTTCGATGCAATGGCAAAAAGCTTAAATATCGAAAAAATTGCCAAAACATTTGACGATGACGAAGAAGAAAACTTTTAGTGAAATTTTCTATTTTAAAACATTATAAATCATTACCTTTAAACAGATAAATAGGTAGCGTATGAAAAAATTGGTTTATTTTATAGTTAGTGCATTTTTTTTAACACAATCTTGCTCTCAAAAAAAAGAAGCTCCAAAAGAATTAGGGCTTAATACAGAAAATTACGAAAGCGCATTAGACGTTCCTGTTAACACAGTTGGAGTTTTGCTTAACATAGATTCTATTGGATTTTTCGATCATAATTCACAAAATCTAGATCAAAATATTAGTTCAAAACCAATTGAAGATCAACTGAAACAATTAAATTCTAAATTTGATATTGTAAAAACTATTCGAGATAAATCTGTTGAAATTTTGAAGGATAACAAATACACTTATCAAATGATTGATAAATATGATAAAAAATTAATTCCAAATGAATTAATTACACAAGAAAATATCAATCAAGTTAATTTTAATGATTTAAAGAAATCCATTAATCAAGATGATTTAATTTTGATTAACGTAAAACCTGGTTTTGATTATGATCCTTCTAACAAACAGAAATATATTGCGAAAACATATGTGTACATCAATATTTTAGATCTTAAAAATAAGGTTTTAAAATACAGCGAAACAATTGGTGGTACAAAATATATAGACGAAACAATCAATAAAAGCACAACGGCTTATTTAGAAGAAATGATGAAAGAATCTTTGAATCAAACATTAGAAATTATTGATAAAAAATATTAAATACATTGAACTATGCGCCATCTTATTGGCAATTTTTGGAAGTCCTGATTCTATAAAAAGTTTCAGGATTTTTTATTTTTTAATCACTTTCTAATGCAAACATCTTATTCATGGTATATTTTTTGTTAAATTTATCCTAAAATACAATAATGCGAACTATACATTATTTTTCTTTTGCCTCTTTGCTCTTTTCATTCTCGAGTTTTGGACAACAAATCATTGACCCACAACTTAAGCTACCTATTGAAAAAGCAATTCAATCGAGTTATGATTTATTAAACAAACAGTTAGAAGTTGAAAAAAATAACTATCAATATGACGAAGTAAAAGGTAAACGTCAACCAAATTTATCTGCAATAGCTGCAGGAACTTATTTAAATTCGAATGGACTTATCGATATTCCAACCAAATCAATCGATATATTATCCACAGAATTATTTTCTGGAAATCAAAAATTTAATACCTCAGCAGGATTATTTACAGTTGGTGTAAATGCTACTCAAATTATATTTTCTGGCTTACAAATCCCAAATGCGCTGAATGCAATTCAAGAAAAAAGCACCGCATTAAATTATTTGAAAGAAGCCGAAAAAGAAACAATTACAAAAGATATTTTACAAACCTATGATCAATTGATGTTATTGGTTAAGGTAGAAGAATTGATTTCTAATTCTTCAAAACGATTAGATAAAGAACATCTAAAAGTTCAAAAAGCAATTCAGAATGGTTTAGCAATTCCGTACGATCGCGAGAAAATAAAATTAGCAATGCTAGAATTAGACGCGAGACAAGTAGAACTAAATGGAAATAGAAAATTATTGTACAAGAAATTAGAAACTTTGACACATATGTCTGAGCAAGATCTTCAACAAATACAATACGAACTTATTCCTATCGACATTCTTTCGGCAACTTATACATTAGAAAATAAAAAAGAATTGAAAGCTCTTGAACATTCTGTAAAAGCTTATGAATTTTTATACCAAAAAGAAAAAGGTTCACATTTGCCACAAGTTTTTGCATTTGCAAATACCAATTATACATCGATTTTCGGAAGCCGTTTCAAGTTGAAAGATTCTGATATTTTGGGAGATGTTAACTTGAAACTGAATCAATTTACGATGTTTCCTAATATTTTAATCGGAATTGGAGCAAAATGGGAATTGTTAGATGGCGGACAACACAAAAATAAATTAGCCCAAGCAAAAACTGATATTTTAATAAATGAAAATAAGTTGAAAGATTCGGAAGAAAAGCTGAATTTATTATTAAGCAAAAACAAAATTGATTACGAAACTTCTTCTGAAAAATTGAAAGTAAATGATCAACAAAATACCATTGCAACAAATAATTTAGAAATAGCTTCAAGACAATTTCAAGAAGGATTGATAGATGTTACCGAACGTTTAGCAGCCGAAAATGAATATTACAAAGCTAACTTAGGTTATTATGCTCAAATCTTAGATCAACGTTCTAAAACGTATGAATTACTTCAAACTTCTGGAGAATTATTTAATCAATTATCAAATTAAAAACATGAAAAATACACTATCATATATTTTTGCTTTAAGCGGATTACTTCTTTTTACAAATTGTAAATCATCTGACAAAGAAAATAAAAAAGAAGAACAAACTATTTTTCAAGGTAAAATTGAGCGCGATCAAATCAGCGTTGTATCAAAAATTCCAGGAAAAATTGATCAAATATTAGTTCATGAAGGTGATAAAGTAGAAAAAGGTCAAACGCTTTTCGTATTGCAATTACCAGAAGTTGATGCAAAGAAAAGTCAAGCCGAAGGTGCTGTAAATTCTGCCGAAGCGCAATATGAAATGGCAAAAAAAGGTGCAACAGACAATCAATTGAAACAATTGCGTGCAAAAGTTGCAGGTTTGAAAGAACAATTAGATTATGCTGAAAAATCGAATCATCGTCTAAAAAATATGCTTCGTGATAGTCTTGTTCCGCAACAAAGTTACGACGAAGTTTACGCAAAATATCAAGGTGCAAAAAACCAATATTTAGCGGCAAAAGCAGAATTGGCCGATGCTGAAAATGGTGCAAGAATCGAGCAACAACATATGGCTTTGGGACAAAAAGAACGTGCTTTGGGTGCTTTGCAAGAAGTGGATGTTGCAGAAGCTGAAAGATATGTAAAGGCGCCACAAGATATGACAGTAGAAACAATCAATCTAAAAGTTGGAGAATTGGCTTTAGCTGGATATTCTATTGCAAATGGAATTTTGGAAGAAACGACATTTTTTAGATTTACAATTCCAGAAAATAAAATTGGGCAATTGCAAAAAAATCAAGTCGTTAATTTAAAAGTTCCTTACAAAAACAACATGATTCTAAAAGGTAGAATCGTTTCGATAAAAGTACTTAATTCGTATGCAAATATCTCGACAGCTTATCCTGATATCGATCAACAACAATCGCAATATGAAGTAAAAGTAGTTCCTGTTGATTATAAACAAGCAGCTCAACTCTTGACAAAAGCAAATGTAATTTTAGATCTTAACGCTAAATAAATTCTGATGAAAACTATTTTTCATTTAATCATACGAGAATTCAAACTTTTCTTCAAGAATCCTGTTTTGCCAATTTTGTTTTTGGGCGCACCTATTATGTATGGTGTTCTGATTGGAAATGTCTACAAAAAAGGAAATGTAACCAATATTCCAATTATTGTTGTGGACGAAGATCATACAACAACAAGTCAAAAAATCATTGACATGTTAAATGATAACGAATCGGTAAAAGTAGCTGAAGTTCTTCCTTCAACATTTAATTCGAAGAATAAAGCTTTAGAAATCGAAGCTGAAGTTGTCGTTGTTATCCCTCGGAACTTCCAAGCTGATTTATTACAGCGAAAAATCCCAGAAATAGCTTATTTCGTAAATGGTTCAAATACATTAACATCCAATACAGCCGCTATTGCAATTACAACTGTTTTAACAACCATGAAAGCTGGAATTTCAATTGAGACAGCGCGCAAACAAGGCGTTCCGGAATATGTAGCCACGCAAAGTTACGAACCATTCAAATCTACAATGATTCGACAAAATATCAGGAGCGGAAACTATTTATACTTTATGCTTCCAGGTGTTTTGTTAACTGTTTTTCAGCAAGTTTTATTATTAGGTTTAGCACTTTCATTTGCATCAGAATTTGAAAATAAAACATTTAATGAATTAATCTCAAAATCATCCAATCCATTTACGATTCTATTCGTCAAAACATTCCCCTATTTATTTATGTCTATATTTATTTACGCATTATATTATTGTTTTGGAATGTTTTATGAAATGAAATTAGAAACAGAATTCTGGCCATTCTTCACTTCATCCCTTGCATTTATATTAGCTGTTTGTTTTTTAGGATTTTTAGTCAGCATTCTCCTTCCAAACCAACTAAAAGCAACCGAAGTTTTAATGGTGGTAGCAACTCCAAGTTTCATTTTAAGTGGATTTACATGGCCATTAAGTCAAATGCCAAAATGGATTCAAGGAATTGCCGATTGTATTCCATTAACACATTATCTGAAAATATTTCGAATCCTTTTCATCGAAAAAGGCGATCCAGCATTAATTCAACCTTATTTAAATAATCTAATTGTAATAGGAAGTATTTGCTTTGTCTTATCTTTGGCTATTCTAATCGTTAAAATAAGAAAAGCTAAACAATCGATGAAAGAACTCGATACAGAAAAGATTTAGTTTCTTTTTTTAATTTACAAATACAGATAATAAACCATGAATTTTCTAACAGTTGAAAATCTAACCAAATCATACGGAATCCGAACATTATTTGAAGATGTTAATTTTCATGTAAACGAAGGAGATCAAATTGCATTCGTTGCAAAAAATGGAAGTGGAAAATCTACTTTACTTAAAATTTTAGCCGGATTAGAAACAGCCGATTCTGGAGAAGTTCGTCCAAATAAAGGTGTTAAAATTTTGATGTTAGACCAAAGTGATGATTTTGACGAAAATTTAAAAAGTGAAGAATATATTTTCAATCATTCGAATGAAGTTTTAGATATTGTTCGTCAATATGAAAACATGATTGAAAGTGATCCTACAAACCCAGAATTAATAGATTTGATGGGAAAAATGGATCTTTTAGACGCTTGGAAAGTAGAGCCAACAATCAAAGAAATTTTATCGAAATTGAAGATTGATTTTTTGGATCAAAAAATTGGAAAACTTTCTGGTGGTCAACGTAAACGTATTTCATTGGCGAAATTTTTAATTGATTTAAGTTTCGAAACTGGATATGTTCTTTTAATTTTAGATGAGCCTACCAACCATTTGGATATTGAAATGGTAGAATGGCTTGAATATTTCTTGAACAAAGAAAACAAAACATTAATTTTAGTTACGCACGATCGTTATTTTCTAGATGCAATTTGTACCAAAATTCTCGAAATGGAGGACAAAACATTGTATGTACATTCCGGAAATTACGAAACTTATATTACCAATAAAGCTTCGCGAATCGAAAATCAGAATGCGACAATTGATAAAGCGAAAAATCTTTACCGTAAAGAAATTGAATGGATGCGCCGTCAACCACAAGCGCGTACTACAAAATCTAAATCTCGTATCGATGCGTTTTATGATACAGAGAAAGTTGCTAAACATAAAATTATCGACCAACAAGTAAAATTAGAGATGGTCATGACACGTTTGGGTCAAAAAATCATCGAAATGGAACATGTTTCAAAAGCATTTGGTCAAAAGAAAATATTAGATGATTTCTCTTATATTTTTGCACGAGGTGGAAAAATTGGTTTAGTTGGAAAAAATGGTGTTGGGAAAACGACTTTCTTGAAAATGTTAGAAGGAATAGAACCTGCCGATTCTGGTATTATTGAACGTGGAGAAACGTTGAATATCGGACATTTTAAACAAGACGGAATCGATTTTAAAGAAGATGAGCGCGTAATAGAATTTGTAAAAGATATTGCTGATTTTTTCCCGCTTGCAAGTGGAAAAGAAATGCGTGCAGAACAATTTTTAGAAATGTTTTTATTCACGCCAGAACAACAACATACGTATATTTCCAAATTGAGTGGTGGAGAGAAAAAACGTCTTCAATTGTTGGCTATTTTATATAAAAATCCAAACTTTTTGATTCTTGATGAGCCCACAAACGATTTAGATTTACCTACTTTAACAGTTCTAGAAAGCTTCTTAGAAGATTATCAAGGTTGTTTATTAGTTGTTTCGCACGACCGCTATTTTATGGATAAAGTGGTTGATGAATTAATGATTTTCGAAGGAGAAGGAAAAGTTTCTCGTTATATGGGAACTTATACGGAATATCATATCGAGAATAAAAACAAACCAGAATCTGAGGAAAAGAAAGCCGAAAAAGAAATTTCTATTCAAGAAAAAGTAGAATCAAAAGAAAAAATAAAAGAAGCTAAACCAAGAAAATTATCCTTTAAAGAGCAACGAGAATTAGAAGAAATCAATAAATCTTTGCCAATTCTTGAAGCTAAAAAAGAAGAATTAACTAGTTTACTTTCTGATCCAAATCTAGGTTATGACAAAATAGCCACAATTGGAGATGAACTACAAAAAATTGTAGATGAATTAGAAGAAAAAGAATTTCGTTGGTTAGAATTAAGCGAATAAAAATATAGAAAAAGGAACTTTTTTGAAGTTCCTTTTTTTTTGATTTAAACTATTATTTACTTTGCTCCTTTATAAAATCATTTATCGTAACATTTAGTCGCTTATTTCGAATTGCTTTATCAAAACGAATAGGTTTTGCAACACGCTCTTCACAATCTTTCATTCCACAATTTTCACAAGTTACAGCAACTTCTTTTACAGGAATCGACGGATCATTCATAAATTTCACTTTGCGCTGAGCCGATTTATACAAAACGCCTATCGTTACACTTCGCAAATAATTTGGATTAAATGGATCTTTCGTTGCAGAAGAAATCACATAATATTTTTGATTATTATTGAACGGATAAAACGAAATCTGAGCTGATATTTCATGACGATTATTCTCATCTTGTTCCAGTTCTTTCAAGACATTCAATGAAACCCAACGACGACAATAATGCTCGTCCGTTTCATTTGCTTGCGGCGATTGTTGCTGATTAAGATGCAATTCTTTGGTTAATTTATAAGAATTTGAACCAAATTTTGATGATAAACGTAAGAAAAACAAATCTCGAATATTAAAATGCTTCGGCAACAAATTCGTCATTCGTTGATAAACTGTTTCAGGGGATTCGGTATATTTTCCGAAAATTTCTTGAAATTTAGACAAATCATGTTTCTCAACAGCAAATAAATCCTGCATATCCTTTAACAACTTTTCCTCTGGCAACAACAATGCTCCTGCAAAATAAGAAGCATAAAAATTATTCAACAATTGATCAAAATTATCAAAACTTGCCCACGAAAAAGTGAACAAACGCTCCTTCAAATCAAGATAATTATAACCTAATTCTTTCGCTAAAATAAATCGTTTTTGATCATTATCCGAGATTGAATTAATATACAAAAGATTTTTTTCTTTGATATAAATCGAACGCAACTTAGCCAAATCCTTTGCTCCTAGATTACTGAAATCTTCATAAATAATTGAGTAATTGTATTCTTCTTTTAAGATTTCTTCCATTGCTTCATTCGAAACAAAATCATCAGAATCAACTAAATATTCTTTTAGAAAGTTCTTTGCAGAAGATTCTATTTCAGGAAAATAATTATCGTTCGCTTCCTGAAAAGAACGCAATGAAGCCAAATAAAAACTCTCGCGAGTTAGATTATAATTATTCCCAATTTCAATCAAAGTAGAGATAAAAGCATTTACTTTCATCGGCGCATTCGAAATAATTTCAATTAAATCTCTTTCTTCAATTCCGAACAATTCCAAAGGAATTTCTTGTAATAAATTAGATTGTAAAATCTCAGCAACAGGCGCCAAATTTTTATCTAATTTCAACGAAACTAATTCATCATAAGGAACTTCTAATGCTTCAGCAAGTGCAACTATCTTATCAGTTTTCGGATATTTTTTACCTTTTTCTATTTCATTCAAGTAAGATTTAGAAAGCCCAGTTAACTTAGATAACTTAAACAATGACAAGTCTTTAGAACTTCTAACCTGCTTTAATTTTAACCCGAAAATTAATTTAATATATTCTTCTTGCATAATTTCTAAAAAAATATTTGGTAAATGTAAACGAATTTTCATAATTTAGCGAACGTTCGCTAGAAGTATGTCTTCCGCTTTCATAACCAAAACCAAAATTACAAAAAAAACACAAAGAATGGATTCTATTACAACTGATTTAAAATTATCGCAGAAAGTACTGGATAGTTATCCAGATATTTTAACGAAAGAAGCTGTTGAATTTTTAAGTGCTTTGCACAAAAATTTCAACGATAAACGCTTAGAACTTTTAGCCGAAAGAAAAGAAAGACAAATCTTTTTTGATTTAGGAAATTTCCCTTCTTTTCTTTCTGAAACAAAAAATATCAGAAATAGCGATTGGCACGCTGCTCCTATTCCAGATGATTTAAAAGATCGTCGAGTTGAAATAACAGGACCAGTTGATCGTAAAATGGTGATCAATGCACTAAACTCTGGAGCCAAAACATTTATGGCAGATTTTGAAGATAGTAATTCTCCAACATGGGATAACAATCTTCAAGGACAACAGAATTTAAGAGATGCTGTGAATGGTACTATTTCATTTGAGAATAATGGAAAGCAGTATCAATTAAACGAAAAAACAGCTGTCTTAATCGTAAGACCGAGAGGTTTACATTTGAATGAAAAACATATCATAATAGATAAACAAGAAATATCAGGCTCACTATTTGACTTTGGTTTATATTTTTTCCATAATGCACACACGTTACTTTCCAAGCAAAGTGGGCCTTATTTCTATCTTCCTAAATTAGAACATCATTTAGAAGCACGTTGGTGGAACGATGTATTTGTATTTGCACAAAACTACATGGGTTTACCACAAGGAACTATTAAAGCGACTGTTTTAATTGAAACAATTACTGCTTCTTTTCAGTTGGATGAGATTATTTACGAACTTAAAGAACACATCGCTGGACTAAATTGTGGTCGTTGGGATTATATATTTTCTTATATCAAAAAATTCAAAAAACACCCAAACTTTATCGTTCCAGATCGTTCGCAAGTTACCATGACTTCGCCTTTTATGGCAGCGTATTCGCAAGCTGTTATTCAGCGTTGTCACAAACGAAATATTCATGCAATTGGTGGAATGGCTGCTCAAATTCCAATTAAAAATGATAAAGAAGCCAATGATATTGCGTTTGAAAAAGTGAAGAATGACAAACTTCGCGAAGTAAAAAATGGACATGATGGAACATGGGTTGCGCATCCTGCTTTAGTAGAAGTTGCAATGAATGTTTTTAACGAATATATGCCTCAAGCAAATCAAATTGATAACAAACGTGAAGATGTTGTAACAACAGCAGAAGCATTGTTAGAACTTCCAAAAGGAACCGTAACAGAACAAGGAATAAGAGACAACATAAACGTTGGAATCTTATATATCGAGAGCTGGTTGTCTGGTCGTGGAGCTGCTGCTCTTTACAACTTAATGGAAGATGCTGCAACAGCAGAAATATCTCGTACACAAGTTTGGCAATGGTTACATCAACACATTAAGCTTGAAGATGGTTCTGAATTTAACAGCGATAAATATAAAAAATTAAGAGCCGAAGAGGTTCAAAAAATAAAAGAATTAGTTGGAGAAGAAAACTACCGAAATGGAAGATTTGAATTAGCGATTCAAATTTTCGATGAATTAGTTCTATCTCATAAATTTACCGAATTTTTAACATTAGAAGCCTATAAGTATATTGATTAAGCCCCTATAACAAAGACACACACAAAAAGAAATACACAAACACACATTCATAAACAAAACACAAAAAACACAATTATGAGCAATCAAGAAAGAATTCAGAAAATTCAGCAGGATTGGGAAACTAATCCACGTTGGAAAAACGTTCTTCGTCCTTATTCAGCAGAAGAAGTTATTCGACTAAGAGGTTCTTTGGACATCGAATACACTTTAGCAAAATTAGGCGCTGAAAAGCTTTGGAAAGGTTTAAATTCAAAAACATTCATGGCAGGTTTAGGTGCTTTGAATGGAAATCAAGCCATACAAGAAGTACAAGCAGGTTTAGATGCGATTTATCTTTCGGGATGGCAAGTTGCTGCAGACGCAAATCTTTCAGCAGAAATGTATCCAGATCAATCTCTTTATCCAGCCAACTCGGTTCCGATGGTTGTAAAACGTATCAACAATGCTTTGCGTCGTCGAGATGAGATACAATCGGTTACTCAACAAGGAAACATTGATTATATGGTTCCTATCGTTGCTGATGCTGAAGCAGGTTTTGGAGGAAACTTGAATGCTTACGAATTGATGAAACAAATGATAGAAGCTGGCGCTGCTGGTGTTCATTTCGAAGATCAATTATCTTCTGCTAAAAAATGTGGACATCTTGGCGGGAAAGTTTTAGTTCCAACTCAAGAAGCCATTAATAAATTGGTTGCAGCACGTTTAGCTGCCGATGTTTGCGGCGTTCCTACTTTATTAGTTGCAAGAACCGACGCTGAAGCTGCTAACTTAATTACTTCGGACATCGATGAAAGAGATCAATCTTTTATCATTAAAGGAAGTCGTACATCAGAAGGTTTTTACAATGTAAAAAATGGATTGGAACAAGGAATCAATCGCGGATTAAGCTATGCACCTTACGCTGATTTAATTTGGATGGAAACATCTAATCCAGATTTAGGAATGGCAAGAGAATTTGCACAAGCGATTAGAGAACAATATCCAAATCAAATGTTAGCGTACAATTGTTCGCCATCATTCAACTGGGCGAAACATTTAACTGAAGCTCAAATGGAAACATTCCGCGAAGATTTAGCTGAAATGGGATACAAATTTCAATTCATCACTTTAGCTGGATTCCATGCAATGAATACTTCTATGTTCGAATTATCGAGAGCATATAAAGCAAAAGGAATGGCTGGATATTCAGAATTACAAGAAAGAGAATTTGCGTTACAAGAAGAAGGTTTTGCAGCAGTAAAACATCAATCTTTTGTAGGAACACAATATTTCGATTACGTACAAAATACCGTGCAACAAGGAGTTTCTTCTACTACAGCAATGGCTGAAAGTACGGAAACTGCACAATTCTAATACATACTTTTCAATTAAAAAGGACGTTGCTTGGCAACGTCCTTTTTTTATTCTATTGAATTTAAAAATGAATAAAGTAAAATTTTCTAATCAACTTTATTAATCTGAAAAGTTTTTCCATTCATTTCGAAAGAATATTTTTCCGACTTGCCTACTAATATTTTAGCCAAAGGAGTTTGCGTTGATAAGACAAAAATCTTTTTATTCTCGAAAATAATTTCACCAAAACTACATGCCATACAGAAATTTCCCATCGTAGTTTCAACATAACTTCCTAATCCAATCGTTTTATTTTCCACGATTTTTATTTTAGAAAACACTTCTTGTTGAATCAACACTTCATTCAATTGATTTTGAATTCTAGTAATTTCCTGTTGCATCATTTCGCGCGATGTTTCGTATTTATCGCCCATACTACTTTTTGTATCGTTATTCGAAGCACGCAAATCTTCAATCAAACCATTTAAGTAGTGTATTTTATCCTCAATTTGTTGTGCTATAAAGTGATATAATTCTGCTTTCATCTTTTCTCTTTAAATTGTTTGTGGTTTATTCTTAAATTTCAGCATGTAAATGGTTCCCAATAAACAAATAAAAGCTGAAACATAAATTACCATTGGAATACGATCTAAATAATCCTGAAAATACCAACCAGCACACAAAGCACCAAGTCCTATCCCCGCTTCCATTGCGATATACATTGTCGCCATTGCTTTTCCACGTTCATCAGGTTTACTAAAATCTATTGTCCACGCATTGAGTGCAGGCGAAAGGATTCCTGTCGAAATTCCATACATCAATCCTCCTAAAATTAAACCTATTTTCGCATCAATCGAAGCTAAAATAACCAAGGCAACAATCAATAAAACCAATCCTAATTTTATCACCAATACGCGTCCTTTTTGGTCTGATATTTTACCGGCGAAGAAACGAACCATCATTGATGATACGGTAAATACAATAAAGAAAACTCCTTTATTTTGAAATCCTAAATGTTCCGTCCAATCTGGAATTAATGTTAAAATAGAACCGTATGCTACATACGAAAGGAATGTAATTAAAGCCGCTGGTAAAGCTTCTTTCGCAAAAATATCATGCTTCGATATTCTTAGTAATCCAAATGAGAATTTCTGTTTGTTTTTCAAAGTTTCTTTCATATTGAAAAGAATCAAAATTGATAACAAAGCAAAAAATGAAGACGTAAAAAACATCACATTTATAGAAGAATACAACGTAATTGTACTTCCTAAGGCTGGTCCAATCGCCATTCCGATACTGAAACAAATTCCATGCAAGCCCAATGCTTCTCCCCAACGTTCGCGCGGAATAATATCTGCAATGTAAGCAGCTGTTGCAGTTGGTTTAAAGCCTGTTGAAAAACCATGCACCAATCTCAAGAATAGAAAACCAGATACAGTTGTCAAAACGGGATATAAAATTCCACAAACAAAACAAACAATAGAACCTACTGCCATAATAGGAACACGGCCAATTGTGTCGGTTAGCTTTCCACTAAAAGGTCTCGAAATCCCTGCTGTTAAAGTAAATAAAGCGATTATAAATCCTTTGTACTCTGCTCCTCCCATGCTACTTAAGTAAGCTGGTAGCTCGGGAATCATCATATTAAAACTCGCTGAAAATAACAACGAACTCAAACACATTAAAATGAAATGGAGATTATAAACAGGATCTGAATTTAGTTTTTCCTTTATTGCAGAAAACATATTGATTTTTTTGCAAAGGTAATTTATCTCAACCGAAACAAATCGCTCAATTCAAAAAGTATTAGTGATCATAAAAGATTCTTATAAATCAATGCGCAATTATGATGAAAAGTTAATCTAGATTAGAATTCGATTAAAATACCTTATTGCATTTAATACTCTCTTCAACAATTCTTACTTTTGCTGTTTCTATTCTACTACCATAAAAAGAACTCAATCACCTATTATTTTCGAGCATGAAACACTATGAAAATCTTAAAGAGACATTGTCTTTTTATGGCATAAATTGTAATAAACTGTATTATATCTCATCTGGAAATCCAATTTTTGAGTTTCCTGAACAATCATTTCGAATCGACTTTTATGCATTTTGTATTTGCTTAGCTGGTACAATAGAATTAGAAATAGATTCTCAGAAATATTCTATTACTCAAAATGAATTCTTGATTTTGGCGCCTTCTACTGTCTTGAAAATTGTAGACAATAGCTCAGATTTTAAAATGAAACTATTGTTTTTTGAAAAGAATTTTCTGCTTAAGAATATCTCAAATCCCTTCTTTATTGATAAACTAAATCTGTTCACGCATCAAAATTTTACAATTTGTAAAGCAAGCAAAAAAGAAGTTAGTCATCTTTTCATGTTAATTAACTATTTGCAAGAACAACAAGAAAGAGAGGTATTATTTTTAGAAGATATTATTCGATCAATTATTTTCACTTTACTTCTTGCCTCAGCTTCTATAATTGCCGAACAACAAATAAAAAACAATAAAAATGATTCGAGCGAAATCAACACACTATTTTGTAAATTCACTCAACTGGTACAAGAAAATGTGATTGAGCACAAAAATGTACAGTTTTATGCAGATCAATTATTTATAACGAATAAATATTTAATTCATCTTGTAAAGAAAGCCACGAACAAAACGCCACATGTTATTATTGATGAATATCTATTAAAGGAAGCTTATGTTCAGTTATGTTATTCCGAAAAAACAATCGCACAGATAGCATTAGAGCTCGGTTTTAACTCTCCTTCATCATTTGGTCGATTTTTTAAAAAGTATACGTCTACTTCACCTCAACAGTACAGAAAAGAACAACATTTATAAAAAAGAAATTTGGGATATAAATAACGAATTTAAGGACACTTTTAATGCATAATAAGTCGTAATTTTATGAAAGAATCTTAAATAAATAATTATGGATGAAATTACTTCAAAATTTGACAACATTTTAAATCATTCTACGATCTACGGAAAGATTGATCATCAACCAGATGCCAGCAAAGAAACACCTAGAAACACTCCAGAAAAATCTTATCCTTTTGCGGATCAAATTGGAAACTACCAACGCAACAAAGGAATTCCTACAAAATCGTATAAGGACAGTAAAGTGTACATTGTAGGAAGTGGAATTGCAGGATTAGCAACAGCTTATTATTTTATTCGAGATGGACATTTCTCGCCAGAGAACATCACATTTATAGAACAACTAAAAGTTGAAGGAGGTTCGTTAGATGGAGCAGGAAATGCAAAAGACGGTTACATTATTCGTGGTGGTCGAGAAATGGACTGTACCTACGAAAACTTGTGGGATATTTTTCAAGATATACCTGCATTAGAGTTACCAGAGCCTTACAGTGTTTTAGACGAATATAGAATAGTAAATGATAATGACTCGAATTATTCTATTGCTCGTTTGTTGCATGAAAAAGGAAAAGTAAAAGACTTTAGTAAATTTGGATTGAACAAGAAAGATCAATTGGCAATCATCAAACTTTTATTGAAGAAAAAAGAAGAATTAGATGATATAAAGATTGAAGATTACTTTAGTCAATCGTTTATCGAAAGTAATTTCTGGACATTTTGGCGCACAATGTTTGCTTTCGAGAATTGGCATAGTTTACTAGAATTCAAATTGTATATGCACCGCTTCTTACATGCGATTGATGGTTTAAACGATCTTTCTTCTTTGGTATTTCCAAAATACAACCAATATGACACTTTTGTTACGCCATTAGGAAAATGGTTAAAAGAAAAAGGCGTTCAAATTCAATTCAATACATTGGTAAAAGATTTAGATTTATCAATCAATACGGAAGGAAAAGTTGTAAAAGGAATTATTACCGTACAAGATGGCAAAGATGTAACAATCCCTGTTACAGAAAATGACTATGTTATTGTAACGACTGGTTCTATGACCGAAGATACAGCGTATGGAGATAACACAACAGCTCCTATTTTAGCAGTAGACAACAGTACAAGTGGACAAAGTGCAGGATGGAAATTATGGAAAAACCTTGCAGCTAAATCTCCAGAATTTGGTCGTCCAGAGAAGTTTTGTAGCAACATAGAAAAATCTTCTTGGGAATCTGTTACCTTAACATGTAAACCTTCTGCATTAGTAGATAAACTAAAAGAATATTCTGTTAATGATCCTTATTCTGGTAAAACAGTAACAGGTGGTATTATTACCATTACAGATTCTAATTGGTTAATGAGTTTTACATGTAACCGTCAACCACACTTCCCTACACAACCAGATGATATTTTAGTCCTTTGGGTTTATGCATTATTCATGGATAAAGAAGGAAATTATATCAAGAAAACAATGCCAATGTGTACAGGAAACGAAATCTTAGCCGAATTATGTTATCATTTAGGTATCGAAGATCAATTGGATAATGTTATCGAGAATACCATCACTCGATCTGCATATATGCCTTACATTACATCTATGTTTATGCCTCGTGCAAAAGGAGATCGCCCACAAGTCGTTCCTGCAGATTGTAAAAACTTAGGTTTAGTAGGTCAGTTTGTCGAAACCAATAATGATGTTGTTTTCACAATGGAAAGTTCTGTACGTACAGCACGTATTGCCGTTTATGAATTATTAAATCTAAACAAACAAGTTCCAGATATCAATCCATTGCAATACGATATTCGCCATTTGTTAAAAGCAACTAAAACATTGAACGATGACAAACCATTTTTAGGTGAAGGTTTATTGAACAAAGTTTTAAAAGGAACTTATTTCGAACACATTCTACCAATTGGATCAGATCCAACGCATGAGGAAGAAGAAAAAGAATCTTTCTTACAAGAACAATTTGGTAAATTCAAAGAATGGGTAGGACATTTCAGAGGTTAAAAATAAACTCGATATAAGAACGATTCGAAAGAATCTAAAAACCATAAAAGCTTCTAAATTTTTAGTGATTTAGAAGCTTTTTTAGTGCTTACTATATTTTTATTTAAAAGTTCATTTTGTCATTCCGAGGTATCGAGGAATCTATTTCCTTTATCGTAGTGGTATTCTGAATGAAATTTTGCGAAGCATTATGAAATGAAGAATCTATTTAAAAGCTCCTATTTAAGATTTTTCGACTCCACTACGTTCCGCTCAAAATGACAACCACTAAAATTTGAATTTTGTCATTCCGAGGTATCGAGGAATCTATTTCCTTTATCGTAGTGGCATTCTGAATGAAATTTTACGAAGCATGATGAAATAAAAAATCTATTTAAAAACAACTATTTAAGATTTTTCGACACCACTAGGTTACCCTCAAAATGACAATAACTAATGGAATTTTGTCATTCCGAGGTATCGAGGAATCTATTTCCTTTACCGTAGTGTCATTCTAAATGAAATTTTGCAAAACATTATGAAATGAAGAATCTATTTAAAAGCTCCTATTTAAGATTTTTCGACTCCACTACATTCCGCTCAAAATGACAATAACTAATGGAATTTTGTCATTCCGTGGTATCGAGGAATCTATTTTCTTTACCGTAGTGTCGAATGAAATTTTTGCGAAGCATTATGAAATAAAAAATCTATATAAAAGCAACTATTTAAGATTTTTCGACACCACTACGTTCTGCTCAAAATGACAATAACTAATGGAAATTTGTCATTCCGAGGTATCGAGGAATCTATTTCCTTTACCGTAGTGACATTCTAAATGAAACTTAGTAAAGCATTAATCCCCACAAAAAAAGCTCCTATTTAAGAGCCTTTTTGTTAAAATACTGTTTGGGATAATAGAATTTATTACCCATCTTAAAAAAAGGAATCTTATTCATTTTCCTCATCCGATACAACGTCTTGTCACTCACGTTAAGCAAACTTTTTAAATCTGCATTATCATAGAATTTCTGATTCTCTTCCAACAAAAGAATCGTCTTTTGGAATTCTAACAACAGGAGTTTCATTTGCTTTAATGCCTCTCCATTTTTTTGAAAAAATAAATCGTCATCCATACCCATTATTATGATTATGACTTACCAAATTACAATATAAATAGATAATAACCAAATATTTACAAAATAATCAATAATCCAGTACGCATAATCTATTCATCATATAACCTCTTGTTGTTGTACCAAAGCATTTGTGCTGTACAATAAGACAATCAGAAATAATTAAAAACAACGTATGGTTTTTCATCATTCAACATCCAAAAACAAAAAACTAAAACAGAATACATTACGATTTACTCTTCAAGTATAACATAAGAAAAAGAACTTCTCTACTCTTTTGTCAAAAAGACCACACTGATACACAGAACAGGCTAAATATGTTTCAAAATAAGTCAAACCACCTACACTCTTCCAACTTTTAGTAGGATTATTCTAGGCCTTATTTTATTAAAACCTCTACCTAAAATCTATGTATCTATGTGGACAAAAAAAGTTAAAATAGCATCAATACAATTTGTTTTCAAGTTCATTTTCTTTTTCCTCTTCATCAGAATGTATTGTAAACCCTTTACAAATAACCACCCCACGGAAAATATTTGTTTCAAAACATCAACTAAACAACCAAATGCTCGCCGAGATAAATACTGGTACTCGCCATTGCCTTTGTTTGACTATTTAGAAATGCCCAAAAATTAACTTGTTTCCCATTGTAGTAATTTGGCAATAACACAACTGCCGACAAATCATCACGTGTTGCAACATACTGAAACACTTCGAACGAATCCAATTCCTCACAATAACATACAATATTCACTGCATCTGTTGGCTTCGCATTACCTTGTTCAGAATTAGCTTCCCAAACCATCTCAAAACTATCTGTACCAGCTGTGTCCATAATAGGTTGCAGAAAACCAACCAAATCTCCTTTCGAGACCAATACACGTTCCATAACTATAACAGGCAGATCGTCTACCATTTCCAATGCATTGCCCAACGTATAAGACGTTGCCATGTTGTAGCGTGACAACAAACCAGATTTATTCCCAAAATACAAATTAAGAATTGGACGAATGGGTTGCAAAAACGCAATAACTTTCTTAAATTTAATCTGTTGCAACAATTGCAACTCCGAAGGTTGTCTTTTACTTGCTTTTGGTAAACTACGAATGATGTCTTTGCCTCGCCAGTTTACTCCTACTACAGTTCCTACTTTTCCTGAGAATCCACCTAGAATTCCTTTTTTAATTTGTGCCATAATTTCATATTTTAATAATTAATAATCATAAAGTTAGCACTAGAAACAATAGCTTTTACAAAACACCTATTTTGTGTCCGCTTTTGTCCGCTTCTGTCCACATTTGTCCACTTCTGTCCTTCAGTTTTTTAAACAACACTACTATTAAGTTAATTAAAAAACACATACAACTCTCTATTTATAATGGATAGCGCGTAATTAGAATTTTACTCGATTTTGGGTTTGTTCGACCTTCGTTCGACCATCGTTCGAGGAAGCTTCGACAAACCTCTGCAAAAATGCAGGTTTTCTCGAAGAATGGTCGAAGAAAACACGAACGAAAGTGGGAGAAAATTTGTAGAATTGTAGTTTTACAATAAGGTATTTGATTGTGATTTTTTGTTTATTAGCTTTTAATTTTATCAAAAGTAGGTATAGTAATTTTTACGAAAAATACGCTAAATTATTTGATAAATTCGGCAACCATTAGCTAAAATCAATAAATAAAATACTTATTAAAGGATATTGTATATTTGTAATAATTAATATATAAAAATAATATGGATGAAATTTTACCCGAACTAAAAAAAGAATATGATAGAGCAATTGAAAAAATTGACGATTCTGAATTTCAATCAAGAAACTTAATATCATTCAGTGATGTAATTAAATCTCATTATTTAATAGCAGACTTTTTTATGAAAGATGGCGAACAAACTATTTGTGGAGTAAAAGACATAAATTTACTTGGTTCAGCATTAGGAAGACAAACAACAGGATTTAATGGACAACTTAAATGGAAAAAAGAGGAAGAAATTTGTGCAACGTTATTCTATGGTATTATAAAAAATCACGCATTTCATGACGCTAATAAACGTACTGCACTTTTAACATTAATATATCATCTTCACAGATTAGGTCGTACTATAACTGATAAACAAAAAGTATTTGAAGATCTTGCTGTTAACATTGCTGAAAATAATCTTGAAAAATATCCAATTTATAAAAAAAAATTTAAACATCTTGATGATGCTGAAATATTATTTATAGCAGATTTTTTAAAAAAGAAAACAAGAAAAATCGATAAAAGATATTACCCTATTACTTATAGAGAATTCGATAAATTACTTAAAAAACATAATTGTTACATTGATGTTCTTAATGGTGGTTTTGCTAATATTATGAAACCAGTTGTAGTTAAAAGATTTTTAAAAAAGGATAAAATAGAATACAAATCTGCTATTCAAATAGGTTTTAATGGTTGGGATAAAAAAATAAATCTTAAAGCAGTAAAAGAAAGTTTAAAAGCTTGTAATTTAACTGATGAGTATGGAATTGATTCTCAATCTTTTTATAATGGTGTAGAACCTTTACATTCACTAATAAATGAATATCAAGGACCTTTAAGAAGATTAAAAGATCGTTAACTACAGCTAACATCGATAACTGTTACACAACTCGATATTTCGGATAAAATATAGATATACTACAAGTAAAAAAGCTCCTTCACAGGAGCTTTTATATTTATGCGACATTATTAATAAACTCTTTTTCGAGGATACCGTCTACTATTTTTTCGACCTCATCGATATTCGCTTTCAATAATTCGTTGTCTACAATTTGTTCTATTTCATGAAACTGTACATATTTGTTGAACCCTTGCAGTTTAGCATAATAACGTTTTAGTTCTGCTTTGTTGAACAAGTTTCCATTTTTCACATAGATCACGTGTATTTTTGATTTGATGTATTGTGAAACTTCTAAAATATTGCCTCTGTTTCGAGAAATATCTATCGTATGGAAAATAGATTTTAAATAATCGTTTTTCGCAATTGGATGCTCTAGTAGCCAATCTGCTGTCTTAGGACTTGCTGCTATCGGAATAATATTCAGCACTTTGTTTGGAAATAAGCATGCCATTTCCCATGCTAATCCTCCTCCTAAATCCGCACCAATAATGGCAAAAATTTCGTTTACTTCCAATTCAAATAACGTCAACCAAAACAATACCGCTACATCGCGTGCTGTAATGTGGTCGCGCGGAATATAATCGTACTTTATGGTTTTGGAAATGCCATTTCCTGGAATATCAATACAGATTACCGTATACTCATTCAAATCAATTGCTTTGTTTTTTCCCATGACACCATCCCAATGATAGGTACAATCTGAATCTCCGTTTAAGGAATGATTAATCAAAATGACTGGAGCTGTTCCTAATGGAAGTCCAAAAAGTTGAAATGTTACCGAAACATTGTTTAAGATTGTGTTGTCCTCTAAGGGCCAAACCGGGATTGTTAATTGTTGTAAACTTTGCATTGTTTTTAATTTTATATTGGTAATTGTTATTTTCACTTAAAAAAAAATCCCCATCGAAATACGACGGGGAAAACTAAAATATATTAAAAAATAAAATCTCTTTTTAGTATACATGACTTTCCCACGTCTGGATATTCCAAACCTGTTTGCGAATCGACATATGTAAGCACGTAAATTTCATTTTTTAATTACTCTGTTTACCAAATGTAATAAATATTTTTTGGGTTACAATTTAATTTTTCTTAATTATTTGTAAAATTTTCTAAATCTTAAATTATAATAACGAAGTCGACACTTTAAACATATTTTAGGATCACATCGAATTCAAAACATAAAAATTCTAACCACATCAAGACATAAAAATAGATTCCTCGATACCTCGGAATGACAATTAACGCTCAATAATCGTTTTAAAATAAAATTCTTGAAAGACACTATTATCTATTCAATTTTTTGTTTAAATTTGAATCGTATTTCGAATCGTAATCAACGATACCAACCGAGAGTAGTCTCCACGGTGGTAAAACAATACGGGAGTTCATCCAAAAACAACGAAAAATCCCCTATTCTCGAAATACAATAATTGTTTTATTTTAACTATTTATTGTATGTCACAAAACATTTCTGAGCTTAATCTAGCTCCTATTTCAGATGAAAAACTGGTCGATTTTATCAACCAACAATTGCCAATTACAGTTCCTGCTTTAAAAAATCATATTATTGAGGAATTGAAAAAAAGAGAATTGGATTATCGTCATCTCTACAATGCGAAAACAGATGAATTGAACATTAAATTACCACTAAGTTTAATTGATGGTTGCTTATTTGAACGTAATATTCCAAAACCACCTTTGGTAGGTAGTTTTTATGCTGTTGTGCATCGATTGAGAAACTTTTTGCAATATTCTAAGGAATTGAACGGAAAACGCTTAAAAACGTTTCATTATATCTTCGATCAACTTTATTTACCTTATGAATTGATTGATATTATTTCGGAAGACGACATTAAAAACTTAACTGAAAATGATGTTTTTATTACGTTCAAAAACTCGAAACAACATTTTCCTAATGATAAAATCATCAATAGAATTCCGAAAAACAATTTATTGATTACAATTGACAAAGGCAATTATTACCGCGGTTTGGATAAGGTAATATTGTCGCATCAAAATACCATTATAAAAGAAGAAATTTTGAATAATGTATCTGCTTAACTAAAAATGCTTTCGACAAATCTCTATATTTGTTGAAAGCATTTTTTTATGACACCAAAAAAAAGAGAATTAATCGAAGCAAGTTTTAATCGATCAGAAACTTTAAAGTTTTATAATGCTTCACTTGTGGAATGTGAAACAGATTATGTTTCGATTAAGATTCCAAAACAAGAAATGATGACTCGTAAACATGGCATGTTCAATGGTGCGATGATGGCTTCTTTGGTTGATGTTTCTTCTGGTTATGCGGCTGTTTCTCATTACGATGACGATTGCTATGTGGTAACAGTTGAGCTAAAGGTAAATTATTTGCGACCTGCTTTGGGCGATTATTTACTATCAAAAGCATATGTGATAAAAGGCGGAAAGAAAATTAGTACCATTCGTACAGAGATTTTTGCTGTTGATGAAACGACAAAAAAAGAAACCCATGCCGCAACTTCTTTGGTTACAATGATGAGGATAAAATAATGCAAAATTTTCTTACAATAGATTATTTGAAAAACGGAAATGAAATACAACAAAATGTCTTTCATCTGTTGCGCAAACATCAAATTTCAGAAAAACTTAATGCCTACAAACCAATTGTTGTAGGCACGATTCCGATTGAAATTAATACCGAGAATAGTGATATTGATCTTATTGGTGAATGTTCTGATTTTGAAAAAGCTGAAAGTGATTTGCTTGAGAATTTTTCACATTATCCAGAATTTAAAATTGAGCAAACAACAATCAATAGCGAAACTTGTTTGATTTGTAATTTTAAAATTAATTCATTTGAAATTGAGATTTATTTAGAAAACAAAAACCGACTGAACAAAATGCTTATCGACACATGTTAATTGAGGCAAAAATCCTTGAAAAATTGGGCAAAGATTTTAAAAATAAAATTATTGAACTGAAAAGGAAAGGCTACAAAACTGAACCTGCTTTTTCAAAACTTCTTGAGGTACAAGGTGATCCCTATCTCGCCTTATTGGAATATGAAATAAAAAGTAGTTTTCAATAATAATAGATTAAATATATCTAATCTCGCCATTTTATAAATAATAAGGATTGAATAAAAAGTGATATCTTAAGGGTAAAAATAAATGGCATTGTAAATTTGTAGTCCAAATATCAAAAAATGGTAAATTTTATATTAATTGCGGTCTGCATAATCGCCGGAATGGTGTTTAAAGCAACAAAATCTATACATCCAGATGCACACAAAGGAATTAACACATGGATATTATATTTAGCTTTACCGGCAGTCTCGTTTAAGTATTTACCAAAAGTACAATGGTCGCAAGAAATGCTATTTCCTATTTTTTCGACAATCATTATCGCCGTTGGGAGTTTGTTTTACATGAAATTCTACAGCAAAGCAAAAGGATATTCAGAGCGTTCGAGAAGATCATTAGAATTAGCTAGTGGTTATAGCAATACATCCTTTATTGGATTTCCATTGATCTCTGCTTTTTATGGTGAAAAATATTTGAGTATTGCAATCATTTGTGATCAAACCATGTTTTTATGTTTATCTACAATCGGAATAGTTTCTGCCCTAAAAGGTGGTAGCAACGGATCTGGTGCAATAGACACTAAATTTATCTTGAAAAGATTGTTCACCTTCCCTCCTTTCTTGGGTTGTATCAGCGCATTGATCTTGTCTCAATTTATCGACTTATCTCCTGCCGAACCATTTTTCGATAAATTAGCTGCAACTGTAGGTCCATTGGCTTTGTTTTCTGTTGGATTACAATTGAAGTTTAACGGTTGGCGAAAATTATGGTCGCAAATCTCAATGTCTATGGTTTATAAACTAATGATTGCACCTGCTGTGGTTATGCTTTTAGCCATTGTAATTGGTATAAAAGGTGATGTGGCTAAAATCTCTATTTTTGAAGCTGCAATGCCTACATTGGTTACATCGAGTATTATTGCAGAACAATTTAAACTCAACACCAAGCTAACCAATTTGATTATTGGAATTAGTATTATAGTCGGCTTTTTTACAGCTGCTTTTTGGTATGAAATGATACAATTGGTTATTCAGTAATTTTTGAAAAATTGTTTATTTCAAATATTTCTTTTAGAAACAATAATGTGTGTTGCCACGCTCTATCTGCCATTACTTTATTATAATCTGGTGATTCGGGATTGGTAAAAGTATGTTTTGAATTTGCATAAGTAATCATTTGCCAATCTGTATTTCCTTGGTTCATTTCGATCACTAAATTCGAAATATCTTCAGGTTTTACAGATTCATCTTCTGCAGGATGTTCAATTAAAATTTTTGTTTTTAAGGGGATATTTTTTCGAACCGAATCTTTTGCTAATCCACCGTGAATAGAAACTACTCCTACAACAGGCAATTGAGCACGAGCAGCTTCTAATGCTCCTGTTCCTCCAAAACAATAACCAATTACAGCTATTTTAGTTGGATCTGCTCCTGTTTTGATTAATTCTTTCAATGCCAAATCGATTCGTTTTTGATAAGCTACATAATCCGATTTGTATTTTCCTGCTATTTCTGCTGCTTCCGCATTATCTTTCGGATTGTTTCCCTCACCATAAATATCTGCAACAAATGCAATATAACCTTCTTTTGCCAAATCTATTGCGGCTTGTTTTGCTTCGTTATCAGCTCCTTTCCAAGCAGGTAAAATCAAAACACCTGGACTATTTTTCGTTGTATGATCGGTTACTAAACCATTCAATTTTTGCGAACCATCTTTGTAAATTATCTGTTTTAAACTTTGTGCATGTGTTGTATTCATCATCAGTACAATTAAAAAGAAATATTGGATTATCGTTTTCATCTTCTAAAAAATTTAAAGCATTAAGATAAAAAGAACTAATTTTATATCAGATAGTAAAGTCAAGATTTAACATAACGAACATGGAACTAATTACATTAAAAACATTTGAAAGTCCTATTGAAGCACACATTTTACGTTCAAAATTAGAAAGTGAACAGATTGATGCGTTTGTTTTTGATGAACATTCGATTGGGATGAATCAATTTTTATCGAATGCAATTGGTGGTGTGAAAGTAAAGATTAAGAAAGAGGATTCTGATCGTGCTATGAAAGTTTTAGAAGAAATTAATGCTTCGAATTATACCAATGATTTAGATGAAGTTATTGTTTGTCCAAAATGTGGAAGTAATGAGTATTACAGCAATTACAAGTCGATGAAAGGTGGAAAAGGTTTACTTTCTTTATTATCTTCTATTGTGTTTTGGGTATATCCTATTTACTACAAAAACGTATTCAAATGCAAGAAATGTGGTGAAGAGTTTAATGGTTTAAAATAAAAAAAGAACGACAATTTCTTGTCGTTCTCTATGAACAAAAATATATGAATTTTATTGATTAAATTGTCCAACGCAATAAGCTTGCTCCCCAAGAGAAACCTGCTCCAAAAGCTGTTAACATCAATAAATCTCCTTTCTTTAATTTTGATGTATTTTCCCAAATACACAATGGAATAGTTGCTGCAATTGTATTTCCGTAATTTTCGATATTGATTAATGTTTTACCTTCTTCAATATTGATTTCATTTCCGACAGCATCAATAATTCTCTTATTTGCTTGATGTGGAACCAACCAATTTACATCTTCTACAGAAAAATCGTTACGCTTTAAAACATTCAAACACGCATCACTCATTGATTGAATCGCATTTTTGAAAACAATTCTTCCATCTTGTTTTATGTAGCGTTTCTCATCAACCAATAATTGTGAACTTGCTGGATATAGCGAACCACCACCTTGTATATTCAAAAATTCTCTTCCAGTTCCGTTACTTAATAGCAAAGCATCTAGAATTCCTTCTTCGTTTGTAGGCTCTAACCAAACAACACCAGCACCGTCACCAAATAAAATATTTGTAGAACGATCTTTGATATCAACATACGCACTAATTTTATCTGCACCAATTACCAAAACGTTTTTGTATCGTCTGCTTTCTACTAACGAAGCACCCATGTCTAAGGCGTATAAAAATCCCGAACAAGCTGCATTCATATCAAATGCCCAAACATTCTCTATTCCTAATTTTTCGCATATAATATTCGCTGTCGCCGGCATCAACATATCTGGTGTAGAAGTCGCAACAATAAGCGCATCAACATCTTTGATGTCTTTTTTATATGTGTCAATTAAATTCTGAATTGCACGAACTGCCATATCAGAAGTAGCTAAACCTTCCTCTAAAATACGACGTTCTTTAATTCCAGTTCTTTTTACAATCCATTCATCAGAAGTGTCTGTTATTTTTTCTAAATCAGAATTCGTTCGTTTATTTTCTGGCACATAACCACCAATTGCAGAAATATGTGCAAATAATTTTTTTGTAAAATCTACCACCATAAAATTCTTTTCATTCAAATTTCATGTATTAATTATCTACTAAAAGACGCATCAATTAAAATTTGAGCAACAAAGGTCTGTCCAATTTACGAAATCAGTTAGCGAAATAAACGTAATAATATGTCAAAAAGACGTTTTTAGAAAACTTTCACATTTACATTGATTTACATCAATTACTAGTTTGAAGTGATGAAAGCTGTAGGTGAAACACCTGCATAATTTTTGAAAAATTTGCTAAATACTGAAGTATCAATAAAATTTAATTCGGTTACAACATCCGAAACACTATATTTTGGATTTTTCAATAAAACTTTAGCTTCTAAGATAATAGCTTCGGAAATGATTTGTTTTGGAGATTTGTTAAAAACTTCAACAACAATTTTAGTCAAATGTTTTCGACTGATAAACATTTCATCTGCATAGAATTGTACATTACGTTGACGTCGAAAATGTGTAGAAACTAAATACAAAAATTGTTTTGCTAATTCTTCTTTTCGTACTTCTTTCATTGTACTTTTCGCCATTACAGCGTGGTTGTAGTAATTTCCCATTTCGTACATCAAGACCGAAAAGTGATGCAATACCAAATCTTTTGCAAAGATATTTTCGTTTTTGATGGTGTATTTACTAATCTTATTGAGATTGTAACGCATATCACGCACAATCTTTTTATCTAATGAAATGATTTTAGGATATTTAGACGATAAAAATTCAACTAAATTATTGGATTTCACATGAAAACCAGCTTCAATAATCAAGTCAGAATCAATGAAAATAGCTTGAACAGCAAAATCAGCAGAATGTTCTATAATCTCGAACAATTGTCCTGGAAGAACTACAATAATATCATCACGTTTGATTAATGTAGGTTCTAAATTCACTGTGATTTCGCATGTTCCTGCAGTAATTAAAATCAACCCAAGCGATGTAAACTTATACGGTTTTCGCTTCACAAAATAATAATTGTTTTCTGGACCTACATCAAAGATGGCTAACCGACGATCGGTAGCTTCTTCTTTGTAAGTTCTTAAAATATTATCAATTGAATACAGTTGAATATAATCACTCATTTTAGCTATGTTTACTAACGAATACAATGTTAAAAGATTTTTTTGACAAGTAAAAACTTAAATACGTCTTTTTAACAAAATCTTACGTCATTTTGGTAGGCTTAATATCCTCTGTCTAATGAAACTTCATTCATTAAAGCTTCGTTATTTTTCATTCTTTTGTAATTATCAGCAACTTGTTTTAAAGCAGTTGTTGCATTTGTAACACTCGCAATATGAGGCGTTACATAGATATTTTCATTTGTCCAAAACGGATGATTTTCAGGTAAAGGTTCTTCAATGAAAACATCTAAATAAGCTTCTTTTATCTTTTTTTCTTCAATTGCTGTTAATAGATCCTTTTCGACCAAATGTGCTCCACGACCAACATTAATCAAAACTGTATTAGTTGAACATTGATCAAAAAACTCTTTGTTTAAAATACCTTCTGTATCAGCTGTTAATGGTAAAATATTTACAATAAAATTAGTTTTTGAAATCGCTGCATTCAATCCTTCTTTTCCTGCAAAAGATTCTACTCCATTGATATTTTTAGGAGAATTAGACCAACCTTTTACTTGAAAACCTAACGCAACAAAATGTTCAGCAACTAACTTTCCTATTTCGCCTAATCCTAATATAGTAATGCTTGTTTCTTTGATATTTTGATACGATTTTGGCTTCCATTCTTTCTTAACTTGTTCTTTGTAATAAGTCAATAGATTTTTCATTGAAGTCATTACACAAGCCAAAACATGCTCAAACATTTCTTGTTTCAAAGCAGGATCTACAATTCGTGTGACCTTTATTGAATTTGGAATTTTTGTATGTAACAAATGATCAATTCCAGCTCCAACAGATTGTACCACTTTTAGATTTGGAAATTCAGCGACATAATTTTTGTGTGGTTTCCAAGTTGCAATAAATTCTACATCGTCAGGATTTGAGATCGTTGGATAAACTTCAACTTTCGTATCTGGCAATAATTCTTGTAAATTTCTTTGCCATTCTTCAGATGGTTTTTGATTAAATATTAATGCTATACTCATAATTGATTACTTTTATAACAAATGTAAATAACTCTAAATTAATCGAGCATTAAATTTGACGTTTTGTCAGATTTCTTACATTTGGATTAGAATTTGAAAGAGTTTTAACAACTATATTTTAACTAAAAAAATACATTATAAATGGCAAATCCATTATTAGAAAAATTTGATACACCTTTTGAAAGTGCTCCTTTTTCTAAAATAAAAAATGAAGACTACAAACCAGCTTTTATCCAAGCAATTGAAGAAGCGAAAGCAGAAATAAATGCAATTACAGCGAATACAGAAGCGCCAACTTTTGCAAATACAATAGAAGCAATGGAACTTTCTGGCGAAAAATTAGGTCGAATTTCTTCTATTTTCTTCAATCTTAATTCAGCTGAAACAAATGATGAAATTCAACAAATAGCACAAGAAATTTCGCCTTTATTATCAGAATTTGGAAATGATGTTCGCTTAAATCAAGAATTATTTGAACGAATAAAAGTTGTTTATAATCAAAAAGATTCGTTGAATTTAACAGATGAACAAGCTTATTTATTAGAAAAAAAATACAAAGGTTTTTCTAGAAACGGTGCGAATTTAAACGATGAAGATAAAAACAAATTACGCGAAATTGACAAGCAATTAGCAATGCTTTCTTTGCAATTTGGACAAAATGTTCTGGCTGAAACGAATGCTTATGAATTGAAAATATCAGATGAAAATGATTTAAAAGGTTTGCCTCAATATGCAATAGATCAAGCAAAAGCAGATGCTGAACAAAAAAATTACGAAGGTTGGTTGATTACATTACAAGCTCCAAGTTATATTCCGTTTATGCAATATGCAGAAAATCGTGAATTAAGAGAAAAATTGTTTAGAGCTAATGGTGTAAAAGCTTATCAAAATAATGAATACAACAACGAAGAAAATGTAAAAAACATTGTAAAACTTCGTCACGAGCGTGCTAAAATATTAGGTTATAAAACGCATGCTGATTATGTTTTAGAAGAACGTATGGCAAAAACGCCTAAAACTGTATTAGATTTCTTGAATGATTTGTTGACGAAAGCAAAACCTTTTGCTGAAAAAGAAATTGAGGAAATTGTTGAATTTGCAAAAGAATTGGATAATATTGAAACATTGCAACGTTGGGATCATGCTTATTATGCAGAAAAATTAAAACAGAAAAAATTTAGTCTTTCTGATGAAGAATTGAAACCTTATTTTCAATTAGAAAACGTGATTCAAGGTGCTTTTGATGTTGCAACAAAATTGTATGGAATTACGTTTAAAGAAATTCATACGATTGATAAATACAATGCAGAAGTAACAACGTATGAAGTTTTAGATAAAAATGGAGAATTCTTAAGCTTATTGTATGCCGACTTTTTTCCGCGCGCAGGAAAACGTCCAGGTGCTTGGATGACAAGTTATAGAGAAGCTTCTAATGTAAATGGAAACAACAAACGTCCTCACATTTCTATTGTTTGTAATTTTACAAAACCAACAAAAGATGCACCTTCTTTATTAACATTTCAGGAAGTCACAACATTGTTCCACGAATTTGGACATGCTTTGCACGGAATGTTACCAAATACAACTTATGAAAGCCTTTCAGGAACAAATGTTTATTGGGATTTTGTTGAATTACCATCTCAATTCTATGAAAACTTTTGTTATGAACCAGAAGCATTAAAATTATTTGCAAAACATTATAAAACAGGAGAAATTATTCCGCAAGAATTAATTGAAAAGGTAAAAGCTTCTTCAACTTTTATGGAAGGTTATCAAACTGTACGTCAATTGAGTTTTGGCTTATTAGATATGGCTTATCATGCAAATGATTTGACTGAAATTAATGATTTACAACAATTTGAAAAAGAGACATTCAAACTAACAGAACTTTATCCAGAAGTTGATAAAAATATGATGAGTACGTCATTCTCTCATATTTTTCAAGGCGGATATTCTTCTGGTTACTATTCATATAAATGGGCCGAAGTTTTGGATGCAGATGCTTTTGCATTTTTCCAAGAAACTGGAATTTTCAATCCAGAAACAGCTCAAAAATTCCATCAACTTTTATCAAGTGGAGGAACAATAGAACCAATGAAATTATATGAAGATTTTAGAGGGCATAAACCTACAGCAGATGCTTTATTGAAGCGAGCTGGATTAGTATAAATTTAAAAGCCGACTATTAAAAATAGTCGGCTTTTTTATATTGTTCTTATTTTACTAATTTAAACTTTCTTTGTGTTGAGACAAATCTAAACCTTCAAACTCAGCTCTATCGCTAACGCGTAAATGAATCATTTTATCTGTAATATAAAATAAAGCAATTGCACCAAAAAAGGTGAATAAAGAGACAAATAATAAGGCTACCATATGATGCACAAAAACATCTATTCCTCCATGCAATAAACTGGCATTTTCTCCATGTGCAAAAATAGCTGTGAGAATCATTCCCATAATTCCTCCAACACCATGACAGGCAAAAACATCTAAAGTATCATCAACTCTTTTTAATACTTTCCAATTAACCATTATATTTGAAACAATTGCAGTTATAAAACCAATAAATATACTTTCAGGAATTGTTACAAATCCACATGCTGGAGTTATAGCAACTAACCCAACAACTGCACCAATACATGCTCCCATTGCAGAAACACTACGTCCATTTATTCTATCAAAAAGTATCCATGTCATCATTCCTGAAGCTGAAGCTATTGTTGTTGTTCCAAAAGCTAAAGCTGCTGTTGCATTTGCTCCTAAAGCTGAACCAGCATTAAAACCAAACCATCCAAACCATAACATTCCTGTACCAAGCATAACAAATGGAATGTTTGCAGGTTTGTGCTCTCTATTTCTTCGTTTCCCTATAACTAAAGCTCCTGCCAATGCAGCAAATCCTGCGCTCATGTGAACAACAGTTCCACCAGCAAAATCTTTTATTCCAAAATATTTATTTAGTAAACCTTCTGGATGCCAAACCATGTGACAAAGTGGAGTATAAATGATTAGACTAAATAAAATCATAAACAATAAATATGAAATAAATCGTACTCTTTCTGCAAATGAACCTGTTACAAGAGCTGGTGTAATTACCGCAAATTTCATTTGAAATAATGCAAATAAAACAAATGGTATTGTAGATGCCATATCTTTATGTGGAAATGCTCCGACATGATTAAAAAATGGATAACTAAGCGGGTTTCCTATAATTCCGTAATGTTCACCATTAATCGTAAAACCAATTGATTCTCCAAAGGATAGTGAAAATCCTACAACAACCCACAAAATAGAAATCACTCCCAATGCAATAAAACTTTGCAACATTGTAGAAATAACATTTCGTTTCCCTACCATTCCTCCATAAAAGAATGATAAACCAGGTGTCATCAATAATACTAAACCTGCTGCAGCCAATATCCAAGCGACATCTGAATTGACAATATTATCTTCACTAAGGAATTCTCCTGTATTTGGAATATCTACAACAGGTTTCCAAAATAATCCAGCAAATGCGATCACTGTTATAATAGCAAATGCAACTTTCCATTTTAATCCAATTTTCATAAGTTTTAGTTTTAACCCTATCAAAAATAGATTATTTTTTAAATAAAACAATATATTTTTATTAACACCCCTATAAAATTAGGGGTTAAAATAACATATCAATACTTAAAACACGATTATACCATATAAATTGATAAAAAAAGATTCCAAAAATGGAATCTTTTTATCAATTTGATTATTCAGTTTTATCAAATTCAAGCTAAAATATTTAATTATGTTAAATACTAAACGATTTTTTGAAAAGCTTTTCTTGCACTATTATTAAAATAAACTTCTCCACAATAGTGATATCCTAACTTCTCAAAAACACGAAGCATTCCTATATTATCAAAATTTGTATCAACTTTTATAGCATGTATTTTTTTAGCAATTGCAACTTTTTCAATCTCCTTCATTGTCCAAGTTCCCATACCTTTAATTGTAATATCTTGTGCTATAGCCAATCGGTGAATAACAATATATGGCTCATCATTCAACCATTTTCCTTCTATAGCTGTATAAGCTGGTTCGATTTCATCTATAATCGCTACGTAACCAATAATAAATTTATCTTTATTCTCTATTACATACCCAAAGCCCTTTGAAATATCATTTTTTACAACATCTACATTTGGATAACCATTTTGCCATTGCTTACTTCCTTCCTCCTTTCTTTTCTGAATTGCTTGTTGTAAAATCTCCCAAATTCTATCAATATCCTCTAAAGTTCCTTGGCGTAAATTTAATCCATCTATCATATCACTTATTTTATGTTCAATATAAGTTATTTTTAAGCAAATTATAAGTTTTGATGTTTAATTTTAATAAATTAAGTACAGCTAATCTAATTATTTTCAAAATTATTTGAGCGTTCCCTCGCTCTTTTCCTTCCTATTCTACATTTCTTAGAAGAATTATAATAGATCAAACAGCTGTAAAATAAATCGCTCGGTCGGGCTATTCGTTACAATCTTTTGTAAAAGAAAATAGAAATCATAACAAGAAAATTAAAATCCAACAAAAGGATTTCCACTACTATCCCTAACACAATTTCTAACGGTAAATATTAAATAACCTGTCATTCAAGACGTAGCAACAGCGAAGTGAAGAATCTTTGATATGTTAACCGATGCGTTTCCGTGAACTCCCCGAATACAATCCGTAGAATTCCCCCCTACTCAACCAGTGATTTTTAAGTTTTGAGTTTATAAGATTATCTTAATACTTAATACTTAATACTTAATACTTAATACTTAATACTTAATACTTAATACTTAATACTTAATACTTAATACTTAATACTTAATACTTAATACTTAATACTTAATACATTGTACAAAAAG
>NZ_CBCPHV010000001.1:0-495154 GCF_965118635.1 Empedobacter brevis | reverse complement strand
TAAAAAATTTTCAAAGTTTTTTATTTCAATAAGTCTTTTCAACTTCACTACCAAACCCCTTTCGGAATCGGATCGCAAAGGTAATCCTTATTTTTAAACTCGCAAATTTATTTTTAAATATTTTCTATCGTTTAAAATACCTTATGTCAACTTCAATACTACTCGTCTTTCGTATTGGGATTGCAAATATACGCGCTCTTTTTTCAGTTTTCCAAAACAATTTTACAATTTATTTACATAAACTTCCTAAGTTACTGTTATAATGTAAAATATTTTTTGAATAAAATCTATTTAAGCGTAATTTAAACTCTAATTCTTCTTTAAAATAAAGGAATGATTAGCTTCTTATAAAGAAATAGAAGATGCGTTTTTGCATTTATATATAGAAATAAAAATTAGAAAAGATACTTTTACTAAATCTCTAAAGTTATTTACAAGTCTAATTTACGTTTTCATAATCTTGTTTATCCATATGATGATCAACAAAAGATACTTTTCTAAGTTTTGCATTTTTTTTAGGAATAATAGGAGAACCTTTCGCTTCAGCAAAAACTTTTGTGAATTTTGCTCCAAAATATAAAATTGTAGCAACATAATAAATCCATAATAAAAGAATAACCAATGAACCTGCTGAACCGAAAATTTTAGAATATTTGGAATTTGCAATATAAATTCCAATAAGATATTTTGCTATAAAAAATAAACCTGCGGTAAAAACTGCTCCTACAAAAGCAGGTCTTGCTTTGATTTTTGCATCTGGTAGAATTTTAAACAAAATATAAAAGATCAAAATTGAGATTGAAATACTCAGTGCATTATTAAGTAGCATCACTGTTGTTTTCGTCATAATCGTATCGAGCTCGAAAAGAATAAAAATTTCTTCGCCAAATGAAACTAAAATACTATTAAGAATTACAGTTGCGATAAGAACAATTCCGAGTGTGAGTATTATTAGAAAAGATAATCCTCTATTTATCACAAATTTTAACCAAGCTCTTTGTGGCAAGGCTTCTACTCTCCAAATTAGATTGAGACTATCTTGCATATCGGTAAACATAGTTGTTGATCCAAAAATCAAAATTCCTATACCTATATATAATGCAAGCGAACTGTCTCCTGAAATTGTTGAATTTGTTACGAAATTCTGAACTGCTAACGCGACATCTGGCCCAACAATATTTTTTAATTCATAAAACATACGGTTTTCTATCGCATCTTTCTTGAAAAATAAACTTGCACTTGAAATCACAATTAAAATTAAAGGTGAAAGTGAAAACAATGCATAATATGTTAACGAAGCACTTAATTTCATTATTCGGTCTTCACCAAATTCGACAAATGTTTGTTTAAAAATATTAAAGTAGAATTTTAGTTGCTTCATTAAGTTGGTTTAAAGTATTAAAGATACAAATTCATAAATCTATAACAAAAAAAAGACCATTCACTCGAATGGTCTTTAGAATATGTTTTTAAATTTTAGCTTACACTAACATTGTAACAGGATTTTCGATGTACATTCTTAACGTTTGTAAGAATTGTGCACCTGTTGCTCCATCTACAGTTCTGTGGTCACAAGCTAAAGATAATTTCATTGTATTTCCAACAACAATTTGTCCGTCTTTTACAACTGGTTTTTGAATAATTGCACCAACTGATAAAATACAAGAGTTTGGTTGATTGATAATTGATGTAAATGATTCAATTCCAAACATTCCTAAGTTAGAAACTGAGAAAGTAGATTTTTCCATTTCATCAGCTTTTAATTTACGATCTCTTGCACGACCTGCATAGTCTTTAACCTCAGCAGAAATTTGTGCGAATGATTTTTGATCTGTATTTTTAACAACAGGAACCAATAAACCATCTTCTACAGCAACAGCTACACCAATATTGATATCTCCGTGTTGAATAATTTCTGCATCTGTCCAAGTAGAATTAACAGCTGGATGTTTGCGTAATGCCATTGCACATGCTTTAACAACCATATCATTGAACGAAATTTTTGTATTTGGAACAGTATTTAATTGTTTACGCGCTTCGATTGCATTATCCATATCCAACTCAACATTTAAATAATAATGAGGAGCAGTAAATTTAGATTCAGCCAAACGTTTTGCGATAACTTTTCTCATTTGAGAATTTGGAATCACTTTATCTTCACCCGAAACGAAAGTTTGAGCAGGTTTAGCTACTTCAGATTTCGATTCAGCTTTTGGTTGAGCCGATGGTTGATAATTTTCGATATCTTTTTTTACAATACGCCCATTATCTCCAGAACCTTTAACCTCAGCTAAATTAATTCCTTTATCTTTTGCAATTGTTTTTGCTAATGGAGATGCAAAAATTCTGTCAGAAGAAGATTCTTCAACTTTATTGTTTACATCTAATTGAACAACTACAGGTTTTTCGTCTTCTACGACAGTTGTTGCAGGTGCAGAAACTTTCCCACCGTTTGCTACGATTGAAGACACATCTGTACCAGCTTCTCCAATAATTGCTAAAACAGAATCTACTGGTGCAGGTTCGTTAACATTAGCTCCTTGATATAATAAAACTCCATCAAATTCTGATTCGAATTCTTGAACTGCTTTATCTGTTTCAATTTCTGCTAAGATATCACCTTCAGCAACTTTATCTCCAACATTTTTATGCCAAACAACTACTGTTCCTTCTTCCATAGTATCTGAAAGACGAGGCATAGTAACTACTTCCACATTTGCAGGAATTTCTGCAACAGGTTTTGTTTCTTCTGTTTTTGTTTCACTGGGAGTTGATTCTTCCTCTTTAACTTGAGTAGTTGCTTTTGCTTCACCACCAATTAATCCAGAAATATCTTCTCCTTCTTTCCCGATAATTGCTAAAACCTCATCAACATTTGTTGACACACCTTCAGCAATACCTTGATATAATAATACTCCGTCAAATTCTGATTCGAATTCTTGGATTGCTTTATCTGTTTCGATTTCTGCTAAGATATCACCTTCAGCAACTTTATCTCCTACATTTTTATGCCATTTTACAACAGTTCCTTCCTCCATTGTATCGCTTAAGCGAGGCATAGTAATTAATTCTGCCATGGTTCTTTTTTAGTTGTTTTCGATTTTATCTAAGAATGGATAATTTTTTTCTGAATAGATATAATCATACATTACATGTTCTTCAGGATAATTAGAATTTTCAGCAAATTCTACACATTCTTCTACTGATTCTTTTACTTCATCAACAATAGCATCTAATTGTTCTTTCGTTGCCCAATTGTTAACTAAGATATGATTTTCGACATTTAAGATTGGATCTTCTTGCTTATACTCTTCCACCTCTTCTTTTGTACGATATGGTTCAGCATCAGACATAGAATGTCCTCTATAACGATATGTACGAACATCTAAGAAAGTTGGTCCATCACCACGACGTGCTCTTTCAATAGCTTCGTAAGCAGCTTCTGCAACTTTTACAGGATCCATACCATCCACAGGCATACAAGGCATTTCGTATCCTAAACCTAATTTCCAAATATCTTCATGGTTTGCAGTACGAGAAACAGAAGTTCCCATTGCATATTGGTTGTTTTCACAAACAAAAACAACTGGTAATTTCCAGTTCATTGCCATGTTAAAAGTTTCGTGTAATGTTCCTTGACGCGTTGCACCATCTCCCATTAAACAGATTGTAACACCATCACGGTTGAAAAATTTATCACCAAAAGCAATTCCTGCTCCTAATGGAATTTGACCACCAACGATTCCGTGTCCACCATAGAAATTATGTTCTTTACTGAAAACGTGCATTGATCCTCCTAAACCATGAGAAGTACCAGTTTCTTTACCACATAATTCAGCCAAAATACGTTTTGGATCTACTCCTAAAGCCATTGGCCAAACGTGACAACGATAAGCAGTAATCACATGATCTACACCAGGTTTCATTGCATGAATAAAACCAGCTGGTAAAGCCTCTTGACCATTGTATAAATGTAAGAAACCTCTAATTTTTTGCTTTAAATATAATGAACGACACTTGTCTTCGAAGCGACGCCAAAAAGTCATATCACGATACCATTGTAGGTACGTTTCTTGCGTTAATTTTTCCATAATTGCACAATTCCGTTGCAACAAATTTAAACTAATCTATCTAGTGTACAAAATTGCTACCCTAAAAATTCATCAGTAAAATATAATGGAAGTAAATCCTTAGCAGAATTTATCACCAAAACATCCCCTTCTTTTCCTGATAAAATAATCTCGATTGGTTGCGATTGTTTTTTCTCTATCTCTAATATATATTGACGACACATTCCACATGGAGGTAATGGATAATTCACATTTGGCGTAGAAACAGCTAATTTTTCAATTTTTATATTTGGATAATTAGCATTTACATAGGCCAACAAACCTCTCTCTGCACATGTTCCAACTGGGTATGCAGCATTTTCTTGATTTGAACTCGAAAAAATTTCTCCATTTTCTAATTGAACAGAAGCTCCTACACTAAAATTAGAATAAGGAGCATAGGCATTTAATGAAATATCATAAGCCTCTTCTACAACTTTTTTTTGTTCTGCTGCAAGTTCAGATTTACTCTCGAATCGTTCAAATTCAAAAGAATATTTTTCTTTTTTCATATAGAATTTACACCAAAGTGCATTATTTAATTAATTATTAAATACTTAAATCCTTTCAGCTATTTTATTCAATAGAAAAAGGAAGTAAATTTATAAAAAAAGATTCTATGTTGGTAAAAATTTTTGCAAGTGCGATTTTCGGTGTATCAGCACAAACCATTATTGTGGAAGTTAATATTGATCAAGGCGTAGGTTATCATTTGGTTGGCTTACCCGATAGCGCGATAAAAGAAAGTAATTTTAGAATAAATGCGGCATTAAAAAATTCTGATTTAAAATTGCCTGGAAAAAAAATCACCATTAATATGGCACCAGCAGATTTACAAAAGGAAGGCTCTGCTTATGACTTGCCTATTGCTATTGGAATTCTAGCAGCTTCTGAGCAAGTAAATTCCGAACAACTCAATAAATATGTTATGATGGGCGAATTATCACTTGACGGTTCGCTACGACCAATAAAAGGAGCTTTGCCAATTGCAATACAAGCCAAAGAAGAAGGTTTCGAAGGAATTATTCTGCCTAAACAAAATGCTGATGAAGCTGCTGTTGTAGAAGGCATAGCTGTTTATGCTGTTGATAATATTCGAGAAGTTGTTGATTATTTTAATGGAGAAATAACTTTACAACCTCATCACGTTAATTTAGATGATTATTTTTTCAATGAAATGAATAATTATCCTTTCGATTTTGCAGATGTAAAAGGTCAAGAAAATGTAAAACGTGCAATGGAAATTGCTGCAGCTGGTGGACATAACATTATTTTAATTGGTCCGCCTGGAAGTGGAAAAACAATGTTAGCAAAACGTATTGCTTCCATTCTTCCAAAAATGACAATTCAAGAAGCATTAGAAACAACAAAAATTCATAGTGTCGCTGGAAAATTATCCAACAAATCATTAATCGTTAGTCGTCCTTTTTCTAGTCCGCATCATTCTATATCTGATGTAGCTTTGGTTGGTGGTGGCTCTTATCCACAACCTGGCGAGATTTCTTTGGCGCATAATGGTGTTTTATTTTTGGATGAATTACCTGAATTCAAACGCACTGTTCTAGAAGTAATGCGACAACCTTTGGAAGATAGAGAAGTTACTATTTCTCGTGCAAAATTCACTGTAAATTATCCTGCAAGTTTTATGCTTGTTGCTTCTATGAATCCTAGTCCGAGTGGATATTTTATGGATGATCCAAACAACACTTCTTCTTTGTCAGAAATGCAACGTTATATGAATAAGATTTCAGGACCGCTTTTAGATCGAATTGATTTGCATATCGAAGTTAATCCAGTTCCTTTTGATGATTTGTCTCAAGATCGTCGTGGCGAAAAAAGTGCTGTAATTCGTGAACGAGTGATTAATGCACGAAATATTCAAACCAAACGATTTGAAAATACAAAAGTTCATTACAATTCTCAAATGGGACCAAAAGAATTGGATGCTTTTTGCGATTTAGATGATCATTCGAAGAATTTAATTAAAGTTGTCATGGAAAAATTAAATCTTTCAGCACGCGCTTATGACCGAATTATTCGAGTTGGACGAACAATTGCTGATTTAGATAATTCTGAAACTATTCTTTCGAAACATATTAGTGAGGCTATTCAGTACAGAAGTTTAGATCGTAATCAATGGATGTGAGTTTAATTATGAATGATGAATTATGCGTTTGTAAAAAAAAAGGAATCTCTTTTCAAGATTCCTTTCTTATTTATTAAAATTCAAACTCGCCAACTAAAATTCCTTCACCTCCAGCATTTGGTTTATTATTTTGGAATGTAATCATCTTTTTCACTTGCTTTCCTGAACTATACATCAAATAAATCTCAGCCGAAATAGTTGTCGGTCCAGAAATACTCATTTGTCTTTCTCCATAAAAATTAGTTTCTATTTTATATTTTCCTTTTATCGCTTTCTTCAACATAAATTGTTCTGGACCGAAACCTTGCGTCACATCTTCACTCATTCTTCCTCCAATCGCAGTTGTTCGATGTCCATAAAAACATTTTTCATCATTCGGATCCGTCACCCACAAATCTATATCAGTCATATCCTTGTTCCAATTCATCACCACGCGAATATCAACTGGAATGTCTACAATAATATCTTTATCAATTTTCGACAAATTCAATTCTTTGCGATGAAGCGAAATTAGATTGTTTATTTCTGGAACGATAATCTCCGTAATATCACGATCGCGATTGGCAATTTCTACTGAATAATCATTTGTTAATACTTTATATAGGTATTCTAATGCTGATTGATATTGTCCATTATCTTGCAAGGCTAATGCATAATCACGGTAACTTTGCGCATCAAAAGGTCGCCAATCTAATACTTTTTTTGTGATAAATAATTCGGTTTGATACTCTTCAATTTCTTTCAATTTGTAGGCCAATATTTTATATAGCTCTGCATCTTCTAAACCTAAATCTGCAATTGAACTTAAAATTTTAAGACCAATCTCCTTTTCTTTTTTCTGAAAGAAAAATGTTGCAACATCAAAATAATATGCTGGTGTTTCGGCATAATCCTTTCTCAAATCTAAATAAGTTTGATATGGATTTTTAGATGCTTCTATCAACTTCATATATTCTTTATCAGATTTTACATTGATTATTTTAATTTCTGGAACCGAAGCTAATGATTCATCCTTCTTTTTTTTATCCGAGGAACTATTAAAATTCGAAACTCCTCTAATACTCATATTTGAAGATGCTCCTACCTCTTCCATTGCTGTCATAGGTCTTGGTTCAAGAAGCGCCATATCTTCAAGTCTTACATCGACTACGACATCAGTAGAATCCGCAACAGGTTTTGGATATTTTGGTTTTACATATTTAAAATCTTTCTTCCACCACTCTTTCAATTCCTTTGCTTTCACAATTGCATTTTTCAACAAATCAGCTTTTCGAGTTTCTTTTTGTTCAAAACCTTCTTTCGATAATTTATTAAATTCATTTTGCAATTCCGCTGGTGGATTGATTTTATACTTTACATAATCCGAAACATTTTCCAAAACAATCAAACTTGTGTTCGACGTTACAATCGAAAATTGTTTCCCAATTTCTTCAATTTCTGTTTTATTTTGCTCTGGATTCAATTCCAAATAATTCACTTTACTTTGCGCCCAAATTTTACTGATTTCAAGATTTTTAGTTGCTTTACTCAAATCCAATTCCTTGTTAAATTCCACCTTTCCATTTCGTCCAAACATCATCGTTAATTTTGCATTGGGATACTGAGAAATTCCTGCAATAGAAATTCCATTGTTCACATCATTTGTCGAAATAGGATAAACTTCTCCCACTGTATTGTTGATAATTCCTAAGAATTGAACCGAACTTTCATTGATTTGTTTGAACGCATTTTCTACAGAATTTTCATTTAGATTGATAAATTTTCCTCCAGCTTTTTGCGCAATCATTTTTAAAACACCATAATTTGAAGTTAGCGAAGATGCAATTGTGTAAAAAGGCTTATCACTATTAAAAATATTCGAACCGAACGATGAAATTCCATCCGAAAACAATAAATATTCATCTGCTTTCAGATTAGTTGGAAGAATTTTTGAATAATTTGTTCCTCCATCATAGTTTACTTTTTCCAGATATTTTTTCAATTCAGACCAATCACCATTTTTAATTTGAAACAATTTCGATTTTTCTAAAGAAATATTCAACAATGAAACTTCTATATTCAGATTTTTTTGTTGAGCGATTAGTTTGTCTAAAAATTCGATTTCTTTTTGATGATTTCGCTTCAAACCACTCAACGAATTATCCCAAATTATACCAATATTCTTCGACCAAACTTTCGGTTGAGCTTTTGTGTCAAGTAATAAATTCGCATAAAAATAGACTGAACCATCTACATTTTTCTGAACAAAAGATTCGACATTATTAGGTGATTTTGGTAAATTTATAATTAATGATTTCTTAGGTGTAAAATCAGTTTTCGACAAATTTGCTTCATAAATATTACTATTTTCAGAAAAATTGAATGAACCATCTGGCGCTTCTATCAATTGTGGTTTTCCTGCAGCATTATATATTTTTGCTATCAAATTAAACTTTGCAATTTTCTTCGAAGAATCTAAAGGCAAATAATATTTATAAGATGATTTATCCAGTTTCAATTCTTGATAATATGACAACTGAATCGTACGAGAACCTTTTGCAGGAATCGGTGAAATACGAGTTCTGAAATTATTTCCTTCTACTTTTTCAACAATTCCTGGATCGATATTTTGTTTCTGAATACTTTCAAAAACTTCCACAGCTCGTGCTTTTGTTATAGGAACTGCATTTCGCAATTTTCCGTTAATATCAATAGCGTATCCACTAATTGTTGTATTTTCTGGTAAAGGAAAAACCAAATTCCCTTCGAGATTTCGACTTGATGAATTTGTAAAAACTAAAGTTGTTGTCGTTTTCGATAAATTCCCAAAAATTTCTACTTGCACATCCATCGATTGCAAATTCACTGAATTTTCGTCTGGACGAGATCCTATTTCGATACGCGGAAATCCAATTCGGATATCTTGTGCATTTATTTTTGAAGAAAAGAATATTCCTACAAAAACGAAGATGAAAGAAAAAAACTTTTTCATATTGTTTGATTTGTTAGTTAGATGCAACAAATTATAAAAAGGTTGGTTGATGAGAAAAAAGTTTTAAGTGTTGAGTTGTGAGTTATAAGTTTATTTTAGATTCCCCTTTGTCGGAATGACATTTACTTGATTCGTATTACTAAAATTATCATTCTGAACTTAATTTTGGAATTAAATATTTTTTGCATAAATTAGAAATAAATATTATATTTAACTGAATTACAATTCATAATAAAATGAAAAATATATTATTTATAACAGGATTAATCTTAATATTAACCTCAGTTTTATTAGTACTTGAGTTTTCTAATTCAAATAGAATGAGTTTAATCGCGGGCATGATTATGCCAATAGGATTAACGTTTAACATTTTAGGTTTCACTTTAAAAAGTAGAACTCAAAAAAATTAACTTAATATAGCCATATTTTTTATGTTAAAACTAAAAGCCAATTGTTCTTTCGAACAATTGGCTTTTAAATTACTTTTTAATATCTATTTTTTCGCGCTCCTTATCTTCGCTTACTTTGTAAGCTTTTAAGACTTCACGAACGATTTTATGTCGAACAACATCTTTATCATCCAAATAAATAAATCCGATATCTTTTACGTCTTTCAATATATTCATTGCTTCTCGTAAACCTGATTTTTGTTTTGGAGGTAAATCGACCTGACCAGGATCTCCAGTAATAATAAACTTCGAATTTTTTCCCATACGTGTCAGGAACATTTTCATTTGCGCATATGTTGTATTTTGAGCTTCATCCAAAATAACAAAAGCACCATCCAAAGTTCTACCACGCATAAAAGCTAAAGGAGCAACTTCGATAACACCCTTTTCTGTATAAGAAGAAAGCTTCTCGAAAGGAATCATATCTTTCAATGCATCATATAAAGGCTGTAAATACGGATCTAACTTATCTTTCATATCTCCTGGTAAAAAACCTAAATTTTCTCCAGCTTCTACAGCAGGTCGCGTCATAATAATTCGTCGAACTTCTTTGTTCTTCAATGCTTGTACTGCTAATGCAACAGCTGTATAAGTTTTTCCAGTACCAGCAGGACCAATTGCAAAGACCATATCTTTATTGTAAACTGTCTGCACCAACTTTTGTTGATTTGGCGTTTGCGGTTTTATGATTTTACCATTTACGCCATGTACAATAATTTCGTCTTCTTTTTTCATTTGAAACATTTCATTATTATCTTCTGTCATAATGATTTCAAGTTCACGATCAGATAGTCGATTGTATTTGTGAAGATGCTGAATTACTCGTTGCATTTTTTGGTCAAAAACTTTCAGAACATCCTCATTTCCAAATATTGTCAACTCTCTTCCTCGAGCAACAATCTTTAGTTTTGGGTAGTATTCTTTGATTCTTTTTAGATGTTCATTATTAGCACCATAAAAATCTTGAGGATTAATTTCTGCTAATTCAATATTAATTTCTGTCAAATGAGTTTGTTTTTTTGGTTCACTTACACAAAAATAAAGAATAATAAACAATATATTTGCTAATTATTTAGAGAATAGTGGCAATTATTACATTAACATCGGATTTTGGAGTCAAAGATTACTTTGTTTCTAGCGTTAAAGGCGCAATTCTAAAGGAATTGGCCGATGTTACAATTGTAGATATTTCGCATCATGTTAATCCTTATGATTTATCTGAAGCAGCCTATATCATTCGTAATTCTTACGAGGAATTTCCTGCAGGAACCATCCATATTGTTGGGATTAATGCTTTAAGCACGCCTTTTCAAAAGCCGATTTGTGCATTAATCAATCATCATTATTTTATCTGTGCTGACAATGGAATTTTATCTCTTATTTGTCAAAAAAATCAACCAGACGAAATTTACGAAATCACTGCTTATCCAGAAGGTATAGATAGTTTGTTCCCAATGAAAAACTGTTTTGTTCCTGTTGCTTGTCACTTGGCTCGCGGCGGAGTTCCTGCTCTTTTAGGAAATAAACGTAATGAAATAAAACAACTGAACGAACTGAAACCAGTTTATCGTGATGATAAATTTATCATTGGAAATGTAATTTATATTGATCATTTTGGAAATGTTGTTAGTAATATTTCAAAAGATTTTTTTGATGAAATCGCGCAAGGTAGAAAATATAAGATTTTACTTCGCCAGAAAGATTTTTCGATGACAGATATTACGATTATTTACGATCATTACAACGAAGTTGTTCAAGATTTCAATAAAGAAGTACAAGCTTTTGGACGAACTTTATGTTTGTTTAATTCAGCAGGTTTCTTAGAAGTTACTTTATACAAAAGTAATCCAACGATATCAGGTGGCGCAAATCAATTAATGGGATTAAAGAAAAATGATACAATTACAATTGAATTTGAAAATTAACGCTGAGGAATATTTAGTATTAGAGAGTTTACAATAACTATATGACTTATAATTATTTAATATACAAAGCAATACACGTTATATTCGTGGTAAGTTACTTTGCTGGTTTATTTTACATTGTTCGTTTAATGATTTATCATACTGAAACGCAACAAATGGAAGAACCAAAAAAATCTATTTTACAGGATCAATATACCTACATGGAGAAAAAATTATGGAATGTAATTACTGCTCCTGCTTTGGTTATTTTGGTTACAATGGGAATAAATATGCTTTACAAAAACCAAGGATTATTGCATATGCCTTGGATGAAAAGTAAATTGGGAATGGTAAGTGTTTTATTAATTTATCATTTTTGGTGTTGGCGAACATTGAGACAAATACAAAATAAAGTTTTTAAATACACTTCTGTTCAACTGCGAATGATGAACGAATTGGCAACAATTTTATTATTTGTTATCGTATTTGCTGTTATTCAAAAAACAGATTTTGGACAAAATTGGTATTGGTCAATTGTCAGTTTCTTTGGTTCTGGTGTAATACTTATGCTTATTGTGCGTTTAATTAATCGTAATAATAAAAAATAATATGTGGACAATCTTCAAAAAAGAGTTTTCCAATTTTTATTTAGGCTTTACTGCTTATCTGGCTACCGCGACTTTTGTTATCGTTTCGGCATTGTTCCTTTGGTTTTTCGATAACGAATTCAATGTTTTCAATACAGGAAATGCTTCCTTAAATAGCTTTTTCTTTGTCGGGCCTTGGATTTTTCTATTCATGATTCCTGCTTTAACCATGAAATTAATTTCAGAAGAACAAGCAAATGGAACATTATTATGGTTATTCACACTACCTATAAAAAATAATCAAATTATTTGGGGAAAATATTTAGCTGTCATTTCAATTGTTGTTTTCTGTTTACTATCAACTTTCTTGTTTACAATTACATTACAAGAATTTTTGATGCCAGAACAAGAATTAGATTACGGAACAATTTTCTCTGGTTATTTAGGACTTTTCTTTTTAGGAAGTTTATTTGCCGCAATCGGATTATTCACTTCATCGATTACTAAAAATCAAGTAATGGCTTATGTATTGGCTGTTTTCTTTTGTTTCATTATTTTTTATGGATTCGAAAGTTTAGCATCTTATAATTTACTAGGTTCAATGGATTTTTATGTTCAAAAAATTGGAAGTTTTACACATTACAACCAATTTTTGAAAGGAATTATTGATACAAGAGATTTACTTTACTTTTTGATTTTGATTGGAATTCTAAATCAAATTTCAATTGTTAATCTTGAAAATAAAAAATAGTGCCATGAAAAAATTAAACAAAAAATATCTAATTACTTTCATCGCATTTATCGCGCTTTTCATCATTGCTCAATTTGTTTACACACGAATTGATATGACGAAAGACAAACGTTTTACCTTAACTTCAACAACAGAAAAACTTGTAGAAAATGTAAAACAACCACTTAAAATTGAGATTCTTTTAGGAGGAGATTTAACTGGCGATTATAGAATTTTGAAGAACGAGATTCAGTTTTTATTGGATGAACTTCGCAAAAAAAATAGCAACATTTCTTATTCTTTTGTTGATCCTGTCGATTTAGGACAAGCCGAATTGGAACAAAATAAATTAACTCCAGTTCCAATTAAAACAGACAAAGGAATTCTAAATGTTTATCCTTATGCAAAATTAACTTACGGAGGAAAGTCGAGTTATATGGAAGTTTTGGTCAATGATCCTTCTACTCCATTTGAGAAATTAGCATTAGCTTCAACAGAAAAATTAGAATATTTATTTGCTGAAAAAATTCAGAAAGTAACCAATTTCGAGCGCAAAAGAATAGGATTTATCGTTCATCATGACGAATTGCCCGAAGCAAATATTCAAGGATTAGGTTCTGCTTTATCTGAAAAATATGATGTGGAGATTTACCTAAATCCTATTGTGAATAAATCATTTTCTTTACAACCTTCTGATTTGGATAGTTTGAAACGTTTTGATGCATTGATCGTCGCAAAACCAACATTACCATTTTCGGATATGGATAAATTGGTTTTAGACCAATATATCATGAATGGAGGAAAAATGATGATGGCTGTAGAAACGGTTGATGCTGAAATGGATTCTATTTTCCGAAGCGGAAAAATTGTCGCTTTCCCAAGAGATTTGAAATTAAATGATTTCCTATTCAACTATGGCGTTCGCATACATCCTGCTGTTATAAAGGATATGAATGGTGCACAAATTGTTTTGGCTGATGGCGAAACTGCAGGAAATACAAGTTATAATTATTATAATTGGCCTTATTTTGAATTAGGAATTCGAGGAGAAGAAAACCCAATTACAAGTTCAATAGATCCTGTGTTATTTCAATTTGCAAATCCAATCGAGTTATTAAAAAATCCAACTATTAAGCAAACTGTTTTATTGAGTTCGTCTGAACAATCAAGTTTAAAACCTGCTTTAAATTATATACAATTAAACGAAGTAGAAATCGAAAATCCAGAAGAATATAAAATGGGAAAAATTCCGATGGCAGTTTTGCTAGAAGGTAATTTCAACTCAGCTTATGCTTCTCGATACGAACGTAAGGAATTTCCTAATTTCAAAGCAAAAACAACTGATGGAAAAATGATTGTGATTTCGGATGGAGATGTTTTGAAAAATGCTTTATGGAGAGGAATTCCAATGCAATTGGGAGAAAATAAATTTTCGGTTCGTCCGGATAATCCTGATGGAAAACCTAAAACATATGCCAACCAAACATTTGTAATGAATGCGATGGATTATTTATTAGGCGATTCTGATTTCTTAGCTTTACGTAATCGTAAATTAGAAATTCCTTTGCTAAGCGAAACAACTGTTTTGCAAGAAAAATCGACTTGGCAAATGATTAATCTCCTTGTTCCAACTGCTATTATTGGATTATTAGCTGGAATTGGATTTTGGATAAGAAAAAGAAAATATACAAAATAAACGCAATAGGGATTGAAGTGGAAATCCTTTTTCTCAATCTTTCTATAGATTGAGAAAAAGATTGCAACAAAAAGCCCGCCCGAAGGGATTGCCCAAAAACAAAAAAAACCTCAAGCTAATAACTTGAGGTTTTTGTATGTAAAGTTGTGACGATTTTACTCTAAGTGCATAAACGCTTTTTTGCTTAAAAGACGCTCCTCGCTTTCTACGTGGTTATCATCAGGCACACAGCAATCCACTGGACAAACTGCCGCACACTGTGGTTCTTCGTGGAAACCTTTACATTCAGTACATTTATCGGGAACAATGTAATAAACTTCGTCACTCACAGGATCTTGTACCGCATCAGCATCAAAAGTATCGCCGTCTACGTTTACAATAGTCCCGCTAAGAGAAGTTCCATCAGAATATTTCCAATCTACTGCTGCTTCATAAATAGCATTATTTGGACATTCTGGTTCACAAGCTCCACAATTTATACATTCATCTGTAATAATTATAGCCATTGTATCTGTTTTTTTATTTCCTACATTTGCAAATACAAAATTACATTTAATTTTCAGAAAAAATGACATTTGAACAAAGGATTTCAGCATTTAACGAATTGGGACAGTTTTTTAATTTTATTATAAATAATGATTCAATTAAAGAAACAGAATCCTCAGAAAAATTCGAGAATTGGAAAAAAGAGGCTGAATATGCAATAAGCGATGCCGAAGCCTACAACAATTGGTTCACAAAAGAGAATATTACGTTAGCCTTGAAAAGTTGGGCAGAAGCTTTAACTACAGAAAATTTATTGGCTTGGACAGCAGGATATCCTTTTGCTGAAAATCCAAAAAATGTCGGAATTATCATGGCTGGAAATATCCCTTTGGTTGGTTTTCATGATTTGCTTTCTGTTGTTATTTCTGGAAATAATGCTTTCATTAAAACTTCATCTAAAGATGAGAAATTAATCAAATTTGTTATAAAATATTTGTATTCGATTGATGAAGAATTCAAATCTATTATTCAAACTGTTGAACGTTTAGAAAATTTTGACGCTGTTATTGCAACAGGAAGTAATAATACGGCGCGTTATTTTGAACAATATTTTGGAAAAGTTCCGAACATTATTCGTAAAAATAGAACTTCGGTTGCTGTTTTGAATGGTTTGGAAACAGACGAAGAATTGAAAAAATTAGGTAACGATTTATTCATTTATTTTGGTTTAGGTTGCAGAAATGTTACAAAACTTTATTTAAAAAATGAAGCTCAATTACCAAAAATTTTCGAAGCTATTTTTTCTTGGGGCTACATCATTAATCATCCAAAATATGCTAATAATTACGATTATAATCGAGCGATATTTCTATTAGGAAAAGATGATTTTTTAGATAATAATTTTGTCTTAATGAAAAGAGATTCGGCTTTACATTCTCCAATTGCGGTTGTTAATTTCGAAATTTATGACGATCTAGATCATGTGAAAAATTATTTGATTGAAAATGGAAATCAAATTCAGTGTGTTGTAGGAAATGAGATGAAAGATAATCCGAATTATGTTGAATTTGGGCAAACTCAATTTCCGAAATTAAATGATTATGCAGATAATATTGATACGCTAAATTTCTTAGCTGAATTATAAAAAAGTAAAAACCTTCACAATTCTGTGAAGGTTTTTTTTATTTAAAACGTTGCTGCTCCCGCAGTTTCATTTTCTAATTTTCGTTTGACATCTGTTTTCTTTCCTGTAGCAAAATCATAGCTTAATCCTAAAACAAACATATTTTTGTTGTTCCAAATTTGTGTATGACTTGTATAATTTACTAAACTTTCATTCAACGATTTTGTTTTGTATTCCGAAGGCATTCCTACCCAATACATTCCTGAAGAAAAAGTCCAGTTATTCATTTTGTAAGCAAGAGACAAATGACTGCTATTTTCATTAGTGCTCAAAAAAGCACCATTTAAAGTATAAACAGGAATATTGAACGAATAATTGATACTAAAATTTTTATAAACAGAATTTATTGCAAAGTAATTCCAGATATAATCATTGTTGATTGTTTTTCCATTTTCAAGTTTTAGATTTTCAGATATTGGTTTTAATACAACTTTTAGTGTTAATAAATCTGTTACGAAAGGTTTTATTAATCCTGATAATTGAATTCCGTATTCTTGTCCATTCTTCGCATTTTCATACGTCAAAGCATATCTATTTTCGTCTAAAACATATAATCTATTTACAGCATCTTTTTTGTAATTGTAGAATAAAGTTGTGTTTAGATCAAAATATTTCGAATTGAATGAATGCGTTAAATTAGTTGACCAAGTTTTTTGATTTCTTAAATATGGATTTCCTTTTTGAACAATATTAGGAACGATTTGAATAACATTACTACTCAATTCGTCGCTGTAACTTTTACGCGGTTTATATGAACTTGTAAATCTCAAACTTTGATTTTTTGTTAATTCATAGCCCAAAATCAATTTTGGCGTAAAAATCCAATCTTCTACTTTTTCTTCTTTACTTTTATTATTAATATTCGTTAAACCTAATCCCAAACGATACATTAATTTTTTAGTTTTTCCAGAAAATTCAGAATAAATATATTGTTCTAAATAGTTAACCTTATAATTATTAAAACCCAATAAATTTTCTAAATCATTGTTTATCTTATTATTCGAAATTCGATAACCAGAACTTAATTTTCCTTTTCTGAAATCATGTACATGCGCAATTTCTCCAACAATTGCGGTTTGTTTTGCTTTTAAGTTTGTTATATATTGATAAACATCCGTTTGATTATTGGTTTGCCATTCATGAGAAAAATCGTATGAATTTGTATTAAAATGCGAACCAACAAAGTTTAAATTCAATTCATCTTTTTTACCTATTTTTTTTGAATAATAAAGATCTAACGTTGGTTTGGTATAGCTTTCGTTACCGTGTTTGTAAACCGTGTGATTTTCGGAATCTTGATTAGTAGAAAAAACGCTATTTCCATTAATATCAGAAAAACTTGTTAGGATATCCATATAAAATTTTGCCTGAAATGTATATTTATCAGAATCTGAATTGGTATAACGAAGTAAAACGTTTTGAAATGTGTAACCAAAATGATCGAATCTTTTTTCATTTGTTCGATAATTTGTTAATTCATCTAAATCATTTCGAAGTGAATACGAATAAGAATTATTGTTTTCTCTATTATCATAATCTCTTAAATTAATATAATATTCTAAGCCTAAATTATTTTTTCCTTTTGTAAAATCTGCATAAGCAGAACCATTTACAAAACCTGTAGATAAAGCCGAAGTAGCATCAACACCGAAAACATAACCATTTTCAGAATTTCGAGTGATCAAATTCACAACCTGATCTGCACGATTGGCATAACGTGCTGCTGGAATATCAAAATATTCTACACGAATGACATCTTGTGGTTTCACAGAACGAATTTGATTATCTGTAGCTTCAATTCCATTAATCAAAAATAATGTCGTTCCTCCTTTCGTACTTTTTAATGTATTAGAAATAGGATCAACTTGTAATTCTGGCAATGTATTCAACAAATCTTTTGCATAGCGCGCCTTTTCCAACGCAGCTTTGTCGAATGTATAAACAGCTTTATCAGCAAACATTTTTTTACGTTGCGACTGAATTAAAACTTCTTTTATTTCGATTGGATTATACTCTATAGAATCTTGCTTTTCTTCTTGAGCAAAAACAAAAATTCCTGATAATGTAGTAGCGAGTACAAAAATTTTATTCATGGTTAATTCATCTATTATTTTAATAGTTAGTGTTATTGTATAAGTCTTAGAATTAGAGAATAAGTTACATAAAATTTGAAATTATTTTTCCTTAACTTTACTCATCATTAGATTTTTTGAGTTTGAAAAAATTATTTCTTTTTATCGCACTTTTTACAAGTTTTCAGTTAATACATGCACAAAAACAAGCTGAACGAACATTAACAGAATATCGTGTAGAAAGTTTTCAAACGCCTTTAGTTGCGAAAAAAATGTTGTACGATTGGTTTGGGAAATGGGACAATGTTTTGTACACCGAGAACAATCAACCGCTGTTAGTTTGGTCGAATAGAAATATCATCAACGAAGCGCATGAAACCTTCACAATAATTGCTTCGAGTACAGAAAATGATGATGAAATGTACGGAACTGTTCAGATTTTAACGAGTAAAAGACAAGATGCTTTGGCAAAAGATTCCCCTTTTAGAGAATATTTGAATGAATTTCTAAAAACTATTTCGAAGAAAGAATATAAAAGCAAAAAGTTTTATAAGGAATATATTAAGGTGGTTTATTAAGCTACTTTAAAAGATTACAAATAAAAAAATCCTTCAAGTTTTGCTTGAAGGATTTTTTATTTTATAGAAATTGAATTTCTTAATTATTTCGTTTGAAAAAAGAATCGACAAACTCCATTTTATTGAAAGCTTGTAAATCATTAATTCTTTCACCAACACCAATGTATTTTACTGGAATTTTAAATTGATCTGAAATTCCAATTACAACTCCTCCTTTTGCTGTTCCATCTAGTTTTGTAACTGCTAAAGAAGAAACTTCTGTTGCTTGTGTAAATTGCTTGGCTTGTTCAAAAGCATTTTGACCTGTTGAACCATCTAAAACTAATAAAACTTCGTGCGGTGCATCTGGAATTACCTTTTGCATAACACGTTTTATTTTAGTTAACTCGTTCATCAAGTTAATTTTATTATGTAAACGACCTGCTGTGTCAATTAAAACAACATCTGCATTTTGAGCAACTGCCGATTGAATAGTATCAAATGCAACCGAAGCTGGATCTGAACCCATTGCTTGTTTTACAATTGGAACACCTGCACGTTCTGACCAAATCACTAATTGATCTACTGCTGCTGCACGAAACGTATCTGCTGCTCCAAGCACAACTTTCAATCCTTGAGATTTAAACTGAGAAGCCAATTTACCTATTGTTGTTGTTTTTCCTACTCCATTTACTCCAACGACCATAATAACATATGGTACATCTTTTTTTGGAATAGAAAAACCATTTGTATCATCAATATTATTTTCGGAAAGTAAGCCTGCAATTTCTTCGCGAAGAATTAAATCTAATTCAGAAGTTGAAACATATTTATCACGTTCTACACGTTCTTCTATTCGACGAATAATTTTAATTGTTGTTTCAACACCGACATCAGAAGAAATCAATACTTCTTCTAAATCATCTAAAACCTCATCGTCTACTTTAGATTTCCCAACGACAGCGCGACTAATTTTATCAAATAAAGACGTTTTAGATTTCTCTAAACCTTCATCTAATTTTTCTTTGCTTTCTTTACCTAATATCTTTTTGAACCAACTCATTAATAAGCTAAATTTCTTAAAATTCTGTACGAAGATACATAAAATATAAGGAAATAAAAAAGCCGCCTAAAAACGAGGCAGCTCAATTAACCTTAAATATTTTTTGTTAAGGTGATAAGTCAAATTATTTCGCGAAGAAAGAATCTGCTTCATCAGCGTTAACTACTTTTTCAACAAATACGTAAGCTCCAGATTTTGGAGATTTTACCATTTTGATAACTTTGGTCATTTTTTTAGACCCAGTTTGTAGGGTTGCTACCGTTTTCTTTGCCATCGTCTAAAATTTTATTATTTAATCTCCTTGTGAATTGTATACTTTTTCAATACTGCGTTGTATTTTTTCAACTCAATACGATCTGGAGTATTTTTTTTGTTTTTAGTTGTGATATAACGAGACATTCCTGGCATACCACTTTCTTTATGCTCTGTACATTCTAAAATAACCTGTACTCTGTTTCCTTTTTTTGCCATGGTGTCTTAAATTATTTGATTAAACCTTCTTTACGTGCACGTTTAACAGCCTCATCAACTCCTAATTTGTTGATTGTTTTTAAACCGTGTGCAGAAACTCTTAATGTAATCCACTCACCAGTTTCTGGCATAAAAAATCTCTTTTTGAACAAATTCACTTCAAAAGTGCGTTTTGTTTTATTATTAGCATGAGAAACATTGTTTCCCACTAATCTCTTCTTACCTGTAATTTGACAAATTTTTGACATCTTATTTTGTATTGTCCTATTTTAAACGGAGTGCAAAGTAACAAATTATATATTACTTATACAACTCTTTAGGTTATTAATTTTATATTTTTTTCTTATTTTCTTTGTACAACAACTTCTGTGCAAGTGTATAAGCTAAGATAATTCCCATTATCATTAACGCTATTCTCGCAATTACATCGCCATACTTTGTATAAAACGTTAATTCACTATTCATTAAAATTGTCCCATTTAAGGCACCTTGCTCTCCATATGGTAAAGACTTCATTATATCTCCTCGCTGATTAACGAAAGCCGAAATACCTGAATTTGCAGATCTAACGATAGCGCGTCTATTTTCAATAGCTCTCAAATTACCATATAATAGTAATTGACGATGACCATCGGTAGAGCCCCACCAAGAATCGTTGGTCATTGTGAATATAACATTTGCACCTTCTCTCACATATTCTGTTGTATAGTCTCCGTAAATAGATTCGTAACATATAACCGGAGCAACAGTAGCGGTGTTTGTTTTATTCTTGAAAACAGAACGATGAGGTTGAATCCCCAACGTTTTTGTTGTGCCGCCAAAGTTAAGCATAAATTCTCCAATAATTGGCATTAAATAGTTACGATATGGAAAATTTTCTACTCCGGGCACTAATTTACTCTTATGATAAACCTCTATAGAATCGTTTCCACTTATCTGCAAAGCCGAGTTATAAGCGTCGTACCATGTAATTCCATCTTTCATAACAGATGCTGTTTCCGAAGCTAAAGATTCCATCGGATAAATTCTCATAATAGATGCTCCTGTTACAAAATGTAAATCTTTTTTGGTTTTTGTCCATTGTTGAATATCTTGGATGATTAAATCATCGTACATATGATCAAAAATTAATGCAGAAGATCCAGGAACTGCAGTTTCTGGTGCAACAATAAATTGAGTTTTTGGTTGAATATTTTTTAAAGCCAATTGTTTCAATTCGTCATAAATCTGCAAACCATCTTTCATGTACTTTTCATTGTATGGATCTAGATCTGGTTGAAGAATTAATACATCAAGTGCTTTTCCTTTTTCTTGATAATTTGCATAAATAATATATGATATACCAATTGGAATAACGATTAATAATCCTGCATAAATACCTAATTTATTCAGGTATTTCATTTCTTTTTTGTTGATATAAGCTGTTAAATAATAGAATATCGTAATATTTACCAACCAAATCCAAAGTGCTCCACCAAAAGTTCCTGTATACTCGTACCATTGCACCCATTCGTAATATTTTGCAAATCCATTTCCAAGGTTAAACCAAGGCCAAGTTAATTCCCAGTTTAATGTTAATTTATCAAAACTCATCCAAATGGCAGGAAGAAAAATTAATCCATATAAATTACCTGCTTTTGTTTTAACGAAATGATACAATTGAAAAACAATTGACATAAACAACGAGTTTGCAATAACAGGAATTAGATAAGCGCTCCACGAATTATGCAAATCTCCATTTGCGTCTGTTTCTTTTGCAAAATGTAACCACCAAATAACAATCGCATTCCAGATGAAGAAAGCTAAAAATGAAAGTCCGAAAATTTTACGTCCTTTTTTCTTGAATTCTGCACGTTGTGTGATTTGATGTTCTGCTAACATCAAGGGTACAAATCCTATGAATAATAACAATGGAAAACCATGCGAAGGCCAACCTGCTGTTAATAGTAATCCTGATAAGATTGCGTATACAATGTATTTTTTCATGATACAAATTTATAATATCATCATTCAATAATCGATGATATTTGTTTTGATTTAATTAATTTTCAACTTTCGTATAGATATAATAATTTGGATTGATCGTAACATCGGAAACCGATTTGATTGCCGAATTATCAATCGTTTGCCAATTTGAAGTTGGATGAATTGTGAAATCAGAATTTTTTAATCGCAATGGCATTTTGAATCCATCGACAACATTTATATAACGATATTCTACTTTGTTTCCATTTTGTTTTAGTTCTAAAGTCGGTACTTTAACTGTTCTAAGATATTGATTGAAAAAAGAAGTTAAATCTAATCCTGAAAATTTTGCAATATAATTTTCGATTTGTTCTGTTGTTACTGTTTGATGATAAAATTCTTTGTTCAAACCTCTTAATAATTCTCTAAACTTTTCGTCATTATTCATCCAAGTTCTCAACGTATGAATCATATTTGCGCCTTTATAATACATATCGCCACTTCCTTCTTTGTGAACTCCGTAAATCCCAATAATTGGAATATCATTCTCGATCGCTTGTCTTGTTCCACGAACATATTCGCTTGCTGCATCTTTGCCATGATAAGTTTCGATAAACAAAGTTTCTGAATATGATGTAAATGCTTCGTGAATCCACATATCGGCAATATCTTTTTCGGTAATATTGTTCCCAAACCATTCGTGCCCAGATTCGTGAACAATAATAAAATCCCATTTTAATCCCCAACCTGAACTTGACAAATCTCGACCTAAATATCCATTCTCAAATTTATTTCCATAAGCAATTCCAGATTGATGCTCCATTCCTAAATGTGGCGCTTCTACAATCTTGAAAGAATCTTCGTAAAAAGGATATGGACCAAACCAATGTTCAAAACTTTTGAGCATCATTTTAGCTTGTTCAAATTGAGATTTTGCTTTATCGATATTATAATCTAATACATAATAATCTAAATCCAATTTACCTTTTTCACCTTGGTAAGTTTCTTTGAAGTTCTCATAATGACCTATATATGGAACAATATTATAATTGTTGATTGGATTGACAACTTTCCATGTATAAATGGATTTGTTTTTAGTTTCTTTCTTCGAAATTAACCTTCCGTTTCCTACTCCAACCAAATCTTTTGGCGTGATAATCTCCAATTCCATTCCATTATCTGGCTCATCACCTAAATAATCTTTATTCGGAAACCAAGCACTTGCGCCCAAACCTTGTACAGCAACAGACATCCAATCGCGTCCTTTTTCATCTTTTGCAAAAATCCAACCTCCATCCCAAGGAGCTTTTACTGCAACACGTGGATTTCCGTTGTATTCTAATTCTAATTGGTTCGATTTATTTTTGATATTTTTTCCGACATTAATGAAATAAACATTCCCTTCTCGTTTGAAATCAGAAATGATTTTTCCATTCAATTTTACAGCCGAAATATTCATCGGTTCTTGTAAATCTATTTGTAAGAAAGCTGCTTGTTGTTTTGCCGTTTTATCAAATAAAATAGTTGTTTTTCCTTTTATCGATTTGGACTGATAATCTGGTTCTACGCTTACTTTATATTTTTTGACATCCCACCAATTTCGGAATTCATTGTTTGTTCCACGGAGAGAATCTTGTCGTGTAAATTCTTCTTTATGATTAAGAACTTGTGCATTTGTTATAATTGAGAGTAAACCAAAAATTAATACTAATTTCTTCATAGTCATTTTTAAAACATATCAAAAATAACATTATATATTTGATAAATAAGTTAAAAATCTATGATTACAAAAAATTATATTCAAGAATAAATTATAGAAAGTTTAAGTAATTTTTAATCATTAATTTTATGAAATTAAATAAGAAAAAATAACCCAAATGAATTGTGATAAAGAACCTATTAAAAAAGAAAATTTAAAACCTGATAATAATACAGAAAATATTTCTTGGCACGATTTCGAAAAAGTTGATATGAGAATTGGAACTATTATCGCTGCAAATGATTTTCCGAAAGCAAAAAACCCTGCTTATCAATTAGAAATTGACTTTGGACCATTAGGAATTAAGAAAAGTTCAGCACAAATAACTTCACTTTACACAAAAGAAGAATTAATAGGAAAACAAATTGTAGCTGTCGTTAACTTCCCGAAAAAGCAAATCGCCACTTTTATGAGCGAATGTTTGGTAATGGGTGTTTATGGAGATGATAAAGATGTTATACTTCTAAATCCTGAAAGAAAAGTTGAAAACGGTAGTAAAATTGGTTAACTATAATTTAAAGTAGCCTTAATACTGACATTTTATCAAGCAAATAACTGACGAATAATTCATCGTTTATTGTAATTTTCTTTTGTTAATCTGACAACATGACATTAAAAAAAAACAGATGTCATTATTTTATAGGTTGGCACAAAGATTGACTAATTAGAAATAGCATCATTTTTGATGATGTATATAAAGTTGAAAATAAAATTAATAATAACAAAATAACTAAACAAATATGAGCAAAATAATCGGAATCGACTTAGGTACAACAAACTCTTGTGTTTCTGTAATGGAAGGTAGCGAGCCTGTTGTAATTCCAAATGCAGAAGGTAAAAGAACTACTCCATCTATCGTAGCATTCGTAGAAGGAGGAGAAATAAAAGTTGGTGATTCAGCAAAACGTCAAGCTGTAACAAACCCAAAGAACACGATTTATTCTATTAAACGTTTCATGGGTACAAAATTCAATAATGACGCTGATGAAATTAGTCGTGTTCCTTATTCAGTTGTAAAAGGAAATAATGATACACCAGCAGTTGATATTGATGGTCGTAAATATACTCCACAAGAAATCTCAGCAATGATTTTACAAAAAATGAAAAAAACAGCTGAAGATTACTTAGGGCAAGAAGTATCTAGAGCGGTAATTACAGTACCTGCTTACTTTAACGATGCTCAACGTCAAGCAACAAAAGAAGCTGGTGAAATTGCAGGATTAAAAGTAGAACGTATTATCAACGAGCCTACAGCTGCAGCATTAGCTTACGGATTAGAAAAAGCAAATTCAGATAAAAAAATCGTTGTTTACGATTTAGGTGGAGGTACTTTCGACGTATCTATCCTAGAATTAGGTGACGGTGTATTCGAAGTATTATCTACAAATGGTGATACACACTTAGGAGGTGATGATTTTGATGATGCAATCATCAATTGGTTAGCTTCTGAATTCCAAGCAAAAGAAGGTGTTGATTTGAAAAAAGATGCAATGGCTTTACAACGTTTACGTGAAGCTGCTGAAAAAGCTAAAATTGAATTATCTTCTTCATCACAAACAGAAATTAATTTACCATACGTTACTGCTAACGAAACAGGACCAAAACACTTAGTAGAAACTTTAACTCGTTCAAAATTTGATCAGTTAACAGAAAGCTTAGTAAAACGTTCTATGGATCCTTGTCAAAAAGCATTATCTGATGCAGGATTATCAATTTCTGATATTGACGAAGTAATCTTAGTTGGTGGTTCAACTCGTATCCCAAAAATTCAAGAAGAAGTAGAAAAATTCTTTGGTAAAAAACCATCTAAAGGAGTTAATCCTGATGAGGTTGTTGCAATTGGAGCAGCTATCCAAGGAGGTGTTTTAACAGGTGATGTAAAAGACGTATTATTATTAGATGTTACACCATTATCTTTAGGTATTGAAACTTTAGGAGGTGTTTTCACTAAATTAATTGAAGCAAATACAACAATTCCTACTAAAAAATCTGAGGTTTTCTCAACTGCAGTTGACAATCAACCAGCAGTAACATTAAGAATTGGTCAAGGTGAGCGTCCATTATTCAACGATAACAAAGAAATCGGACGTTTCGACTTAGTTGATATTCCACCAGCACAAAGAGGTGTTCCTCAAATCGAAGTAACATTTGATATTGATGCGAATGGAATCTTAAGTGTTTCTGCAAAAGATAAAGGAACTGGAAAAGAGCAATCAATCAAAATTGAAGCTTCATCTGGATTATCTGATGCTGATATCGAAAGAATGAAAAAAGAAGCGCAAGAAAACGCTGCAAAAGACGAAGAAGCAAAACAAAAAATTGAAAAAGTAAATGCTGCTGATGCATTAATTTTCCAAACAGAAAAACAATTGACTGAGTACGGAGATAAAATTCCTGCTGACAAAAAACAACCAATTGAAGAAGCTTTAGCTGAGGTTAAATCTGCTCATGCTGCTCAAGACGTTGCTGCAATTGATGCTTCTATGGAAAAATTAAATACAGCTTGGAATGCTGCTTCACAAGAAATTTATGCTGCAATGAACGAAGGTCAACAAGGTGGTGCACAAGATCAACCAGGTGCTGATCAAGATCAAGCAAAAAATGATGGTGTTGAAGATGTAGACTTCGAAGAAGTTAAATAATAGATATTTCATTTATCAAATAGAAAAGCCTCGCAAATGCGAGGCTTTTTGTTTTTATTTCTTAATGATTTTTCTTGTCATAGTTTTTCCATCTTGCAAATATATTTTCACATAATAAATACCCGATTTTAGAGAGGTTTTGTTTAATTCTTTTAAAGATTTATTCATTTTCAAAATGATTTGACCTACTGTATTCGATACTTCAACTCTTGAAATCTTCTTCATTATTGTGTTAAATTAAAGCTTAAAATATATTAAAATAATTTTTAATTCTATTTTTTTATTATTCACACAATGAATATATTCAACAAATATTATAACTGTAATAAAACTCGATATTGTTTATTAAAAAAAAATTATATATTTTACTTAAAAATCTATCTACTATGAAAAAATTATTTTTTTTAACTTTCATCTTTTCATTTATCTTATTTTCCTGTAATGATGATAATGATTGTTATAAACCAGCAAAACCTCTTGTACTGGAATTTGTAAATTCTAAAGGGGATAATCTAATTGAAAAAGGAACACTAAAACGAGAACATCTTCATTTTTTACAAGATACTGGCGATACTAAAATAGGAATTTCTTTTGAAATTAATAATGAGAATAGAGTTCTTTTAAATAAACCTGGTAATGTACAAGGTTCGACGACTTATGAAGCTATTGTACAAGCAAAAGAAATTAAGATCTTTAATTTTATTGCCAATGTTTCTAAGTCATCTGGAAAATGTGGAGAATATAAAATAGATGATGTAAAGTTTGAGAATATAGAGTCACTTTCACAAAACGGATTTTATCAAATAGTAGTCGAATAAAAAAAGACCCTTTAAATGGACTGCCCCAAAAATAGTGTCTAACTTTTTTGTGGGCAGTGTAAATGCGAGGCTTTTTTTTTATTCTATTTCTTAATGATTATTCTTGTCATTGTAATCTAATTCAAAAAATAAATCTTTACGAAATTGAACGCTGAAAATTAGAAGGAGAAACTCCCTTTTTCTTCTTAAAAAGACGTGAAAAATACGTATAATCATCATATCCTAGTTCCAACGCAATTTGATTAAGATTCAAATCCGTATTAACAATCATTCTTTGAGCTTCAAATATTACTCTTTCCAAAATAACATCTGTTGCCGTTTTTCCTGTTACTTGATTAACAATTCTATTCAAATGTTTAGGTGTCATATTTAATTTAGATGCATAATAGGAAACCTTCTTATTAGTTTTATATTCGTACTCAAGTATTTTTTCAAATAAATTATAATGTACATAATATATTCTTTGAGTATCCATAAGAGTCGTATCATTCCCCAGCTGTAAACGAAACAATTCTAGATAAACTTGAGTAATTAAAGAAGCTAAATATATTTTTGAAGCGAATTTTTTATCTAAATATTCTTCAACCATACATTCCAATATATCTGTAAATCTTTTCTTTGATAATGGAATAAACATGCTTGATAGAGATTCTTTCTGAACCCGAGAACGTTGAAGTTTCTGGGCAATCGAGTTTTTATCATTAAAAAGCCATTCTGAATGAAAAAGAATATAACCTTCCGCATCTTCAGATAATTCCCAAGCATGTATCTGTCCAGGAGTTAACATAAAGACACTACCAGGTTTTACTTCGTATCGTTTGAAATCAATATCATGAATTCCTGATCCATGAGTAAAATAAACAATCATCACAGTGGAATGCCTATGCGGTTTTTCTATATAAGCATGGTAAGTTGTAAAATGATCCGAAATCCTATTGATATAAAAATCTTCAGAAACAGAAAATTTATTAAATAACTCGGTAGTAAGAGTACTAATCTTCTCTTTCATCTGGATAGATCGTACTTTTTTCATTTGAATGTTTATAATTATAAAATTAAGCCTTAAATGTCCTAAAAATACAACCTTTGACGTGATTACGCAAACAAACGTATACTCATTTCACTCTAACTTTGAAATATAATTTAAAACTAAAAAAAATGGCAAAAATTCTTTGTGTTTTATATCCTGATCCAGTGACAGGATATCCTCCAAAATATGCACGTACAAGCATTCCTGAAATTCAGGTATATCCTAATGGACAAACTGCTCCAAAACCGACAGGTGAGTTAGGCTTTACTCCAGGAGAATTACTAGGTTGTGTTTCTGGTGCTTTAGGTTTACGTTCTTATCTTGAGGCAAATGGACACGAATTGATCGTTACTAGCGATAAAGATGGTGCCGATTCTGTATTTGATCGTCATTTACCTGATGCTGATGTCGTAATTTCACAACCTTTTTGGCCAGCATATCTTTCTGCAGAACGTATTGCAAAAGCTAAAAAGTTAAAATTAGCACTTACTGCAGGAATTGGTTCAGATCACGTAGATTTAAAAGCTGCTGCAGAACATGGTATTACTGTTGCCGAAGTTACTTTTTCAAACTCTATCAGTGTATCAGAACACGTAGTGTTAACAGCACTTGCATTAGTTCGTAACTTTATACCATCACACAACATAGCTGCTATGGGCGGATGGAATATTGCAGATTGTGTTTCACGTAGTTATGATATTGAAGGAATGGAATTTGGTACACTTGGAGCAGGACGTATTGGTTTGGCTGTACTTAGACGTATGAAACCATTTGACGTAAAACTTCATTACTATGATCCGAATCGACTTTCAGAAGATATCGAAAAAGAGTTGAATGTAACTTATCACGATACTCCAGAATCACTAGTAAAAGTATGTGATGTAATTAATGTACAAACTCCTCTTTATCCTTCTACACAAGGATTTATAAATGATGAATTTTTATCAAAATTTAAACATGGAGCATATTTAGTTAACACTGCTCGTGGTGCACTATGTGATCGTGAGGCAATTGTACGTGCTTTAGAATCAGGACAACTTGCTGGATATGGTGGAGATGTATGGTTTCCTCAACCTGCTCCTGTTGACCATCCTTGGCGCACAATGCCAAACAATGCCATGGTTCCACACATTTCAGGAACATCATTATCAGGACAAGCTCGTTATGCAGCAGGAACATTAGAAATCCTACAATGCTTCTTTGAAGGGAAACCAATTCCTAAAGAGCATCTAATAGTAGATGGAGGAAATCTTGCTGGAACAGGAGCTAACTCTTATAAATTAGATTAGTAAAATCTTAAAAAAAAGATGCACTAAAACAAAATATTAACAATCACATAAAAGAGAGATCGTGCTTCATTTCGTAACATCGAACTCTCTTTTTTTTAATGTCGGAATATGTAAACAAAAAAGTCCACTTAAATAATTTAAGTGGACTTTTTTATATTCTAAATTTTATATTTTATTGATGTTGTTGTGCATCTATGACAGCAATCGTAACCATATTCACAATTTCACGAACTGTACTGTCTAATTGTAACAAATGAATTGGTTTCTTCATTCCAATCAAAATTGGACCAACTGCTTCTATATTTCCTAATTCTTGTAATAATTTGTACGAAATATTTGCTGATTCAAGATTTGGGAAAACTAAAGTATTTGCATAAGTTCCTGCTAATTTAGAAAACGGAAAATTACTTTGTAACTTTTGTTTATTTACAGCAAAATTTGCTTGAATATCTCCATCTACAATAATTTCTGGATGATTTTTATGTAAATAATTTACTGCATTCTGAACTTTAGAAACTGTTTCTCCTTTATTAGAACCAAAGTTTGAATAAGATAATAATGCAATTCTTGGCTCTATTTTGAACTTTTTAATTGTTTCATTAAACTGCAATGTAATGTTGACTAAATCTTCCGAAGTCGGATCTAAATTAACCGTTGTATCTCCTAAGAAAATTGGACCTTTTTCAGTTAACATCATATACATACTCGCCACTTTTTCGCCTTCTTCTGCTCCTATTAACTCTAAAGCTGGACGAATCGCTTGCGAATAATTTTTCGTCATTCCCGAAATCATTGTATCTGCATAACCAAATTCAACCATACAAGCACCAAAATAATTACGATCTCTCAATAATTTCTTCGCATCAGATTTTGATATTCCTTTTCGTTGACGCTTCGTATAAATGAAATCTACAAATTGATTATATCGATCTGAATCTTCTTCTGCATTTATATCCACAATTTCTACATCTTCCAAATCCAACATATAATCTTTAATCATTTGTTGAATTTTACTTTTCTTACCTAAAATGATTGGAATTGCAATTTTCTCTTCTTTTACAATTTGTGCTGCACGAAGAATTTCGAAACGATCTCCTTCTGCAAAAATTACACGTTTTGGATTTGATTTTGCTGTTTGTGTCATATTACGCATAATCGTACTTTCTTTTCCGATTCGTTTAATTAATGACAATTTATAAGCTTCAAAATCTGTAATCGTATTCTTTGCAACACCAGTTTCAATCGCTGCTTTTGCTACTGCTGCCGAAACTTCTGGTAACAAACGTGGATCATTAGGTTTTGGAATAATATAATCTTTACCAAATTTTATTGAATGATTATTATATGCTTGTGTTACAACTTCTGGAACAGGCTGTTTTGCTAATTCTGCAATTGCACGAACAGCAGCTATTTTCATTTCTTCGTTAATCGTTGTAGAGCGAACATCCAAAGCTCCTCTAAAAATATAAGGGAAACCAAGAACATTGTTTACCTGATTTGGATAATCAGAACGGCCTGTTCCCATAATAAGATCCTGACGAGTTGAAACAGCTAAATCATAAGCAATCTCTGGATTTGGGTTTGCCATAGCCAATACAATTGGATTTTCGGCCATGGTCTTTAACATTTCGGCTGTTAAAATATCAGCAGCTGATAAACCAATGAAAACATCAGCATCTTTTACAGCATCTGCCAAAGTAGAAATATCACGATTTGTTGCCCATTCTGATTTAGATGGATCAAGATTATCTCGATCAGCACGAATAACGCCTTTGCTATCCAACATCACGATATTCTCTTTTTTTGCTCCAACAGAAATATACATTGCTGTACACGAAATTGCTGCTGCTCCAGCTCCATTTACAACAATTTTAACTTTGGAAATATCCTTTCCTTGTAATTCACAAGCGTTTATCAAAGCTGCTCCAGAAATAATAGCTGTTCCGTGTTGATCATCGTGCATAACAGGAATATTCATTTCTGCTTTCAAGCGTTTCTCAATTTCGAAACATTCAGGTGCTTTGATATCTTCTAAGTTGATTCCTCCAAAAGTTGGTTCTAAAGCTTTTACAATATTAATAAATTCATCAACATTTTTTGTATCCAATTCAATATCAAAAACATCAATATCCGCAAATATTTTAAATAAAAGACCTTTACCTTCCATTACTGGTTTTGAAGCTACAGCGCCGATATCTCCTAAACCTAAGACAGCTGTTCCGTTACTTATTACAGCAACTAAATTTCCTTTTGCCGTGTATTTATAGGCGTTTTCTGGATCTTTTTCAATCTCTAAACAAGGCTCCGCAACACCTGGTGAATAAGCAAGCGATAAATCACGTTGCGTATTTGTAGGTTTTGTAGGCACAACTGCAATCTTTCCTGGTTGACCCATTGAGTGGTAATTCAATGCATCTTTCTTACGATTGTCATTCATTTTTTTGTAGTTTTATTTTTTCCGAGAATAAATTTAGGTAAAATATATTCAAACCGTTTATGATGAATGTTAGATTTTGATTTTTTTAGGTAATAAATTTTATCAACTTAACTAATTTATTCATTTTAAATTATGATATTGATAATTTTATTTCAATAAGGATATATTTAATGGTTATAATTTGACATTCAAAAAAAATATTTATTTTGAAATAATAGCTAAAATAGCGTGTTTTTCTAAAAGGAAAACACGCTTTTTTTTTCTAAATCAACAAAATATTTTTATAACTTATTAATCACTTCAACCAACTTTTTCGTTAAGTTTTTTCGATTGAATTGCTGAACTTCTACTTCGTTCGTTTCAAATTTTTGTTTCGGATTTTTTAACCATTGATTATAAATCGAAAGAATATACGTTTTAATTTCATTCACTTGTTGATGAGAAAAATAATCACCTGCTTTTGTTTTTTGAAGTATTTTTTCAACATCTGCATCAGCTGGGCCAATCGCTAAAATTGGATTTCCTGTTGCCATATATTCAAATAATTTTCCTGGAATAATTCCTTTTGAAGCACTATTATCAAAGTTTGTTAACAACAATATATTTGCAGAATTAATCGCATTTAACGATTCTTGATGCGAAACATATCCATGAACAATCAAATTATTTTGCAATCCTTGTTCAAGAATTGTTTGCTTAACATCATCAGCTAAAGAACCATAAAAATCAAGTTTAAAATCTTGTAGAAACGATTGATTTTCGTTGCTAATTTCAGCTAAAGCTTTCCATAAAGCAATTGGATTTCGAAGCATTTCCAAACCACCAGAATACGTCAAGTGAAAATAATTTCGATCTTTTTCTATTTGTTGTTTTACTTCTTCGAAACCGTTTGTTATAACTTCTACATGTTTTGCACCAATTTTCTTAAAATTCTCTCCGTCTGCATAACTTGTTGCTAAAACAACATCAGCTTTTTGCATTACTTCTCGTTCCAAATCTTCGTGCTTTTTAGCTGCCCAAGAAGTTAATTTTAATTCTTTGTGATAACTAATTTGCGTCCAAGGATCTCGAAAATCTGCCAACCATTTAAGATTTGGTATTTGTTTTTTTAACTTCAAACCAATTAAATGAAGGCTGTGAGGCGGACCAGATGTAACAATTGTATCAATATTTTCTTTCTGTAAAAAGTTTTTTAAATATTCAACAGAAGGATTTACCCAAAACTTTCGTGCATCTGGAATAAAGAAATTTCCACGAACAAAAACTGATAATTTCGACATGAAAGATTGATTTTCTTTCTTTTCAAAATGTCCACCTTTGTATGCTTTATTTTTGGGATTCAGTCTTTCAGCTAACTGATAAGGTTCCCAAATTTTATTCTTGACAATCTTAACTTCTGGATTGATATCTTTTGCTAAAGTTTCGTCGAGAATTGGATAAGAAGGATTTTCTGGAATGTAAACATACGTTTCATATTCAAATTCGGGAAGATATTTTGTGAATTTCAACCATCTTTGAACACCAGGACCTCCCGCAGGAGGCCAATAATAGGTGATGATTAATATTTTTTTCATTCTTACATTAAGCCTTTTCAGTGGCTAAGTTTAAATTTTCTTTCGAAGAACATTTTTTATATCCTAAATAAATACCTCCAACCACAACAATTAAAAGTAAAATATTCGCAACAATCACAATTGCATTTCCTGTAGAAATAACTTGTGGTTTGAATTCCATCACAATTGTATGATTTCCTTTCTGAACAGGAATTGCACGCAATACATAATTTGCTTTTTCGATCGGAACTTCTTTTCCATCAACAGTTGCTATCCATCCATGTGGATAATAAACTTCTGAAAAAACAGCAATCTGATCTGTGTTAGAAGATGATTTGTAAGTCATTTTCATTGGTGAATAATCAACCAATTCTATCTTCGCATTTGCATCTGCTGTAACATTTAAGTTTTTGTTCTCAACCAAATCTTTACGTAAAATAACTGTATGATCAATTGATGTAGAATTAATTGCTAAAATTTCATCATTAGCATTTTCTGTCCACTTAATATTCGATGCTAACCAAGCACTTCCCAAAGCTGTAGGATTTTCTTGAACTTGAGGCTGTGTTGGACTTCCGTGAATAATGTATTTTGTATTCATCATATTCAATACATTAATCAATCCTTTTTCATCTTTTATTCCGTATTTTTTCAATTGCGGATCTTGAGAGAAATAGATATCTACAACATCTTGATATTTCCCTAATTTCGCTGCATGATAACCTCCAATAGAAGGAACAAAATATGAAGTTCCAGCTTCATTAAATGTACTTAAAACCGTATTATACACACGGAAATGTGATTTATCTTGTTTTGAAATATTCGATAATAAATTATTCAATGGAACTTTGTAAGCAATTTGTGCTACATTATTATTGTTCTCTGCTTCTGTTTGTAAACGAGGCGACATTTCCGTTGGAAAAGGATTATCAACAATGTATTTAGACACAAAATTATCTTCGTTCAAATATCTTTTATTTACAGTAAATCCATCAATAAATGCTAATGCTCCAATTGCTAAAATAACAATGATTGGTTTCTTGATAAATTTGAATAAATAAGCTAACAATAAACCCATTGTAAACAAAACAAAAATCAATGTTCGAATTGTATCTGCTTTAAACATTGCAATTCTATCTTGTATTAATGCTTCATCCAATCGTTTTATTAATCCATCCCAAAGTCCTATTGCATTTGGATTTGCTTGTTGAATTTGTCCGATTAATTGTTCGGTCATTAATTTTTCATTCTCCGAAGTAAACGGAAAAATCATTCCTCCAAATAAGAAAAATAGAATTAAAATACCAATAGTAGAACCTCCAGCTATATAAAGAACTTTCTTTTTGAATTCATCAGATTCATCAGAATTGAAGAAATAATATAACGTTAGAATTGCTAAAAATGGCATTGTAAATTCGGCAATTACCAAGATAGATGATACTGCACGGAATTTATCATACATTGGGAAATAATCAATAAATAAGTTAGTTATAAATGGTAGATTTTTACCCCAAGCCAAAATGAAACTTAAAATTGTTGCCGCAACTAACCATTTTTTATAGATCGAGTATTTACCTCGTACCATAAATATCCCAATGATAAATAAGAATACGACTACAGCTCCTTGATAAGCTGGACCAGATGTTCCTGGCTGATCTCCCCAATAAGCACTTCTTGGTTGACTTGCTACAGCCTGAAAAACTTGCTGATTAAACTCGTCTTCACCAAGGCTATATTGTGTATTCTGTAATTCTGAAGTATAATTTTTTAAATCCTCTGGATTCGTTTGCGAACCACCTCCCATCAAATTTGGAATAAAAAGATTTAATGTTTCTAATTTTCCATAACTCCATTGCGTGATATAATCATGATCTAATCCGTTTGAATTCTTTTTCAACAATGTCATTTCAGATTTTCCACGAGTAGTTTCTTTGCTATATTCATACGTAGATAATAATCTATTCGCATTCAATCCTGCAGCAATAATAATTGCAACAACAGCTAAAGCAGATGATTTTAAGAAAGCAGGTAATTCTTTTTTCTTTAAACTATCAATAAATTGAACGATTGCAAAAACCAACATTGCCAAAAACAAATAGAATGTCATTTGGATGTGATTTGCTTGTAATTGCAATCCCATAAATAATGTGGTAAGCACAAAACCTGCAATATATTTTTTTCGATATAATAGAAGAATCCCGGCAACTAAAGGAGCAAAATAACCTATTGTATGTAGTTTTCCGTTATGTCCGGCTGCTATTAATTCGAAATAATATGAACCGAATGCGAAGAAAATTGCACCAACTAATGCATATTGCCACTTCTTGAAAAGTGTTAATCCAAGAATAAAAAATCCTGTAAATAATAAGAATATATAATCTGCTGGACGTGGTAAAAATCTAAATGCGCCATCAATTGTTTTAATAACATCAAAACTATACTTTGCTCCAGTTTGATATGTTGGCATTCCTCCAAACATTGCATCGGACCAATATACATTTTCTCCTGTTTTATCTTGATAAGTAAGCATTTCTTGCGCGCTTCCTTTGTAATTGATAATATCGGGCTGAATAACAGATTTTCCTGATAAAACTGGTGCACAATAAAGCAATGCAATCACTGCAAATACTAGCAATGAGATAAGAACGTAGAGTAAATTCTTTTTATTTTTCATCCTTTTTTTCTTCGATTATTTCATAATCCACCGTTTCGGCCTCAATATTATATTTCGGTTTGTCGAAAGATGTGTTTTGTTTTGATTCTTTGTACGAATCATTTGAGTTTTGGCTCTGATTAAAAGCCTCTCTCTGTTGATTAATTGCTTCTTGAAAAACTTTTTTTACAGCAAAGACTTTTCTTAAAAATCTAAAAATAGTTAAGAAAATAATACTTAAAATTATAATCCAAAGAATTGTTTTCATCTTAATTAACTGTTGTAACAGTTGTAACCGACTCAGTCATCGTTTGCTTTTGACCTTGCGCTTCTACTGTTCGTTTTAATGTTTCTTTTTTCGTTAGATTTACTTTATTGATCCAACCTGATTTTGTATCCAACAAAATTTTTCCATCTACATTTGCATTACTATTCGCAGACATTGTAACACCTTGTTGCGACTCATTTCCTTTCAAACTTTGCGTTCCATTTACAGTAATTGTCGTATTTGTAGGCTCAACACTAGATAAAGTTCTTTTCATCGAAATATTACCTTTCATTGGACCTTGATCAATTTTTTGACTATCGCTCCAAGATTCTTTTAATGCTAAAGTTTTGTTCGGAAAAATATTCATTGTTTCTTCAAATTGAGAAGAAATAGCTTGTTTGTTCAATGAGTTGTCAATAACCTGAGTAAAGAATTTAAACTCTTCTGCAGAAACTTCTTTTTTAACTGAATTAAGAATTGAAGTTTTGATTGATTCTAATCCATCAACGCTTAATACTTTCCCTTTCTGATCTACTTTCATTGTGTATGATTTTCCTGTCATCGCTTTGTAAATAGACCAAGAAATTGCAATATCTTTATTTGATGGTTTTGCAGAGTTTGTATCATACGAAATCGATTTCCCTGAAGGATCAGTCATTTTCTCGCTATATTGTTTAGATTTTACTTCTAATGTATACACACCGTCCTTAAAATCTTTTACAGTATAATCGATTTGCTTTTTGCTTTCGCTTGACATTTTCTGAGATTGTTTACCATCAGAAGCTGTATGTGTTGTTTTAACACCTAACGTCATTGGATAAGTTTTCCCAATCTCTAAATTATATTTGTAAGCATATTTATCGTCTGCATCTTTTGTAATAGCTACAACTTCTGGTTCAGTAGGTGTTTCAACCTTCAAAGAATCTGTCGTTTCTATTTTGGCAACAGTATCACCTTTTTCATTTACGATTAATTCTTTTCCTTCTTTATCTTTACCTACAACTTTATCATCTTTTTTACATGAAACAACTGCCATTGCAACAGCCATCATGAATAGTATTTTTTTCATATCTCTATTTATGTTTGAGAATTGGTATATTGCCAAAATCAATCCAAAAATAAGGATTTTAGTTGATTTTTTAACATTAAGATTTTAAAACAATCATATATAGAAAATTAGAAGTTTGAAAATAGTTGAAGTATTACAAATAATCGAAATTAATTGACATAAAAAAAGCCTCCCAATTTGGGAGGCTTTTAATATATAATCTTGTATGATTATGCTTCTTCTGTACCTTCAGTTTCAGCAGCTGGAGCAGCTTCTTCTGTTTTAGTACTTTTTCTACTACGACGTGTAGTTGCTTTTTTCTCTACTTTCGCGTTAGTATAGATATCATTGAAATCTACTAACTCGATCATTGCAGTATCAGCACCGTCACCTAAACGGAAACCAGTTTTGATGATACGAGTGTATCCTCCTGGGCGATTAGCAATTTTAGGAGCTACAGTTCTGAATAATTCAGTTACAGCTTCTTTATCTTGTAAGTATGAAAATACAACTCTACGGTTGTTAGTATCGTCTGTTTTAGACTTTGTCAATAAAGGCTCAACATATGTTTGTAATGCTTTAGCCTTTGCTACTGTTGTATTGATTCTCTTGTGAGTAATCAACGCTATAGCTAAATTAGATAATAAAGCTCTTCTATGAGAGGCAGTTCTACCTAAATGGTTAAATTTTTTTCCGTGTCTCATTTTTTAATAAAATTATTCTACGTCTAACTTATATTTTGCGATGTCCATTCCAAAGTTAAGACCTTTGCTGTCCACCAATTCTTCTAGCTCTGTAAGAGATTTCTTACCAAAGTTTCTGAATTTCATTAAGTCAGACTTAGCGAAAGAAACTAATTCGCCTAATGTTTCAACTTCAGCTGCTTTTAAACAATTTAATGCTCTTACTGATAAATCCATATCAACCAATTTTGTTTTCAATAATTGGCGCATATGTAATGCTTCTTCATCATAAGTTTCACCAGATGCAACTTCTTCTGCTTCTAATGTAATTCTCTCATCTGAGAACAACATAAAGTGGTGAATTAATATTTTAGCTGCTTCAGTTAAAGCATCTTGAGGTGTTATAGAACCATCAGTAGTAATTTCAAAAACTAATTTTTCGTAATCAGTTTTTTGTTCTACACGATAGTTTTCAATTGCATATTTTACATTCTTAATTGGAGTGTAAATAGAATCAATTGCTATAGTACCGATTGGCGCAGAAGCCTTTTTATTCTCATCAGCTGGTACGTATCCTCTACCTTTTTCGATTGTAAATGTAATCGTTACATTTACTTTAGCATCTAAGTTAGCGATAACTAATTCAGGGTTTAAAACTTGGAATCCAGAAATAAATTTCCCTAAATCACCAGCTGTTAATTGATCTTGCCCTGAGATAGTAGCAGTTACAGTTTCAGCATCTGATTCATCAATTTGTTTCTTAAAACGAACCTTTTTCAGATTTAAAATGATCTCTGTAACATCTTCCACTACTCCTGGAATAGTTGAAAATTCGTGCTCAACTCCTTCAATTTTTATTGAAGTGATTGCATATCCTTCTAATGAAGAAAGTAAAACTCTACGAAGAGCATTTCCAACTGTAATCCCGTATCCTGGTTCTAATGGACGGAACTCGAATTGTCCGAATTTAGAGTCAGATTCTACTAAGATTACTTTGTCAGGTTTGATGAAATTTAAAATAGTCATTTTATTAGTCTGATTTTAAGGTTTATTTAGAATATAACTCGACGATTAATTGCTCTTTAATATCTTCTGGAATTTGAACTCTTTCTGGAGCTTTTGTGAAAGTTCCTGATTTTTGTTCGTCATTCCAAATTAACCAATCGTACTCGCTACGTGCGTGTAAAGAGTTTGTGATTGCAGCTAAAGATTTAGATTTTTCTCTAACAGCGATTACATCACCAGCTCTTAATTGGTAAGAAGGGATGTTCACGATTTCTCCGTTTACAGTTATGTGTTTGTGAGAAACTAATTGGCGTGCAGCACTACGTGAGTTTGCGATACCTAAACGGTAAACTACGTTATCTAAACGAGATTCACATAATTGTAATAACACTTCACCTGTAATTCCTTTAGATGCATTTGCTTTTTTGTATAAGTTAGCAAATTGACGCTCTAAAATACCGTAAGTGTATTTTGCTTTTTGTTTTTCAGCTAACTGAATAGCGTATTCTGATTTTTTAGCTCTTCTTTTGTTAGGTCCGTGTTGCCCTGGAGGATATTTCTTTTTCTCAAAAGATTTATCGTCACCGAAAATTGGTTGTCCAAATTTTCTTGCAATTTTAGTTTTTGGTCCTGTATATCTTGCCATGATTTGTTACTATTAAATATATTAAATAATTAAATTGAGAAAAATGATTATACTCTTCTCTTTTTAGGTGGACGACATCCATTGTGTGGTAATGGAGTAACATCAACGATTTCAGAAACCTCGATACCACCGTTATGAATTGTTCTAATAGCAGATTCACGACCTTGACCTGGTCCTTTCACGAATACTTTTACTCTTCTTAATCCTGCCTCGTATGCAACTGTTGTTGCATCTTGAGCAGCTACTTGAGCAGCGTAAGGAGTGTTCTTTTTAGATCCACGGAATCCCATTTTACCTGCTGAAGACCAAGAGATAACTTCACCATTTTTGTTTGTTAAAGTAACGATAACGTTGTTAAACGATGCTTGAATATGAGCTTGTCCAGTAGCTTCAATAACTACTTTTCTTTTCTTTACTACTTTCTGATTTTTTGCCATGATCCTATTTATTATTTAGTGGCTTTTTTCTTGTTAGCAACTGTTTTCTTTTTACCTTTTCTTGTACGTGAGTTATTTTTTGTTCTTTGACCACGTAATGGTAAACCTAATCTGTGACGAATACCTCTTTGACATCCGATATCCATTAAACGTTTGATGTTTAATTGGATTTCTGATCTTAATTCACCTTCTACTTTGAAAGTTTCATTGATCGATGTACGGATTGCGTTGATTTCATCATCAGTCCATTCGCTAACTTTTGTATCTTCTGAAATGTTATTTTCAGCTAAGATTTTAGAAGCACTACTTCTTCCGATCCCGTAAATGTATGTAAGTCCGATTACCCCTCTTTTGTTTTTAGGTAAATCTACACCTGAAATTCTTGCCATAATTCTAAATAATTAACCTTGTCTTTGTTTAAACTTAGGATTCTTTTTGTTGATCACATACAAACGTCCTTTACGACGCACAATTTTACAGTCAGCACTTCTCTTTTTAATGGATGCTCTAATTTTCATCTTTGTAAATTTATTTATAATCCGATAGAGTTAACGTATTTACATTAACTCTATCACCAGTCGTTATTATTTCTTTTAGTATCTGTAAGATATTCTACCTTTCGTTAAATCGTAAGGAGACATCTCTATTTTAACTCTATCACCTGGTAATAATTTGATATAATGCATACGCATTTTACCAGAGATGTTACATGTTACAACATGTCCATTTTCTAATTCGACACGGAACATTGCATTGGATAATGCTTCTGTAATCGTACCGTCTTGTTCAATATGTTTTTGTTTAGCCATAAATCTTTTAATAAAATATTATTAGATATCTCTTGAAGTTCTACCTGAAGACATTAAACCATCGTAACGGTGATTTAATAAATATGTATTAATTTGTTGTACAGTATCTAAGATAACTCCCACCATAATTAACATTGATGTACCTCCGAAGAACATTGCTAAGCTCTGTTCTACACCTAATAATTTTACAATAGCTGGCAAAACAGCAAGCAAAGTTAGTAAAATTGCTCCAGGTAACGTAATTTTTGATAAAATTTCGTCTAAAAAATTTGCAGTTTCTTTTCCAGGACGGATTCCAGGGATGATTCCTCCGTTACGTTTAAGATCTTCTGCCATTTGGTTTACTGGGATTGTAATCGCAGTATAGAAATAGGTAAAGATTATAATTAGTAATCCGAAGATCATGTTGTATTCCCACGTAAATGGATCTGCCATTTTCGCGAAGAATGCTTTAACTGGACTTCCTTCGTCTAAGAAATAGTTTGCTAATGTTCCTGGTAAAAACATAATTGCTTGTGCGAAGATGATAGGCATTACACCTGCTGCATTTACTTTAAGTGGGATATATGAGCGTACAGAATCTGTAACTGATCTCATATATGAACTACTTGAAGTTTGTGCTCTTCTTACATATTGTACAGGTACTTTACGCACTGCTGCAACAATCATAATACACATTGCAATAACTAGGATTAACCCTAACATTTCTATCAAGAAGAAAATACCGTTTGAAGGGTCTACTTCAAATGCATTGAAAATTGCTTTTGGTAAGTCGGCTAAGATACCAACCATAATTAATATTGATATACCGTTACCAATACCTTTGTCAGTAATTTTTTCTCCCATCCACATGGCAAAGATTGTTCCCGTAATCAAAATGATTGTTGAAGGGAACCAGAACCAAAAGTTGGTTGGAGGAATAACATAGATAGCATATGATGAAGTTGGGTCGTAAGGTAAAATCTGAGAAGTTACCAATGTAAGATATGCTGGTGCTTGTACCAAACAGATCCCGATTGTTAACCATCTTGTAATTTGATTTACTTTATTACGTCCACTTTCTCCTTCTTTTTGTAGTTTTTGGATGTAAGGTACTGCTAATCCCATCAATTGTACAACAATTGAAGCAGAGATATAAGGCATAATTCCTAACGCAAATACGGAAGCTCTTTTGAAAGAACCTCCGGTAAAAGAGTTTAATAATCCTAAAATTCCTGAATTTGCATTTTCTTGGTCTGCAACAAAACGATTAACCTCGTTAATATCGACACCTGGAAGTGGAATATGAGAACCGAATCTATAAACCAACAATAGAAGGATAGTTACAAGTAACTTATCCTTCAATTCTTTTATGCTCCAGATATTTTTTATGGTCTGTATAAACCCTTTCATCTATAAAATATATTCTTAAGCGTTAACTAATTCTACTTTACCTCCTGCTTTCTCAATAGCTTCTTGAGCTGTTTGAGTGAATTTGTCAGCAGTAACATTTACAGTAGCTTTTAACTCTCCACGACCTAAAATTTTCACTAAGTCATTTTTGTGAGCTAAACCTAATTGTACTAATGTTTCTTTGTTTAAAGTATCTGTAATTTTATTGTTATCAACTAATTGTTGAATTGTATCTAAATTGATTCCAGTGTACTCAACTCTGTTGATGTTTTTGAAACCAAATTTAGGTAAACGTCTTTGTAAAGGCATTTGTCCACCTTCGAAACCGATTTTTCTTGAATAACCAGAACGAGATTTAGCACCTTTGTGTCCACGACCTGCTGTTAAACCGTTTCCACTACCTTCACCTCTACCTTTACGGAATTTATTTTGTACTGAACCAGCAGCTGGTTTTAAATTACTTAAATTCATTTTTAATAATTTTTAAAAGGTTAAAAGAGATTAAGCTCTTTCTACTACTACTAAGTGTGATATTTTACGGATCATTCCTTCAATTTGAGGAGTAGATTCGTGCTCAACAACTTGATTCAACTTTTTTAAACCTAAAGCAACTAATGTAGCTTTTTGAGATTTATCACGGTTGATTGCACTACGTGTTTGTTTTACTCTTACTTTGCTCATTTTACTTTTTTTTAACCGTTGAATACTTTAGTTACAGAAATACCTCTTTGACGAGCAATAGTTTCTACAGAACGTAAGCTTAATAAAGCGCGGAATGTAGCTTTTACTGCATTGTGAGGGTTAGAAGAACCTTTTGATTTTGATAATACATCATGTACACCAACTGATTCTAATACCGCACGTACTGTACCTCCTGCAATTACCCCTGTACCTTTTGCTGCTGGACGGATGAATACTTGCGCACCACCGTAACGAGCTTCTTGTTCGTGAGGAATTGTGTTGTTAAATAATGGGATACGAACTAAATTTTTCTTTGCATCTTCGATAGCTTTAGCGATTGCAGAAGCTACATCTTTAGATTTCCCTAATCCGTAACCTACTACTCCGTTTCCGTCACCTACTACTACGATAGCAGAGAATCCAAATGCTCTACCTCCTTTTGTTACTTTAGTAACACGTTGTACTCCAACTAAACGATCTTTTAAATCTAAACCTGTTGGTTTTACTCTTTCTACGTTTTTAAATCCTAACATAATTTCTTTCTCTTTTTTAGAATTTTAATCCACCTTCTCTAGCTCCATCAGCTAAAGCTTTGATTCTACCATGATACACGAAACCGTTACGATCAAAAACTACAGTTTCAATTCCTTTTGCAATAGCTTTAGCAGCTAATGCTTTACCAACTGATGCAGAAACTTCAGATTTTGTACCTTCTACAGAAACACCTTTTTCACGAGATGATGCAGAAGCTAAAGTTACTCCATTGTTATCGTCAATAATTTGAGCGTAAATTTCTTTGTTAGAACGGTAAACTGACAAACGAGGTTTAGTTTCTGTTCCAAAAATATTTCGACGCACGCGTCTTTTTATTTTTTGTCTTTTTTCTACTTTAGATAATGCCATTTTTCAATGATTTTTATGCAGATTTACCTGCTTTTCTTCTAATAATTTCTCCTACGTATTTAATTCCTTTTCCTTTGTAAGGCTCTGGCTTACGGTAAGAACGAATTTTTGCTACGATCATTCCTAATAATTGATTATCATGAGATGATAATGTAATAATAGGGTTTTTACCTTTTTCAGTTAAAGTTTCAACTTTAATTTCAGTAGGTAATTCAATAATGATATTATGAGAGAAACCTAATGACAAATCTAATTTTTGTCCTTGGTTAGATGCTCTATAACCAACACCAACTAATTCTAATTGTTTTTTAAACCCTTCTGTAACACCGATAACCATATTATTGATTAATGAACGGTATAAACCATGTAAAGCTTTATTTTCTTTAGAATCGTCTGGACGAACTACAGTTAAAACTCCGTCTTCGATAGTAATATCAAATCCTTCTTTTAACTCTCTTGTCATTGTAATGTTGTTACCTTTTACAGTAACTACGTTATCTTTAAATTCAACAGTTGCTGCTGCAGGAATGTTGATTTGTGCGTGTCCTATTCTTGACATAATTTCTTAATTTTTTAAAAGATTAATAAACAAAACATAAAACTTCACCACCTACATTCTCTTGACGAGCTTGTTTGTCTGTCATCACACCTTTAGAAGTTGAGATGATAGCAACACCTAAACCGTTTAATACACGAGGTAATTCTTTAGATCCTGCATATTGACGTAAACCTGGAGTTGAAGCTCTTTTGATTTTACGGATAGCTGGCTCTTTTGTAACTTTATCGTACTTTAAAGCGATTTTGATTGTTCCTTGAGGTTTGTCTTGTCCTTCGAATTTGTAGTTCAAGATGTAACCTTGTTCAAATAAGATCTTAGTGATCTCTTTTTTAATTTTTGATGCAGGGATTTCCACAACTTTGTGTCCTGCCATCATTGCATTTCTAACACGAGTTAGAAAATCTGAAATTGGATCTGTATACATAAATAATTCTATAGTATAGCGCGTGAGCACTACTTTTAAAATTAAACTTTTACCAAAATGCACTATGCATTTGGGTTGCAAATATATTGCATATTTTTTAATTACAAACTATTAATCTAAATAATTTATTTTTAATCGTTTTATAATTAAGGATTAAGACAAAAAAAGAAACTCAGCCTTTACATTTTAATTCAATCTCAACAATATTTCTCTTCATCAAAATCTTCAAGCTTTATTCTAAAAATAGATGAAAGTCAAAACAATTTTTATAAATTTGATTTGGCTTTAGGGGTATTCTGAAAAGAATTGAGAGAGTCCCTTTGAACCTGATACGGTTAACACCGACGTAGGGAAAAGCAATATCTATGCAATTATTTAATATTTGCAGTGCTTCGTTTTCAAAGAAAATCCTCTTTAGCCATTAATTGTTTCATCTAAAAAAATATCAATTAATGGAAAATCAAATTATTCAAAATTTACATGCTGTCCGGACAAAAAATCCGTTGGTTCACAATATCACAAATTTTGTGGTGATGAACAATACTGCTAATGCTCTTTTGGTAATTGGAGCATCGCCTGTTATGATACATGCACACAAAGAAGTTGAAAATATTGTCAAAATCTCAAATTCATTAGTTATTAATATCGGAACTCTTGATGATTATTGGGCAGAAAGTATGCTTATTGCCGCAAAAAAAGCAAACGAATTAAATAAACCTTGGATTTTAGATCCTGTTGGAGCGGGAATTTCAACGTTCAGAAATGAACTTTTAAAAGAACTGCTTCTTTATCGCCCAACTGCCATAAGGGGAAATGCTTCTGAAATTTTAGCATTAGATGCTTTTGAAACTGTTTACGGAAAAGGAGTCGATAGTACACATCAAAGTAATCAAGCAATAAAAGCTGCTCAAAATTTGAATCAGAAAATAGGTTCCGTTGTATGTATTTCAGGCGCTTCGGATTTTGTTGTTTACGACAATCAGCTAATTGAAATTAAAAATGGGCATGAATTAATGACTAAAGTTACAGGATTAGGTTGTTCAGCAACTGCTATAATTGGTGCTTTTATTGGTCTTAATGAAAATCCTTTCGTCGAAACAATTAGTGGTATGGCTATTTTTAGTTTAGCAGGAGAATTGGCTCAGAGAAAAAGTAATGGTCCAGGATCTTTACAAATGAATTTGTATGACATGCTATACAATCTATCTGCAGAAGAAATTCAATCAAATTTGAAAATCTCAGTTTATGAAGATTAATCCAAATTTCCCTTATCCTTTATATTTAGTCATTTCTAAAAAAGATTGTAAAAACCTTTCTTGGTTAGATGTTGCTGAGCAAGCAATTATTGGTGGAGTTGATATTATTCAGCTTCGGGAAAAAAATTGTACTATAAGCGAATACATTTCAAAAGCTGCAACCTTAAAAGAAATTACGGATCACTACAATATCCCTTTAATTATTAATGATTCATTAGAAGTCGCAATAGCAGTAAATGCTTGGGGAATACATGTTGGACAATCGGATATATCACCTTCTGAAATTCATAAAAATCAACAAGCTCCAAAAAATATTGGTTGGTCTTTAGAAGTTATCAAACAATTAGATGATCAAGAAATGAAATATGTTGATCATTTGGGAGTAAGTCCGATATTTTCGACACCAACGAAAACCAATACAATTACCGAATGGGGTTTTGAAGGATTGAATTTTTTAAAAACTAAAACATCAAAACCATTGATTGCAATTGGTGGAATGAATGAAAGTAATATCGCTAAAATCATACAAGCTGGAGCAGATAGTGTTGCAATTATTTCTGCTATTTGCGGAAGCGAAAATCCAAAAAAATCAGCACAAATTTTAAAACAAATTATCAACGAAAATGAATATCATCCAAAAACCATATAGTGTCTTAACAATTGCCGGATTTGACGGAAGTGGTGGCGCAGGCATACAAGCTGATACCAAAACAATTTCTGCTCATGGTTGTTATGCAACAAATGTATTGACAGCCTTGCCTGTTCAAAATACACAAGGCGTTCAAAATATTTATGAAATTCCTGCACAAGCAATTCGCGAACAAATACAATCTATATTAGATGATATTTATCCCGATGCAATAAAAATTGGAATGGTTCATAGTATCGAATTAGTTGAAATCATATCAGAGGAATTAAAAAATTACAATAAACCGATTGTTTATGATCCTGTAATGGTCGCTACAAGTGGACATCGATTAATCAAAGATGAAACACTTGAAGCTTGCATAGAAAAGCTTTTTCCTTTGGCAACTATTATCACACCAAATCTTGATGAAGCTAGTATTTTGGCAAATCATAAAATTGATACGACAGAATTGATGCTTGCTTATGGAGATACGATTCTAAATTTAGGTTGTCAAAATCTATTATTAAAAGGTGGACATCTTCAGCAAGAGAAAATCATCAGTTATTTATTTCAAAAAAAACAACCTGTTCAAAGTTATATTTCTCAAAAAATAAATACAAAAAATACGCATGGTTCTGGCTGCACATTATCTTCTGCCATTGCATGTAATTTGGCTTTGGGATTTTCACTTTCAGAAAGTGTACAACTTGCGCAAGAATATGTTGAGCAAGCAATATTAGGAAGCAAAGATCTAACAATTGGGAAAGGAAATGGCCCGCTTAATCATTTATTTAATCCACAAAAATTAAAAACCTATGAAATTCACAACTAAAGCTTGGGAAGCTATCACTCCTATTTACGATGATATTCTAAATATGCCTTTTATTATTGAATTGCAAAATGGAACATTACCACTAGAAAAATTTCAGTTTTACATGTTACAAGATGCAAAATATTTGGAACATTTCGGACGAGTATTAGCTGCTATTGGATCAAAATCTGAAGACAATCAACAAGCTATCGACTTTTTTGAATTCGGAAAAAATTCACTCATTGTTGAACGTGCTTTACACGAATCTTATTTCGAGGATTTTGGATTATCACAAAATATCACCATCGAAATACAACCTGTTTGTCACCATTATTCACATTTCTTAAAAAGTACAGTAGCATTCGAACCTATTGAAATTGCATTAGCTGCTGTTTTGCCTTGCTTTTGGATTTACAAAGAAGTTGGAGATGAAATCATCAAAAATCAAATAAAAGAAAATAATACATATCAAAAATGGATTGATACTTATAGTGGAGATGAATTTGGTGAAGGTGTAATAAAAGCGAAAAATTATATTGATAAGGTTGCAGAAACAACTACTGAAAAAATAAGAGAACAAATGTTAGAAGCTTTTGTAAAAGCAAGCGAATTAGAATTCCAGTTTTGGAATGCATCTTATGAAACTATCACATGGAAAAGAAAATAAAAACTATATTTTTCGATTTTGATGGTGTAATTGTAGATAGTCAAAAATTATGGAATTTGATGTTTGATGAAGTCGTTAAAATATATCAATTAAATACAGAATGTTTGATAGAAAATGATGGTATGAATTTCACAACAAACGAAGCAATCCAATTGATGTTAGAAAATCAACAACGTTTTACAAAGCATTTGTATGAAGAAATAATAGATTGGACAGAAAAATTTTATGTTGAAAACTTTCATCGCTTTGTAAGATTAAACAATCATGTTATTGAGATCTTGGAACATTTAAAAATAAATCAGATTCAAATAATTCTTGTTTCGAATTCATCTAGAAAACAAATTGATTATGCTTTTCAACAATTAAAACTTCCTACATATTTTGATTACACAATTTCAGCAGATGATGTTTTGAAAGGGAAACCAAATGCAGAACCTTATTCAAAAGCGCTTTTATTATCCGAAAAACAAAAAGATGAAATCTTAGTTATAGAAGATTCTCTCACCGGAATTAATGCAGCAAAAGAAGCTGGTTTAAATTATAAAATTTATAAGAATTCAGATTTTTGTGATCATCCGAATTACATCGATGATTTTATGGAATTGATTAAAGAAATATAAACTTTATAGAAATAAAAAAATCCTTACTCAATAATGAGTAAGGATTTAATATTTCTAAAGCTATTGGTAAATTACCAAGACGCTTTTTTAACACCTGGGATTAACCCTTCGTTCGCCATTTCGCGGAAAGTAACACGAGAGATCCCGAAAGTTCTCATGTATCCTCTTGGACGACCTGTTAATTTACAACGGTTGTGTAAACGTACAGGAGAAGCGTTTTTAGGTAATTTTTGTAATGCTTCGTAGTCACCAGCTTCTAATAAAGCTTGACGTTTTGCAGCATATTTAGCAACTAATGCTTCTCTTTTGCGCTCACGCGCTTTCATTGATTCTTTAGCCATGACTTCTTATTTTTCTTTAGTAAATGGTAATCCGAATTTAGATAATAAAGCTTTAGCTTCTTTATCTGTGTTCGCAGAAGTTACAAATGTAATATCTAAACCTTGAATTTTCTTGATTTTATCAATATTAATTTCTGGGAAGATAATTTGTTCTTTAACACCTAAGTTATAATTACCTCTACCGTCGAAACCTGTAGAAGAAATTCCGTTAAAATCACGTACACGTGGTAAAGCTGCAGATACTAAACGATCTAAGAATTCGTACATTTTCTCACCGCGTAAAGTTACTTTAGCACCAATTGGCATACCTTTACGTAATTTGAAAGCTGCTTCATCTTTCTTAGAAATTGTTCCTACTGCTTTTTGACCAGTGATTAATTCTAACTCTTCGATAGCGTAATCAACGATTTTTTTATCAGCTGTAGCAGCACCTAAACCTTGAGATAAAACAATTTTCTCTAATTTAGGAACTTGCATGATAGATTTGTATCCGAACTCTTCTTTAAGAGCAGCTACAATCTCTTCTTTATATTTAACCTGCGGACGAGGTGTGTATGTTGTTGTACTCATCTTAGATAGCTTTTCCTGATTTTTTAGCAATTCTTACTTTTTTCCCTCCTTCTTCTTTGATCGCTACTTTCGTTGCTTTCCCAGTTTCTGGATCTACTAAAGCCAATTTGCAAATATAGATTTGAGCTTCTTTTTCAACAACTCCACCTTGTGGATTTTGTGCGCTTGGCTTTACACGTTTTTTTGCGATATTAACCCCTTCAACGATAGCTTTAGCTTTGTCAGGGAATACGCGTAACACAGTACCAGTTTGTCCTTTTGAAGAACCTGATAATACGACTACTTTGTCTCCTTTTTTAATTTTTAACTTTGCCATGTTGTTCTATTATAATACCTCTGGGGCTAATGATACAATTTTCATATATTCTTTATCACGTAACTCACGAGCAACTGGACCGAATACACGAGTACCACGCATTTCTCCTTGAGTGTTCAATAATACACATGCATTATCGTCGAAACGGATATATGAACCGTCTTTTCTACGAACTTCTTTTTTAGTTCTAACTACAACAGCTTTTGATACAGCACCTTTTTTAACGTTTCCTGAAGGCGTAGCTTCTTTGATCGCAACTACGATTTTGTCACCTACTGATGCGTATCTTCTTTTAGTACCGCCTAAAACGCGAATTACTAATGCTTCACGAGCTCCTGTGTTATCTGCAACTTTTAATCTAGATTCTTGTTGTAACATAACTTATATTATTTAGCTCTTTCAATGATTTCTACTAATCTCCATCTTTTGTTTTTAGACAAAGGACGAGTTTCCATGATACGCACTGTGTCACCTTCGTTACACTCGTTATTTTCGTCGTGCGCTGTATATTTCTTCGTTTTTAAAACGAATTTCCCATAAAATGGGTGCTTTTGCTTTTTAGTTTCAGCTACAACAATGGTTTTTTCCATTTTGTTTGATGTAACTAAACCTACTCTTTCTTTTCTTAATTTTCTTTCCATCAGTTACAGATTACTGTTATGATTGTTTTTCGTTTAATACGGTATTCAAACGAGCAATTGTTCTGCGTAAGTCTCTAATACCGATTGGATTTGCTACAGGAGAAACTGCATTCGTCAATTTTAATTGATCGTAGTTCGCTTGTTCTTCAGCTATTTTAGCTTGTAACTCCTCTACACTTAGATTTCTAATATCTGCTGCTTTCATTTTTCTTAATTTTGAAATTATTAATTTTGGAAATCACGTGCAACGATAAACTTAGTCTTAACTGGTAACTTCTGAGCTGCTAAACGCAATGCTTCAGTTGCAACCTCTAATGGCACACCTCCTACTTCGAACAAAATACGACCTGGTTGTACTGGAGCTACCCAATATTCTGGAGCACCTTTACCTTTACCCATACGTACCTCTGCTGGCTTCTTAGTAATTGGTTTATCTGGAAATATTTTAATCCATAATTGACCCTCTCTCTTCATGAAACGAGTTGCAGCAATACGAGCTGCCTCGATTTGACGAGCTGTAATAAACGCTTCGTCTAAAGATTTGATCCCGAAAGTCCCGTAAGCTAATTGAGTTCCTCTGTGAGAAACACCTTTCATCTTACCTTTTTGGGTTTTTCTAAACTTTACTCTTCTCGGTGATAACATATCTACTTAATTCTTTATGTTAGTTGTTAAACTAAATTATCGCTTTCTATTATTAGATCTTTCACCTCCTTTTCTGTTGTTTTCAGATTTTTTTTGTTTTTTCTGTAATCCAACTAATGGAGATAATTCTCTCTTACCATATACCTCACCTTTCATGATCCATACTTTGATCCCTAAACGACCATAAGTTGTATGAGCTTCTGAAATGTGGTAATCAATGTCTGCACGGAATGTAGACAAAGGAATACGTCCTTCTTTATAAGTTTCAGAACGTGCCATCTCTGCACCGTTTAAACGACCAGAGATTTGAACTTTAATTCCTTCTGCGTTCATTCTCATTGCAGATTGAATAGCCATTTTGATTGCACGACGGTAAGAAATACGATTCTCAATTTGACGAGCGATACTATCACCTACTAAGATTGCATCTAATTCTGGTCTCTTAATTTCGAAGATGTTAATTTGAACCTCTTTACCAGTGATTTTCTTTAACTCTTCTTTTAATTTGTCAACTTCTTGTCCACCTTTACCAATAATGATACCTGGACGAGCAGTAGTTACAGTAACTGTAACTAATTTTAAAGTACGATCGATGTAAATACGAGAAACTCCGGCTTTAGACAAACGTGCTCTTAAATAAGTACGAATTTTTGCATCTTCTGCAATTTTATCACCGTAATCATTTCCACCGTACCAGTTAGAATCCCATCCTCTGATGATTCCTAAACGATTTCCGATTGGATTAGTTTTTTGTCCCATATTCTTAATCTTGTACTTTTTGTTTATCTTCTTTAGTTCCTAAAACCAAAGTTACATGGTTTGAACGTTTTCTGATTCTATGTGCTCTACCTTGAGGTGCAGTACGAATTCTTTTTAATTGACGTGCACTATCAACAGAGATTTCTTTTACATATAATCCAGCTTCTTCAACATCAGCTCCTTCGTTTTTGATTTGCCAGTTAGCGATAGCGCTTAATAACAATTTTTCTAAACGGATTGAAGCGTGGTTTTTAGTATATTTTAAAATACCTAAAGCTTTTTGAATTTCAACTCCACGGATAATATCTACTACTAATCTCATCTTACGAGGAGAAGTAGGAACATTATTTAATTTCGCAAAAGCTACCTGTTTGTTAGCTTCTTTGATTCTTTCGTTACTTAATCTTTTTCTAGATCCCATGGCCCTTTACTATTTTTTTCCTTTGTTTTTAGCTCCGGCATGACCTCTAAAAGTACGTGTAGGAGCGAACTCACCTAATTTATGACCTACCATATTCTCAGTAACATAAACAGGAATAAATTGCTTTCCGTTGTGTACTGCGATTGTTTGACCAACAAAATCAGGAGAAATCATTGATGCTCTTGACCATGTTTTGATCACGTTTTTGCTACCGCTTTCTACGTTAGCAAGAACTTTCTTTTCTAATTTATAGTGGATGAATGGTCCTTTTTTTAATGAACGTGCCATAAATTATTTTTTTCTTCTTTCAACAATATATTTGTTAGACGCTTTCTTTTTGTCACGAGTTTTGTAACCTTTAGCAGGAATACCGTTACGAGAACGAGGAATACCTCCAGTCGCACGACCTTCACCACCACCCATTGGGTGATCTACAGGGTTCATAACCATTGGACGAGTTCTAGGACGACGACCTTGCCATCTAGAACGACCAGCTTTACCAGAAACTTCTAACTGATGGTCTGTGTTAGAAACAACACCTACTGTTGCTTTACACTCCACTAAAATCATTCTTGATTCACCACTTGGTAACTTAACGATAGCATATTTACCATCACGCGCAACTAATTGAGCATAAGTACCTGCACTTCTTGCCATAACAGCTCCTTGCCCTGGACGTAATTCTATACAAGAAATTACAGTACCTAATGGCATGTTTTTAAGCTTCATAGCATTACCTACTTCTGGTTCTACGTTTTCACCTGAAACAATTACTTGTCCAGCTTTTAAACCATTTTGAGCAATAATGTAACGTTTTTCACCATCTTCGTAAGATAATAAAGCGATGAATGCAGTTCTGTTTGGATCGTATTGTACAGATTCTACAGTTGCAGCACCTTCTTTATCACGTTTGAAGTCGATGATACGATACTTTTGTTTGTGTCCACCACCGATATAACGCATTGTCATTTTACCAGTGTTGTTACGTCCACCCGATTTAGATTTTCCTTCAACTAATGACTTTTCTGGCTTAGCTTTTTTATCTACTGCCGCAAATTCATTAACCACTCTAAAACGTTGTCCCGGGGTGATAGGTTTTAATTTTCTTACTGACATTTTTTAATTCTTAAATTATCCGAACAACTCTATTTCTTGACCTTCAGCTAAGCTAACGATCGCTTTTTTCAACTTATTTGTTTTTCCAGTTTGGAAACCTGTTTTTGTATAACGAGTTTTTACTTTTGGAGCAGATACTAAAGTGCTAACAGAAACTACAGATACACCGTAAGTTTTTTCTACAGCTTCTTTAATTTGAATTTTATTAGCTTTTGTATCTACATAAAACGAATATTGCCCTAATAACTCACTGTTATTAGTTGCTTTTTCTGAAATTACTGGTTTAATTATGATTCCCATTTTCTTCGTCTTATTTTGTTAAATTTTCTTGAACTGTTGCTAAAGAACCTTCTAAAAATACGATTTGAGAAGCATTGATTAAATCAAATACATTTAATTCCTCAGTTGTAACAACTTTAACTTTTTGTAAGTTACGAGAAGATAAATATACATTGTTATTAGACTCTCCTAATACGAATAAAGATTTTGTGTTCTCTAATCCTAAATCAGTTAAAACAGTTTTGAACTCTTTTGTTCTTGGAGCTTCGAAAGAAAAGTTTTCAACAACTTTGATTTCATTCTCAGCTAATTTTTGTGATAAAACTGATTTTTTAGCTAATCTCTTTTGTGCTTTGTTTAATTTGAAAGAGTAGTTTCTTGGACGTGGTCCGAAAACTCTACCTCCTCCTCTAAACACTGGAGATTTGATAGAACCAGCACGAGCTGTACCTGTTCCTTTTTGCTTTTTGATTTTACGAGTTGATCCCGCAATCTCAGCTCTTTCTTTTGCTTTGTGCGTTCCTTGGCGTTGAGCTGCTAAATATTGTTTAACCTCTAAGTACACTGTGTGTGTAGAAGGCTCAATTCCAAAAACTGCCTCGTCTAAAGATACTGTTCTTCCAGTTTCTTGACCTTTGATGTTTAATACTACTACTTCCATCTTCTAACGATTACGTATGAATTTTTAGGACCTGGTACAGCACCTTTAACAATTAAAAGGTTTTTCTCAGTATCCACTTTAAGGACTTTTAAGTTCTGAACAGTAACTTGTTTACCACCCATTCTTCCAGCCATACGCATTCCTTTGAATACACGAGATGGATCTGAACCAGCACCGATAGAACCTGGAGCTCTTAAACGGTTATGTTGACCGTGTGTAGCTTGACCTACTCCACCGAAACCATGACGTTTAACAACACCTTGGAAACCTTTTCCTTTTGAAGTACCTGTAACACTTACAAATTCTCCTTCGCTGAATAATTCAACGTTAACTTCTCCTCCTAAAGTTAAAGAATTTACGAATTCTTCTCCGTAAAACTCAACTAACTTTCTTTTTGGAGTAGTTCCTGCTTTTTTAAAGTGACCTTTTAAAGCATTAGTCGTGTTTTTTTCTTTTGCGTCATCGAAACCAAGCTGAGCAGCAACGTACCCATCTTTCTCTACGGTTCTGACTTGAGTAACCACACATGGCCCAGCTTCTACGATAGTCACAGGAATATTTTTCCCGTTCTCATCAAATAAGCTAGTCATCGCGATTTTTTTACCAATGATACCTGACATTTGATTAAAATATGTTAATAATTTGTTTAATATTTTAGAGAATGTGGACTTTCGACCACTAGAGATCTTCTCTAAAATTAGCATGCAAATGTAAGAATTAATTTGTAAACCACAAACTTTCAATTAATTATTTTTCAAAAGATTAGAACTTTGTAAAAATAACCAATCAACTGGGCCAAAAAAATTCTTATAAAAAAACCTCGAGATGTGCACGTCTCGAGGTTTATATTTATTTAAAGTATTGTTTAACTATACTTTAATTTCTACTTCAACACCACTAGGTAATTCTAACTTCATTAAAGCATCAACTGTTTTAGATGAAGAAGAATAAATGTCTAATAATCTTTTGTGAGCTGATAATTGAAATTGCTCACGAGATTTTTTGTTAACGTGTGGAGATCTTAAAACTGTAAAGATTCTTTTGTGAGTTGGTAATGGAATTGGCCCATTAACAACAGCTCCTGTAGCTTTTACAGTTTTTACGATTTTTTCAGCTGATTTATCAACTAAAGAATAATCGTAAGATTTTAATTTTATTCTAATTTTTTGACTCATTTTTCTTGAATTAAGCGTTACCTTTTGCTTTAGCGATTACAGCTTCAGACACGTTTGTTGGTGCTGGAGCGTAGTGATCGAATTCCATTGTAGATGTAGCACGACCAGAAGATAATGTACGTAATGATGTTACATATCCGAACATTTCTGCTAATGGAACCATAGCTTTAATAACTTTTGCGTTATTTCTATCATCCATTCCTGATACTTGACCACGACGACGGTTTAAGTCACCTACAATATCACCCATGTTTTCTTCTGGAGTTAAAACCTCTAATTTCATGATAGGCTCTAAAATTTGAGCACCAGCAGCTTTTGCAGCAGCTTTGTAACCCATTTGAGCAGCTAACTCGAAAGATAATTGGTCAGAATCCACAGGGTGGAAAGATCCATCTTTTAAAGTAACTTTTAACGAATCCATTTCGAATCCTGCTAAAGGTCCATTCTTCATTGCAGCTTTGAAACCTTTCTCGATTGAAGGGATAAATTCTTTAGGAACGTTACCACCTTTAATTTCAGAAACGAATTCTAAACCTACTTTTCCTTCATCTGCTGGTCCCATTTCGAAAACGATATCAGCAAATTTACCACGACCACCTGATTGTTTTTTGTAAACCTCACGGTGATTAGCTGGACGAGAGAATGATTCTTTGTATTCTACTTGAGGTTCACCTTGGTTAACCTCAACTTTAAATTCACGTTTTAAACGGTCAACGATGATATCTAAGTGTAACTCACCCATTCCAGAAATAACTGTTTGACCAGAAGCCTCATCAGTTTTTACTTGGAAAGTTGGATCTTCTTCAGCTAATTTAGCTAAAGCCATACCTAATTTATCAACGTCAGCTTTCGTTTTAGGCTCAACTGCGATACCAATTACTGGATCTGGGAAGTCCATAGACTCTAATACGATAGGTGCTTTTTCATCACATAAAGTATCTCCTGTTTTGATATCTTTGAAACCTACTGCCGCTCCAATATCACCTGCTTCGATTCTCTCGATAGGCTCTTGTTTGTTTGCGTGCATTTGGAAGATACGAGAAATACGTTCTTTGTTACCAGAACGAGTATTTAACACGTAAGATCCAGCGTCTAATCCACCAGAATAAGCACGGAAGAATGCTAAACGACCTACGAATGGGTCAGTAGCAATTTTAAATGCTAATGCGGCGAATGGCTCATCAACTGAAGGCTTTCTTGAAATAGGCTCGTCAGTTTTTGGGTCAGTACCTGGAATCGCTTCTTTATCACTTGGTGATGGTAAGTAACGACATACAGCATCTAACATGAATTGTACACCTTTGTTTTTGAACGAAGATCCACAAGTCATTGGGATAATAGACATATCTAATGTTGCAGCACGTAATGCAGCGTTAACTTCATCTTCAGTAATAGAGTTTTCGTCCTCCATGTACTTTTCTAATAAGTCTTCGTCATACGCAGCAACTTCTTCAATTAATTGACCACGGAATTGTCTAACATCATCAACCATATCAGCTGGGATATCAACAACGTCAAAAGTTGCACCATGATTTTCATCATGCCAAACAATTGCACGGTTTTTAATTAAATCTACAACTCCTTTAAAATCAGCTTCGTCACCGATTGGTAAAACGATAGGAACAGCGTTTGAACCTAACATTTCACGTACTTGACGACATACATTTAAGAAGTCAGCTCCTTGACGGTCCATTTTGTTAACGAAACCTAAACGAGGAACTTTATAGTTATCTGCTAAACGCCAGTTTGTTTCAGACTGAGGCTCAACTCCATCTACTGCTGAGAATAAGAAAACTAAACCATCTAAAACACGTAAAGAACGGTTTACCTCTACTGTAAAGTCAACGTGACCAGGAGTGTCGATAATATTAAAGTGATACCCTTTAGCATCTGGTAATGGTTTACCTTGTTCTGTTGGGAATGTCCAATCTACAGTTACTGCAGCTGAAGTAATTGTAATACCACGCTCAGCTTCTTGTTCCATCCAGTCAGTTGTTGAAGCTCCATCGTGTGTTTCTCCAATTTTGTGATTTTTACCTGAATAGAATAAGATACGCTCTGTTGTTGTAGTTTTTCCTGCATCGATGTGAGCAGCAATACCAATGTTTCTTGTGTATTTTAAATCTCTTGCCATCGTGTCTTAGAATCTAAAGTGTGAAAACGCTTTATTAGCTTCTGCCATTTTGTGAGTATCTTGACGTTTTTTAACGGCAGATCCTTCTTCTTTAGCAGCTGCAATAATTTCTCCAGCTAATTTTTGAGCCATCGATTTCTCGTTTCTGTTACGAGAATATTTGATTAACCATTTCATTGCTGTTGAAATTTTACGATCTGGACGAATTTCCATTGGAATTTGGAATGTAGCTCCACCAACACGGCGAGAACGTACTTCTACGTGAGGCATTACATTAGATAATGCTTCTTTCCAAATGTCTAATGAAGTTTTTTCTGCATCTTCTTTACGAGAATCTACGATTTCTAACGCATCATAGAAAATTTTGAATGCTACAGATTTTTTTCCGTCGTACATTAAGTTGTTTACGAAACGAGTTACTAACTGATCATTAAATTTAGGATCTGGAAGTAAAGGTCTTTTTTTAGCTCTTGTCTTTCTCATCTTACCTTAAATTTATTTTTTAGCATCTTTAGGACGTTTCGCTCCATACTTACTTCTACGTTGAGTACGTCCGTTTACTCCCGCAGTATCTAACGCTCCACGTACAATGTGGTAACGAACACCTGGTAAATCTTTAACTCTACCTCCTCTAACCAATACTATCGAGTGCTCTTGAAGATTATGACCTTCACCACCGATGTACGCGTTAACTTCTTTCCCGTTTGTTAATCTAACACGAGCAACTTTACGCATTGCTGAGTTAGGTTTTTTAGGAGTTGTAGTGTAAACACGTGTACAAACACCGCGGCGTTGTGGACATGATTCCAATGCAGCCGATTTACTCTTCTTGGTTAGTTTTTTTCTACCTTTTCTAACTAATTGTTGAATTGTTGGCATACTAATTAAATTTCCTTTTAAATTTGGATTAAACCCATTTTTTGGGCACGCAAAATTACAAAATATTCTAGCAAAAAAAAATATTTGACCATTTATTTTGCATTGATTTATAAATTTTTATAATTCTGTAATCATTTTTTTACACTATTTTAATATTGAGTAAAATTAACTTTTTCAAGTTGCATCTTCTATTTTCATTCTTTTTTATCTGATTTTCGAAGATTATTTCTGAACATTCTATTATTCAAATTCTTTATATTTAAATCATTTATTTCAAAAGCGATTATTGTTGTTAAAATTAATCTTGAATTATTCTCTTTTTTAACTAATTTTTAAAATTTCATGATAAAAAACAGTAATTAAAAATTACACAAAAAGAACTAATCTTACACGACAAGAAAACATAAACTTAATAGCTATTAATCGCATATAGACACGTAATTCTTCATCTAAATATCAAATTATTTAGAGCATTTTAGATCGAAAAAGAGCAGCATATTTACATCTGATAAACTTTTATTTAATGTTAATTTTACATTAAAAAAATTATTTTTGCACTTGAAAAACATTATTAAATGTCGGTAAACTCATTTTTTAAATTATTTACTCCAAAGGATAAGGTATTCTATCCTTTGTTTGAGGAAGCATCAAAAAGTTTAATCAAATTAGCTGAATTGTTACACGAATGTGTAAATGCGCCAATTGAAGAACGCGAAGATTACATCGCACAAATTTCTAAGATTGAAAGTAAAATTGAATATCTAACTCAAAAAACTAATATAGAGTTAAGCAAAAACTTTATTACACCTTTTGATAGAGAAGATATCTATCAATTGGTAAAATCTATCGATTATGTTGCAGATAATTTAAATGGAGCAGCAAATAGAATCAATATCTATCAAGTAGAAAAAATCACAAAATCTATCCGAAAAATTACAGCTGTTAATTTAGAAGCTTGTCAATTAATTGGAGAAGGAATTGAACAAGTGAAAGATTTGAGAAACGTAAATCGTATTTACGAAATATGTGAACGAATCAATAAATTAGAAAACAAATCGGATCGTATTTTTGATAAAGCGGTTCAAGAGATTTTTGAGAACGAAACTGATGTTAAAAATATCATCAAGTATAAAGAAGTTTTATCTTCATTAGAATCTGCAACAGATAAGTGTAAAAGTGTTGCAAATGTATTGGAAGCAGTAGCGGTAAAACACTCATAACCATAAGTTAATCTAAAAGATTATGACAGAATTTTTTTCAGCGTTCTCGAGCATGTTATCGTCAACGCCAGGAATCTTATTGATTACTATTATCTTCTTAGCTTTTGTTTTTGATTATATTAATGGTTTTCATGATGCTGCAAATTCAATTGCTACAATTGTTGCTACTAAAGTTTTAACGCCTTTTCAAGCTGTACTTTGGGCAGCTGCATTCAACTTTGTTGCTTACTTTATTTCGGTATATTGGATTGGAGAGTTCAAAATTGGTAATACTATTGCTAAATCGGTCAATGAAAACTTCATTACTTTAGAAGTTATTTTATCTGGAATTATCGCTGCCATTTCTTGGAATTTATTGACTTGGAAATTTGGAATCCCATCTTCTTCTTCTCACACATTGATCGGAGGTTTTATTGGAGCAGCCTTAGCTCATGCAGGAGGTTTTTCTGAAGGTGGTGTAGATGTAATTGTTTACAAAAAAGTTATTCCAATTATTTGCTTTATTGTTTTAGCTCCATTAATTGGTATGATTATCGCTTCGATATTAACGCTTATAACACTTAACATTTGTAAAAGAGCAAAACCTGCAAAAGCAGAATGGTGGTTCAAAAAACTGCAATTAGTTTCTTCTGCCCTTTTCTCTTTAGGACATGGTATGAACGATGCGCAAAAAGTAATGGGTATCATTGGAGCTGCGGTTATCTTTTATCACATGAATGTCGATTTTGATCCAGCTTATGTAGAAGCTGAAGATAAATTTCAATATTTTGTATCTCATTGGGGTTGGGTTCCTATCACATCGTTTATTGTTATCGCATGCGGAACAATGGGAGGTGGATGGAAAATCATCAAAACAATGGGTTCTAAAATCACAAAAGTAACGCCATTAGAAGGTGTAGTTGCTGAAACATCTGGAGCATTGACACTTTATATTTCTGAACATTTCGGAATTCCTGTTTCTACCACACACACAATTACAGGATCTATTATTGGTGTTGGTTTAACGAAACGTGTTTCTGCTGTACGTTGGGGAGTAACAATTAGCTTATTATGGGCATGGATTCTTACTATTCCTGTATCTGCATTGTTAGCTGCATTAGTTTACTACTTTGTTTCATTATTTATTTAATAGAAATATTTAACTATATCATAATTAGGAGCTTTTATAAGCTCCTTTTTTATTTTTTAAATAATTTTTACAATTGATAAATGATAAGTTTAAGAAAGTTTTAAATTTGCGCATGCAATTAACTGTATTATTTATCATTATCGGTTTAGCCATTTTATTTGATTTTTTAAATGGTTTTCATGATGCCGCGAACTCTATTGCAACCGTTGTTACAACAAAGGTTTTAACTCCTATTCAAGCAGTTATATGGGCTGCTTTTTTCAATTTTGTAGCTTTTTTTATTGCGAAGTATATTATTGGAGAATTTGGAGTTGCAGATACAATCGCTAAGATCATCAAAGAAGATGTCGTCGTCGCTTTTGGTTCCAATCCATCTGTTGTTGTTATGGCAGCTCTTTCTGCGGCAATCACTTGGAATATTTTAACTTGGAAATTAGGAATTCCTTCTTCTTCATCTCATACATTGATTGGAGGATTGGCTGGTGGAGCATTGGCTGCAACGGGCTATAATTTTTCTGCAATTAACGGTACAATTATCTTAACAATTATTGCGTTCATTCTAGTCGCACCAATTATTGGTTTAGTTGCTGGTAATATAATTTACATCATCACACTAAATCTTTGTCGAAATGCAAAACCACACAAAGCTGATGCTTGGTTCAAGAAATTACAATTGGTTTCTTCTGCTATGCTAAGCATTGGACATGGTTTAAATGATTCTCAAAAAGTAATGGGGGTTATCACATTTGCATTACTTGCAAATCAAACAGCAATTATCAACACAGATATGGAACATTGGGTTTTGAATGATGTTTTCGATTGGAAACATTGGTTCATTACATCAAGTAGTACAGATATTCATGATTGGGTTCCGATTATGTGTTTCTCAGCAATCGCTTTAGGAACTTTGGGCGGCGGAATGAAAATCTTGAAAACAATGGGAAATAAAATTACAAAAATTACTCCTATAGAAGGTTTCACAGCGCAAACAGCTTCTGCAATTACATTATTCTTTACAGAACATATCAAAATGCCTGTTTCTACAACACATGTTATTACAGGATCTATTATTGGTGTTGGAATGGTAAAAAGAGTTTCTGCCGTTCGTTGGGGCGTTACAATTAGTTTGTTATGGGCTTGGATTTTGACAATTCCAGTTTCTGCACTTATAGCAACAGGATTTTATTATCTATTTTCAATGTTTTTCTAAGATCAAAATTTAATTATATAAAAAAGGCTGTCAAAATTGACAGCCTTTTTCTATTTTATTTTATTCTTATAAAGAATAATTATTTACTAAAATCTTCTTTCAATAAATTGATTTTCGCTAATAATGCTTTTTGAACAGCTGTATAATCTTCTTTACTTGAAAGTGGAGTATTTACAGAAAAATAATATTTAATCTTCGGTTCTGTTCCAGAAGGACGACAAGCTACTTTACTTCCATCTTCTGTATAGAAAATCAAAACATTCGACTTTGGTATTTCAATTGTTTTTTCTTCTCCTGAAATTAAATCTTTATCAATAGAAGTTTGGAAATCTTTTACACGAACAACTTTAGATCCTGCTAATTCTTTTGGAGAATTTGTACGGAAATCTACCATCATCTGTGCTATCAATTCTGCTCCTTCTTTACCTGGTTTAACGATATTAATTAAATCTTCTTGATAAGCTTTTCCTAAAGCTAAATAGATTTCTATTAATTTATTGTATAATGAACTTCCTTTTGCTTTTTGAACAGCAGCAATTTCAGAAACCAATAAAGCTGTTGTAACTGAATCTTTGTCACGAATAAAATCTCCGACCATAAATCCGAATGATTCTTCTCCTCCTCCAACAAAGCGTTCTTTGCCTTCGAATTTACGAATCATATCTGCAATCCATTTAAAACCTGTTAATCCAACTTTACAATCTACATTGAATTTTGCAGCAATATCATAGAAAATATCTGATGTAACAATTGTCGATCCTATGAATTCTTTTCCAACTAATTTCCCTGCTTCTTGCCATTTTTCCAATAAATAGTAAGCCAAAACAGTATTCATTTGGTTACCATTTAGCAAAACAATTTCCCCTTCGTTGTTACGCGTTGCAACTCCTACACGATCCGCATCTGGATCTGTTCCTATTACAACATCAGCATCAATTTCGTTTGCTAAAGCTACTGCTAAAGTTAACGCTTCAGGTTCTTCTGGATTTGGTGATTTTACAGTTGGAAAATCTCCACTTGGAATTGCCTGCTCTTCAACTTGGTAAACTTGTGTAAAACCAGCTTTTTCTAAAGCTTTTGGTGTAATTGCAACCGAAGTTCCGTGAATAGAAGTAAAAACAATTTTGATGTCTTTTTTTCCTTCTTGCGTAAAACTTCCATTTGCTACACAAGCATCAATAAAAGCTTCATCTATTTCTTTTCCGATATAAGTTAATAATGTATCATTTCCTTGAAATTTAATTTCTTCAACTTTTACATTATTTACTTCATTGATAATTTCTCCATCTTGTGGTGGAACAATCTGCGCTCCATCATTCCAATAAACCTTGTAACCATTGTAGATTGGAGGATTATGAGAAGCTGTTAAAACAATTCCTGCATCACAACCTAAATGACGAACTGTAAATGACAATTCTGGTGTTGGACGAAAAGATTCGAACAAATAAACATTGATTCCATTTGCTGTTAAAACATCTGCAACCATTTTTGCAAACGTATCCGAATTGTGACGAACATCGTATGCAATTGCCACTTTTTTCTCTTTATTCGGAAATTGCTGATTAATATAATTTGCTAAACCTTGTGTTGCAGCACCAAGTGTATATTTGTTTAAGCGATTTGTACCAACTCCCATTATACCACGCATTCCTCCTGTACCAAACTCTAAGTTTTTGTAAAAAGAATCGTCTAATTCTGTTGGATTATTATCTATTAAATCTTGTACAGACTTTCTTGTTTCTGCATCATAAGCATCAGAAAGCCATAATTTAGCATTATCTAAACTTGAAGTCATTTATATTTTTTATTTTTTTATTACTTGAGCACGGTCAGCAACTTTTGTATCTTTATTAGGATCTCCCATAAAATTTACAATTGAATTTCCTTTTGCTGAACCATACAACGTTTGACGAGCATTTATATCTAATAACGCATTATCATCAGTTGTAATATTAGCTTCGTTTACTTCGTATTTGAATAAATTCAATTTTGCTTCACCGTAAGCTTTTACTTTCATTGTTCCTGCAGTTCCTTCTAACATAATATTTGTTTGATCTTCTGCTTTCAAATCAAAGTTGTTTGTAATCAAAAAAGTCTGATTTATTCGTGCTTGATCTTTTGCATTCATCGTCAATTCGTCAACATTTAATGTTCCAGAAGTTGTCATAGAAGTTTGTTTATTAACATCTATTTTTTCTAAATCGCGTGTTACATAAACATACAAATCATATGCACTATATTGGTCAACATTTGATTTTTCTTTTATTGTTAAAGAATTGTTTTTTGCATCAACTTCCAAATTGTCAATAATGTTTTGATGCGATTCTACTTTCACACCAGATGTATTTCCTGGTACTAAAATAAGATTACAATTACACGAAACACTCAAATCTTTTATATTATCTGCTGTATATTCTTTTTGAGCTGTTGCAGCACCTTCTCCATCAATAGATGATGAACACGAAGTCGCAACTAATCCTAAAATTCCTAATAAAATAGTTTTTTTCATAGTTGTTGGTATTTTAATTAGTTTAAATTCAATTCTTTTTGAACTAAATATAATTGTTTTTCGCGATTATTACGAACAATTAACTCGCCCAAAAATCCCGCCAAAAATAATTGTGTTCCTAAAATCATAAAAACTAATGAGATATAAAAATAAGGACTATCTGTAATTAATCTCGCTGGAGAATGAGAAATATAAACTTTGAATAATTTCTCTATTCCTAAATAAAATGAAGCAAAAAATCCTAAAATAAACATTAATGTTCCTAATAACCCGAAAATATGCATTGGTTTATTTCCGAATTTTGATGCAAAGAAAAGTGTAATCAAATCCAAGAAACCATTCACAAAACGATTTGCTCCAAATTTTGAAACACCATATTTACGTGCTTGATGTTTTACTTTCTTTTCTATGATTTTCGAATATCCAGCATTTTTTGCCAATACAGGAATGTAACGATGCATATCACCGTACAATTCGATATTTTGTGTTACTTCTCTACGGTAAGCTTTCAATCCACAGTTAAAATCATGCAATTTCACGCCAGAAGTTTTTCTTGCAACTCCATTGAATAATTTTGAAGGAAGATTTTTTGTCAATTTATTATCTTGACGATTTTCTTTCCAACCCGAAACAATATCTGCTTTTTGATTTTTCAGCATTTTGTACAACGAAGGTATTTCTTCTGGAAAATCTTGCAAATCTGCATCCATTGTAATCACAACATCTCCTTTCACTTCTTTAAAAGCTGCGCTTAGAGCTGGTGATTTACCATAATTTTTACGGAATTTAATTCCTTTTACTTCTGGATTGAAGTTGGCAATATATTCTATAATTTGCCACGAATCATCTGTACTTCCGTCATCAACGAAAATAACTTCGAATGTAAAATCATTCTGTTCACATACTTTTTTGATTCTGTAGAATAATTCCTCTAAGGAATCTTGTTCATTCAATAAAGGAATAACAACTGAAATATCCATATGTTAAAAAACACGTTTTTTTAAGAATTGTGAAAACATCGCCGATATTGCGATGTAGAAAGATAAGAAAATTGAGAATAATCCGAAGAAATTTTTCACAGTAAATAAATTAAGTGTTTTATAGTCGTCCGAATTTCTAAATGTTTCGATATCTTTTGCTACTTTAGGATCAGACATATTTGATGTAAATGTGTCTAATAATCCTTGTTTTAAACTATCTTGAGCCCATTCTCCATACGTATTGAAGAACACAAAAATAACAATCAAACTTATAATTCCTCCAAGGAAAATAGTATAAAAACCTACTTTAAATCCTTCTTTGAATGTCATTAGTTCTTCTGATGATTGATGATTTTTTGCTTTACTTTTCGATAAATTAAAAATTGTCAAAAAACAATATAATGCATATAAAGGTAATACAATAAAACAGCAAATCATAAAGCTGTAAGTGTAATAATCTTTTACAGAAACGGTTCCGTTTAACGAAAAATATAAGTAAAGTGCAAAAAACAATACCAATGTAATTCCTGCAAGTACCAAAGAGTTTTTGAAAACTTTATTAAAACTAATCATTTTGCAAAGATAATTATATACTTTATTCTATAATATATTATTTTACATGATTTACAAGTGTAATTATTATCTATTTTTTAAAAGTTTAAACATTTAAAAATGAAATAGAACTGAAATTTATTTTAAAAAAATCTAAAAAAAATCTTCAACACTCTTTTATTTTTATAAAACTTTATTACCTTTGCATCAGGCAAGTCCTACACAACCAGCTCCTGTTGAATCCTCCAGGACGGGAACGTAGCAAAGGTATACGGTCGTAGCGGTGTGATGTAGATCGCTTGCCTATTTTTATTTCCTTAAATTTCACTCCACTTTTTTTTACCCCATAAATTATTCGTAAATTTGCAACCATTGATTTAAAGATTCAATGGAAACAAACAAAGCACCAAAGTACATTTTCGTTACCGGAGGAGTAACATCGTCGTTAGGAAAAGGAATCGTAGCATCATCATTAGGGATGTTATTAGAAGCAAGAGGATATAGAGTAACAATTCAAAAATTGGATCCCTATATAAATGTAGACCCAGGAACACTTAATCCTTACGAGCATGGAGAATGTTACGTTACGGAAGACGGTGCAGAGACCGATTTAGATTTAGGACATTACGAGCGCTTCTTAAACCGAGCAACATCTCGTGCTAATTCAGTAACTACAGGTCGTATTTATCAAACAGTCATAGAGAAAGAACGTCGTGGAGATTATTTAGGAAAAACAGTTCAAGTTGTTCCTCATATTACAAACGAAATCAAACGTCGTATCAAATTATTAGGTAATACAGGTGATTACGATATCATTATTACTGAAATTGGAGGTACAGTTGGAGATATCGAATCTTTACCATACATCGAATCTATTCGCCAATTAACTTGGGAATTAGGAGAACACAACTCTTCTGTTATTCACTTAACATTAGTTCCTTATTTAGCTGCAGCAGGCGAATTAAAAACAAAACCTACTCAACATTCTGTTCGTACATTAATGGAAAACGGGATTCATGCCAATGTTTTAGTTACTCGTACAGAACGTCATTTACCAAAAGATGTAAAAGCAAAATTGGCTTTATTCTGCAATGTTCGCAAAGAAAATGTAATTGAAAGCATGGATGCGGATACTATTTATGAAGTTCCATTTTTATTACATGAACAAAATTTTGACGAAGTTGTTTTAAAAGGCTTAGATTTGCCAACTGATCAAGAACCAGATTTTACCGTTTGGAATAAATTCTTATCAAATCATAAAAATCCTAAAAACGAAATAGAAATTGCCTTAGTTGGTAAATATGTTTCGTTACATGATTCTTATAAATCAATTACAGAAGCATTTACACACGCTGCTGCAACATGCGAAACGAATGTAAAAGTTCGTTGGGTATATTCTGGAGATATCACAGAAGATAATGTTGGAGAACAATTGAAAGGTGTTTCAGGAGTTTTAATAGCACCAGGTTTTGGAGATCGTGGAATTTTAGGAAAAATAATAGCAGCAAATTATGCACGAAGAAATAATATTCCAACATTAGGAATTTGTTTAGGAATGCAAATTATGGCAATCGAATTTGCTCGTAACGTTTTAGGTTATGAAAAAGCAGATTCAGCAGAAATGGATTTAACAACACCTTATCCTGTTATCAGTTTGATGGAAGATCAAAAAGATGTTTCGGACAAAGGAGGAACAATGCGTTTAGGAAATTGGAAATGTGAATTAACACCAAATACAAAAATTGAGAAAATTTACAACACAGCCGAAATCTTAGAACGTCATCGTCATAGATATGAATTCAACAATGATTTTTACAATGAATTTGTTGAAAACAATTTTATTCCAGTTGGTAAAAACCCAGAAACAGAATTAGTCGAAATTTTAGAACATAATCAACACCCATTTTATATCGGTGTACAATTCCATCCGGAATACAAGAGTACAGTTGCTTCGCCACATCCTTTATTTATAAGTTTTATCGAGGCAGCTTTATTGAATAAACAAAATGATTTATTAAATGCAACAAGAGAAAAAATTTGATTTTAACCAAACAATTGGTTTTATTTTAATTGCAATTCTTTTTGGCGTATTCTATTTTCTAAACAAACCTTCGGAAGAACAAATCGAAGAACAGAAAAAAGAATTAGTACAAAAGCAAGAGCAAGCGAAAAAACAGGAACAATTAAATAAAACAGCTACAACACAAGCTTTTCAAACTGTAGATCCTACATTAGCAAAAGATGTTGAAGTAAGTAATGATAAATTAAAAGTAACTTTTTCACCAAAAGGAGCTCAAATTTCTGATGTACAAATCATCGGATATACAGCTTATAATAACGAAAAAGACGGACACAAAGATCCTTTACATTTAATAAAAGATGGATCAAGTAAGTTCAACTTATCATTCAAAACAAAACAAGGTGCTGTTCTTAATGTTTCGGATTTGATTTTTGTGCCTCAAGTACAAAAAAATGCAAACAATACAATTGTTACGTTTACAGCAAATGCTCAAAATAGTCAAATTCAATATATCTATACAATAGGAGATTCTTATGGTATCGATTTCGAAGTTAAAACGCAAGGTTTATCAAACATTACTTCTGAGAAAAATGTAGATTTAGCGTGGACAATGGATGGTTTCAGTACTGAAAAAGGAAAAGATCAAGAAAAATATTGGTCACACACTTATTTTCAGTTCAAAGGCAACAAAGATATCGAATACGAATTATTTGGTGCTGATGAATGGGATGAAGAAGAAGCTATTTCTTGGGTAGCTAACAAACAACAATTCTTCGCAACTGTTTTAACAAATGATGAAGGATTCAAATCAACAAAAGGAGGTTCTAAAAACTCTGATAAAGAAGATTTAACTTACAGCAAACACTATCATTTAAACTCAAAATTAGAGTTGAAAAATAGTGAAATCAATTCTAAATTCACTTGGGATTTTATTCCATTGGATTATAAAATGTTGAAAGATTACAATGACAAAGGATTCCAAAACTTAATTGATTTTGGTTGGGGATTATTTGGTTGGTTGAATAAATATTTCTTCTTAAACGTTTTCAAATGGTTAGCTTCTGTAGGAATCACTTACGGTTGGGTAATTTTCTTGATGACAATCGTTGTAAAATTGATTTTATCTCCTATCATGTACAAACAATACCGTCAATCTGCATTGATGAAAGTTGTTCGTCCAGAGTTGAATGAAATCAACGAAAAATACAAGGATCCAAAAGATGCGATGAAGAAGCAACAAGAAACAATGGCAATTTATCGTAATGCAGGAATCAATCCTTTAGCAGGATGTTTACCAGCATTATTACAAATCCCTATTTTCTATGCATTATTCCGTTTCTTCCCGAACTTAATCGACTTAAGAGGTGTTCCTTTCTGGTTTGTAGACGATTTAACTGCGTATGATGATTTGATCAAATTACCAGAATGGATTCCATTCCTTAATGGTCATTTAAGTGTATTTGCTTTATTATATATCGTTGCAATGATGATTTATTTTAAAGTTTCAGGATCTATGGATAATTTCCAAATGCCACAGCAAGAAGGAATGCCAAACATGCAATTCATGAAATACATGATGTATGTAATGCCAGTTTTCTTCTTCGTATTCCTTAACAACTATGCTTCTGGTTTATCGTGGTATTATTTAGTATCCAATGCGATTAATATCTTTATCGTGTTGTACATCAAAAAATACATGATTCACGAAGCCAAGATTCATCAAATTATCGAAACAAATAAAACAAAACCTAAAAAACAAGGTAAGTTTGCGTCGAAAATGCAAGAGATGATGAAACAAGCACAAGAAATGCAAGAGCAACAACAAAAGAATAAAAAGAAATAAAAACAGAAAATCCCGTCTTAATGTTAAGACGGGATTTTTTTATTTAAAAGCTAAACTCTAAGATTATTTTTGTTTTCCTTAAAAAACTAATTATTTATTAAACATAGGAGCCAATAATTTTTTCCATATGTATAGGATAATTAAAGATCCTAAAATTGAGAAAATCCAATCAAGCGGACTAAAAAAACTTACCTCACCATCATGAGAAATTCCTAATATTGTTCGCATATAAGCTCCTAAATATGCTCCTATAATTCCAATTAGAGCGGTTATCCAAAATCCTCCTGGATCTTTACCTGGCATAATAGCCTTCGCAATTCCAGCGCAAATTAATCCGAATACAAGGTAAACCAAGAAGCTCCAAACTCCTGTAATACCCAACATAATAAATGAAGTTGTCATCATAATTAATAATTTTTTTTTATGGTTGAATAAATTGTTCAATAAAAACTTAACTAAAATTGTTCCAAAAAGATAAGAAAATTTTTTGTATTTCGTAAGTTTGTAAGACTATAAAAAAATAAAATTCATGTCTCTAATCAAATCAATTTCAGGTTTTCGAGGAACAATCGGAGGAAGACCAGGAGATAATTTAACACCAATCGATGCTGTAAAATTTGCAGCAGCTTATGGAACTTGGCTTAAGGAACAATCAAATCAATCAGAATATAAAGTTATCGTTGGACGTGATGCTCGTATCTCTGGACAAATGGTTTCTCAATTAGTTTGTTCAACTTTACAAGGATTAGGAATCAATGTTGTAGATTTAGGTTTATCAACTACACCAACTGTAGAAGTTATGGTAACTCATTTGCGTGCAGATGGAGGAATTATCTTAACAGCTTCTCACAATCCAAAAGAATGGAATGCGTTGAAATTATTAAATGCAAAAGGAGAATTTGTTTCTGCAGAAGATGGAGCTCAAATTTTAGCTTTTGTTGATAAAGACGATTATAATTTTGCTGAAGTTGACGATTTAGGTTCGTATGAAACTATTGATGATGCAATTGATATTCATATTGAGAAAATTTTAGCATTACCTTTAGTTAATGTAAAAGCAATTCAAGATAAAAATTTCAAAGTTGCAATCGATGCTGTTAATTCTACAGGAGGAATAGCAATTCCTAAATTATTGCAAAAATTAGGTGTAATACATTATGATATGTATTGCGAACCAAACGGACATTTTCCTCATAATCCAGAACCTTTAAAAGAACATTTAGGTGATATCTGTAAAAAGGTAATTGACGAAAAAGCTGATTTCGGAATTGTAGTCGATCCAGATGTTGATCGTTTGGCAATTATTGACGAAAAAGGTGAAATGTTCGGAGAAGAATATACATTGGTTGCTGTTGCAGATTATGTTTTATCAAAAACTCCTTCAGCTACTGTTTCTAACTTATCATCTTCTCGTGCATTACGCGATATTTCAGAAAAATACGGACAAAAATATTCACCTTCAGCAGTTGGAGAAGTGAATGTTGTTGTTGAAATGAAAAATATTGATGCAAAAATCGGTGGAGAAGGAAATGGTGGAATTATTTATCCAGAATTACATTATGGTCGCGATTCATTAGTAGGAATAGCTTTATTCTTAACTTATTTAGCTGAACAAGATAAACCTGTTTCTGAATTGAGAGCTTCTTATCCAGCTTATTTTATGGCAAAAAAGAAAATAGAATTAACACCAGAAATCAATGTTGACGAATTATTAGTAAAAATTCAAGACGTTTACAAAGATGAAGAAATCAATACAGTTGATGGAGTTAAAATCGATTTCCCAACAGAATGGGTTCATTTAAGAAAATCAAATACTGAACCTATTATTCGTATTTATACTGAAAGTACATCAGAAGAAAATGCAAATAAATTGGCTGATAAAATGATCGAAAGCATCAAAAATATTATTTAAAACAATATTTTTCAATTGTTTAATAAATGTGCAAAACTCTAACAATTCGTTATGAGTTTTGCACATTTTATTTTGTAAATTAGTCTTATAGTATGGATGAAGATTTTTTTAATAACGAATTGATTGAAGGTTTTGAGCAAATGCTTGACAATCGTGAATATAGATATTACGATTCTGAAGATTTGGTCGAGATTATTGACTTTTATATTGAAGTAAATGATAGCGAATATGCAAAACGTGCATTGGATTTCGCCGAAAAGATGCATCCCAAAAATCTAGAAATCAAAATTAAGAAGATTGAATATCTTCTTTCGATTAATGAACTGAAACAATCTGCAAAACTAATTCAAGAACTAAAAGATGTTGCGGCAAACGAATTTGATTATTTATTGGTGCAAGCACATTTCTGGGGAATGAAAAATATGCATCGAAAATCAATAAGTTTTTACGAAGAAGCTTTGCAAGTTAATAGCGAAGAAACAGATTATATTTGCAATAGTATCGGGAATGAATATTTGAATTTAGATGAAGTTCATTCCGCTTTAATTGCTTTCCGAAAAGCCCTAAAATTTAATCCCGAAAATGATTATTCCTTCTACTCTATCATTCAATGTTATGAAGAAATTCATAATCCTGAAGAATGTATAGAATTTCTGAAAGATTTTATTGACGATAATCCTTATTCAGAAGCTGCTTGGTTGCAACTTGGTTTGTTGTACAATCATAAAAAAATGTATGACGAAGCAATAAATGCACTAGATTATGTCATTGCAATCAATCCTAATTCTATTATTGGCTATACAAACAAAGCTCTTTCATTAGAAGAATTAGGTAAATACAATGAAGCAATCGAAACTTTAGAAGAAACATTAGAATATGATGATTCGCCAGCCGTTACACATATGAAGATTGGTGAATTATACGAAAAGTTAGAAAAACCTCAAAAAGCATTAAAAGCTTATCATATTGCGATAAAAGAAGATCCTCAATTGGATAAAGTTTGGGCAAAAGCAGCAGCACTTTACAACAAATTAGAAAATATCGAGGAAGCCGAATATTACATTCAGCGAGCAATGGAATTGAATGAAAATAATTACCAATATTATACCGATTCTACTTACTATTATCTGAAACAAATGAAGTTTGAAGAAGCGATCAAAAATCTTGCAAAATTGGTCGAATTGAAACCTTTGGTATTTAATACTTGGTATGCTTATATCGAAACATTGATTGCTGTAGGAGAATATGATCAGGCAATTGCTGTATTAATTGGTGGAGCTTTAAAGAATTTTAATCGTGCCGAATTTTTCTATCAATTAAGTAATCTTTATTATATTACGAATCAAGAACAATTGGGAAATGAAGCATTAGAAAATGCAATAAGCATGGATCGAAGTTTAAAAGATGTAATGATTCAACATTATCCCATTTTAGAAGAAAAAATTAATCAAAATTTTAGAAACAATAATAATCTATAATCCTTAAGCCATTTTCAAAAGAAGATGGCTTTTTTCTTCACAGTAAAATAACACCGCTTTGTTTAAAATAAATTAAATTTATGAAACTAAACAAATCGTATGAACTTTGTCGCACATCAATATTTATCTTTTGGAAATCCGCAATTGCAAATTGGTAATTTACTAGGAGAAATTGTAAAAGGAAAACAATATTTAGATTATCCGACAATGATTCAGAAAGGAATTTTGTTGCACCGTTCAATTGATACTTTTACAGATTCTAATATAATTGTAAAACAAAGTTCAAGCTACTTTCACGAAACTCAGCACAAATTTGCACCAATTATTATTGATGTTATTTATGATTATTTTTTAATAAAACATTGGACTAATTTTTCGGGAATTCCTTTCGAAGAATTTAAAACTAATTCCTATCAATTCTTTAAAAATGAATACGATTCATTTCCTAAAAAGCTGCAAGAAACCATTTTCTATTTATTAAAATATGATTGGTTCAACAACTATTCAACTTTAGAAGGAATTCAAAAAACATTGAAAGGAATAGGAAGTAGAACAAAATTTGAAAATAATTTGCATGAAGCGCTTCCTGAAATCGAAAAAAATTATCATTATCTCGAAAATGATTTTCTTTCATTTTTTCCACAAATCCAAAAACATTGTCAAAACTTTATCTATACAGATTTTCAAGTTTAAATTTCATTTTAAAAATTCGATAAAAATCATTAGTTTAGAGCAGTAAACAAACAGAAAACCACAATGGATTTAACTTTTAATAAAAGAGAGGATCATAACAAATTATTACTTTCAAAACTCCGTCAAAAACTAAATAAAGTTTACCTTGGTGGAGGTCAAAAAAGAATCGATGCTTTACATAGCAAAGGAAAAATGTCTGCTAGAGAACGTATTGATTATCTTCTTGATGATAAAAAACCGAGCATAGAAATAGGTGCTTTAACAGGCGATGAAATGTACAAAGAACATGGCGGATGTCCTTCTGGAGGAGTTGTTGTGAAAATTGGTTACATTTCGGGGAAACAATGTATTGTTGTTGCAAATGATGCAACTGTAAAAGCAGGAGCTTGGTTTCCTATTACAGGTAAAAAGAATTTGCGTGCACAGGAAATTGCGATGGAAAATAGATTACCAATTATCTATTTGGTAGATAGTGCTGGAGTATATTTACCGATGCAGGATGAAATTTTCCCAGATAAAGAAATGTTTGGTCGTATTTTCCGCAATAATGCAATTATGTCATCTATGGGAATTACTCAAATTTCTGCTGTAATGGGAAGTTGTGTTGCTGGTGGAGCATATTTACCAATTATGAGCGACGAAGCGATGATTGTAGATAAAACAGGTTCTATTTTCTTGGCTGGAAGTTATTTGGTAAAAGCTGCAATTGGAGAAGATATAGATAACGAAACTTTAGGTGGAGCAACAACGCATTGCGAAATTTCTGGAGTAACAGATTATAAAGCAAAAGATGATAAAGATGCACTAGACAGAATAAAATCTATCGTTGGTAAAATTGGCGATTATGAAAAAGCTGGATTTAATCGAATTGAAGCTGCAAAACCTGCTTTAGAAGAGAGTGAAATCTATGGAATTTTACCAGAATCTCGTGCAGAACAATACGACATGTATGAAATTATTAACAGACTTGTTGATAACTCGGAATTGGATGAATATAAACCCGATTATGGAAAATCTATAATCTGTACTTATGCCCGCATTGATGGTTGGGCAGTTGGAATTGTAGCTAATCAACGTAAAATTGTAAAGTCTAAAAAAGATGGAATGCAGTTTGGTGGCGTAATTTATTCTGATTCTGCAGACAAAGCAACTCGCTTTATTGCAAATTGTAATCAAAAGAAAATTCCATTGGTTTTTTTACAAGATGTAACAGGCTTTATGGTTGGTTCTAAATCGGAACATGGAGGAATTATTAAAGATGGAGCAAAAATGGTGAATGCTGTTTCTAATTCTGTCGTACCTAAATTTACAATTGTTGTTGGTAATTCTTATGGTGCTGGAAATTATGCAATGTGTGGAAAAGCATATGATCCAAGATTGATTGCTGCATGGCCTTCAGCACAATTAGCTGTTATGGGAGGAGAACAAGCGGCAAAAGTATTGTTACAAATAAAAGAAGCAACCTTAAAAGCACAAGGAATAGAAGTTGATGAAGTAAAAAAACAAGAACTTCTAAATGAAATTACTGCAAAATATAATGATGAAACAAGTCCTTATTATGCAGCAGCGAGATTATGGACAGATGGAATTATAGATCCATTAGATACACGAAAATGGATTTCTATGGGAATAGAAGCTGCAAACCATGCTCCTATTGAAAAACAATTTAATTTAGGTGTTATTCAAGTATAGACCGCTAAAAATATCAAAACAAAAAGAGAATCCAATTCAGGATTCTCTTTTATTTTTTAAATAATGTTTGAAACATATAAATTAAATCTTGCTTAAAACTCCAATTCTCTACATATTCCACATTTATCTTGACTTTATCAGGCCAAATAATTTCATCGTTATATGAAATTGGATCTTTTACTTTGGAAAGAATTTCTTCTTCATTCCGATATTTTAATTGAGCCGGACCAGTTATTCCAGGTTTTACACTCAACATAATTCTATCCTTTCCAATCAATTTATCTGCATAGCCAATTACATCTGGCCGAGGTCCAACAAAACTCATCTCTCCTTTTAAGATATTGAACAATTGAGGTAATTCATCCAATTTATAATCCCTAAGAATCTTTCCTATCTTAGTTATCTGATGTTGATTTGTAGTAATAGTAGATTTTGATATTCCTTTTATGGTTCTTATTTTATAAATCTTAAAAATCTTTCCATTCTTACCTACTCTTTTTTGTGTAAAAACTCCAAATTCATTGGTATTTATAGAACTAATTATAATTAACAAAACAATTAATCCCACTAAAAAAATTAGTAGGATTAATGCAAGTATATAATCAAATATGTTCTTTGAGATCATTCAACTAAAAGAATTTACTTTTAATTCGAGTAGCTAACCTTTTTATTTTACCGAAAGATGAGTTATCAAAGTTTTCATCTCCTGCAAAATAACCATAGCCATAACCGTAACCATATCCGTAACCATATCCATAACCGTAGCCATAACCATATCCTGTTTTAATTTGGAAATCATTAAATATAATTCCAACATTCGAAACCTCTCCTTCGTCGTATTTATTAGAAATAGCATTAATGAAGTTTTTCTCAGAATAATTATAACGAGTTACATACAATGTACAATCTGCATAACGCATTAAATCATACGAATCTGTTACCAAACCAATTGGAGGCGAATCTATAATAACAAATTCATACTTCTCTTTTAATTCTGATAACAATTCATCCATTCGATTACTCAGAATTAATTCTGAAGGATTAGGAGGAATTGGACCAGCTGTAATAATATCTAAATTTGGTAAAATTGTTCGTTGAGTAATCTGGTCAAGTGTTAAATCTCCAGCGACAAAATCAGTCACCCCAACTTTATTGTTAATATTGAAATCATCAAATATTTTTGGTTTGCGTAGATCTAATCCAACTAAAACAGTTTTTTTATCCATAGAACCAAGCGAACTCGCAATATTCATTGCATTAAAAGTTTTACCTTCTCCTCCAATAAATGATGTTACCAAAATCGTTTTATTCGTTTCACTGAGAACTGGACTTTTATAAAGATATTTCAAATTAGATCTAATTGATCTAAATGATTCTGAAATTCCAGATTTTGGATTATTAATTACAACTAAAGGTGAATTATCTCCTAAAGGACCAACTAGACCAATAATTGGAATATTTGTACGACTAGTAATATCTTTTAAAACTCGAACTTTAAAGTCTAACAATTCTTTTATAATCACATATACCAAAGGAATCAAAAATCCTATTCCTAATGCGATTAAATAATTTCTTTGTGGATTAGGGTAAATAGATCCTTGACCTTGATTTTTTGCTGGATCTATAATTGTAATATCAGAAACAATAGAAGCTAAGGATAAATCTGTTGTATTTAATTGACTAATTAATGTTGAATACATTGTACTGTTCAATTCAAATCCACGATTTGCTTCAACAAATTCAATTTCTTCGTAAGGCAAATCTTTAGCTTTAAATTCAGATTCAGCTAATTTGCTGTTTATCATCGATAAGTCTGTATTTAACTTTTGTAAATGAGCGTTTACTACATTTGAAATATTATTTCTTGTTTTTGATAATTGTCTATCTACTTCTCTAATTTCGTCAGTGTTAGCTTTAAATACTTTTAACATCTGCTCTCGTTTATTTTCAAGAGATTCTAATTGTTCAACATTTGTCATGTAATATGAGACATCTAGACCAGCAATATTAAGCGCTATTAAATTATCAACACTGCTTGATTTTTTAGGCATTAAACGATGTAGTGCATTTATCTTTTCTTCTACTGCAACTCTTTCCTTATCCAAAGTAGTAAGTTTTCCTAAAAGCTCCCCTTTTTTTGTATCAAAATTATAAACTCCAGTTTTCTTTTGTAATTCCTGTAGATTATTGGTGGCACTATCTAATTTATGTTTTACGACAGTAATTCGATCTTGAAGATACTTACGTGTTTTATAAGCAGAAAGATTTCTTTCGGACAATTCATTTTCTATTAAAACTTGAATTGAATTATTTAATAAATCAACAGCTTCATTTAAGCTTTCTGCATTTTTCGATACAGAAACAATACTAGAAATTTTAGATGGGTTTGATACACTAAAGTTTCTAGTAGCTCTGCTTGTTGCAGTTTTTATAGGAACTAATTTAAAAGAAATTATATTTTCAGAAAAAGGAATGTTAGAACGAGTTAACATTATTTTATAATTACGTCCAATCATCCATTTATTATAATAACCTATTTTAGGAAGATTAATTTCATCTGATTTAATAATACTATCTCTTGTAAATTGATAAAGTGAACCTTTATTATTCTCAACCTCAAAGTAAAAGGAATTGCTATCTTTTGGTTTGACTTTAATATCAACATTTGCCACCTGTTGATGTAAAGTATCTATATGAACATGGAAAGGTGCATCTAATTTGTAAATATTAGACTTTTTTAACCTCCCTTCTTCTGTATAAAAAATATATGATTCAGTTTTTTTAACAACTTTTTCGTTGTGAATACGAGAAGATAACGTATAGGTTAATCCATCTATTTTATTTGCGTTTCCTCCCCAAATAAAATTAATAGAATTTGATGCTAGCGTATTGTTAGCTGAATTATTATCTTTAATCTTAAATGTCGTATTTGCCGAATAAATTTTATTCAGTTTCCAATTATTCAAGTAATAAGCTACGCCTAAAGCAATTAAAATAGAAATAAGATATAAAGACCAAGCATTAAGTAATCTCGGAATTAATCTCTCTATATCAATAAAGTCAGATTGTTTTTTCTTACTTTTTTGATTAATGTTTGTATCAGTCATCTTTAAATCCTATCAAAAAATAAATAAACACCTAAAATAGTTGCTATAGCTCCCATAACAGTAGTTACTACTGTTAAAGGATTAAGACCTACACCCCATACTTTCTCTTTACGAGGATTAACTACAATAATATCATTATTCTGAATCCAATAGTATTCAGAATTCATAATTGATTCTTTTGTTAAATCAACATATACTTGTTTAGTACCATCTAAATCCGTTCTGATAATTCGTACATGTTTTATATCAGCATAGATATTATTACCTGCTCTAGCGAAAGCTTCCAAAAGATTCAAATCTTTTTTAGTTGATCTGAACGATCCTTGTTGAGCTTCTCCAACAATTGTATATTCAATTCCAGATAAATTTACGTCTATATATGTACCTTTTTCATCATAAATTTTATAGAACTCGTCTTGAACTTTTTTTCGAGCTTGCTCTATTGTTAATCCTTCTAAATGAATTTTTCCAATTCTTGGTAACTCAATATTACCATCATTTCTTACCAATACACCATTTCCTCCTTGTAAAGTATTTCCTCCAGATATAAAATCATTAAGAATCCCCATAGAGGCATTAGACGCACTAGAAATATTGATTAGAATTTGGTCTCCTTTTTGAATATAATATTCGGGTTTATCAAAAGCAATTTTACCATTTGCATCTAATTTTAAATTTGGATCAGGTTGAATTAATTGAATATCTTTTAATGAGATGCACGAAAGTAAATTCAGCAAAATCATTAAAATAGCGGTTTTAGTTAAAGTTGATTTTAAGTTAAGCATTTTTATAATGATATATTTTTTTTATTTTTTAATATTACAATAGATCTTAGAGAGATAATTAAACTTACTGATAAAATAATAAAAATCAAAAATAGTTTATTAATTTCAATATTTCTAAAATAATACCCAATGATTACAAAAAAAATGTTAATTATCACGAGTATTATTGAAGTTGTTATATGATTAAATCCTAATTTTAATAATTGATGATGTAAATGGTTTTTATCTGCAGAGAAAGGACTTCTTCTTCTCAAAATTCTTATCGTAAATACTGAAATTGTATCTACTATTGGAATCACAAATATAAAAAGTAAGAGTACAGGAGCAGTTTTTAATCCTAAATTTGAGCTTTCACTTATATAAAGAAAACGTATTGCCATAAAGGTTAAAATAAAACCAATCACCATTGAACCTGTATCTCCCATAAAAATTTTAAATTTTTTAGAAAGATTATATCTTCCAAATCCAATTAATACGGCAATTGTACTGATAGCTAATATCCCAATTCCGTAATCAAAAATTCGATAGAAAATATAAACGAAACATAAACTGATAACAATTCCTACTCCTGTGGCAAGACCATCTATTCCGTCTATCAAATTATAAGCGTTTATAAGAACTATAAATACAAATATTGTAAGAATAACGCCAACTAGATAAGGAATTTGATAGATTCCAAATAATCCAGAAAAAGAATTAATCATAATTCCTGAACCAAAAATAATAAAAATTGTACTTATTATTTGACCATAAAGTTTTTTATCTGGTGCAACAACTAAAAGATCATCCATAAGACCTATAAAAAAAAGAATTGTAATTGCTGAAAGAAAAAATGAATAATTAACTCCTAAATCCGTTGCAAAAATCGATGTCGAGACAACTATTCCGAAAAACAAAGCAACTCCTCCTAATGTCGGAACTTTGTTAATATGCGAACTTCTTTCTCCAGGAACATCCATCAATTGTTTCTTATATGATATTCTTATAATTTTTGGTATTGAAATTAATGTAATAATTAGTGCAAAAAAAAATGCCCCAAGAATATTAATATAAATTGGTGATATATTTAATGTGTAAAGATATTCTAATAACTTAAAGTTTCCCATATTTCTTTAATCCGTTTAGAGCCCAAAAAAAAGTATAATAAGCTGATTTAAAAAAGTTCATTTTTAGAAACTTTCTATAAACATCATATTGTTTTAAGGCTATATTTAATTTATTTCTTGAAACTGAATTTTCTCTTATTCTATAAATAGCTAATGAATCTTCTATTGCTCTAGCATATTTTATCTTTTTTAATAATTCAATCCACATTGCGTGATCCTCTCTTAACTCTACTTCTGGAAATTTCACAATCCCAATTACAGAGGCATCATAAACAGAAGTTAACATAGGAATTGGACAATTATACAGTATTCTATTATAATCTACTTTATCAATTGCTATAAAATCCTCTAATAGAGGTTGTAAATTCTCATCAACTCTCTTATAACTTGTGTAAACTAAATTCTCCTTATTCTTTTTTAAATAATCTACTGTTGTTTCTAAAAAATTGGGCAACCATAAATCATCACTATCTATGAATGTTATATATCTTCCAGAAACTTTACTTAATGCTAAATTTCTAGCATTAGCTGCACCTAGATTATTTTCTTGAACAAACAATTTTATACGTTGATCATTGAATTCACGAATTAATTCTACAGAATTGTCTGTAGAACAATCATCAACAATAATCCATTCCCAATTTGTATAACTTTGATTTTTTATCGATTCATAAGTTTCAGCTATATATTTCTCTGAATTATAGCATGGTGTGATGATTGATACTAATTCCATTTCCATAACCCGTATGCAGCTTCTTTATTAAAAATTGTTCTATAATTTGAGAAATTAGACTTGTGAGCTTGTTTAATTTGAAACCAAAAAATCAGTAATACAGTGTAAGACACAAAACTCATATAAATGAAATTACGTTTAAATTTATCCCCATTAAATGAATAAATCAATCTACCTATAGTCAATCCTAAGAATACTAAATAAAAGCCAGGTAATCTAACCCCAAAAATTCCTTTTCCTAAAAAGAAATAAAGTAATACTCCAAATACAAAAAGATTCCTAAAGTAGCAATATAACTTATCATGTAAAGCATATTTATTATATACTATAATAGATAAGATTGAAACAATTTTCACAAAATCTCCAATAGCCACACCATCACCTTCCATTCCTAATTGACTTTGGTAACTTTCAAACTTATCTTGACCAATTGGCATGAATCCCATTATGACTTCTATTATCGAATTTAATCCCGTGTAAAAACCAACAATAGAAAACACAACTAACCATCCTATTAATTTTTCATCAAACTTCATTGGGGCAATCCAATATGCTAAAATAAAAACTATGATAGATTCATGAAATTGATATCCAATAGTTATACAAATTAGGAACTTCAATAAATTACGATCAATAATATAACGAAATGAATATACCGCTATTGCACTTGCTAAACCTTGTCTAATATGCACATGTTCTTCAAACATAAAGTTAGGCATCGCGTATATAAATAAAACCAAAAAAGGAAAACCACCATATTTATAAAACGTTGTGGTTTTAAGAATTAACGAAGTACTTGCAATAATTAAGGTTAACATCCCAAAATCAAATCCTAAACCTACAAGTATCTTATTTAAACCTAAATAACCTTTTTCCATCCCAGCCATATAGGCAAATCGATCAAATTGAGCCCAATTAACACCCTCTGAAATACGAAAAGTTTCATAATAAGCAATCCAATCCGGACTCAGTCCATACCCTAATCCTGCAGTTAAACACATAATGACTACAATCAATATGTATAATTGTTTACTAACTTTCTTATTTGAAAATTCTAGAAAGGATGCAACAAGAAGAAAAGCAAATATGAATAAATAAATAAAACTCACTGCAAATTAAAATTTTAATAATAACTGAAGATTTATCAATGATAGATGGTAATAAATTCTTTTTTTCAACGGTAATGAATTTAAATAGTTTTGGTCGAAACGTTTATATTCTTTGATATCTTTTTTGGATAGTTTATACATTTTCAAAAAATTATTTAGTTCATCTAAGAGTTGTCTTTTTATCAACTTATTTTTTACATAAGCTACATAAGCCAAATAAGAATAATATCCTTGAATAATCTGAAAACGCTTTAATTCAGAGACAAATGTATTGTATTTACTTTTATAAAAATAATTTGTTACCTCATTTATTGCCAAAAACATATCAAGTCCTTTTTCTGTATGTGTTTTCGTGATAGAATCTTGTCTTTCAAAGTATTTATAGAAAGGTTCATTTATTTTTGAAATTATTGTAGAATCTAAAACTAATTTTGGAATTAATTCAATATCTTCAAAATGAATACCTACTCTAAAACAATGTTGCACAAACAATTCTTTTCTGAAAATTTTATTACAAGCAAAACAACTCATTTCCCCAAATAATGAAAAATCATCTTTTAAAACAATTTTCTCTGGCAATTGTGGTGATTGAGGCAAATCTCGAAATTCATTTCCATTTTCATCAACTTTAACCAAATCACACAAAACAATTTCCGAATGATGTTTTTCTGACATATTAATCATCTTTTCAAACATGAAACAATCAATGTAATCGTCAGAATCTATAAATGCAATAAATTCTCCTGTAGCATTTTCAATTCCTACATTTCGAGCATCACTTAATCCTCCATTTTCTTTCATAATAGATTTTATACGATTATCTTTTATAGAATAATCATCTATTATTTGTTGCGAATTATCTTTTGAACCATCGTTTACAACAATTATTTCAATGTCTTTTAACGTTTGGTTTAAAATAGAATCTAAACACTTTGACAAATATGCTGATGTATTATAAACCGGTACGATTACTGAGATTAATGGATTCATGTAATTATTTTTTAAATAAAATATTTTGCAACATTTTCCCTATTGGTTTTTCTAAATATTTAAAGCTAAACAAACCAAATACTAGAGACAAAACAATTAATGCTATTGGAATTATCCAATTGTTTTCTCCAAAATAAGGTGAAAGTTTTATAATAATTAAAACTCCTATCATTTGATGAATTAAGTAAATAGAATAACTACTTCTACCTAACTTAGCTATTAGCTTTCCTCCTAGAAAATTCAACCAATGATTTTTATATAAAAAAATAAACCATATTAATGCACTTATTCCTGTAAAATATTTTACCTCAATATCTTTTGAAGTAATAAATATTAAAACAAAAAGAAAAATCAAATAGAAGTTGTATGAATAATTTTTAGTATTAATAAACAACTTAGATATAACAATACCTACCAAAAACCATATTAAGAGATTAATAAAAGGTATGTAATTTATTATTTTATGAATTTTATTATGAATAGAAATATTCAAGACATTTTCTTCAGTCCCAAAAAAATACCATAAAATTGTTGATCCTATTGCTATAATACTGTAGTTTAATATAGCATACCGTTTGTTTAAAAAATATAATATGGATATAAGACCATAAAATATTATTTCTACCCAAAGTGACCAATAAGAAGAATCAATATAATCCAAATGTGTATTAAATAATTTATTAGGTACACTTGGTGAAATAAAAGTATTAGAAAACAGTAGGTTCTTGAAATCTTTAGCAGGTGGATAAAATGTAGTATCAAAAATATTATAAATACTAAATGTAATTATCGAGCATACCAACATTCCAGGCATCAAACGCATGTATCTTTTTTTTATAAACTCTAACAGGTTTTTAGTATTTTTAAGCGTCATAAAAATAACAAACCCTGATATTATGAAAAAAAACTGAACGCCTAAATGACCAAAATGAAATATTGAACTATCAAAATTATATTGATAATGATTTAAGAATGAACTATAAAAATGATACAACATTACAATTAGAATAGCTAAGACTCTGAAGCCATCAAGAATGTCAATTCTCTTATTTTGCATAATATTGATTTTTTTAAATCTTATCAAAAATTGATTCGTATTGTTCGATAATTATTTGTTTACTAAAACGTGAATGAATACTTTCTACAATTTTATTTTTGTCGTGCGATTCATTCAATAGTTCCTTTATTTTTTGAGCGAAACCTTTCGAATCTTCTATCGAAAAAATTTCGCCATTTATTCCTTTTTGGATAATTTCATTAATTCCTCCAGGTGCATTATTTGCTAAACTATATGTTCCGCAAGCGCCAGCTTCTAACAATACATTCGGAAAACCTTCGTAGCGCGATGAAAGAATAAACAAATCAGCTTGTTTTAAATACACAAATGGATTACTTATTTTTCCAAGAAAATTAACATTCGTCAATTCCAATTGTTTTTTTTGCTGAAGTAATTCTTCCTTAAAAGCACCATCTCCAAGAATTGTTAATTTAATTTTTTCAGTTTTCAGTTCTTTCATCACATTTAGCAATAAATCGAAACCTTTTCTTGGCGATAAATTTCCTATTGCAAGAATATTTTTATAGCTCGTGTCATAATCTACATTATCAATTTCTTCTTTTAATCGATTAATCAAATCAAAATCAACGGGATTGTTAATTTTATTAATTTTCTGAGGATTAATCTTAAAATGAGCAATCAAATCATTTTTCATATCATCACTTTGTGCAATGATTTGATGAAAATTATTATAAAAACGATAAAAAAATAAAATTTCTTTGCGCGTTACATGTTTCGATACAACGTTCGTTTCTCTTGTTATAAATTTTGTTTTCGAAAAAAATGGAATCAATGGTGATAAAAATGCTGAAATTTCTCCCCAACCTGTAAAAACAATATCAGGTTTCATTTTTCTGATTAATGGAATAATTTTGAAAATAGAATATCGAATACGAGAAATATTTAATTCAATTATTTCAACATCCGACTTTAAATGATTTAGATAATAACCTTCTTTTTTAAACAAAACTAATTTTGGACAGAATTTTGTTCTATCCAATTCATTACAAAGTGTTGTAATTACACGCTCTGCTCCTCCTTGATTAAGATCTGGTAATATAAAAAGTATCGTTTTCAAATCTTAATTTTCTATTCTATTATTAATATAACCTTCTGTTGCATTTTCCTTCGAAATAACTTTCATCGGGTTTCCTGTTACAACTGAATTATCTGGAATATCTTCTGTTACATAACTATTTGGTGCAATCAAAACATTATTACCAATTGTAATTCCGCCAACAATAACCGCATTTGTTCCAACCCAAACATCATTTTTCAAAACTGGAAAACCTTTTTTCTTTCCTCTATTCGTTTGTCCTAACGTAACACCATGTGCGATATTACAATTTTTACCAATTTTACATTTAGGATTGACAACTACTGTCCCCCAATGCCCTAAATTGAGACCTGGACCTATTTCTGTTTTAGCAGAAATTTGATAACCATATTTGATAGAATAACGACGTAACAACAAACGATAAACTAATCCTAATGGATGTTTTGCTGAATATTGTTGTGCTTTTCGTAGAAAATAAATATACCGAAAGCCTGGACTTAAAAAACCTTTCAAAAAAGGGAAATTTGTCCAATAACCAAAATTCCTGTAAAAATCTTGTTGTATAATCGTTTTCATAAAATTGGATTAAAAGTTTGATTCTAGAGATTCAACTGCATTTTTCAATGTAAAAGGTAAGCTTTTTAACTGAATAGTATTAGTGTATTTTTCAACAAAATCAGTATTCTCTAGAAAAAACTTCATTGCATTATAAATTTCGTCTTCTTCATTTGGAATAATATAACCTAATTCTCCATCATTCAAAATTTCGCGAACTCCAGAAACATCTGTTGCGATAATAGGTTTTGCTAAAACCATTGCTTCGAACAAAACCGTAGGATATCCTTCGTAACGAGAAGATAAAATATAGTAATCTGCTTGTGTAAAATAAGGATATGGATTTTCTTTAAAACCAATTAATTTTGCCGTTTCTTCAACTTTTAGTTCATGAAATAACTTTTTGATATTAGGAAAATCATAACCATCTCCAACAATCCATACATTATGTAAGAAACCTTCGTCCAATAAACGACGATGTGCTCTTAATAATCGATCAAATCCTTTTTGAGGAAATACTGTTCCAATTGAAACAAAAGTTTTAATTCCTTCTTTTTTCTTAATATCACAAGGCTCTTTTGCAAGATTTAGAATTTCTTCTACATCAATCGGATTATAAATACGAACAATTTTTTGCTTTTCAACTTCAGAATCTGCTAAACCTAAAAATAATTCATTGATTTTATTCGAAATAACAAGAATTTTATCAAATCCGAAAAACTTTTTTAATCGTTCTTCTGTATATTCAGGAACATTTGATAGATCATTATGTATCCAAACGATCTTTTTTGAAGATTTAATCGGAGAATTCAAAATATCATCTGCAATTCCATGAATTGCTGCAAACTCTATATCGTATTGTTTATTTGGTAAAATATTTTTGTAAAGAATTTTCGGGAATAATTTCAAAATTTTTTGATAAATAACCCGATAAGCTTTCTGTGGAATATCTTGCAAACGATTTGTTGTAATCATTTCGCCCTTATTCAGATAATAAATATTTATCCAAGATGGAACATCTTTGAGATATTTACCTGAATAAAGGTTTAGTAACAAATCAATTTCGTACTTATCTGGTGATAAGTTTTTCAAAAAAGTTACCAATACTTTTTCAGCACCTCCATGACGAAGCGAGCCAATACGTATTAATATTTTCTTTTTCATAGTTTAGGTTTATGCAAAATTAATCAATTTGTTCAGTTATTTTATTTTAATAAAAATACTCTCCAACCAATTGCATCCCAAACGTCTGAAACAAAGCTATATAAGCTATATTATATAAAATCTGTTTATCCTTCACATTAATCAATAATAAAATAAAGTAAGGATACATGAATAAACATGCTCTTGCTGTTTCACCTGTTCCATAAGCTCCTGTTAAAAACATTAATCCTAAAACAGAGAAAGCTAACATTGGTACGACAAAATTTATATCTGATTTTTTTAAATTGAAAACTTTATTCTTGAATAAATAAGCAAAGAAACCAAATGAAAGAAATAATAATATTTCACTAACACATTCTATTCGTGTAAAGAAGTATATAAATGGTTGAGTAAAACCTCTGAAACCTTTCGGATTTTCAAATTTTGAAGCACTGAAGAAAGCTTCTATGTGATTATAATTTAAAGTAAAATATAAAATAATTAAGATGATTAGAAATAAAATTCCAACAATTACAAAATTGAAAAAAGTGTAATAATCTTTTTTAGAAATAATTTTATAAATACAAAATAGAAATGCTAGAGCAGCTAAAAAAGTACCTCCAAATGAAACACAATTTGCTAGTGTAAATCCTATTAAAGTGATTAGAATTCCTTTTATTGTTATTCTATTTGCTTGGTTGATTAATAATAAACCATATAAAAATATAGTTGAAAAAGTTAATAAAACGGCATCAATAGAAACTATTGAATAAATATTAACTGCAGGAAGTATCGCAAAAATAATCAGAATTAAATTTCTTTGATATTTTGGAACGTTTAATAGATTAAAAATCTTAATAAGAGGAATTATAACAAATAAACCAATTGCAGACATCATTAATGAAAGTCCTAAAACTGAATTATTTGCTATTTTAAGAAGTATATAATGTAACCATACAGCAAAAGGAGGATGTGTTTTTGAATGCATTAACAAATCACCTTGCTTTTCATTGAAATGATAAATAAAATCATATCCATTGGTTATTTTTATCGCATCATGATAATACTGAAAATCTGTATCAATAAATGATCTTAAGAATATATTATGAACAGATCCTTGTGAGAAATTTCCTAAAAATATCAAGACAACGTAACAAATAATAAGCATTGGTGTTGAAAAAGATTCGGTTCTTTTTAATACAAAAACGCCAAAAAACAAAAACACAAAAGCCCATAAAATCCCTTGCCAATAAAATGGAGAAAAATAAACAACACTTATAGGAAAAGTAATTCTCGAACCTGTATAAGCAATATTTTCAGTTGTATAATAATTAACAAATAACATTACAATCCACCCCAATAATAAGAATAACATTATTTTAAATGGAGCTGTTTTAAAAACGGTTTTTAGTTGATTATTCATTTTTAATTTATATTCTAATAACTTCAGTTTATTGGTAATCGTATCTTAATGTTTTTCTAGATTCTATCTATCTTCTAGTCTATGTAAAGAAAATAGCTAAAATATTGAAAATTCACAAAATAAAAACATCAAAATTTGAGTAGATTTATTTTAATAATTTTGAGTGGTGTAGAGAATTTCTGAAGGATAATTCAAAAGATTTTTCATAATATTAGTTTGGTTATGCAAATATAGTTTTATTAATTAAAATACCTAAAGTTAAACTTGTTAGCCAACGAAAACATTGCTTCATCTCCTTTTGTATCTCCGAAAGCAATTATTTCATCGTACAAAGACAAATCAATTTCTTGCTCTATTCTCTTTTTCTTCTCTTCATAATTACAATTTGTAGTTGAAAATTTTCCTGTAAAAAAACCATTCTCATCGAATTTTGCTTTTGTACAAATCAAACCCATTTCATAATAATCTGCAAAAGGTTGAAGCCAAAAATCTATTGAGGCTGAAACAATAAATTTATCATTATAATTACTTAAAGATTTAATATATTCATCAGCTTTTGAATAAATTAAAGTTTTATGATTTTGTTCAAAATAATTTTGAGCTAAATGTTTAATCTCAACATAAGATTTACCTTTCAAGAATTTTGAAATGAATTTTTCTTTTACCCAAGAAGCTTCAAGCAACTTTAATTTTGCAGCAACGAAAAATGGAATAAACATCAAATAATTAATAAAATACGTTTTAGGAAAAGAGAATTTTAAAAAATCGAATAATGTATCTTTCTTTGTTAAAGTTCCATCAAAATCGAAAAGGTATAAATTACGATTCATTACATTTTTAATTTTTTGAAAATAAATTCAGGAATATTTCGAATGATCATCATTATTCCCCACCAAAAAAACGTAACATAAACCACATTTTTCTTTTTTAAGTATGCTTTATAAATAATATTTGCCGCTTGTTCTGGCTGTGCTGTCAACGGTTTTGGCGTTTCGATATCTGCTGTCATTTGTGTATCCATAAATCCAGGAATAACTGTCATTACATGAACTTTTTTATGAAACAAATAATTTCTTAAGCCTGATAAATATGCTGTAAATCCTGCTTTGGCAGAACCGTAAATAAAATTACTTTGTCGACCGCGTTCTCCTGCAACAGAAGATAATCCGATAATTGTTCCTGAACCTTTTTCTTCGAATTTTTTCGCAAAATGATTAATTAATACAATTAATTTCGAATAATTAATTTCGACAATTTGTTTTGTATTCCAATCATCATATAAACCTTCTTCAGAATTTTTTCCTAAATATCCTGCAGCACAGAATAGCAATTCAGAATCTATATGTTGTAATTGTGTATAATCATTTTCTTTTGTTAAATCGAAATGAACAACCTCGCACTTTTGTTCATATTTCGTATAAAAATGTTGCGCTAATTTGATTGTTTTTTCTTTATTTGAAGTAAATAAATACACAACTGGAAAACGTTTTCCTTCTTTCAAAACCTTTTCTACAAAAGCTATTGCTACATCTGAATTAGATCCTAATACTATCATTTTTGCTTAAATCTATTGATACGTTCATTTTGCATTGATTCAAATTTTTCTGAATCAATATTTTTTAAATAATCTGTTAATGCAGGATTTGACATTGCATCTTTTGTACGATAAATACGGCCACCATATTCCATGACAATTTTATCTAAACTCGCAATCAATTTTTCGATTTTATTATTCACTTTAAAATCTAAAGCCAATGTATAACCTTTCATTGGAAAAGAGTTGTAAGCTTGTGAATTGTTTTCTCCAAATAGTTTTAAAACAACTAAAAAAGAACCGTTCCCACTTGCAGCAATCGTTTCTAAAATTTTTCGCATTCCTTCTTTTCCTTTTTCTTTTGGAATCACAAATTGATATTGAATAAATCCATTTTTACCATAAATACGATTCCAATTATGAACTGCATCTAACGGATAGAAAAAAGTTTCATAATCAACTATATTCTTTAAATGTTTTTTTCCTTGTTTATTAAAATACAACCAATTAAAAATCTTAATTGATAAAGGATTCAATACAAAATTTGGAAAAAAGAAAGGAATATTTAATTTTAATTTTTTCTTTATAGATAAAGGATTTTTCTTTAATTTTTCTGGTAATTCATTTAAACTTGCATGTTCACCACGCAACATAATTGATTTTCCTAATTTTGTTCCTTTTTGTAAACAATCTAACCAAGCAACATTATATGTCCAAGATTCAGAAGATTCAAATAATTCGAAAATTTCATCTAGATTTTTAGCTTGAATGGCTTCATTTCGAATGTAAGCTGTTTCAATTTTTTTCAACATAAATCGAGCAGAAAGCAAAACTCCTGTTAAACCCATTCCGCCAATTGTTGCCCAAAATAAATCTTCGTTCTCATTTCTAGAACAACGTAAAATATCTCCATTATCGATCATCAAGTCGAAATGAATTAAATGATCAGAAAAACAACCATCAATGTGATGATTTTTCCCATGTACATCCGAAGCTATTGCTCCACCAACGGTGATAAATTTAGTTCCTGGTGTAACGGAAATAAAATAACCAGAAGGAATTGAAACTTCTAAAATATCTGATAATAAAACGCCAGATTCTACTTCTATTATTCCATTTTCTCTATCAAACGAAATAAATTTATTCCATTTGGAAGTAGAAATAATTGTATTTTGTAATGAAGCATCTCCATAACAACGTCCATTTCCTCGAGCAATTAACTCTTGATTAGAAAGAACTGCTTCTTGAAATTCTAAAATTGTAGTTGGTGAAACAACATTGGCTTTTATAGATGGATAAAGTCCCCAATTAGCAACTGGGGTTAATTTTTTATTTTCCATTGTTAAAATAAATCAATAAAACGTAACTAATTCCCCACATTATAATTAAAAACTGTAAAAAATGATCTTTAAAAATTAATTTGGTAGGTGATTCTGTTTTCATATACACAAAAGTTTGTTGTAGATAGCGCAAAACAGCAGCAAAAACAAAAACAAAAGTATAAATAATATAGTGATGAAATTTGGATTGTGTCTCAGGAGAAACAATAAACATCATATAACAAATAACCGCGACAGTACAAGTAAGTGATAATGCAGAATTAAGAAAATTTAGATTATAACCATCAAGCGATTTTCTAGTTACTCCTTCTAAATCTGCATTGATTAATTCTCCTCTTCTTTTTCCTAAAGCTAGAATAAGTGCCAAATCAAAAACTAATAAAATGGTCCAATCTGTCACTAAAATCCCTGTCATATATCCACCAACAAAAACTCTTAATAAAAAACCTGTAGCAATAATGATGACATCTAAAATAGCTATTTGTTTAAATTTAAAAGAATAAGCTAAATTCATAAAGAAATAAATCGCAACTAATGCTGTAACTTGTTTATTTGCTAAGAACCATGTTAAGATCGAAGTAATAAAAATTAGTGCAAAGAATAGAATCAAAGCATTTGTTTTTGAAATTTTTCCACTTGCTAATGGTCTATTTTTCTTCTCGGGATGTTTTTTATCTTTTTCGATGTCAACATAATCATTTATAATATAAATGCTACTTGCAACAAAAGAAAATATTAGAAATCCATAAAATGATTGAATAAACAGATTTATTTCGAACAATTTTCCTGAAAAAAATATTGGCAAAAAAACAAAGAAGTTTTTTACCCATTGATTTACTCGTATAAGTTTTAGATAGTTTAGCATTTTATTTGAATATTCTTTTATATACTCTCATTAATTTTTTTTCAAAATATTCGTAACAAACTAAACCAAAAATAACTACTAATCCAATAACAATAAGAGGAGATAAATATCCTAATCCAAAATTTGCATTTAAATATTTTATCAAAACAGTCCCTAAGTGATAATGAATTAAATACATACAGTAAGAAGCTGTACCAATTTTTAATAGAATAGGTTGCTCTAAAAATTTTAATCTTTCAGGTTTATAAATAAAAACAATTATAAATAAAAACAAAAAAAAGACGAATATAAATACTTCAATACTCCTTTCTTTAAAAAAACATAAACCTAAAGAAAACATAATAAAATATAAATATTTTTTATTTCTTGTTTGATGAAGTTTAAGTAAAAGCATCCCTATTATAAACCAAATACATTCGCTAAAAAGAACTAAGCATCTCGCTATAAGTTTATAATAATTGAGTTGGCTTTCTGAAAAATAGTTTAATAAATATGGACGTGCAGTATGAGAATAAAAAATTATTTGTAAAGGCATCATTATCATACAAATTAATACAAAGTATAATAAATATTTCTTTTTATTCAGAAAATACAAAGCTCCTATTATAATGTAAAAACAAACCTCTACCCAAAGACTCCAATAAGCATTATCTAAATAATAATATTTTATTTCTCCGGAATATAAATTAAATACATGAGGATCTATAAACGTATTCGCTATTAAATAATTCCATACATTTTTTGAATTATTATAACCTTCTCCAGTATAAAAAAAAGCAAAAAATACAAAGGTCAATGTTGAACAAATTATCATTGCTGGAGATAATCTTATAAACCTATTTTTTAAATAAGTTTTGAAATTATCAGTTCGTTCTAATGTTAAATTTATTACAAAACCAGAAATCATAAAAAACAAAGGAACGCCTAAGAAACCAAAATAAGTTAAGTGTCCTAATTCCGGGAAATTACTTGAACTATAAAAATGATGCATAAAAACCATTATTATAGCTAATACACGTATTGCATCAAAAACTTTTATTCTTGGATTATTCATAAGTTGAAGGTTTGGCTTAAAAAATTTAGTATAATACTAATCAATAATATTTAGCCATTGTTTTACAATATTTTCTTTTCTCCAATTAATTGATTCTTTATAACTTGATTTACATAAATCATTAATTAATTCTTTATTTTCTGACAACTGATCTAAAATTTTAATAACAGTCGTTTTATCATAGATATCAACTAAAAATCCATTATTTTGATTAATAATTTCACTTGGTCCATATTTACAATCATAAGAAATTAAAATATTTCCAGTCATCATTCCTTCTATTAAAACATTAGGCAACCCTTCAGTAGAAGAACTTAATATAACAATTTTAGATTTACATAAAATCTTATTTACTTCTTCAGGTGTAAGCATTCCATGAAAAATAACTTTATTTTTTATATTAAGAGAATTAGCCTTTTCTTTTAAAAAAACCATCAATTCTCCATCTCCTATTATATTTAATTTAAAATTATTAGATATTTTTGATTTAGAGAATATTTCTAAAATATGATCTACATTTTTTTCTTTACTTAAGCGACCTACGTAAGTTATATAATCTTCTTTAAGATCAAATTGTAACACATTACTTTCATATGGCTCTCCTGCAATGTTATAAATCTTGTGTACATTCTTATTATACAGAGAATAATAATTTTTACCAGCATTAGTCAATGTAACGACACCTTTTATGTTCTTGTAAAAAGTCTTAGGAAAAAATTGCCAAAATTTATTTACTCCCTCAAAACTATTTTTTTCCCATGTAACAACTTTATTAGATATTTTTTTATTTGAAGATAAATATGCACTTAGTTTATATAAACATGGAATTATTGTGTCATAATTTCGATGATTTTTATTTATCCATTTCGTTAATAATGTGTAGGAACCATAATCATATAGATAAGATTTTAAAGATAATCTAAACGGTACTTTTTTTCCTATCTTGGTATTTAGAAAAACGCAACCTTTTGAAAATGCGAAAGTATCAAAACTGTCAATTGAAATAACTTTAACTCTTTTATCTAATTTGAAATATACTTCATGATTTTTAATCATAATAAGTATCGTTACATCATTTGTTTTTACCAATTCATTTGCTAGGTTTATCAAAGTTTTTGTAACTCCTCCTGGCTTAAACAATCTATAATAAATTAATAAAATTCTATTTTTATGATTTGCCATAATTTTCAAAAATTTGTTTGATTTTTTTATAATTAGATTCTACTGAATATTCGTCCTCTATAGCTAGCCTCCCATTTTTACCTAAATTTTCACTTAAATTTTTATCTTTATACAAGGTCAACAAATTATTATACCAATCTTTGGCATTATTCGCAGAAATTCCACAATCATATTTTTCTAATATTTCTTTATTCATACCCACAGGACTTACAAGAACTGGTTTAAAGCAAGCCATATATTGAAGCATTTTAAAACTACACTTTCCTTTCTCCCAATTTGAATTTGATAAAGGCATTAACCCAACTGTAATTTTATTTAGATTTTCAATATAATTATTTTCTTCCCATTTTATAAGTTTACAATTTTTAGTAAAAACACCTTTAAAATCTTCGAATCTATCTGAAATAATATATAATTCACTATCATATTCTGTTAGAAATTGGTTAATTGAATCTTTAATTTCAATTAAATATTTGTTAGTATAGGGAGAACCAATCCAACCAATAATAAATTTATCACCAAAAGATTGTTTCTTTGGATATGAGTCCAAATCAATAGCTGTGGAAATAACATCATAATTCACCTTCTTTATTTTTTCAATTTCTTGAGCTAAAAAATTATTTCCGACAAGTAAGTGATTTGCATAATTCAAAGTATAATTGAAATTATCAGATGCATTATAAAATACAGCATCATCTATATCTTGGATAATTATTTTATTTTTATACTTATGTAGCTCTACTAGTTTTATAGCATATTTGTTAATCCAAATAATATCAGAGTTGTGTATTTTTTTATTCAGCTTTAATTTACTAATCTTTTTAAAAACATAATAAATACCTAAAAGCTTTATTAAATAATGAATATATATATTTCTGCTAAACTGCGGATAATATAAATTTTTCAATTTAAATTCTGAAATGCTCCATCCATCCTTTTTAAATAAATCCTTGTATTGTCTAATCCGAAAATTAGCAGAAGGACTTTCTTTCCCGCCTTGAGTTAAACACAATATCTTCATCAATTTTTATATTTTAAATAAACAAATGACAACGGATAAAGCATAATAGATAAAGATTTAAAATGTTTCAATCCTTTGTTTATTTCTGATAAATCTCGTTTATTAACGATAGAATAAACCTGATAACCAATTAAATTACGAAGTAAAGCTTTTGGATAACTAAAAAGTTTTGTTCCATAAGAATTTAGAAAAGAACGATAACCTTCCATCAATCCAAATGTATTTTTCCCACTCCAACGTGTGTTTGAAACAGAATTCTCATCCGCTTCATCTAAATGATAGTTACGAACAACTTTATTAACAAATCTAGTTTTCACTCCGTCAGCATCATACGTATTAAAAAACACAGCTTGTGGAATATAACCTTTATCTTTATACTCAGAATAACTAAAGTTTTTCAACAATTGTTGATAAGTCTTTGTTATAAAAATTCCAAACTTATCACCACGCACTTTATACTTGTAGCGCATATCGAAAATAGAACCATCAAATCCTCCGTTCGGATATTTATCTCCTACTATTTTACCATCTACATATTGAGATAATCCCATTACAGAAATATATTCATCTTGATTTGGAATCTCTTCAACCTCATCAAATAATGTTTGCAAAGAATCTGTTGGATATGAATCATCTGAATCTACAACCATAAAATATTTTGAAGTTACTTTTTTTATTCCTTCAAAAACGGTAATAAATTTATGTTGATTTTTATTCCAGAAATAGTCAATATCAATTAAACCTTCTGATTTGAAATTTTCAACAATTTCCTTGGTATTATCAGTAGAACCATCATCCATAATAATCCATTTAAAATCTTTGAATGTCTGATTTTTTAGGGAATCATAAACGCGTATCAACGTATGTGCACGATTGTATGAAGGTGTAACAATTGTAATTTTAACCTCGCTCATTTTCAAGTTTGATTTGATATTGCTGTTCAAAAACTTCTGAAACTTGACGATAAATTTCCTTTTCATCAAATTTATTGTACGCATTTACAGTTCCATCTATAATTTTCTGAACCATCTCTGGATTTGTCATAAAAGATTTCATTGATTCGTACATTTCATCTTCATCATATTTAATTAAAACACCATCCACTCCATCATCAATCATTTCTGAAATACCGCCTACATTTGTTGAAATTATTGGTTTTCGCATACACATTACTTCACCTATTACAAGAGGATAAGATTCTGATTTTGTCGGTAAAATAAAATAATCAGATGCTTTGATATAAGGATAAGGATTAGTTTGAGAATCTAACAATAAGAATGAATCTTCAACATTTAACTCCTTACGCTGATTAATCAAATTTTCCATTTCATTTCCTCCACCAATTACTGCAATTTTATGATTAAAACCATTATCTAATAATTGCTTATGTACTTTCATCAACGTATGATAACCTTTACGATGATGCAAACGCCCCATTGAAGAAAATACAGGAAGATTTGTTTCAAAAGAATAATCAAAAAGTTCAGCTTTCTTCAGAACTTCATCAACTTTTATTACATTATAAATAACAGTTGAGTTTGGATATTTGACATTGTATAAATCATCAATAACTTGGCGTGTTTGTTTTGATCCAAAAATCATAAAATCAAAACGTTTCATTTTTTCAATTCTACTTAAAACACGTTCTTGATCTTTATCATAACCAACATCAGTATGAAACCAACCTATTTTTCTTGATTTTTTATCAGGAGAACTTAGTACCATATCAAATTCTGCATAACCAGGCGAAACTTCAATATCGTATTTTTCGGGAACTTTTAATTTGTATAAAATTGAGGGAAACTTGTCATAAACTTCCAATTTCAATCGTCGCCAAATTAATTGTAATTTTTGTACAAAAGAATTCGAACTCATTTGTTCTTTTCCTTTTTCTACAATAATTAATTTTATATCTGTAGGAATGTCTTTGATCAATTCTCCTTGATACAAATTAAGCATCAAAGTAAAATCGAATTTATCTTTTGGTAAGTTTCGCAATAAATCTAAAACTACTCTTGGCACTCCACCCATTTCCAACGAACGAAGCCTAAAAAGTACTTTTATTTTTCTAGGTTGATTTGACATTTGGTTAGTTTAGTTGACAAAAGTACAACATTGAATCTTAATTGAATAATACAATAATCTAAAAACTCATAAAATAATTCTTAATTTTGTAAAAAAAAGAAGGAAATGTTCAAAATTGGAACAAAAGTTAAAGTGATTGATGATAATATTTCAGGTACAATTACCAAATTAAAAGGTGATTTTGTCTACTTTAATGATGCTTTCGGTTTTGAATATGAATATCATCAAGATGAAATTATAAAAGATATCGAGATCGATTATGAAGAATATCGCGATGATGAAATCAAAGAATTTTCGAAACCAAAATTTAAAACTTTTCGAAAATCTCATCATCATCCTTATTTAACACGAGAAATTGATTTACATATTGAGAATTTGGTTGATAATTGGCGCGATTTAGATAATGCACAAATTATACAAACGCAAGTAGATGTTGCAAGAAACGAAGTAGAACGTGCTATGTTCGAAAGTCAAATTCGGTTAATTTTAATCCATGGATATGGAAAAGGAATTTTAAAAAAAGAAATTATCGAATTATTGTATCGTTATACGAATATAGAATTCTATGACGCCTCGTTTAAGGAATATCACGGCGACGCCATAGAAGTAAAGTTTATATAAATTTATTGAATTAAAATCTTTTGATCCAATCCATCAAATCATAATAATTTTGAGGAACAATTCCGTGCCGACTTTGGTATTCGTGATATTCGAAATTAATATTCAATGATTTTAAAAGTTCTTCTCCCATTCTTCCCATTTCAATTGGCAAAACAACATCTTCGGTTCCATGCGAAACAAAGAAATTTAAGTTCGAAAAATCATTTGATTGATCAAAATCTCCAATAATTTTACTTTCTGGATAACCACTTAAAATAGCTACATTTTTAATTTTTTCAGGATTATTTAGTGCAATCGCATAACTCAAAATTGCACCTTGGCTAAAGCCCATCAATGTTACATTCGAAGCATCTAGATTCTCTTGTTGAACAATCGCATCTATAAAACCAACCAATTTATTTCGAGATTCTATTGCTTGCGATTCATCCATCCATTTTTCATTATTCACAAAATTGATGTCATACCACGCATAACCTCCGTACATAATATCATACAATCCACGTACACTTATAATATGTGCATTTTGTGGTAAATCTGGAGCAAACGAAAATAAATCTTCTTCGTTACTTCCATATCCATGTATTAATACAAAAAGTGGTGATTTTTCTGTCGAAACAACAGGCAAACGTTCTATATATTTTATTCCATTTAATTCTTTCATACAAATCTTATTTTTAGCGAATTTAATTCTATTCATTTATATAATCCAATAAAATCCAGAAGTTATCGAAAACCTAACATTCATACAATTTAAAATAATTATTCACTTGTTCCGAGAATACTCTTAACATATTCATATTATATCTTGTTTAATTCTATCCTTCAATAACGATCAAGAATTAACGTAATCTTCATATGTTATTCCAATTTTAATCAAAAATATGTCTTGAAACAAAAAAGTTTATTATTTTTGTCTGAATGAAATTTATTATTCTCATAATCGCATTATATGTCAATGTTCTATCATTTGTACCATGTCAGGATACGAATAATAGTATAACACAGACTTCTATGGTGCATAATGATAAAGATAATTCAGAGCATAAAGATCAATGTAGTCCTTTGTGCGCTTGTAATTGTTGTCAAATTACAATTTCATCAATGAAGTTTATACAATTAATAAAAACTCCTAAAGTTTTTGATCCTATAATTTCAACAAAAATACAATTCAAAGAGAATACAATTAAAAATCAATTGTATGCCGATATTTGGAAACCTCCCAAAATAAATATTGCTTAATAGGACGATTTCTTTTTATCGTCTACATATAATTTCAATTCACTTAAATTGAAATTACATTTTTTTTGTGCTCATTTACGAAGAGATAAATGAGTAATATTAATGCAATTAATCAAATTATCTGTGTTAGATAAAATCATAAAATTCAGTATCCAAAACAAAATTGTTATTGGAATAATGACTTTATTATGGATTATTTGGGGCGTATAGAGTGCAACAAAATTGCCAATAGATGCGGTTCCAGATATCACCAATAATCAAGTCCAAATTATTACAGTCAGCCCAACATTAGCTGGCCAAGAAGTAGAACAGTTGGTAACTTTCCCAATTGAACAAAGTATTGCCAACATTCCTGATATAGAAGAAACAAGAAGTATTTCTCGTTTTGGCTTATCCGTAATTACAGTAGTATTTAAAGAAGATGTTGACATTTATTTTGCGCGCCAATTAGTCAACGAAAAATTGAAAGAAGCGCAAGAAGATATTCCAGAAGGAGTAGGAATTCCCGAGTTGTCACCTGTAAGTACAGGACTTGGTGAAGTTTATCAATATATTTTACATCCTAAAAAAGGAAGCGAAAAAAAATACAATTCAAAACAATTGCGCGAAATGCAAGATTGGATTGTACGTAGACAATTAAACGGTACACCAGGTATTGCAGAGATTAATAGTTTTGGAGGAGAATTAAAAGAATATGAAGTTGCTTTAGACCCGAATAAGCTTCGCGCAATGGGAATTAGTATATTGGATATTTTTGACGCTTTAGAAAAAAACAATGAAAATACTGGAGGTGCTTACATCGACAAAAAACCAAATGCTTATTTTATTCGAGGAATTGGAATGGTAACTTCTTTAGAGGATATCAAATTAATTCCTGTAAAAAATGAAACAGGAACTGTTCCTATTTTCATAAAAGATGTCGCTGATGTAAGACTTGGTCATGCAATTCGATACGGAGCATTAACCTATGATGGTGAAGTAGATGCTGTTGGTGGTGTTGTGATGATGCTAAAAGGAGCTAATAGTAATGAAGTAGTAAATTTAGTTAAAGAAAAAATACCAACTATACAAAAATCGCTACCAGATGACATTGTCATCGAGCCTTTTCTTGACCGTACAAATTTAGTTGATCGAGCAATTTCCACTGTAGAAAAAAATCTTATAGAAGGTGCATTGATTGTCATTTTTGTATTGGTTTTATTTCTTGGAAATCTTCGCGCAGGATTAATCGTAGCTTCAGCAATTCCTTTATCCTTATTATTTGCATTAGGAATGATGAAGGTTTTTGGAGTTAGTGCAAATCTTATGAGTTTGGGAGCAATTGATTTCGGATTGATTGTCGATGGAGCTGTTATTATTGTAGAAGCAACATTACATCATCTCGGTTTAAGAAAATCAACGCATCGATTAACACAAAAAGAAATGGACGAAGAAGTTTTTCTTTCAGCTTCAAAAATTAGAAATTCTGCAGCTTTCGGAGAAATTATCATTCTTATCGTTTACATTCCTATTCTTACATTGGTTGGCGTAGAAGGTAAAATGTTTACTCCAATGGCAAAAACAGTTGGTTTCGCAATTTTGGGAGCATTAATTCTTTCATTAACGTACATTCCAATGATGAGCGCTTTGTTTTTTATCAAAAAAAACAACTCTCAAAGCTTCTTTTTCAGATAAAATGATGATTAAAATTCACAAGATTTACGAACCATTATTAGAAAAAGCAATCCGAATTAAATATTGGTTAGTTGGAATTACAGTTGCCGTTTTTGCGCTCTCAATTATCCAATTCAAAAATATGGGAGGCGAATTTATTCCTCAATTACAGGAAGGTGATTTCGCTTTTCACTGTATTTTGCCACAAGGAAGTTCTTTAAGCCAAAGTTTAGAAACTTCTATGCAAGCTTCTCGTATCATCAAACAATTTGATGAAGTGAAAATGGTTGTTGGAAAAACCGGATCAGCCGAAGTTCCTACAGATCCTATGCCGCCAGAAGCAACCGATATGATTATCGTATTAAAGCCAAAAGATGAATGGAAAAGAAAAATTTCCTATGAAGAATTAGGCGATGAAATGATGGAAAAACTAGAAGTTATTCCTGGTGTTTTCTTCGAAAAAAATCAACCTATTCAAATGCGTTTTAATGAGTTGATGACAGGAATTCGGCAAGATGTTGCGGTTAAAATATTTGGAGAAAATTTAGATTCGTTATCTTATTATGCAGACAAAACAGCCAACATAATACAAACCGTAGAAGGCGCAACTCCGCCTCAAGTGGAGCGTGTAAGTGGTTTACCTCAGATAAATGTTGAATATGACAGAATCCGAATGGCAAATTATGGCCTAAATATAAAAGATGTAAATGATATGTTGAGTACAGCTTTTGCTGGAAAAACAACAGGACAAGTCTTCGAAAATGAACGCCGTTTTGATTTAGTTGTTCGATTTGATAGCCTTCATCGAAAAAATATTGATGATGTAAATAATTTAATGATTCCCACAAATTCAGGTTATCAAATTCCATTGTCTCAAGTAGCAAATGTGAGTTATAAATTGGGCGCTTCACAAATTAGTCGCGAAGAAGGAAAACGACGAATTGTAATCGGTTTTAACGTGAAAGATCGAGATGTACAATCTGTTGTAAAAGATATTCAAACAAAGTTAGATAACGAAATCAAATTACCTTCTGGTTATTATTTCACCTATGGCGGTCAATTTGAAAATCTTCAAGCAGCAAGTCAACGATTAATGATTGCAGTTCCAATTTCTTTGTTGTTAATATTTATGTTGTTGTATTTCACATTTCATTCTTTCAAGCAAGCAGCATTAATTTTTACAGCAATTCCGATGAGTGCAATTGGCGGTGTTTATGCACTAATTATCCGAAATATGCCATTTAGTATTAGTGCAGGAATTGGATTTATTGCCTTATTTGGTGTTGCCGTTTTAAACGGAATTGTATTGATAGGAACTTTCAATCAATTGGAAAAAGAAGGAGAAAAAAATATTCTGAAACGTATAATGGAAGGAACTAATATCAGATTACGTCCAGTTTTAATGACAGCAACAGTTGCTTCATTAGGATTTTTGCCAATGGCAATTTCAACAGGCGCTGGCGCTGAAGTTCAAAAACCTTTAGCAACCGTAGTTATTGGAGGGCTTATTACAGCCACTTTCTTAACTTTATTTGTATTACCAATGTTATATTTAATATTCAATTCAAAGTTTACAAAGATTAAACTAAAACCTAAAAATGCGCTTCCTTTCCTTATTATAGGAATGTTTTTAATCGGACAATTTTCACAAGCTCAAATACGATCTATCAACGTGGAAGAAGCACAACAAATTGCAATTGAAAATAATCCTTTAATCAATTCAAATGATTTAAGCATTTCATCAAGCGAAGCTATGCAAGGCACAGCGAATGAATTACCAAAATTGAATGCTGAAACACAACTTGGACAAACTGGAGGACCAAAATTTGATTATGGTTTAACCATTTCACAAACAATTCCGTTTCCTACAATTTTTAAACATCGAAAAGCCCTTTTACAAGAAGAAGTAAATAGCAGAAAAATTGAAAAAGAAATAACGACAAACGAGTTATTGAAACAAGTGCGAACGTATTTTTATCAAATTCAATATCTAGAATATAATCAAGAGCAATTAGAAAGTTTAAATAAATTGTATTTAGAATTTATTCGAATTGCTACTGTTCGATTTAATGCTGGTGATATTAAGAAAATCGAAATTAGTACAGCAGAAACTCAACAAGGTGAAATAAATTTATTATTGAACCAAAACAAAGTTTATTTAATAAATGCGTACAAAAATCTACATGTACTTTTAAACATAGATGAGGAAGTTACTATAACAAAAGAAGCAAGTTATATTCCATTAAAATTAAGCGATATTTTGGAAAGTTCTACAATTGATCATCATCCAATAATTAAGAATCTTTATCAACAAATGGAAATTGCAGAACGAAATAAAGAAGTTATAAAAGCCGAAGGTTTACCAGAATTTTCACTTGGAATAAGTAGCGTATCAATGATTGGAATTCACGAAAAAAATGGACGCGAAAAATATTACAACGGACTTGATCTCTTTACTTCGGTTAATATTGGTGTGGCAATTCCGATCACTTTTGGCGCAACAAAAGCAAAAATAAAAGCATTAGAATATGACAAACAAGCCATACAAGCCACTGCCAATTATCAAAAACAACAACTAAAAGTTCAACTAGATAATTCCGTTAATCAATATCAGCAAGATTTGGATCAATATAATTATTACGTTAATCAAGCGATTCCAAATGCAGAAAAAATTGTAAAAGCCGCTCAATTAGGTTATAAATCAGGTGAAATTTCTTATGTAGAATATCTTTTTGCTTTGCAAACTGCAACGGATATTCAACTGAAATATTTGGAATCAATTCAACAAGTTAATCAAACTGTTGTTAATATTAATGCTATCATCAATCAATAAAATGAAAAAAATAACGATCATTATTTATAGTTTTTTCGCTCTTTTATTACTTACAAATTGTACTAAAAAAGAAAAAACAGAACAATCAACTGAAAAAGAAGAAGCCGAGCATGAAGAAACTCCACAAACAATTGCTACGCTAACAGAAGAACAGATAAATGCTGTTGGAGTAAAATTAGGAAACATCGAAACAAAAGAATTAACTTCTATAATCAAAGGAAACGGAATTTTAAGCGTTCCCAATAGCAATACAGCAAATGTTGCTTCTATGTTTGGCGGAGTTGTACAATCTTTGCCTGTACAAGAAGGTTCTTATGTGAGAAAAGGACAAGTAATTGCCACAATTTCTAATCCTGAATTTGTAATTGCTCAAGAGCAATATTTAACTATTTTAAGTAGAATTACTTTTGCTGAACAAGAATTTAAACGACAAAATGAATTGTTTAATAACGATGCTGGTGCTAAGAAAAATCTTCAGAATGCATCTTCAGAATTGAAAACATTACGTTCACAAAAAGCTTCTTTATCACGACAATTACAAATGATGGGAATTAATCCATCCAAAGTAACCAATACAAATTTGAGAAATGGAATGGTAATTACTGCTCCAATTAGCGGAACTGTGAGTAAAATTATGGCTCAAATAGGAAGCTATGTCGACATTTCATCTCCCGTTGCCGAAATTATCGACAATAGTTCTATTCACTTAGATTTACAAGTTTTCGAAAAAGATTTACCAAAAATGAAAATTGGTCAAGTAATTCAATTTGAATTAACAAATAATCCAGGAAACAATTACGAAGCAGTTGTTTACAGCATTGGTTCTTCTTTTGAAAATGACAGTAAAACAATTGCTGTACATAGCAAAGTTCGAGGAAATAAAACTGGATTGATAAATGGAATGAATATTACAGGAGCTGTAAGCTTGAGTAACACGACAAATCCAGCTGTTCCAAATGAAGCAATTATAGAAGCGGACGGAAAATTTTACATTTTCGTAAAAACAGATAAAAAAGCTACAGAACATAACGAAGAAGAACACGATCATCAAAATGAAAAAGAAGCTGATAATCATTCTCAAAATCAACAAAAAACAATGAATTTTGAAAAGATAGAAGTTATAAAAGGAACATCAGACATGGGTTATACAGCAATAACGACTGTACAAGATATCAATCCTACAGCTCAAATTGTTGTAAAAGGTGCATTTTTTGTGAATGCTAAATTGAGCAATATAGGCGGACACGAACATTAATAAAACTCAATCTTAAGTTTGAGAAAAGTCATTATAAAATGAAAAACGCTTGCAATTGCAAGCGTTTTTTCGTTTTTATATATAAATAAATTTGTCTTAGAAATTTTCGAAAACGCCCAATCCAAATAAAGCAAAATCATATTTTACCGGATCATTTGCATCCATTTCTCTTAATTTTGTATCGAGTTCCTTCAATGCTTTTGCATCATTTTGTTTTCGAGTTAAAATTCCAATTTTTCGTGCAACATTACCAGAATGTACATCCAAAGGGCAAGAAAGAATAGAAGTTGGAATTGATTTCCAAATTCCCAAATCAACACCTTGTTTATCATCGCGAATCATCCAACGCAAATACATGTTGATACGTTTTGCAGCCGAATTATTCAGCGGATCTGAAATATGTTTGGTTGTTCGAGGAAGATGTTCTATTTCAAAAAAAGTTTGTTTGAAATTCGAAATTGAAGTTTGCATTGAATCTGCTGTTTGATGTTTTGCAAAAATTTGTTCCAATCCGCCATGATGTTGATAAATATTACGAAGCGATTGCATAAAAAATTTCAAATCATCACTATTGAATGTTCGATGAACAAATCCATCAAATTTTTCTAAATCATCTTCAGAGAAATTCATCACAAAATCATAAGGCGAATTCTCCATCAACTGCATCATTTTATCCGCATTATTGATAATCATCTTTCGATTTCCCCACGCAATTGTCGCAGCCAAAAACCCTGCAATTTCAATATCTTCTTTTAATGAAAAACGATGAGGAATTTGAACAGGATCAGAATCAATAAAATCTAATGTATTATATTGAAGAACTTTTTCGTCTAAAAAATTCTTTAATTCATGCTGATTCATTTATATTTCTGTTTGAAAAATTCCATCAGCCATAACCAATTTTCGATCAGTCATATTCGCTAATTCTTCATTGTGTGTAACGATAACAAAAGTTTGTCCAAATTCATTACGAAGATTAAAAAACAATTCATGTAATTCTTCAGCATTTTTAGAATCCAAATTTCCCGAAGGCTCGTCTGCAAAAACTACTTTTGGTTGATTAATTAACGCTCTTGCAACTGCAACGCGCTGCTGTTCTCCACCAGAAAGTTGATTAGGTTTATGCGTCAAGCGTTGCGAAAGTCCTAAATAAGACATTAATTCTTTAGCTCGTTTTTCGGCTTCAGTTTTTTTTGTTTTCTTGATAAATGCAGGAATACATATATTTTCTATTGCATTGAATTCTGGTAACAATTGATGAAACTGAAAAATAAATCCAATATTTTCGTTACGAAATTTAGATAAATCACGATCATTCAGCTTTGTAATATCTTGTCCAGCTATTTCAATAGATGTATTATATTTTTGGGGTTCAGAACTTTTTTCTAACGTTCCTAAAATTTGAAGCAAAGTTGTTTTTCCAGCTCCAGAAGCACCAACGATAGAAACAATTTCTTCTCCGGCAATAGATAAAGAAACACTTTTTAGAACTTCTAATTCTCCAAATTTCTTAACAATATTTTCTGCTTTTATCATGAGGTAAAGATATAAATTAAGTCGTAAGTCTTTCGTTATAAATTTCAAGTTTTTACTAAATCATTCTTAATTATTTGGAGCATCTTTATTTTACTTATTTAGTTTTTAGTAATTTTAGCAAAATTTAAAATTATTATAATATTTGTTTTAACTTTCTATATCATAATATTCGTATATTGTGGCATTGAAATGAATAATTTTATTTACTTATTTAACATAAGCTGATAAAATTAATATGGCAAAATTTAGAATACATCAACAATATTTTTACTTTTGTAATTGAAAAATCAAAAAAAATGAATCTTCACGAATATCAAGGAAAAGAAATTCTTAGTAAATATGGTGTGAAAGTACAACGCGGTATCGTTGCTACTACACCAGAAGAAGCTGTAGAAGCAGCTAAGGCATTAACTGAACAAACTGGTACAGGTTGGCACGTTGTAAAAGCTCAAGTACACGCAGGTGGTCGTGGAAAAGGTGGAGGTGTTAAGCTTGCTAAAAACTTAGACGAAGTTAAAGAAAGAGCTAATGATATCATCGGAATGCAATTGGTAACTCCACAAACTTCTGCAGAAGGGAAAAAAGTTCACCAAGTATTCATCGCTGAAGATGTTTATTATCCAGGAGAATCAGAAACTGAGGAATATTATGTTTCTGTATTATTAGATCGTGCAACAGGAAAAAATATGATTATGTATTCTACTGAAGGTGGAATGGATATCGAAGAAGTTGCTGAATCTACTCCAGACAGAATTTTTACAGAAGAAATTGATCCAACTGTAGGAATTCAAGGTTTCCAAGCACGTAAAATTGCTTTTAACTTAGGTTTATCTGGAAACGCTTTTAAAGAAGGTGTTAAATTTATCACTGCTTTATACAATGCATATGTTGCGATTGACGCTTCTATGTTCGAAATTAACCCAGTTCTTAAAACATCTGACGATCAAATTATCGCTGTAGATGCTAAAGTAACTATCGATGACAACTCATTATTCCGTCATCCAGATATTGCTGCTTTACGTGATACAAGAGAAGAAGATGCTACAGAAGTTGAAGCTGGTGAAGCTGGATTAAACTTTGTAAAATTAGACGGAAACGTAGGATGTATGGTTAACGGAGCTGGATTAGCAATGGCAACTATGGATATCATCAAATTATCTGGTGGTAACCCTGCAAACTTCTTAGACGTTGGTGGTACTGCTGATGCTGAGCGTGTAGAGAAAGCTTTCCGTATTATCTTGAAAGACGAAAATGTAAAAGCTATCTTAGTTAATATCTTTGGTGGTATTGTACGTTGTGACCGTGTTGCTCAAGGTATCTTAGATGCTTACAAAAACATGGGAGACGCAATCAATGTTCCAATCATTGTTCGTTTACAAGGAACAAATGCAGAAATCGCTAAACAAATGATTGACGAATCTGGATTGCAAGTTCATTCAGCTATTACACTACAAGATGCTGCTGATAAAGTAAAAGAATTATTAAACTAATAATTAATTAGTTTAATCACAATATCTAAAAACTCTCAAAGGTAACTTTGGGAGTTTTTTTATTTATTAATAAATAAATTTTCTAAAAAGGTTTCTTATAATATATTATTAAGAAGATCAAAAAAATATTCGATTATTAATATTATGAATTCAAAATAAAAAACTCCTCTCAATAATTGAGAGGAGTTTTCCTTTTACGCATATTTAGTAAAGTCTATATATCGTCAAAATCGATATTCGTAAAAGATTCCACTTCTGTATCATCTTTAGTCTCAACTTTATTCTTTGGATCAAAATCTTTTTGATGTCTTTCCGAGATAACTTCTTGTCCTTTTTGAGCAAAAACAAAATCAGTAGTTTCATCTAGCATTTCTTTAAAACTTACAAAATCTTCTTTGTACAAATAGATTTTATGTTTTTTGTAATACACATTTCCGTCTTCCTGTGTATTTTTTTTACTTTCTGTAATTGTCAAATAATAATCGCCAGCTCGCGTCTCTCGTACATCGAAAAAATAAGTTCTTCTTCCGGCTCTTAATACCTTAGAAAAGACTCCTTCTGCATCAACCTTCTCACGGTTTTCAAATTCATTCATTAGTCTAATAGAGTTTAATTGTTAAATGTTTGCTAACAAATCTAAAAAAAACTAAGAAAAGAACAACATTTTATACAAATATTTTCTGATATTTTATTCAATCAGTAATAATAAGCTTAATCTAATAGTTGTTTATTGAACAAATCATAATAATAACCATGCTTATTTAATAATTCATTGTTCGAACCATTTTCTAAAACATGTCCATCTTCTAAAACCAGAATCTGATCGGCTCGTTTTGCAGAAGATACACGATGTGTTATAATGATTGTTGTTTTACCATTGATTTCAGATGATAAATTATTCAAAATTTGTTCTTCAGTTTCGGTATCTACTGCTGATAAACTATCATCAAATATTAATATTTTCGGATCATTAACCAAAGCTCGAGCAATAGAAACACGTTGTTTTTGTCCTCCTGAAAGTGTAACTCCTCGTTCTCCAACAACTGTTTCATAACGTTCTTTAAATCGATCAATATTGTCATGAACAACGGCTTTCTTCGCAAAAATCTCAGCTATTTCTTCATCTATTGTATCAGAACCAAATAAAATATTATTTGTTAACGAATCTGAGAAAAGGAAAGCTTCTTGCGGTACATAACCAATTTCCTCTCGAACAGATGCAACATTAATATCATGAATATTTTTTCCATCAATTAAAATTTCTCCTGAAGTAGGTTCTAACGAGCGAGCAATCAATAAAGCTATTGTTGTTTTTCCCGAACCAGTTTTACCAAGAATGGCTAAAGTTTCTCCTTTATCAATTTTGAACGAAACATTATCTAATGCTTTAATCCCTGTATTTTCGTAGATATATGTTACATTCTTAAATTCGATTGTTCCTCCAACTTGATGATTTTCTAATTGTTTTTCTTCTACATCCGTTTCAGCATTTAAAAATTCATTGATACGATACATTGATGCTTCTGCACGTTGTACAACCATTGTAATCCAGCCTAATGAAGTAAATGGCCAGATTAGCATATTTAAGTAAAGGAAAAATTGCGCAATAGAACCAATATCCATTGTTCCTTGAATATATTTTACTCCACCTAAATATAAAATAACCAAATTACTTACTCCAACTACAACAACCATCAACGGACCAAAAGCTGCTTGAATTTGAGCTAAATTAAGTGCTCTTCGTTGATATTCATCTGCTTCTACTTCGTATTTAGCTTTTACATATTCTTCCGAATTGAATGATTTTATCACACGAATTCCTGCAAAAGTATCTTGTACCGATGAAGAAATTGTAGATTGTTGTTCTTGTACACGCTTACTTTTCTTACTAATATTACGTGCAACACTATAAATCAACAACGATAATATTGGCAAAGGTGCCAATGTATAAATCGTTAATTGTTGATCTATTTGCAGCATAAAATAAGCAATGATCGCTACTCTTGATACCAAATCGATAGGATACATAATTCCTGGACCAAGATACATACGGACCAAACCGACATCCTCTGTAATACGATTCATCAAATCGCCCGTTTTGTTCTTTTTGTAAAATGACAATGATAACTTTTGATACTTATCGTAAATTACGTTTTTCAAATCGAACTCAACATAGCGCGATGCTACAATAATCATTTGTCGTGTACCAATTGTTAAAACTCCTCCCAAAACTTTAAAAAAGAAAAAAGCCAAGCTGGCATACATCAAACCATCTTTCAAAAGATCGAGGTTATCATTTCCTTCCTTCTTAAAATTTCGAAGCAATTCTTCAACGGTATTAATTGCTTCTCTGATATATGTAACGGAATAAACCTGTACCCAATTGGCACAAATCGTAAAAATGAAGCCTAAAAAGATTCTCCATTTATACTTCCATAAAAATTTATTTAATTTTTGTAATGATTTCACAAAACAAAATTACATTCTTTTTTTTACCTTTGCATCAATTTATTAGACGTTATATCATTGAAATTATGTTGGGAAGAAGACAACTACGCGAAAAAGTAATGCAGAATATCTATGCTTACAATAGTTTAGGAACTGAAGGCGAAGAAAGAGCGGTCGAGAAAAATATGATGAAAAGTATCGATCAAATCTATGATTTGTACATTTATCTCCTAAATTTGATTAAAGTTCAAAAGGACATTGCAGAGCATAAGATTGAACTTGCAAAATCAAAAAACTTTCCAACCAAAGAAGATCTAAATCCAAATTTAAAATTTGTTCATAACAAAGTATTCAAAATTATTGAAGAAAATCTTGAATTATCTCGTTATTCAAACGACAACAAATTCTTACTTTGGGATATTTATGATTCTTATCCAAACAATATCTTTAAAAACTTGACAGAAAGCGAATTGTATAAAACATACATGAGCAGCGAAAAAAACTCTTTCGAAGAAGACAAAGAATTTATTTTAAACTTTTTCGTAGAATTTATTGCTGAATATGAAGATTTACACGATTACTTAGAAGGAATTCAAATTACTTGGGCAGACGATGTACATATTGCAAATGCGATGGTACACACAACGATAAAATCGTTTCGTCAAAACAGTTCTCCTTTAATTTCTTTATTCAAAGTTTATAAAGATTTGGATGACAAAAAGTTTACAGAAGAATTATTTCGTAAAACAATTCGTCATCAAGCAGAAACAAGAAAGATTATTGACGAAAAAGCTCAAAACTGGGAACTAGATCGTATTGCTACAATCGATTTGATTATTTTAGAAATGGCTTTAACAGAGTTTTTATATTTCACAAATATTCCAGCAAAAGTTACGATCAACGAATATGTAGAATTAGCTAAAAGTTATTCAACAGAAAAATCGCGTGTTTTTGTTAACGGAATCTTAGATAAAACATTAAAAGAGTTAAAAGACAATAATAATTTACCAAAATACGGAAGAGGTTTATTATAATCACTATTTTTTCTTAATTTTGACTAAGACAAATAATTATAAAAATGAAAAGTAAATTATTTATTTTAGGTGCATTTGCATTATCATTCGCAATCAGCTCTTGTGGAGAGAAAAAAGCTAGCGATAACTTTACAGCAGAAGAATCAGCTCAACAAGCTGAAAATGTAGTAGATCCTTCTGTTGCTCCAGTTTTAACTTTAGCTGAAGCGAACCACGATTTTGGAGATGTACAAGCTAATAATAAAGTTGAAACATATATCAAGTTCAAAAACGATGGAAAATCTCCATTAGTTATTCGTGATGCTTCTGCAACTTGTGGTTGTACAGTTCCTGAATTCCCTTCTACTCCAATTGCAGTAGGCGCTACAGATTCTATCAAAGTTGTTTATACAGCTGGAAACATGAACGGGAAACAACAAAAAACAGTAACTTTAGTCACTAACACAGCAAACGGTCACGAAAAATTTGACATTTCTGCAAACGTTATTGGAGCAACTGCAAATGAGCAAAATGCACAACAAGCATTTGGACAATAAATATTAAATCGATAAAATATAAAAATGATTCAAACAATCTTTTTACAAGCCGGTGCACAAGGCGGAGGAATGTCTATGCTTTTGATGTTCGGAGGAATGTTCGTAATTATGTACTTTTTCATGATTCGTCCTCAACAAAAGAAAGCTAAACAAGAAAAACAATTTCAAACTGATATTAAACGTGGAGATCAAGTGGTAACAACTTCTGGTATTCATGGAAAAATCAACGAAATTTATGACGACGCTGTAATTATTGAAACTGGAGCTGGAAAAATGAAATTCGAAAAAGCTGCTATTTCTCGTGAATTAACAGCTGCACGTTATTCAAAAACTACTGACAAAGTTGATAAAGCTGAAAAAGCAGTAGAAGAAAAGAAATAAACTTAAGGTTAACATATGTTTAACTAATTGCCGAAGGAATTATTCTTCGGCATTTTTTTAACTTCAAACCATGAAAAGCAACCAACCTTTTGTAGTTGGAATTACAGGCGGAATAGGCTCTGGAAAAAGTACAGCAGCAAAATTCTTTGAAGAATTAGGCGTTCCTGTCTATAATTCTGATCTAAGAGCGAAAGCTATTCAGAATGAAAATTCTGAAGTAAAAGTTAAAATTATAGAAATTTTTGGAGAAGAAGCTTATAATGAAAATGGTTTGAATAAACCGTTTTTAGCAAAACAAGTTTTTCAGAATAATGAAAAATTGAAGATTTTAAATTCAATTGTTCATCCAGCTGTTTTTAATGATTTTGAAAATTGGAAAAACGCTCAAAAAGTTAGCATTGTAATGAAAGAAGCTGCTATTTTAATAGAAAGCGGAAGTTACAAAGGTTGCGATGTAGTGATTAGTGTAATAGTCGATAAAGAGACGAGAATCACAAGAACTATAGAAAGAGATGGTTTGTCACGAGAAGAAATTCTTGCACGAATAAAGAATCAAATTTCGGACGAAGAGCGAATTGAAAAATCAGATTTTATTATTGATAACAATGGAGATTTAGCTCATTTAAAAAATGAAGTAGAACAAACATTAATCAAAATAAAAAAAATGATTTCTTAATCGTCCAAACTTTAAGATGAAGATCAAAAAAAATAGAAAAGATTAAACTATTTTTAATCATTCAATAAAAAAAATAAATGAAAAAAGGATTTTACAAAATCTTAATCGTTATCATGAGTGTCGCGCTTATAGGCTTGATTATAATTCAATTCTATTGGCTAAACTTGACTATTCAGAATGGTACAGAAAGTTTCAACAACAATGTGTACCAAGCGATGAATTACACGACTGAAAAGATAAATAAAAATGAATTAGAATTATATTATAAGAAATTCAACAACATTCAGTCAGATTTAAAATCGAATAAGGATAAGCCACAAGTTGTAACAAATCAAGTGATCAAAGATTCTCTTGGCGTTACATATGCTTATGTTACGCGCTATGTCGTAGAAAAATCGATGTCGCCTTCCTCTGGGAAATATAATGACAGTTTAACAAAAGCTAATATTTATTCACAAGAACGCGTTTTCAAGATCGATAAAGATTCTTCGGCAAAAGGAATTCCTAATCTTAATTTAAACTTTGAACATGCTTTACAAGACGGAACATTCACATTAGAAAGTGCTGCTCGTTGGGATGCAGGAACAACACCTATCGACAAACGTGTCTCTTATGAAATGTTAGATTCGATCCTGAAAAATGAATTGCGTAACAGAGGAATCAACCAAGCAACTCCTATTTTGGCAGTTTTGAAGAAAGATTCAACTGAAACAAATATCAAATCGAAAGATTTTGATCGTAATAAAATAGAATTCATGGTTCCTTTATTTTTGGATAGAAAAGACCATATCGAATATTATTTAGCTGCGAATTTTGTCAACAGAAAATTAGCAATTGTAGCACCAACAGTTCCTGTTATTTCATTGACATTTATCTTAACAATGATTATTATTACGGTTTTTTCGTTGTCAATTTATTACATGCAATTGCAGCGAAAAAGTTCGGAAATCAAGACAGATTTTATCAATAACATGACACACGAATTCAAAACACCAATTGCGACTATTAATATTGCATCTGATGCTTTGAGGAATGAAAAGATATATACAGATCCTGAGAAAGTAAAATATTATGCTGATTTGATTAAGCAAGAGAATAAACGTATGAACGCTCATGTTGAAATGGTTCTACGAATGTCTAAGCTTGAACGTAATCAAATGGAGATGCATTTCCAGGAAGTAAATTTAAACGGTGTAGTTCAAAAAAGTATTGAGCCGATAAGATTTATTGTAGAAGAAAGAAATGGTACAATATTTGAAGAATACAACGCGGAACAATCATTTGTCAACGGCGATCCTTTCCATTTAGAGAATATCGTTATCAATATATTGGATAATGCTAGAAAATATTCTCCGAATACACCAGAAATTAGAGTAAAGACGTATAACAAAGACAACAGTTTTTTTATAGAGATTTCTGATAAAGGAATGGGGATGTCGCAGAATGTTCTGAAAAAAATATTTGAACAATTTTATAGAGAAGAAACGGGAAACATACACAATGTAAAAGGTCATGGACTTGGCTTAGCATATGTCAAAAAAATAGTTCAGCTACATGGCGGACAAGTTTGGGCAGAAAGCACACCAGGAAAAGGAAGTACTTTTTTCATTAAAATCCCTTTAAAATCATAGATCAATGAGTGATAAACAACGATTACTTTTAGTAGAAGATGATCCAAGCTTTGGAAGTGTATTAAAGGATTATTTAGTTATAAACGATTTCGACGTAACACACGCAATCGACGGTGAAGACGGTCTTGCAAAGTTTAAAGAAAGTGATTATGATTTATGTATCCTAGATGTAATGATGCCTAAAAAAGATGGTTTCACATTAGGAAAAGAGATCAAAGAACTAAAAAGTGAACAACCAATTATATTTTTAACAGCAAAGAATATGCGAGAAGATGTTCTGAATGGTTACAAAATTGGAGCAGACGATTACGTCTTAAAACCATTTGATTCAGAAGTTTTATTGTATAAAATAAAAGCTGTTTTACAACGTAATTCTGGTGAAGAAGAAAAATTTGAACAAGAAGATTTCAAAATTGGAAAATTCACATTCAATGCGAAATTAAGACAATTAATTTACGATGGAAAATCGCAAAAACTTTCACCTAAAGAAAACGAATTATTACGTTTATTAGCTGTTTACAAAAACGATTTAATGCCTCGTGAGATTGCTTTAACACGTATTTGGCACGATGATAATTATTTTACATCGCGCTCGATGGATGTTTACATTGCTAAATTACGTAAGTATTTGAAGAAAGATCCTGCAGTAGAAATCGTGAATATTCACGGAGAAGGATTCCGTCTTTTAATTCAAGAATAAACAAGTTACATTCTTTTTAAATATACAAAAAACCTCAACTTATGTTGAGGTTTTTTTTGTGTATTTATTTTCTAATTATCTACTTCAGCGCCTAAATTTCTATATTGTTGACGAAATTTTTCAGCCCATTTAAACCATTCAGTATATTGAGCATCGGCGTGATTTGCTTTATCTAAAAAGATTTTGATATAATCATCAGAAAAGTCTTTCGGATAGTTTTGCATTGCATCAAATTCATTGTTTAACCAAGCTTCGTTTAGAATGTGATTCATTCGATTGACATCAAAATGATTTCCATATTCGTGATAAGAGCCAGTTGCAGATGATTTGAAAGTTGTCTTCAAAAGTTCTTGTTTAGTTCTTGCAAAAATTGCTTTCTTATTTTTGTTATACCAAGCTGCTGCATTTCTTAATTGTTGCTTTTCATCAACTTTTCCTTTAGCATCCTCCCAAATCGAAAGCCAATATTCTTTTTGATACAATCCCATCAAAATAGAGTTTAGTGCCAAATATTTACGCTTAGTCCCATTATCGACCAATCCTAATTTATACAAAATTGTAAAAAACTTGTATTTGTTGTACATAAACAAATCCATCACAAATTTATTCGATGTAAATATTTTTTTCGGTTGAGTTTTGTTTAGATAATTAGTTAAATCATTAATGATTAAATTTTTATCATCAGAATAATTACCTAACCAACCTAATTTCAATAATGGAATTGAAAAAGATTTCATTTCAGTAACAACCTCATCGATATTTAAAGTTTCTGTAAACCAAACATCATCTTCTGTAACTAACACATAATCAGAAGAAGATTTGACTTCGTTGTACCATAAATCAGTTGGTATTTTAAAACCATCTATTTTTTTGCCTTGGTTGATATTATCCGAAATTGCTTGTATTTTTTCTTGATATTGATTAGAAGTTATAATTTTAGCGGTTGGAAATTTATCTTGAATGATAGCTAAATATTGTTTTGGCGTTCCATCATCTAAAACTTTTACTTCAAAATCTCCATTTACATAGTTATAAATAGAAGAAAGGCATCGATCCAAATAATAAGGACGATTGAAGGATTTGATAATTATTGTTATCATAGGAGTTTTCGTAAAAGCTTTTTAATTAATGTATTTTCTTTTGCGAAAATATATTGAGGAAGAGACTTTATGTCCTCCACTTTTTTCCCATAAAGCAATTTGATATTTCTCCTTTCACACGTATGAATTAAAACTTTATTCCAGTTCTGGCTTAGCTTTTCTTTTTTAGTTTTATCTTGAGAAACACCTTTATCATGTAAACGATATAAATATTGGAAAGAATCGATGAAATAAAATGTTCCTTTCTCGTATAATTTCATATATAAATCTTGGTCCACAGCAGAAGTTAGCATAGGATTAATTCCTTCTGTTTGATTATAAACATCTTTCTTAAAAGTAAAAAAATGAGCTATTTCAAAATTTATATTAAAAAAAGTTTTTTGATTATTTTTTATTCTTCGTGTTAAATTAAAATTACCAGTTTCTTCAGAGTTTTTATTGATCAATTTTATTTTAGAATAAGTTGCAATGCAAGTTGGATTAGCTTTATAAACATCTATTACTTCTTGTAAAGCTGTAGTTGTTATTTTATCATCGGGATCTACAAAACCACAAATCTCTCCCGAAGCTTTTTCTACACATTCTTTTTTTGTATAACCAACTTTCTTATTTTCAGGATTTCTAAAAAGTTTAATTTTATTATCTTGTTTTGATAATTCTAAAAGTTTTTCATAAGAGTCATCCGTTGAACAATCATCAACAATTATAATTTCATAATCTTGATAGGTTTGATTTAAGATTGACTGATAACATTCCTGAAAATAATCCCAGTTTTTGTAATGTGCAATTAATATTGAGAATTTCATCCTAAATTGATTTTATAAGTTGATCTTGTTTACTTATAATAATCGAATTTGCTGGAACATCTTTATGAATGACACATCCAGCACCAATGATTACATTATCACCAATAGTTACATCTTTTAGGATAACAACATTTGCTCCTGTCCAAACATTATTTCCTATCTTAATAAATCCAATGTTAAAATCTGTTTTAGAAACTGAAAAGGGATTTGTTTCGTATTGATGATTGTGATCGAATAGTTTCATTCCTTCACCTAAAATACAGTTTTTACCGATTTCTATAGAACCTAAACAAGAAATAGTTGCTCGAGTAATGTAAGTATTCTTTCCTACAGAAAATTTGGAATTTCCTTTTATTGTCAAATAATTTGATTCGTTAATAGTTACATTCTCTTCAATATTGATTATTGCTTTTGGAGAAATATCATAGTAATTATTGTTCCCTAATCTGAAATTATTATGAATAACAGATTGTTTATTCGCTCGAAAAAAAGAATAAGCTTCATTTTTTTTTGCTTTTTGTATTAATTTTTCAAGAAGTAATAACAATTTATTTATCATATATATAGGTTTATTGTACAAATATACTAAGTTGGAAATTTTCACTGATATTATTTATCAAAAATAGTTAAATTTGTTCTTAAATTACCAATTACTTAAACTTATGCATGTGAACATTAATTCTCCTCTTGTTAGTATTAACATACCTGTTTACAAATGTGAGAACTACATTATTAGATGTTTGGAATCTGTCAAAAATCAAACTTATAAAAATTTAGAGATTATTTTAGTCAATGATTGTACACCAGATAATAGTGTTGAAATTATCGAACAGTTTGTAAAAGAGAATTCTACTTTAAATATTCAACTTTTTCATTTAGAAGCTAACCAAGGTTTATCTGTAGTAAGAAACAAAGGAATTGATGAGTCTACAGGTAAATATATTTACATGTTAGACAGTGATGATTATATAACTAATGATTGTATTGAAAAATTAGTTCTCAACTCTGAAAAATATAATTGTCAAATAACCGTAGGAGAATCTATTTGTGAATTTGAAGATACTGGGGAAAAAAAACAAATGTTCAAAATAAGTAGTAGTAAAAATCTTATTAAGGGTAATGATAATATATTCTTTGCTTTTGTAAATGGTGTTTATCCTGTTATTGGGCCTAATAAATTATATTTAAGAAGTTTTATTAATGATAACAACTTAAGATTTATAAAAGGGCTTTATTCTCAAGATGAACTTTGGGCATTTCATTGTGCAGAGAATTTAGATTCAATTAGTTTTATAAAAGATATAACCTATATTTATTTTATGAATTCTGCTTCAACGATTTTTAATAAAAAGAAAATTAATTTTGAAAATCATCAAACTATTATTGAATGGTTTACAAAGTCATATAAAGAAGCTAATAAAAAGAAGAAACAATTAATTCGTAAAAAACTTGTTATTTTTAAAAAATTAACCTTACAAATGCAATATAAATCAATGAAAAGCGATGTAGAATATTGGAAAAAAAATTATACTCGTTTAAAAAAAGCACCATCTCTTACTTTATTTGATTATTTTTCATCTGATTTTTCAAAACAACAAAAAAAGGAAAATTTATTACTAAATCTACCTACAAATATTGGTTTTATAATTTTTAAAAAGCGCTACGAAGGTTGATTATTGATTGCTTTATTAATTAAAGATTCCACAATAAATAAATGTTTTTTTAAAGAAAACTCATTGGTTACTATCGTTTTACCTGTTTCTCCAAATTTTCTAGCTAAATTTCTATCTTTATATAATTTTAACATGTAATTTCCCATTCCTACTATATCATTTTCTTGAACTAAAAAGCCTGATTCATTATTAAATATAACATCTGGTATACCTGCGTGGTAAGTAGAAACAACTGGTAAACCTGCTCCAGATGCTTCTAATATTGATACAGGAGTACCTTCTTTATCTCCTGTAGAGCTTACAACTGAATGTTGCACATAACAGAATGATTCTTTGTAATAATATAGTTGCTGTTCTTTTGTAATCCATCCAGGTAATTTAACATTATCATATAAATCTAATTTTTCAATTAATTCTTTCACTTCTTTCATCAATTCTCCATCTCCAGCCATAATTAATTTTGCATCTTTAAATTGATCTACAACAATTTTAAATGCACGAATAAGATTCAAAGGTGATTTAGTTTCTGTCATTCTCCCAATAAATACAAATTGATTGCTTTTATAATTTGGTATAATATCTAAAAAAACATTCGAAGGACCTATAGGAGAGTATACAATAGAATCTTCTTTAAAACCTAAATTGATTAATTTAGGTATCATATCTTTTGCTACAGGAACTGTAAAACTTTGATAAGAACTCAATTTTTCGTATTTATTTTTAAACTTCTTAAAAAAACGATCATCATTAATTTCATAACCTAAAACATTAGAGACAAGAGGTATATTATTTTTTTTAAAAATTTCAAATACAGAAGCTCCAGTATTTAAAAACTCTGCTAAACCACAATCTATTTTATATTTTCTTAATAAATAATCTAATCTTTTCTCAATTAATTTATCTATTTTACGCTGATTATTAAATGCATATAAAGTAATTGTATATCTAATTAACTTTTGCTTCCACTTAGGAGTTCCTAAAACTAGAAAAGGTACAATCCCACCAAACAATACTATTTTTTTATACGGAAGATCCTCTATATATCCTTTAGAAAAATTTCCTAAAGGCTTATCCTTTCCATATGTTAATATTGCTATTCTTTTTTGATCATTTTTCATAATAGAATTTATTATTCATTATAATTTTCAATGTTTCTTTCATTCCAATTATTCTACTTAAAAAAACAATAAAACGTAATTGGTTTTGATATTTTTTTGAATTCAATGCTCTATTATAATGGTATATTTTTTTTGAGATTACTAATCTCTGATACATATCAATATTTCTTGAATATTTTTTTAAAATATAAGTATATGAATCTATTATACCATTCATTTTCCTTTTCTTAATTTTCTTAATTTTATTATCTTGATTATTACTAATTGATAATATTGACTTCCTGTAATTAACAAAGGCATTATTAATACAATAAAAATTACCTCCAGATGTAAAATCTACCCATGCAACATCATCAGAACCAAAAGCTAATTCAAATTCTTTAAATTTTTTTATCTTATACACTTCATTTTTAAATACATGTTCACTCAGTGTACTTCTTTTTTGGTTTAATATTTTTTTTACTAAATAATGGATCGAATTTTCTAAATTATTATTTATATTTTCACTTAAAATTTTAGACCCATCTTCATTTACAATACGAGTAGCATATTTTATAACATTTTCATTCAATGATGGTCTATTAGATATTAGATTATAAAATTCTTCAACAATATTTACATCCAATAAATCATCATCACATAATAACATTATCCATTCTTCATCTTCAACAAGATTATCAATACATCTTTCCCATTGCTTAGTAAGATACATACCTCCTATATTTGTATCAAATCTTTTATATATTTTTATAATGTCTGAATATTTTTCAATTAATTCAGATGGATTTTCAGGGCTACAATCATCACCTATATATAAATTAAATCTTTGATCTGTTTGATTCTTTAATGAAATCAGTGTTTCTTCAAGATATGTTAATTTATAATAAGGAATTACAATTGCTAATTTATTATTCATAATATTTATCAATTAAATTTTTCAAGTATTCCTTCTTATTTTTTAACATAAACTCATAATCTAACTCATGAGTATCAATTGAATAATGTTCTCCTTTATTTTGAATATTTTTCTTAGTTTTTTTATTTAGAGTTTGTTCAAAAGCTTCTATAATTTCTGGGATATTAAAATTCTCTGTGTATGCTACATTGATGATTTTATTCCAATCTTTTGAAGCAATATATTTCAGCGTAATATTCTTTACATCTTCAACATCTATCAAGTTTCTAGTTGCATTCTTATGTACTATTAATTCTTTATTATCAATAATTTGATGATGCAAATAATTCATTAACAAATTAGGATTCCCTCCTTTTCCTACAGCATTACTTACGCGAAGAATAAGATAATTTTTAGCTTTTTGTTTTATAATTTCTTCGATATGAAGTTTATGAAGCACATATGGTGAATTGTATTTAGATGAATCGTAAATAGAACATGTGCTGAAATAAACAAATAATTTACCAACATTTTCCGTTAAAGTTTTTTCTACCAAATTTTGTTCACGAAGAAACTCTTCTTCTCTAGTTTCAGAAGAATTAGAAACCCCAGAAGCAAAAAGTACAACCTCATCAGAATTTACTTCTGTAAATAATGAAGCTATTAAACCTTTACCTATTATCATTTTCTTTTCAGAATTTTATTTACAAGATAGTTAAATATGTAACGCGTTGGAATTTTATCTAAAACTTCGTTAATTCCTATTATTTGGTGATTATAAACCACGTTTTTTATTTTCTCTTTAGAATATTTATCTTCAAGTAATCGGTTTAACAAACCATACATATTAACCATTTCTTTATAAGTGTTTCTCTCATATGTCCAACTGTCATGCCATGAGCCAGAAAAATGATGAGTTACATAATTTATAGGTAAATCTAAAGAAAAATAAGTTGATGGATATAGTGCAATTCCTTCTTTTAATTCTTGATACTCATCTCTGTCTGCATCAGCTCCAAAATCTTTCACTAACATTCTTGAAAAAATAGCTGTATTAGGTTCTTCTTTATATTCAGAAGTTGTATAATATTCCATTATTTTTTTTGCTAAAACATGCTCTTTTTCAACTCCCCAAAAAGCTGAATATGGAATTCCTTTTATTTCAAAACCGCAAACAGCTCTATGGTGAAGAAAATCATTCAATGTATTTTTCACTTCCATATCTGTATCAAGATAAAACCCCCCGTTTTCATATAAGGCTTTAGCTCTTGCAAAATCTGAAACAAATGCCCATTTTTTATTGTCATAAGCTGTTTTAACAAATTCATTTTGAAATACATCAAAATTATTTTCATTCCATTCTATTATATCATAATCTGGTAAATATTTTTTCCAACTTAAGATACAATCTTCTACAATTTTTGGTTTTGGGTTGTTCCCAAACCAACAATAATGGATTATTTTGGGTATCATTTTTCTTTTTATAATTTATCTTTTAAATCATCATAATTAGTCACGCTCAAATCTGAATTTACAAATCTTAAATTATCTGTGTATTTATCATTTAATAAATCATGATTATCAACACCTAATAAATTAGAAATAATTTCATAAATAATTGTTGATTGGGTTAATTCATTTATTTTTCCGGTCTTAAATTTATCCTTCTCATGATTCAAAGCATTTGAATACCAAATGTACATAGGAATTTTCGTTTGATCTTTAGTGTTTGAAAAAGACATCTTATTATTAAAAAATGAAGTCCCATGATCAGAAACATAGACTACTGCAGCTTTTGAATTTCTTAGCTTATCAAATACCTTCCCTAATACTTTATCAGTATATCGAATTGAATTATCATAACAATCTATATTATTAGGATTTCCTTCAAAATAAGCTTCTGTCGATGGATATTTATCACAATATGTCATATGACTTCCATTAATATGTAATATTATTAATTTTTTCTTCTTATTCTCTAAGCTTTTGTAGAAAGCAGGAAGAATTAGCTCGTCATAAACGCCATCAACTCGTTTTATATTCTTTGCATAATTTTCAAAAATTGAAATTAAACTTACTTCTTGACCTGGAAACTTTTGAGTTGTGATCCAATATGTATCAAATTTAAGATAATTTGCTAATGTTAAAACATTATCTGCATACTTTGGAGATGAAAAAGAATAATCATCTGGCATTGCATTAGACAAGATCATAGGAATACTAATCAAAGTCAATGGACCAGGTGATACCGCATTTTCATAAATAAGCATATTTTCTCTTTCTTTATCTTCATTTGGAGTTGTATTTCTTTTATATCCATACAAACTCATATTCTCTTTTCTGGCAGATTCTCCAATAACTAAAACCAATGTTTCAAGATCATTTTCTATATATTTTCTTTTTGAAAAATCGACTTTTGTACTTTTTATTTCCTTTAAGTCTTCAACAAATATTTTTGAAACTATAAATTCATTTAAATAATAAATTGGATATAAGTTACTAAAGTACTTTCTTTTATCATCTCTGAATTTTTCTATATTTCTTTCATAATATACTGTTTTATATCCTACAAAATGATAAATTATAATAACTAAAAAACTTATGGAAAAAAGAATGTAATTATTTCTTGAAAAATTTATTGTTGAAATCTTTTTTACTGCTTTAATTAATAGTCCAAAAAAAAGTATTGCTATAAAAATGAAGGGATAAATAGTTGGTTCTTTTAATAGGCCTAGAACTTCATTGCTATTTGTTCCTACAAAACTTAAGGCTAATCCTGTATCAAAATCTTTTTTAAAGATTAATCGAATGTAGAGCGATAATACAAAATTAATTGTAATTATAAACATAAGCATAAAGCTTATAATTTTTAAATAGTTATTTTTGAATAAAATACCTGTGAAAATTAAAAGAATTACGATTACGAATAATTTTTCAAAAATATCTATAAACGTATCCAATAAGGAATAAAAATAAATAAATGCACGTGGCACGTGTGGATATGCTATAAAATAGCTAATACAATATAGAAGTATAACTGCTATTATACTCCAATAGTTGGATAATAGGTTTTTCATTAGGTAGGTAGAGGTTATTGTTTTTTATAAATAAAAAACAGCTGTAAATTGATTGAATTAATTACATAATTTTATCAAAGACATTAAATAATGTCTTTGATAAAATTAGATTATTAGTTGTGTATAAAGGTCGAATTTGAAGTAGTAGAAAAGGTATAAAATTGTATTCACAATCATATACCAATAGTTAATTAGTAGATTTCTCATTAGGTAGGTAGAGGTTTTATTTTTTAATCTTGTATTTTATTATTATAATTTTTTACATATATATTTAAATCATTAATAAAAGATTACATTTAACAGTGAAAATATAAAATTATATCACAACAGGTTTATTTTTTTTTAAATTTATTTAATAAAATATCTCGCAAACATATTTTTTATAATTAAAATCTTTAATCGAATACTCTTTATTTTAGAAAGTTTATTAAAAAAAGATTTATTATAAACGCTTTCAAAATCCCAATACATTTGGGATTCTTTTAATCTGAAATCTATACTATAACTTTTCGTATTGGCTTTTTCTATATGTGATAGAGATGCTCCTTTTGGGTTATTATAAAGTAATTTTCTAAAATGACTTGTTAAACCATCAGTTAAATATTCAGATTCGACAATTGCTGTATTAAAATACATTAATTTATATTTTTTGAATATCCTATTATAAACGACAGATTCTTTAATAAATTTTTCATTTTCAAAATAAGGATATTTAAATTCATGATGAATTCGATGCAAGAAAACGAACGAAAATTCTCCAAACACACCATAGTTATTTAAAATTTCATATGGTGTTGAAATAATATTAGTAAATGGTAATTTCTTATTTACTTGAAAATCTTCACTATTTTTTTTCTTACGAGGGAAAGCTAGACAAATTATTTTTTGTTTCTCATTTATATAATGTAAGTTATGCATTATTATTTCTATTCCATATGAAAGCATAATATCATCACTATCTACGGTAACAAAAAAATCAGTTTCTATATTTTCCAGAGCTGTATTAATAGCAATATGTTTTCCCTGATTTTCTTGATAAAGATATTTTATTTTAAAATCTGATGTTGTTATAAAATAATCAACTAATTCTTTTGTATTATCTGTACTACCGTCGTCAATAATAAGCCATTGGAAATCATGACAAGTTTGATCTTTTAAAGATTTAAACAAATTTGTTAAAATATAAGCTCTATTATAAGTTGGAGTAAAAATAGTAATCATAGACCTTTGATCAACTTTAAAAAGTTATTTCCCCAAGTATCCCAATTCAATTCATTTTCATATTTCATCCTTGATTGTATTGATATTTCTTTAATTTTATCATGAGTAAATAATTTTTCTATTTTGTGAGCATAATCTAATTCAGAAGCATTGTCGGATAACAATATTCCAGTTTTATTATTTTCAACATGAGCTGACACGCCTCCTGTATTAGTCGTTATAATAGGTAATCCATAACCCGCTGCTTCACAAAAAGCAATTGGAGTACAATCTGCCTTTGTTGGAACAAACAAAAAATGAGAACTTAATAAATATTCTTGAATTTGTTTCAATTCGCTAGGTTCATTTTTATTTAGAAAGGGAATAATTTTTACCCAATCTTCTTCAATATCTGGATTACAACCCAATATTAATAATTCAACATTATATCCTTTATCTTTGAGAATCTTTAAACTTTTATAAGCTAGTTCTCCTCTTTTCCTTTCCCAATCGACAGCTAGAAATAAAAAAATTATTTTATTTGAAAATTCTTTATTAAAAGTCCAGTTTTTAGGAACTTCTAAATTTGCACCGAACTTAATAACTTCTACTTTGTTTTTATCTATACCATAATTTTTAAGAGCATAATCTGCAGCCCAATCAGATGAATAGATAATTTTCGAATAATTTTTTAAAGCTTTTTTTTCTAGATACTTAGTTTCTATTTTAGAAAGTATTCCAAATCCAGAATAATATGGATAATAATTTAATAACTGTCCTATATTTGCATCATTCAAATAAACAATTGGCTTTTTTATTTTCAAGAATACTGTATCATTTACATAAGTAGGGACGAAAAACAAATCATAATCAATTTTTTCAAGTTGATTTTGTAATTTCTTTGCTGCAATCTTTGCTTTTAGATAAAACAGATGCTTATTATATCCCCTATTGAATATTTTATTATAAACTTTTTCTAAAAGAGTAAATTTTTTTTGCTCCTTTGCCGTGAATTCTATTTTTTTTATCCAAATCACTTCAAAACCTAACCTTAGAAATTGCTCATACATTTTATAAATTGTACCTGACCAATTTTTTTTATCAGTTAAAGGAGTATTACTATAAAAAGCTATTTTCATTACAATTGTGATTTTAGATATATTTTAAGATTTCTTTTTTTCTTAATCATCCATTTTAGATGATTAAAAGCCAAAGAAAAATTCCTTAATTTTAATAATTTAAAAAAAGCTATTCTACTTCTAGAAAAAATCAACCAATCACTGAGATGTTTTATATCAATATCAAACAACTCTCCAATAATTTCATCTAACTCATTATGTTTTAAGTCTCGTTTATAATTTATTCCATGAGAAATTCCTATGTCATGTCTGCGATAAGCACTCATCAATTGAGGAATACCTTTTATTTTTCCGTAATTCGAGGCAGACATATATAGTATGGTATCAAAATATAATAAATCTTGATGCTTAAGCATCTCATTAAGAACTTTTCCTTTTAATACTTCAGTTTTCATCATAACCCCTGTAGTATGCACTTGCCAATGTTTATAAATTTCAAAAGCACTATAATCTCTGTCTTCGACTATTGAGAAAAGACTACCATTCAATTCTGGAATAGAAGAAATATTTATAGTTTGATGAAAACACATTGCATATTCTGGATGACTAATTAGAAAATTGTATTGAGTTTCTAATTTATATTGATCTGTCCAATAATCATCTCCTTCACATAACGAAAGAAAGTCTCCTGTAACCTGTTGTAAAGCATAGTAAAAATTTGGAGTGGCTCCTTTATTACTTTTATGACGAGTATATTTTATTGTAAAACCTTCTGGTGCTTTTAATATACATTTTTTAATAATAGCATCTGTACCATCCTTAGACGCATCATCGCAAATGATTAGCTCAACAGGAAAGTTTATTTTTTGCATAAAAATACTTTCCAAGTTCTGAGAAATATATTTCTCATGTTGATAAGAAAGCACTATAATGGATATTTTTTTCATCTTAGTCATTTTTTGAAAAAACTATTAGGGAATAAATATAAAATGCTTTGAATATCTACCTTAAGAAATCTGTTTATTTACATAGTTTGCTTCTTTTTCTTTCAAATTTTATATGTTACTAGTATTTACTAATTAGAATTAAATAAGAAAAATCACATAACTGAAGAGGTTTTTAACCCTAATCAAAAATTATAATAATGCGCACTTTCATTCCCATGATACATTAAAATATTTTTATTACTTTAAATAATAATCGTGTTAGTATATTTTTATTTAAAATATAGTTTTGTTGATTTAATGCATTTAAATTTTCTATATTTTTTTTATAATTTTCAATCGGATTATCATTCGATATCAAATACTTTGGTAAATGCTTTTTGTAAATATAACTATCTGAATACTTTTTTTTATTAATATCTAAATATAATTCTGTAACCATAGAAACATTCTTTTTTCGATAATAAAATAAGACTTCATTTATTCGATAGACATTACTATCCTCTTCAATAATTGATAACCAAAATTCCCAATCTTCGAATCCATAGACCATATTAATATCATAACCATTTACTTTTTTCCAAGAGGATTTTTTATAAAATGCAGAACAAAAAATTAAATTATCTATTAAAATTTTATCATACTGATATTCTGGCAATTGCCATTTCCCTTTTTTATCTCCAAAAAATTCTGCTTGACAATAAATAATCGTATAATTTTCACCAAATTGTTCCGCCGCTAATTCTAAATATTTGTTTCCAATCTTATCATCGCTATCAAGTGGTAATATCCATTCACCTTTTGATATTTCGATTCCAGCATTACGTGCAGATGATAAACCTCCGTTTTCTTTTTTCAAGTAAATGAAACGTTTATCTTTATTTGTCCATTTTAATGCTATATCTTCTGTATTATCTGGCGAACCATCATTTACAATAATACATTCCCAATTTTGATAAGTTTGGTCTAAAACAGATTGTAAACATTCGTCCATATATTGCGCTTGATTGTAGCAAGGGACAATAACTGAAATCAAACTATTATTGGTATTCATTACAATTATTTATTTTGTTTTATTCTTAAACTATTAGATACAATCAATATGTAAAAATCTATTACTAGAACATTAAGGTAAATTTTGTTATATAGTAACATAGCGTTTAAGTAAGAGCAAATATACTAAATTTCATGTTAATACATTCATATCTAAATAAATGTTATCGATAAAGCATCGTAAAACAATAATTGTATATTGATTGAATAAGAATTAGAAAGTTTTATTTTTTTTATTTAGCTAACTTGAATTATAACGAAATATTGCAAAAGTATTAAAAGTTATTTCCTTTATTCCTATTTTATAATTATATACTGATTGGCTCAAAATTACTCATAAATACCATCAATTAATTATTATAATTTACAATTTCTATTAATTAATATTTATCTGTTTATAATATCTTATTAAAAACAGATATTTTTTAATGTATGTACTCTCACCTGTTAATTTATAATTTTGGTAAATTGTTTTGATAAAATCAAAAAACTGTCGTTTTCCAATATATTGTTTTGCTATGAAAATAGCATAATCATTAATTTGTTCAATATCACCCAACGAATATTTAGGATTATAATACTCATTTATTCTTATTATTTGTTTAAAATGTGTCTTACAGTTATCAAATTTCTTTTTAATTGATTGAGTTACACCTCCAGAATGTATTCGATATATAGAAACAACATCATTACTTACATAGGCTTTAGCATCTTTCTGAGTATCTAAAAGTTGAAGATAAAGCATCCAATCACCAAAAAGAAGACCTTTAATATTTATTTCTCTAAATTTTGGAATAATATTTTTAAAGAGAATCGTACATGTTATTAAATTATTTTTCGTGTAAAAGTCTGTAATATCATAAGTACTTTTATTGAGAGGATTCCCTATAGTTTCTTCTAAATTTCCATTTTTCAAAACTTGTGCTTTTGCACTATGGATTACATACTCTTCATTTTCCTCTAAAAAATCTACCTGTCTTTGTAGTTTTAACGGATCTGTCCAATAGTCATCACCTTCACATAAGGCAATGTATTTTCCTTTAGCTCGGGAAAAATTATATCTAGCGTTTATTCCGCCTACATCTTTGGAATATTGGTTTTCAGTTTGAAAAATAGGTTTAATTATTTCTGGATATTTTTTTTGATATTCTTTTATAATTTTTTGAGTACTATCAGTAGAAGCGTCATCATGAATTAAAACTTCAAAATTAAAATTACATTTCTGTATCAAAAAACCTTCGATACATTGCTCTATAAAAAGTTCATGATTATATGTAATACAACATATAGAAACTGTTATTTTATTCACATTATTCATAAAACTTCATTAATAACCTCAACCATATGCTTTTGAAGTATCATATTTTTATACCCTAAAACTTTATCTATCGGTTTTTCCATAAATACATTTACCATGTTTTTTACAATATCATATCCTGTTAATATTGTGAAACCTATACCTGCTGAAAAACGTGGATTAACATCTATCAAATAATATTGATTACCTCTTTTTATAAATTCCATATTGTACACACCATGTCCATCTAATAATTGAGATATCTTAATAACTTCAGAGATTAGATATTCATCATAGAACATTTCAACTGTCATTCCAGCTCCATTTTTAGTACGAAGAAGCTCTTTTCTTGATATAATTGCAATTTCATCCGAAAACTTATTTCTTAATACATCAATGGTACATATTGTTCCTTCTATAAATTGTTGAAATATATAATTTGAATAGTCATAATCTTTATTCAAATCATCAATCGAATTCAGGTAAAAAACCCCCTCAGAACTTCTTCCATTTTTAGGTTTGGCTATTAATGGATAGTTAGCTTCTTTGATAAAATCTATAGAATAACTTTTAGGAAAGTTAAAATTATTCATTTCTAAGAATTTTGTTAGCTTGAATTTATTTCTTGCAAAACCTAAGAAATTATCATCTGCAATACAAACTAAAATATTAGAAAAATCACTTCTATACTTATTAAAAAAATCAACTTCAATATCTGTTAAAGGAATTATTATATCTAGTTCTTTTGATTTGATAATTCTATTTATAAAATCAAAATATTCTTTTTCATTAAAAACATATGGTGCCAAAAAAACATCGTCAAATTCTTTAGAAACATGATGCCATTGTGCTGGAAAAATATCACAACCATATATAGCCTTTACAACTTCATTTCTTTTTAAAGAATCTACCACTGCCTGTGCTGAAAAAGACCCTATTGCTGTCACTAAAACTTTAAATTCCATATCAAAAATTATAAATTCCTCCTGTATTTAGAAATACTATAGTTTTATTATTATAGTTTTCTTTTAGGTTTGTCAAATATTCAACAGTTCCAAACAAAGCTTTACCTACATATATATTATCTAGGATTATTCCCTCACTTCTTATAAATTCATTTATAAAATTTTCTAATTCTTCAGAAACATAACCATATCCACCAAATAGATAGTCATCAATAATATCGAAAGAACTATTTTCTAAAAAAATTGAAGAATCAAATTCTTCTAAGATTTCACTTATTACCGATTCACAAACTTTTTTTTCTCTTGCAACTGAAACACCTACTATTTTTGTATTTGATTTAGTTTTAAATTTACCACATAATAATCCACTAAAGGTTGTACCAGTACCCAAGGCCGTGAAAATATAATCAGGTGAAACAGATTTTAAAACTTCTAAAAAACAATCTTTATATGCTTCAACTCCTTCATTTGATTTACCACCTCCCCAAATATAAAATGGTTTAAACCCTTTTTCTATAATACTTTTTTTCTCAATTTCAATACGGCGTTCAACTTCATATGACTGACAATGAACAATCTCAACATTGCATAATTCTAAAATTCTTTTATTTAGAGAATCTTTTTGAATATGTAGATTTTTATCAAATAATACTAATCTCATTTTGAAATTATATTTCTTACACAACAAAGCTAAAGATCTATTGAAATTTGAATACGGTCCTCCAGCCGTAAGAATATAATTATAATTTTCAATCTTTGCTTTGAAAAGTATGTATTGAAGCATTCTTGCTTTACTTCCTCCTCCTCCAAATTCAAATAAATCGTCTCTTTTCATATAAAAGTTACAATTAAAATGAGAAGATAAAGATTCAATTTTTGTTAAAGGTGTTGGGGAAAAATCGAAATGTGTTACCATTATTAAAATTCTAAATACATATCAACAATAAGTTCATCTGAATATTCTAGTTTATATTCTTTAGTAACAATATATCCTAATTTTATCCTAGATCTATAAAGACGATCATTACTTTTTCTCATATTTACGTTAAGACCCTTTGATTTTTTTTTTCGACAATATTCAATGCAATTTAATTCTAAATTCTTTCCTATTTCATAACCTCTAAATTCAGACTTTACAGCAATTAAACTTAAATAAGAATTATTTGGGTATTCATTAACATAAAAAGAAACAAATCCTGCAGGAATAGAATCAAAATAAGCAATATATAGACAAGCTCGATCAATATATTTTTTCGTAATATCCTCTAAGAAAAATTTACTTGTTATAGAAGGAATAAAATCCTGATCTGTATCCTTTAATAAATTGAAAATTGTATCGAAATAATTAGAATCTCCAATTATTAATTGATATTCAATATTCGGACTACTCATTATTTTGTATTCTTAATATTAACCTACAAATCAAATCTACTTCTTCAAAACTAAGATCATAATACATTGGTAAACATAAAACTCGTTTAGAAATATCATCGGTAATTGGCATTTTTATTGACTTTGTATATGGTAAAGCCGTCGCTAAACTTGGATAAAAATATCTTCTTGTACCAATTTCGGAAGTTTTTAATTTTTCTATAATTTTTATAAGAAGTTCTTCAGATTCCAAAACAATTGGGTAATAAGCTGCGTTGTTTTCAGAATTATTATGCCATTTTGGTCGAAAAGCTCTCAAGCTTTTTAGATTTTCATCATAACGAGCTGTTAATTCTCTTCTCTTCCAAATGATTTGATTAATATACTTTAAATTAACCAAACCCATCGCTGCATGATATTCAGAATTTTTACCATTCAACCCTAATTCTGAAAAAGAATCAAATCCTGAGATACCAAAGTTTCTGATATGAGCTAATTTCTTTAGTAAGTCTGCTTTTTGGGTAAACACTAATCCTCCTTCAATAGTATGATATAATTTAGTCGCATGTAAAGAACATGTTGAAATATCACCATATTCAAAAATAGATTTACCATTCACTTCTACACCAAAAGCATGAGCGGCATCATAAATTACTTTTAAATTATGTTTTTTTGCTATTCTATCAATAGCTTCTACATCGCAAGGGTTTCCATAAACATGAGTTGCTAAAATCGCTGAAGTTTTTTCAGTGATAGCTGCTTCAATTTTTTTCGGATCTATATTTAAAGAATCTTTATCAATATCTACAAATACAGGATTACATCCTTCCCAAACAATTGTACTTGTTGTAGCTACAAAAGAAAAAGGAGTTGTAATAATTTCACCTTTTAAGTCCAATGCTTTGATTGCCATCTGTAATGCTATTGTACCATTGGTAACATATAACAAGTGTTTTAAGCCTAAATATGATTTTAAGTCTATTTCCAATTGACTTGCTAAAGGTCCCATATTGGTCAACCATTTACGAGACCATATACCAGAAAGATATTTTTCATATTCCTCTTTGGGAGGAAGAAAAGGTTGGGTTACGAGAATCATATTATTTTTTTTCTAAGATTTGTGTTTCAGTTTCTAATTCAAATGGAACCCATTTTTGACGCTCTCCTTTACTTATAAAACTAATTAAATTATTGGCACGATAATAAGGTTCGTTATTCTTATAATCTGAAATACCAACATCAATCACATAATTACCTAATGTAAGAAGTGAATTCTTAACTTTTACTTTATAATGAATACTTGATTGATTATAACTATCTTTTCCTAGAGCAGAAAAACCAGCAATAGGTCTTAAATCTTTATCTTTAATTTCAAAATAAACATTAGGAATTTCTTTTATTTTAGAATTCAAGATTCTTATTTCTAAATCTATCGTAAAGTCTTGATGTCTATCTAAGGTCTGATTTTCTAAATCAGTACTACAAGAAATAATTTCAATAGATTTATCATCTAAAACTACATTAGATTCATTATTAGAGAATTTATTATAATACAATTCAATTCCTTTAGAAATAACTGTTCCTTGATATTCTACTTTTCCATGATCCATCAAAATAATTTGATTACAAATTCTAGAAATCATTGGCATACTATGTGAAACAAAAATAACAGCTGTATTTGGTAAGAGTTCATCAATTTTTTTAAAACATTTTAAAACAAAACCTAAATCTCCTACTGCTAATACTTCATCGACAATAAGAATATCAGGTTCTAAGTGTGCTGCCACAGCAAAGCCTAATCTTACTCGCATTCCTGAGGAATAGTTTTGTACTGGCATATCTAAGAATTCATCTATTTCAGCAAAATCTATTATAGATTGCATTTTTTTATTGACTTCTTCCTTAGTAAAACCTAATATCGCAGCATTATTATATATATTTTCTCTTCCAGAAAGAATTGGATTGAAGCCTGCTCCTAATTCTATTAAAGCTCCAACTTTTCCTTTCATTACAATAGTTCCTTTGTCAGGAGCGTAAAGACCGTTTAGAACTTTCAATAAAGAACTTTTTCCAGCTCCGTTATGACCTATCAAACCAATACACTCTCCTCTTCTTAGCTCAAAACTCACATTTTGTACAGCCCAAAATTCATTTTTTCGAAGTTCAGTTGAAACTTTAAATCCAAACGTACTTTTAAAAATATCTGTAAATCCATATTTTAAAGAATCTTTTAATTTCGTGGTAAATTTCTTAGAAACATTTTCCACTTTTACAAGTATTTCTTTTTCCATTTCTAAGATATTTTTTCAATTAAAATGTTCATTGATTTTCTAAGAACAACTAGACCAATACTTAAGACCAAAATACTAATTATTAATAATATTATTGCAAATAAGACATGTTGAACTGGTGCTCCTGTAAGAGAATTTCTAGTGTCTGTAATTAAATAAGTTAATGGATTTATTTCAAATATAAACTTTAAAGCTCCTTCTTTTGGTATCATATAAACAACTGGTGTTACATACATAAGAAACTGAGTTCCCATAGTTATCATTCTTCCAATATCAGTATACAAAAGTCCTACAGGCGTGAGTAAAGTACCAATAGCCATTGAAAATATCGTAATAACTATAAGATAAAAAGGAAAATATACAATAGATAATGATGGACTAATATCAAATAATAGCAAAAATCCAAAAATGACTAAAATTTTCAATGCTAAATTAAATCCTAGTTTATAGAGTCCACTAACTAAAAGTGCTTCTTTAGGAAAATTAATTTTAGAAATAATACCTTTTCCTGAATTAATTGAATTTATAGGACTTTGTAAACTTTCAACAAAAACACTCCAAATAGTTGCTCCAATAACCACATATAAATTGTATGGAATTCCTTCTGGAGATTTTATATTTACTGCTCCTGAAGAATTTAAGAATATCCACACAACAGAGTTTATAATAATTGGTACAAAAGCCCATATTAACCCTAAAAAAGATTGACGATATTGAGCTTGAATATCCCTTTTTGCCATTTGATAGGCTAAGAAATTTGAATTTTTTATATCGTTGAAAATATCTTTTATTTCTTTAAAAAAATGTGTTTTTTTATCTGAAGTATAAACAACTGTTTTTAAGTTCATAATAAATTTAGGTTGTAAAATACTTAGGCTCTAATAGAACCTAAGCTTATTTTAATTATATTGTTTATCGTAATAATTTTGGTAATCGCCAGAAGTTACATTGTCTAGCCATTCTTGGTTTTCTAAAAACCAATCAATTGTTTGGCTCAAACCTTGCTCAAACGTCACACTTGGTTTCCATCCCAATTCTTCATTGATTTTTGTGGCATCAATTGCATAACGTAAATCGTGTCCTGGTCGATCTTTTACAAACGTGATTAATTGAGCTGAAGTTCCAGCTTCCTTACCCAATTTTTCATCCATTTGTTTGCATAATTCTTTTACCAAATCGATATTTTTCCATTCATTGAAACCTCCTACATTGTAAGATGCTCCATTTTTACCTTCATGGAAAACTAAATCTATCGCTTTGGCATGATCGATTACAAACAACCAATCGCGCGTATATTTTCCATCTCCATAAATTGGAAGTGGATTTCCATTCAAAATATTATGAATACATAATGGAATTAATTTTTCTGGAAAATGATTTGGACCATAATTGTTCGAACAATTCGTCATTACAATTGGTAATCCATAAGTATCATGATACGCTCTTACAAAATGATCTGAACTAGCTTTTGATGCTGAATAAGGTGAATGTGGATCGTAAGAAGTTTCTTCTGTAAAAAAGCCTTCATCGCCCAAAGCTCCAAAAACTTCATCTGTTGAAACATGATGAAAACGTTTTCCTTCGAAATTATCTTTCCAAATATGTTTTGCAGCATTCAGCAAGTTTACTGTTCCTATTACGTTTGTCATCACAAAATCCAATGGATTTGTAATAGATCGATCTACATGAGATTCGGCAGCTAAATGAATAACTCCATCTGGTTGATATTGTTCAAAAATCTCTAAAATATGTTTTGCATCTGTAATATCTGCTTTTACGAATTCGTAATTTGCATTATTTTCAATGTCTTTTAGATTTTCTAAATTTCCTGCATATGTCAAAGCATCAAGATTGATGATTTTTGTTTCAGGATATTTCAGTACAAATTCTCTTACAACATGAGAACCGATAAACCCGGCTCCACCTGTAATTAAAATAGTTTTCATAGTATTGGTCTTTTTATTAGTCGTTTCCAAACAAATCGCGTGTGTAAACTTTCTCTTTAACATCTGCTAACTCAGGAGCATTTCGATTCGAAATAATCACATCACATTCTTGTTTAAAAGCTTTAAAATCTTTTATAACTGTTGATCCAAAAAAAGTATCTTCTTTCAAAACTGGTTCATAAACGACAACTTCAATTCCTTTGGCCTTGATTCGTTTCATCACACCTTGAATTGCTGATGCTCTAAAGTTATCTGATCCAGATTTCATAATCAAGCGGTAAACCCCAACTTTCTTTGGATTTTTGGCGATGATAGAATCTGCAATAAAATCTTTGCGTGTTCTATTTGCATCTACAATTGCTTGAATAATATTGTTTGGAACTGCATCGTAATTAGCTAACAATTGCTTCGTATCCTTTGGTAAACAATAACCTCCATATCCAAAAGATGGATTATTGTAATGCGAACCAATACGAGGATCTAAACCAACTCCTTCGATAATTTGTTTACTATCTAAATTGAAGGTTTGTGCATAGCTATCTAACTCATTAAAATAAGCAACGCGCAAGGCTAAATAAGTATTCGAAAATAGTTTGATAGCTTCTGCTTCTGTTGAATGTGTAAACAATGTTGGAATATCTTTCTTAATTGCTCCTTCTTTCAACAAATTAGCAAATATCTCAGCTCTTTCACTTTGTTCACCAATAATAATTCTAGATGGATATAAATTATCATACAATGCTTTTCCTTCTCTCAGAAATTCTGGAGAAAAAATAATATTCTGATAATCTAATCGTGATTTTAAATCTTCAACAAAACCCACCGGAACTGTCGATTTTATAATTACTATTGCTGTTGGATTATATTCTTTAACATCCTTTATAACAGATTCTACGCTTGACGTATTGAAATAATTCGTCTTTGGATCATAATCTGTTGGCGTTGCTACAATAACATATTCAGCATTTTCATAAGCTTCTGACTTATTTAATGTAGCACGAAAATGAAGTTCTTTATGTTGCAAGAAATCTACAATTTCAGCATCTTCTATAGGAGATTTCTTTGCATTGAGTAGTGCAATTTTTTCTGGAACAACATCTAACGCAATTACCTCATTATGTTGAGCTAATAAAATGGCATTAGACAGACCTACATAGCCTGTTCCTACTATTGCTATTTTCATTTATGGTTGTTTATAAATTAGTTTAAGAGAACAAATTTAATAAAATTCTCTCAATAAGAATATCAATTTACTAAAAATGAGTAAATAAACAATAATAGTAAATCAAATTTTATTAAAAAACTTTTATTTCATTTTCAGCGAATCAATTATAAATCTAAATAGAATGTCTTCTCGAAAAAAATGGAACAAAATTAGTTCTACTTTAATATTCAAATTAACTTTACAAAAGTTATAAATATAAAACGTAATGTCTGTAAATAAAGAAATCAAACGTATCACTACCGAAACTGTTCGTAACATGAAATTTACTGGAGAAAAAATTTCGATGTTAACGGCTTACGATTATACCATTGCTTCTCTTGTAGATGCAGCTGGAACAGAAGTGATTCTAGTAGGTGATTCTGCGGCAAATGTAATGGCTGGTCACGAAACGACTTTACCTATTACTTTAGACCAAATGATTTATCATGCGCAATGTGTAGTTCGTGGTGCAAAACGAGCTTTAGTCGTTGTTGATTTACCTTTCGGAACTTATCAATCTGATCCACAAAAAGCATTAGAATCTTCAGTTCGAATCATGAAAGAATCTGGTGCACATGCAATAAAATTAGAAGGAGGAAAAGAAATTGAAGAATCTATCCGAAGAATTGTAAATGCTGGTATTCCTGTAATGGGACATTTAGGTTTAACTCCTCAATCTATTTATCAATTTGGTTCATATAAAGTTCGTGCAAAAGAAGATACGGAAGCAGAAAAATTAATCAATGATGCTAAATTATTAGAAGAATTAGGATGTTTTTCTTTGGTAATGGAAAAAATTCCTGCAGATTTAGCAACAAAAGTAACAGCTTCTGTTAATATTCCTACAATAGGAATTGGAGCGGGTTCTGGTTGTGATGGTCAAGTTTTAGTTGTACACGATATGTTAGGACTAAATAATGAATTCAAACCAAAATTTGTTCGTAAATATTTAAACTTAGAAGATCAAATTCATCAAGCAATTGGACAATATGTTGCTGATGTAAAATCAGGTGATTTTCCAAATATGAATGAACAATATTAGAAGTTAAGGTTGAGGTTAAGGTTGAGACAAAGACAAAGACAAAGACAAAGACAAAGACAAAACTCAATCTTAGCCTGATTCTAAACTTTTTTTATCTCAGTCTATTTCTTAATCTAAATCTTAACTCATGCCTTATCACGATTTCACAGAAATGCCAATTTGGATAAAAGCTATGAATATTGCTGTTCAAATTTTTGAATTAACTTCAAACTTACCACGAACTGAAGATTATGGATTAACATCACAAATAAGACGTTCTTCAGAAAGTATATCAGCAAATATTGCTGAAGGTTTTGGCAAATCGAGTATTAATGATAAAGTTAAATATTATGAAATCGCAAAAGGTTCTGCTTTCGAAACAAAATCTCATTTGTATTATGGTCAGAAAGTTGGATATTTTAACGAAAATTCAATAAATCTTCTTCTTGAAGAATTAAATGCTACAATTTTTGAGATTAATAAACTCAAAAAAGCATTAAAAAATTAAATAAACTCTAATTAATTAGGTTGACTTTCCCTAAGCCTTAACCTTATTCTCAATAACATGAATCCAGAAATTTTATTCGAAGACAATCATTTATTAATTATCAACAAAAAAGCTGGCGAACTAGCTCAAGGAGACGAAACAGGTGATATTCCACTTATCGATAGTCTAAAGGACTATATAAAAAAACGTGACAATAAACCTGGAAATGTATTCTTAGGATTGGTTCACCGTTTAGATCGTCCAACTTCTGGCGTATTAATTTTTGCTAAAACTTCGAAAGCCTTGACGCGAATGAATGAAATATTTCAAAAAAGAAATATTGACAAAGTTTATCGTGCCATTGTACAAAGCAAACCGCCAAAAGATTTTGAACGTTTAGAACATTATTTAAAGAAAAATCCGAAAAATAATAAAACAACAGTTTATTCAAAACCAACTGCCGATGCAAAAAAAGCTATTTTAGAATATACTTATTTAGGTGCTTTGGATACATTTCATTGTGTAGAAGTAAAACTATTTACAGGTCGTTCTCACCAAATTCGTGCACAACTTTCTGCCGTTGGTTCTCCTATTAAAGGCGATTTAAAATATGGTGCAAAACGCTCTAATCCTGACGGAAGCATTTGTTTACATGCACATAAGATTACTTTTGAACATCCTGTTAAAAAAGAAGAAATGACAATCGTGGCTCCAGTTCCGAAAGATGCAATTTGGCAAGCAACGAACAAATTTAATTCGTAAATTTGTCACTTATTTGTTTCTCAAATGAACAGTCTATTTTATTTCATAATTTTTCAAATTTCGCGTTTACCACTTTCGGTTTTATACAGATTTTCAGACTTTCTATTCTTTCTGTTATATACTGTTATTGGTTATAGAAGACGTGTAATTAGAACAAATTTAGAAAATTCTTTTCCCGAAAAATCTCAAGAAGAAATCAAGGATATTCACAAGAAATTCTATGTCAATTTTTGTGATTATTTGGTTGAAACATTAAAAAGTTTTTCCATTTCCCAAGAAGAATTAGACAAGCGATTTACCTATTCTAATCTTGAAATTTTTGATGAAATAAAATCCGAAAAACGAGATGTTATGATGATGTGCGGCCATATTTTCAACTGGGAATGGTTTATTGGAACTGTAAAACATTTGCCTACGAAAGAAAGTGCTGCTGTATATCACAAAATACGAAATCCTTTTTGGAATGAAAAAATCAATGCAATGCGTGGTCGTTTTGGCACAAAAGCATTGGATATGAAAGAAGTATTACGATTTATGATGAAAGCTCCAAATGATGGAGAATTAACCTATCTATTTGTAGCCGATCAAAGTCCGAAACAATCTGCCGTTCATTATTTTATCAATTTTTTAAACCAAAGAACTCCTGTTTTTAACGGTTTTGATAAAATTGCGCGACGCAAAAATATGGGTGTTGTATATTGTAAAACAGAAAAAATAAAACGCGGATATTATCACACAACTTTTATGCGAATACAACCTCAGCAAGAGAAATTTGAAGAAAATGAAATTGTTCATCAATTTTTTCATCATTTAGAACAAACCATTCAACAATATCCTGATAATTGGCTTTGGAGCCATAAACGCTGGAAATATGCCGATTTATAACATGAAAACAGCAATTGCAATCTTAAATTGGAATGGCGAAAAATTATTGCCACAATTTTTACCTTCAGTTATTAACAATTCTAAAAATGCAACCATTTATGTCATTGATAATGCATCAACTGACAATTCAATCGAATTGTTGAAAACTCAATTTCCTTCAGTTAAAATTATTCAAAACAAAAGAAATTTTGGTTTTGCACAAGGATATAATGAAGGATTAAAAGAAATTGATGCAGAATATTTCTGTTTATTAAATTCGGATGTTGAAGTAACCGAAAATTGGATAGAACCAATTGAAAAACTATTTGATCATCATCCCGATATTGCAGCAATTCAACCCAAAATATTAGATTACAAAAACAAAGAATATTTTGAATATGCCGGAGCTGGAGGAGGTTTCATCGATAAATTTGGATATCCTTTTTGTCGTGGACGTGTTTTTTCAACTCTCGAAAAAGATCACGGACAATATAACGATACAACACAAATTTTTTGGGCAACTGGCGCAAGTTTATTTATTCGTAAAAAAGATTTCTTTGAACAAAATGGCTTTGACGAAGATTTTTTTGCTCACATGGAAGAAATCGACTTATGTTGGCGACTAAATAACGCTGGACGAAAAATTTATTATTGTGGAGAATCGGCTGTTTACCATTTAGGCGGAGCAACTTTAGATAAAGCAAATCCAAAAAAATGGTACTTAAATTATCGTAATAGTTTGTGGATGCTACTAAAAAATCTTCCTTCGAAAAAACTTTTCCCAATAATTTTCACACGCCTTTCTATGGATGGAATTGCAGCGATTGCATTTTTATCAAAGCAAGGTTTTTCTCATGTTTGGGCTGTTTTTATATCACATATGCATTTTTATCGTGGTTTATTTAAAATGTATAAAAAGCGCCAAAAAAATCAAAACAAAAATTATTCGAATATCGAATTATTACCTTTTCAATATTTCATACAAAAACGTCAATATTTTAAAGATTTGAAATAATTATTTCTCAAATTAAATCATTTCTTAAAATTTCTATAAACTTTTAATTCTACAATAATAGAATTAAAATCTTTTACTATAATTGTAGAATAAAATCAAACTACAATGAAAAAAATCTTATTTATAATCTTAGGATCAATCACTTTAAGTTGCCAAACTTCAAAAATAAATGAAGAAGATAAAACTAGGATAAAAGCAGAATTTGAAGCAATGAGAAATATAGATCAAGTTTATGCAGGCATTCCGCCCAAAGAAATGATGGAGCAATATGGAAGAAAGAAAGCATGGGAAATTTTCTATCAGAAAAGAGATAGTGTTAATCTAACAAATCAAAAAATTGCAAAATCTTATTTCAAAAAATATGGTTATATTGGATCAAAAGATTTTGACAGAAGAACATCAGGAAATTTTTGGATAATTGTTCAACATGCAGATAATGATATTAAATTCCAGAAACAAGTTCTCACTAAAATGAGAAAGCAAATCAAAAAAGAGAATGCTATAAAATCTCAATATGCAATGCTAGAAGATAGAGTGAATGTAAATCAAAATAAAAAACAGCGCTTTGGTAGTCAAGTAACGTATAATAAATATGGGCAAGCAATTCCTAAAAATGGTCTTATAGATAGTCTAAATATTGAAACTTTGCGAAAAGAATATGAATTACCAACTTTTAAGGAATACTATAATGAAATGACAGAAATGCATTTTGAAATGAATAAAGAAGCATTAATCAAAAGCGGAATTCTCGAACCAAAACTATATTAAATAACTTTTTAAAAATCAAACTACAATGAAAACATTATTTACATTACTTAGCTACTGCACAATATTTTCTGGTATTGTATTCGCTCAAAAATTAGAAGTTATGTACCAAGAAACCCTAAAAGTAAATCCTGATGAATATAAAAGCTCGGTTAAATATTCGGCTGATGGAAAAGAAAGCACGATTCCTAATGATATATTTTCTGAGTTGCTAAAAAGTGTGACTGAACCGAAAAATTATCTTTTAACGATTTATAATCATGAAACAAGCTACAAAAAAATTGAAAAGCTAAACAATAAACAGGTAAACTCGTCTTTTTATTTTGATGGTAGCGGTACTACAAAGGATTTGTTTAAAAACTTAACAACAAAAGAATATTTCAGAAATGTAAGAGTGATGGGCAAACCATACATTATAAAAGATAAATTAAAAGAATACAAATGGAGTTTAACAAGAGATTCTAAAAAAATTATTGGTTTTGATGTCAAAAAAGCAACAGCAGTTATCGATAGTACAACAACAGTTACAGCTTGGTACGCCCCAAGTATCGCTGTAAAAGACGGACCTTCGATGTTCAATGGTTTACCAGGTTTAATTTTAGAATTAGATATAAAAAACACAAAGAGAAAAGGTATTGAAAGTCATACTATCAGCGCTATCGAAGTAAAAGAAGTTCCTACTGTTAAACCTTTTGACAAACCAAAAGATAAAAATATTATTACAAATGATGAATATAAGGCTCTTAATAAAAAAGAACTTGAGCATTATAAAAAAATGACTTCTGAAGGAGTAAGTAAGGATTAAAGAAAATATTTTCATCCCTCATTAAACATTTTCAATTATTTCTTGTCTAAAGGCAATAATCACATTTAAGATGAGAAAAATAATTTCAATTTTTGTTTTATTATTTGGCTTTATAGCCTTTGCACAACAAGAAAAAGTAGAAGTTTCTTACACAACTCGTATTATTTTGCCAGACGATTTTAGTTTTCAATCTTCTAATAGAGGAAATGGACGTACAATGTCAAAAGAAATGCAAAAACAATTCAAGAAAAATATTCAAGAACCACAAAAAGCAACATTGACAATTTTGGGAGATGAATCTTTGTATAAAATGATCGAAAAAATCTCTAACGATCAAAGCCAAAACTCAAGAGGAATGAGAGGTGGAATGCGAACAATGTCGATGAATGGAGATAATATTTATAAAAATAGTACAACTCATCTCTTATTAAAAGATCAAAACATGATGGGAAAGAACTATGTTGTAAAAGATTCTCTGCAAAATTTTGATTGGAAATTAACACGCGAAACAAAAACAATATTAGGAAACGAAGCCAAAAAAGCAACAGCTATTATTGACAGTATTCCAACAACCGTTTGGTACATTCCGACATTAAAATATAAAACAGGACCAGAAAATTATTGGGGATTACCAGGCTTGATTGCCGAAGTAGAAACAGAAATAAACAGAGGAACGTTTAAAGGTTCAAAAATTATTTCTTTGACCGATATAAAAACATCAACCAATACAAAACCAATCGAAAAACCAAAAGACAAAAATAGTATTTCGCAAACAGAATTTAATAAATTAATGCAAGATCAACGATCTCGTTTTGAAGAAATGCGAAATTCAGGCGTAAATAAACGTGATTAACCTTTCTTAAAATTCAATTAATTTTCCTAAATAATTGATTTGATTTCATATAATAACACTTATATTTAATTAAAATTAATCTTAGAAATAAATTATTATGAAAGCTTTAATCATCGTAGACATGCAGTACGATTTTTTACCAGGAGGTTCTTTGGCTGTGAATGATGGAGATAAAATTATCGAACGTATAAATAAATTACAAGAGAAATATGATGTTGTTGTAGCCACACAAGATTGGCATCCTGCAAATCACAAAAGTTTTGCTTCTCAACATCCAGAAAAACAACCTTTCGATGTAATCGAATTAGACGGAAATCAACAAGTTTTATGGCCAGATCATTGTGTTCAAGGTACTAAAGGTGCAGAAATACACAAAGATATTAAGCAAAACAAAATAAGTGCAATCATCCGAAAAGGCATGAATCCCGACGTAGATTCGTACAGTGCTTTTTTCGATGTCAATAAGAAGAATCCAACAGGTTTAAATGGATTTTTAAAAGATCATAATGTAACAAGCGTATATGTTTGTGGTTTAGCTGCTGATTATTGTGTTTATCACACAGCAAAAGATGCTTTATCATTGGGTTACGCAACCTATATTTTAGAAGGTACAACAAAGGCAATTAACCAAGAACTTTTTGATGAATTGAAAGAAGATTTTATTAAAAAAGGAGGTAATGTATCAACGTATTTATTATAATCAAATAATATAATTGAACAATAAATCGATACCTAAAAATGTCATTTGAAAAGCCTTAACTTTTTGAATGACATTTTATTTTTTCAATAAATTTTGAAATAATCTGTAACATTCATCTATAAAAGTAGACTAACTTATTAAATACAAAAATTATGAAGAAAGCAATCTTAACATTCGCATTAGGAATTATCACAACTACAATTTCTCTAGCACAAGATAATAAAACACAAAACATTGATGCAACTTATGTAATGGAAGTAAAAATGGATTACGAAAAAACCATGAAAACAATTCCAGAAGCATATCGTGCTCAAGTTGGTGGAATGCTAAAAGCTGAAATAGATGCTGGAATTTTTATGACTTATTTCTTTAAAAGTAATTCTAAATATTCAACCTTCACATTAGAAGAAAAAGTAAATAACGGACAAGGTGGTTTAGGATTTATAGCACAACAAATGGCTGCTATGGACAACAAACCAACCTATAAAGATTTTACCTCAACACCAAATTTGTATTACAAAGAAGTTGACTTAGGAGTAAAACAATACTTGATTAAAGATCAAATTCCAGATTATAAATGGAAAATATCTCGTGAAAAAACAGATATCGCAGGATACAAAGTTACAAAAGCAGAAGGCGTTATGATGGATTCTATTCCTGTAACAGCATGGTACGCACCAGAAATTCCTGTAAAAGATGGACCAACTTCTTTGGCAGGATTACCAGGATTAATCATTAAAGCTGAATTTGAAGCCAACGGAGCTCATTTAATTTATACATTGAAGGATATAAAAATTTCTGACAAAGAATTAAAAATTAATCTACCTTCAAAAGGAGAAATTGTTACGCAAGAACAATTTATGAAAATCGTAATGGATATTCAGAAAAAAATGCAAGAACAAATGAACAGCGGTATAGATACCAAATAGTTCATCAAAAAAATACATAAAACACATCTGTCATTAACACATAAACAGATGTGTTTTTACAAAAATCTCTATTAAGGCATCAACCAAAAATGCATATGAAAAAATTACTCTATCTTATTTTATTTATTTCCAGCGCTCAAATCTCTTTTGCACAAGAATGTAAAATAAAAGGTTCTGTAGCAAATGACAGCGGTATTCCTGTAACAGATGCTTCCGTTTCTATTTTTGATAGCAAAAACGAAGGAAAAGGTTTCGTATTTACAAGTAACACTGGCGAATTCGAATTCAAATTGCCTTGTGGTGAAAAATACGACATCGAAATTGAACAAGCTGGTTACGAAACATATGTTGAAAATGTTGAGTTAACTGAAAATATCAACAAAAAAATAAAACTTGCAAAAGGAAAAGAAATCTCCTTAAAAGAAACAATTGTAAAAGCTCAACAAGCTATCAAAGTAAAAGGTGATACAATTGAGTTTGATGCAGATTCTTTCAAAGTTGGAAATGAAGAAACATTAGAAGATATCTTAAAAAAACTTCCTGGAATTGAAGTACAAAACGGAAAAGTAATGTACAAAGGAAAACCAATGGCACAAGTTACTGTTGGTGGACGTGAAGTTTTAGGTGGAAATGAAAAATTATTGAATAAGAATTTACCTTCGGATGCCGTTTCTAAAATTCAACTAAACACAAAATTCAAATCAAATCCTTTTGCTTCTTCATTACAAGAAGATGACGAACAATTCTCGCTAAACATCGAATTGAAAGATGATATGAAACGTCTTGCTTTTGGGAATGTTACTTTAGGTGGAGATGCAGATAAACATACAGATGCGCAAGCTAAGATTTTTTACTTCTCAGAAAAAACAGATGCAACATTAATCAACGATTTTAATACATTCGGAAAACAAGTTTTCGATCAAGATGATTATATCAGTTTCTTTGGTGGATATTCTGAATTTAATTCTGAAGGAAGTATTTATTCATTAAGAGGAAATTCGAATAATTTGAACTTAATGACAAAAAATGATGCGCCGAGTATGAATACATATAATGGTGCAATTCATTTTGGTGTTGAACCAAATAAGAAACTAAAAATCTCTGGATTTGGTTTACTTAACACAAATAATATTCGTTACGATTCTAAATCCGAACGATATTATAACAACATTTCAACACCTTATACAACTGTCGATCAAGAACAAAATAAGAGCAATGTTTTAATGGGAATGTCGCGTTTTCGTATGGATTATAATCCAAATGATAAAGGACAAATTAAATATCGTTTAAACTTTAATTATTTAGATAGCCAAAACGAACAATTGGTTGATAGTTATTATAACGATCAAAAAAATAGCTTTAGAAATGTAAATTCGGATCAAAAGAATTATTCATTGTCACAAACTTTATCTTACATCAGAAAAGTTGGGCGCGATGATAATGTTGGGCTATATTTCCGTCATCAATATCAAAAAGATACGCCAGATTACAATGTTTTATCAACAGCTAATCCGTTCTCATCTTTCAATTTTTTCAAAAATTTATCAAAAATAAATGATCAATTTAATATTAATCAAGATCAAAATTTTGTTTTAAATACAGTTCAATTATACGGAATTTATAATCACTTATTGACAAATACATCTAATCTTAAAATAAAAGTTGGAACAAGTTTTAGTACGCAAGATTTTGATAATAAAATCTATGATTTCAAAAATTTAATGAATGATAATTCATTAATCAGCAATACAGATTTAGATTACAATGAAACATTTGCAGATGTAACATTCACAAAGAAATTCGGTAATTTTCAAGCCGATTTAGGTGCAGGAGTTTCGTTCTTCAATGAAAAGTCAAAATATCAAGATGGAGAAAAGTTAAATCGTTCGGAAACTAAAGTTTTACCACATGCTGTTTTACAATACAAGTTTAACAATGCAACAAGTGTTCGTGCAAGTTATTCACAAGACTATAGCTATCCTTACACAAAAGATTTTAATGATTCGTACACAATTCAAAGTTACCAATCGATTTTCTACGGAAATAGAAATTTAAGACAAGCTTTAACGCATACTGCAAGTATTAATTTTAATCATTTTAATTCGTTCACTTTCTTCAATATTTTCGCGAATTTGAGTTATACGTTACAAGAAAAAAGTATACAAACACAATCTATTTTGAATCGTGATTTTATAATCTCTGGAAACGATACAATTGTAAACAATTATCAATTCAATACCTTAATAAATTCTGGTAATAACCAAGAAACATATTCAGGATATTTTAGAATAGGAAAACGTTTTGCTAAATGGTACAATGCACGATTAACAGGTAATATTTCTACTTCTAATTATTATACAATTACACGAAATATTGAATATAAAAATGGTGTTGTAACAAATGATGATTTGAATAATGTAAACAACAAAAGTTTTAATCAAACATATAATTTAGAGAACTCATTTACATTCAAAAAGAAATTTGAATTGAAAGCTGGAGTTAATTTGAACTTAAGTAAATATAAATCCTTATCTGAACAGAAATTTACAAACTGGCGACCATACGGAGAAGCTGCTTGGTCTGCTACAAATAAATTGTTAATTCAGACCGATTTCTCTTATCGTTTACAATATCGTGATGGTAAAGAAATAAATACAGCAAGAGAATTGAACGCTTCTGCACGATATAATATTGCGAAGAAAACTTATTTAACACTTACAGGAGGAAACCTATTAGGAAACAATGTAATTGTTACAAATGGATTTAATGACAACTACATCTCAACTACAACTAAAAATGTTTTGGGAAGATATTTTATCGTGAGTTTACGATACAAGTTTTAGTCTAAATTATGATGAATTCAATAAAAAAGCCCTTCTGTATAAGGGCTTTTTTATTGAATTTATTTTATCACTTGTGGATAATCAAATATATTATTTGGATCATATTTCTTTTTTAATTGTTGTAATCGAACCAAATTATCACCAAAATAAGCATTATTTGCATCAGGAAAATTGATGTCAGGATAATTTCGATATTGTTTTGTATTCCCGATATTTCTTAACAATTGTTGAACTTCTTCAAATGATTTTGTCAACTTTTTTTCTTGTGCAGGCAAATCCCAATAAGCTTGTAATTCGCTCAAATAATTAATATCTCGATGTGGATATGCAGAATCAGAAGATTTTATTTCATTAATTTTTCCTCCCAATGTATTTATCTGATAAATCATTCCTTTAGAAGCGGCTACTTTTTCAAAAATATCTCCTAAACCTTTTTCTATATCATCAATTCCTTTGTACAAACCAGCAGAAGCATTTTTAAAATAAATGGGCTCTTTTACGCCATAATAATTTTTTAGCGCAGCTGCCAAATTCCTATCTTTCATTGGTTTGTAATTATTTGCTAAAGGAATTAAATTCGAAAATATTTTCTCAAAATCTGTTTGATTTGCTGCAAAATTGGTGAATAAAATTGTTAAAAATTTTCCATTCAATACAAAAGCAGAAAAGGCTTCATTTGGTAATTTTTCGGTTGCTTGAAACCAAAGTCGAATAAGCTTGATAAATTTATCTTTCGTAAGATTATTAAATTTCATACGATATCCGCTGAACGATTGTGGTACAGGATAAGTTTTGAAATGTAATTCCGTTACAACTCCAAAATTTCCGTTTCCGCCACCTTTGCATGCCCAAAGTAAATCTGGATCTTTATCAGAATCGATTGTATTTCCTTTGTAATCGATCATTTTTACACGAAGCAAATTATCGCATGTCAAACCATATTTCCTGCTGAAAAATCCATAACCTCCGCCTAATGTCAAACCGCCAATAGCAACAGTTCCGCAAGAACCAGCCGGAATAATTCTTTTCTTTGGTAAAAAATTAGCATAAATTTCTTGCAACAAACAAGCTGGTTGCAATTTCACTTTATTTCCTTGCAACCACGTAATTTCATTCATCAATCCGAGATGAATCAACATTCCGTTATCTATATTCGAAAAACTTTCAAAACTATGTCCTCCACTTCGAATAGCGACTTTCAGTTTCTTTTCATTTGCCAATGAAATTGCTTTTTTTATTCCATTTTCAGATTTACAAATAGCTATTATTTTCGGAAATTTTTCAATTCTTTTATTAAATGATTTTCTGTATTTATCATACTTCTCATCATCTTTTGTTACTAAAATTAAATCATTATCCAAGAAATCATCAAACGAATAAAAGGACATAAAAAAAATTCCTAAACTACCTGAACCAAGTAATTTTAGGAATTCTCTTTTTGTATATTTTTGTTGTTTCATCGCTAAAATTTGATTTAGCTAAAGATACAATTATTTAATATTATTCTCTTTTAACCAATTTCTATAATTCTCAGCATTTTTTAAATGTTCTTGATAATCGTTGGTATAAATGTGATAACCTGGTTTTTTAGGATCAGCAACAAAGAAAATAAAATCGTGATTTGCTGGTGATAAAACAGCATCTATTGCACCTAAATTTGGTAAACAAATTGGCGCTGGAGGCAAACCTTTGTTTCGATATGTGTTATAGGCATTCGACGACCATGTCCATTTTTTGTACACGCGTTGTACTTTTTGGTTCCAACCATTTTCCATTTTATACGCATAAATAGATGTTGGATCGGCTTCTAAACGCATATCTTTTGCTAAACGATTCATATATGCGCGTGCAACTTTTTGTTGTTCATCCATATTATCAGACGATTCTAATTGCACGATAGATGCCAACGTTGTCACTTGCAAAGGCGTCATGTTAAGCGCTTTTGCTTTAGCTAAACGATCTGCATTCCATACTTTATCGTGTTGCGCCACCATTTTATCTACAAACTTTTCTGGTGTTAATCCCCAATACACGAAATAAGTTTCTGGAATAAAATATTGTTTAACCGTTTCGTCGTTTAATGTTGTATCATTTTTTTCTTTTACAAAATCGCGAATAGCTGTTAAAACTTCAATCGAATCCATATCAATTTGTTTGGAAACTGATCCAGCTAAATGATAAATTGTTGGTTCATTTTTGATACGAAGTTTTACTTCTTCTTGTTCACCTCCTTGCAAACGATCAATAATATCTCGATTAGAATCTGAGCTTGATATTTTATATTTTCCAGATTTTATTGTTGCAGGATAATCAGCATCTTCTGCGTATTTTTTGAATAATTTTTCATCCTTCAAAAATGGTTTTAAAGAATCTAAAACTTGTTCAAATTTAGCTCCACGAGAAATATAAATAAAACCATCTTTGGTTGCATTTCCTTTGAAACCATCTATAAATGTACATCCTATAAGTACGAATGAACAGATTAATATTAATACTAAATTTAATTTTTTCATTGGATTGAATTAAATTTCAATTTCACCTTCAAAAACTTTTACTGCTGGTCCATTCAACCAAACATTGACAAAGTTATGATTATTTTCTTCAAAATTAACAGATAAATCTCCTCCTAGTGCTTTTACTTTAATATCGCTATTATTAACCTTCTTTGTAACATAAGCCGAAATTGCTGCTGCTGTAATTCCTGTTCCACAAGCCAAAGTTTCGTCTTCTACGCCACGTTCATATGTACGTATTTTAAGGCTATTATCTGGCATTACTTCAACAAAATTCACATTAGAACCTTTCTCGAAATAAGGAGCTCCGTTGCGTATTACTTTTCCTCTTTCGTAAACATTAATGTTTTTTACATTTTCTACAAACTCTACATGATGTGGCGAACCTGTATTCATAAACAAATAATTGTCGTATTCTTCTACTTCATTTACATCTATCATTTGTAAACGAATAACATTTCCATCAACTATTCCGTGATGTAAACCATCAATTGCATTGAATGTCATTTTGTCATCTGCAACAGACAAATCATTGGCAAACCGAATAATACAACGTCCACCATTTCCGCACATTGTACTTTCATTTCCATCGGAATTAAAATAAACCATTCTAAAGTCTGAATTATCATCATTTTGTAATAAAATCAAACCATCTCCGCCTATTCCAAAATTACGATCACATAATTTATTAATCAATTCAATCGATATTGGAAACGTTTTTTCGCGATCATCAATCATGACAAAATCATTTCCTGCTCCTTGATATTTATAAAACTTTAATTTCAACTTCTAAAAATTTTAAGCAAAGTAAAGATATTTTAATAACTCTTAACTAATATTATAAAACATTTATAATATTCTGTTAACATGCGTTAAACGGTTTGAAATGTTAAAATTTTGGTCTTAAATTTGATTTAATCAAAAACATTAAAACTTATATAAAAAGATGAAAAAATATACAGGTTACTTATTAGTTGGATTAGTTAGTTCTATGACAACTATGGGAGGTTTTTATTTAATGAATGACAATGGAAACAATCCATTTATTACAAATGCAAGTAATCAAAAAAATGGAGACTTTGAGTTTGTAGATTATAAAGGAAATTATGGTTATGATGCACCAAACTTTGTTCAGGCATCTAATAAAGCAGTACATACAGTTGTTAGTATTAAGAATTATTCTAATCAAAGACAACAACAAAGACAACAACAGTTTTTTGATCCGTTTGATTTCTTTTTTGGACAACCAGAACAGCAACAAAGAGGAAGACAACAGCAGCAACCAGATCAAGATCAACCATCAGGAATGGGATCTGGTGTAATTATTTCTCAGGATGGATACATTGTTACAAATAATCACGTCATACAAGGAGCTTCAAAAATCGAAGTTACTTTAAATAACCAAAAAAGCTATATAGCAGAATTGGTAGGTACAGATCCAAGTACAGATATTGCATTATTAAAAATTACTGAAAAAGGATTGCCTTTTACAAAATTTGTCGATTCTGATGCGATTAATGTAGGTGATTGGGTGTTAGCAGTTGGTAATCCTTTTGGGTTAACATCTACTGTTACTGCAGGTATTGTTTCTGCAAAAGGACGTAGCATTAATATTTTAGGTAAAAATTCTGAATCACCAATCGAATCATTTATCCAAACCGATGCTGCAATTAACCCAGGAAACTCTGGTGGAGCATTAGTAAATGCTAATGGAGATTTAATTGGTATTAATACCGCTATTTCTTCTCCTACAGGAGCATATTCTGGTTATGGATTTGCGGTTCCTGCTAACTTGGTGAAAAAAGTAGTTGAGGATATAAAATCATATGGAATTGTACAACGTGGATATTTAGGAATCAAAGGTTTTGATTTAACTAATGAAGATGCTGTAAAACAATACAACAAACAATTCAAGAAAAACATCAAAACTGATAATGGTGTGATGGTAACTGAATTGGTTTCGAAAGGTTCTGCAATTGATTCTGGAATTGAAGAAGGAGATATCATTACAGCTGTAGATGGTAAACCAATTACATCTTTCTCTACTTTATCTTTCATGGTTGGTAGCAAACGTCCAGGAGACAATGTTTCACTTACAGTAAAACGTGGAAACACAGAGAAAACATATTCAATTACATTAAAAGATGCAAAAGGAAGTACAAAAGTAAGAAGCAAAGCAGACTTAACACCTACTGAACTTTTAGGAGCACAATTTGAACCATTAACAGAACGCCAAAAAGATAATTTTGGAATCAATTATGGTGTGATGGTGAAAAACCTAGAATCAAGTGGAAAATTGGCGGCAGCTGGTGTTCAAGACGAATTTATTATTCTTTCTGTAAACGATAAAAATGTAAGTTCGCAAGAAGATATTGAAAAAATATTGAAAAATCATAAAGGTCGTGTTTCAATCAAATTTGCTGATTATTACGGACGTATTTATACAAAAGGTTTCACGATGGATTAAAATTTAGAGTCGATTTTAAATTTTAATAATTCATTACAAATAGCTATAACAAATTAAGTTGTAGCTATTTTTTTTGCGATAAATTTCAAATCAAAACTAGAAGTTAAAAAATCATCAATAACAGGGATTAAACCATCTGCAATAGATGCTTACATTTGATAAAATTAATCTTATGAAATTTAAACTATTGCTTTCTCTTCTTGTTTTATTCGTTAGTACAATTACTTTTGCTCAATCTAGACAACAAAAAGGACAAGAATTTCTCTACGGACCAACAATTGGGTATTCAAATCAAGCTGGTAATTTTGGAAAAATTGGTTTTTTTGGAGAGCTATCAATTGGCGATTTAAATTTATTAAAATTAGATTTTAATGGAAATTTTACAGGAATGCAAGGAACAACAAGCATTATTCCTGAAGTTGGATTAACATTTTACAAATTCCCTGCACGCTTAGGCGGTATTGGTTTATTTGCAGAAACAGAATTCACTCCTTATACATTTACACCAAAAGGCGGAATTAGTTTGTTTACATTCTTTGATATTGGATTTGGATATGGAATTGAACTAAAGCAAAAAACAAATTTTAAAACTATTGATGGATTTCAATTTAGTATTGGATTAAATCTTCCTTTAAATTTCAACATATATTAATTATTCATTAGTTTTGTTACATGAAAAAGTTCATCGCAATTTTTGTTTTAATCTTTAGTTTTCAAGTAAAAGCACAACAAAACCTTACCGATTATTTTACAATTAATCTAGGTTATGAATATTGGAATGGAAACTATGGAAAAGTTGGTACCGATCTATTCTTGGTACAAGACAACAACAATATTTTGACGTTTAGCGCCAATGCAAATTTGGGTTATATGAAAGATAAATTTCGTGTAATTCCAGAAATTGGAGCTGGATATATGTTCAATTTCCGTAATAATCCTGGTGATCCTTATAGCTCTAATTTTAATTCTGCTTTTTATGTTATTCGCGCAGAAGTTTCTCCTTGGACAATTACACCAAAAGCTGGTATTGCTGTTTTGAGCATTGTTGAACTAAATGCTGGTTATTCTTTTGAGTTTAGAGAGAATAATAATTTTAAAGATATGAGTGGTTTCCGAGCTGGTTTGGTTATTCACTTGCCGACTCAGCTTTTTTAGCATTTCGAATGCTTTTACGTAATTCTTTCAGACGAATATATAAATCTGAAGTAGAAGCATTTTCTTCGATTGCATTAAAAATAAATAAACCTTTATCAATATAAAAGAATATAATAGCTTCGTGATCAGCGATTTTAAAAGCATTTGTAATCCCATTAATCTTGTTTTCAACCCAAGATAATTTACATGTTTTTAGATCAAAAATATGATCTTCATTTCCTAAAATATCTTTGAAAATTAACTGATCTCCTTGCACATACAAAACTCCACTTCCTTGAAAAGATTTCATTTTCAGGAATCTACCTTGAGGACGACCAATATTATATCGCACAACAGCTTTCAGATCAACTTGATCTGGCAAACTATTCAATGTATGTTGCTCATTCTTTTCTCTGACTTTAGCGTCGGATACGGCAATAATAAAGAATATAGAAACAAAAATTCCGAAAATTAAAAATATAATTAGAATTGATATGATTGGCGCCATAGTTTACTTAAATGTTAAGTAAAGTTATAAAAAAGCTGGAATTAACATCTAAATAAACTATTTTTTTTGTTTTAGTTTAGCCTGCATATCGAAAAAAGAATAGTTTCTATGAACTTATTCAATCCAAATGAATAATATCTATTACGAAAAATAAATTTTTTATTAGATTACGATAAATTCTAACAAAAAAGTTCAACTAAAAATTTAGTTGAACTTTTTTTATTTTATATTATTTTACACTTATACGGGTGTGTTCATATCAAATGCTTCAAGATATTCTGCAACACGTTTTACAAACATTCCTCCCAATGCTCCGTCTACAACACGATGATCGTATGCATGAGATAAATACATTTTGTGACGAATAGCAATCATATCTCCTTGTGGAGTTTCTATAACTGCTGGTTTTTTCACAATTGCTCCCACAGCTAAGATAGCTACTTGTGGTTGAGGAATAATAGGCGTTCCTAATGTATTTCCGAAAGAACCAATATTAGTAATTGTATAAGTTCCGCCTTGAATTTCTACTGGTTTCAATTTATTGTTACGAGCACGATTTGCTAAATCATTAACTTGTGAAGCTAATCCTGCTAAATTAAATTGATCTGCATTTTTGATTACAGGAACGATTAAGTTTCCACTTGGTAAAGCAGCTGCCATTCCTATATTGATATTTTTCTTTTTGATGATTTTATCTCCGTCAACAGAAATATTAATCATTGGAAAATCTTGAATAGCTTTTGCTACAGCTTCTATAAAAATTGGCATGAAAGTAATCTTCTCACCATGTTTTTTCAAAAACTCATTTTTATTTTTATCTCTCCACAATACAATGTTTGTCATATCCACTTCAATAAATGAAGTTACATGAGGAGCAACTTGTTTTGCTTGTAACATGTTTTGCGCAATAATTTTACGCATTCTATCCATTTCTATAATTTCATCACCTTCTCCAACAGAAATTGGTGCTGATTGAATTTGTGATGTTTGAGGTTGAGCAACAGGTGTTGGTACAGCAGTTTGTCCTATTGGTTTTTCTGTTTGATTTCCTCTGTTCTTAACGAAATTTAAAATATCATCTTTCGTTACACGTCCGTCTTTTCCAGAACCAGAAATTTGATCTAATTCTGCTTGAGAAACACCTTCTTCTTTTGCAATCGATTTTACTAAAGGAGAATAAAATTTATCATCAGACGAAATAATAGCAACTTCAGTTTTAATTGTTGCTACTTCTGCTTCGATAGATTTTACTACATCTGCAATTTCTTGTTCACTATTTGTATTAATTTCTTCTACCGAGTTTTCTTGTTCAATAGCTCCTTCAACAGACAAAATTGCGATAGGTTCTCCTACTTTTGCAATTCCATCTACAGGAACTAAGATTTCTTTTAAAACTCCTGCTACTGGCGAAGGAACATCAGAATCTACTTTATCAGTTGCGATTTCAACAACAGATTCATCTTCAGCAATTGAATCTCCAATATTTTTGATCCAATTTGTTACAGTAGCTTCCATTACACCTTCTCCCATAGAAGGTAGAATTAATTTATAGTCAGACATTCTTGTGTTATTTGCTTAATACAAATCTAAACATTTTTTCGATTTTAAAAAATACCGTAAACAAGTTTAATTCATTTTAATTTTACCATATTAATAATATTAATTTAAAATATTACGAATATTATAATTCAGTAAGAATTTAAGAAGTTAATATTATGAATTTAATAGTTTTAAGCAAATAAAAAAATCCCCCAATCAAAGATTGAGGGACTTTTGAAATATTAAGAATAATTCTTAAGCTTCGTATGTTGCAGTACCGTTATTTACTTGAGGTTCTTTGATTTCACCAAAGTTTTTTTCGAAGTTAGTTACGTTTTCTGCTAACGATTGAGATAATTGTTTTGCTTGTAATGGAGACAAAATAATTCTTGATTTTACTGATGGTCTAGCACCTGGTAAAAATTGAACGAAATCTACAACGAACTCAGATGGTGAGTGGTTGATGATTGCTCCTGTAGCATAAACACCTTGAGCTACTAATTCGTTTAACTCAATGTTTAATCCTTCGTTTTGTTGATTTTCTGACATTATAATTCTTGTTTTGCGTTTATTAATTCCTCGTATTCACGGTTAGATCCTACGATGATGTTTTGATACTCTTTTAATCCAGTTCCAGCAGGAATTAAGTGTCCAACAATTACATTTTCTTTTAATCCTACTAAACCATCTACTTTACCAGCTACAGCTGCTTCGTTAAGAACTTTTGTAGTTTCCTGGAACGATGCCGCAGACATAAAAGATTTAGTTTGTAAAGATGCTCTTGTAATCCCTTGTAAAACTGCTTCTGCTGTTGCAGGTAAAGCTTCACGAGCTGTTACTAAGTTTTTATCTTCACGTTTTAATTTAGAGTTTTCGTCACGTAATTCGCGAATTGTGATGATTTGTCCTGCACTTAATGTATCAGAATCACCAGCATCTTCTACGACTTTCATTCCGAATAAACGGTCGTTTTCTTGCATGAAATCGTCTTTATGCTCTAAACTATCTTCTAAGAATCTTGAATCTCCTGAATCAACAATACGAACTTTACGTAACATTTGACGTACGATAATTTCGAAGTGTTTATCATCAATTTTTACACCTTGTAAACGGTAAACATCTTGAATTTCGTTTACTAAGTATTCTTGAACCGCTGTTGGTCCTAAAATTCTTAAAATATCTTCTGGTGTAATTGCTCCATCTGATAAAGGCTCACCTGCACGTACGAAGTCATTTTCTTGAACTAAGATTTGCGCAGATAATTTAACTAAGTAACGACGGATTTCACCATTTTTAGATTCAACGATGATTTCGCGGTTACCACGTTTAATTTTACCGAAAGATACAACTCCATCCATTTCACAAACAACTGATGGATTAGATGGGTTACGAGCTTCTAATAACTCTGTAATACGAGGTAAACCTCCTGTAATATCACCAGATTTAGCTGATTTACGAGGAATCTTAACTAAGATTTTACCTGCATTAATTTTTTCTCCATCATTTACCATTAAGTGTGCACCTACTGGTAAGTTGTATGTTTTTTCTTCACCATCGATTGTGATAACTCTTAACGCTGGAACTAATTTTTTATTACGTGATTCAGAAATAACTTTTTCTTGGAATCCTGTTTGCTCATCGATTTCAATTTGGAAAGTTACCCCTTGCTCTAATTGTTCATACTCAATTTTACCAGTAGATTCCGCAATAATTACCCCGTTATAAGGGTCCCAACTTGCAATCTCTTGACCTTTTTGAACTTTAGCTCCGTTTTTAACAGATAAAATAGTACCGTAAGCGATGTTAGTTTGTTGACGAACGTTTCCTAAATCGTCAATTACTTTCATCTCTGTAGAACGAGAAACAACTGTATCTACTTTGTTACCTGAATCATCTGTAGATTCAACTGTACGTAAGTCATCAAACTCAACTGTACCGTCAACTTTAGCATTAATTGTATTTTGCTCAGAAACGTTACCCGCAGTACCCCCAACGTGGAAAGTACGTAATGTTAACTGTGTACCAGGCTCACCAATAGATTGTGCAGCAACTACACCTACAGATTCACCTTTTTGAACTCCTTTACCTGTCGCTAAGTTACGTCCGTAACATTTAGCACAAATTCCAGTTTTCGCTTCACATGTTAATGGAGAACGAACTTCTACATTTTCAATACCAGCTGCTTCGATAGCATCACCAATATCTTCTGTAATAATATTACCAGCAGCGATGATTAATTCACCATTATCTGGGTTATAAATATCATTTAATGAAGTACGACCTAAAATACGAGAAGATAAACTTTCAATGATTTCTTCTTTTTTCTTAAGTGCTGTAACTTCTAAACCTCTTAATGTACCACAATCCTCGTGCATTACGATAACGTCTTGTGCAACGTCAACTAAACGACGAGTCAAGTATCCAGCATCGGCAGTTTTTAAGGCAGTATCGGCAAGACCTTTACGCGCACCGTGCGAAGAAATAAAGTACTCTAAGATAGAAAGACCTTCACGGAAGTTAGAGATAATTGGATTCTCGATAATATCCCCACCAGTAGAACCAGCTTTTTGAGGTTTAGCCATCAATCCACGCATACCTGATAACTGACGAATTTGCTCTTTAGATCCACGTGCTCCTGAATCAAGCATCATGAATACAGAGTTAAATCCTTGTTGATCTTCTGTCATACGTTTCATTACAATTTCTGTTAATGTTGCGTTTGTTGTTGTCCAAACATCAATAACTTGGTTGTAACGTTCGTTATTTGTAATAAGACCCATGTTATAGTTCATCTTAATGTTCTCAACTTGGTTGATTGCACCAGAGATAAGGTCTTTCTTTTGTTCTGGAATTAAGATATCTCCTAATGAGAATGATAAACCACCCTCGAAGGCATTTCTATATCCTAATTGTTTCATATCATCTAAGAAAGCAGCTGTTGTAGGGAAATCTGTAATCTTAATGATTTTATTAATGATTGTACGTAACGATTTTTTCGTTAATACTTCATTGATAAATCCTACTTGCTTCGGAACGATTTGGTTAAATAACACACGTCCTACTGAAGTTTCGATTAATTGATTTTCTACTAACTCCTCTCCTACACGAATAGTTCCTTTTACACGAATTGGTGCATTTAAATCAACTGCTCCTTCGTTATATGCAATTTGAACTTCTTCGTCTGAATAGAATGTTAATCCTTCACCTTTTACTGTAAATTGGTGGTCAGTACGACGAATTTTCGTCATGTAGTAAAGACCTAAAACCATATCCTGAGATGGTACAGTAATTGGAGATCCATTTGCAGGATTCAAAATATTTTGAGAAGCTAACATTAATAATTGTGCTTCTAAAACAGCTTCTGGTCCTAATGGTAAGTGAACGGCCATCTGGTCACCATCGAAATCGGCATTGAAGGCTGTACACACTAATGGGTGTAAACGAATTGCTTTACCTTCGATTAATTTCGGTTGGAATGCTTGGATACCTAAACGGTGTAATGTTGGGGCACGGTTTAATAAAACTGGATGTCCTTTAATTACATTTTCTAAAATATCCCAAACAACTGGCTCTTTTCTATCGATAATTTTCTTAGCCGATTTAACTGTTTTTACAATTCCACGTTCGATTAATTTACGAACAACAAATGGTTTGTATAATTCAGCTGCCATATCTTTTGGTAAACCACATTCGTGTAATTTAAGTGTTGGTCCAACAACAATTACAGAACGAGCAGAATAATCCACACGTTTACCTAATAAGTTTTGACGGAAACGACCTTGTTTACCTTTTAATGAATCAGATAATGATTTTAATGGACGATTACCATCTGCTTTAACGGCTGATGCTTTACGTGTATTATCGAATAATGAATCTACCGCTTCTTGTAACATACGTTTTTCATTACGTAAGATTACTTCTGGCGCTTTAATTTCCATTAATCGTTTCAAACGATTGTTACGGATAATTACACGACGATATAAATCATTTAAATCTGATGTTGCAAAACGACCTCCATCTAATGGAACTAATGGACGTAATTCTGGTGGAATAACTGGAATAACGCGCATTACCATCCATTCTGGACGGTTTACGTGATGCATATTTGACTCACGTAACGATTCAACAACTTGTAAACGTTTTAACGCTTCTGTACGACGTTGTTTAGATGTTTCGTTATGTGCTTTGTGTCTTAATTCGTAAGATAATTCATCTAAATTGATACGAGATAATAGGTCTTCTAGTGCTTCAGCACCCATTTTCGCAACGAATTTATTAGGATCTGAATCTTCTAGATATTGATTCTCGATTGGAAGAGTTTCTAAGATATCTAAGTATTCTTCTTCTGATAAGAAATCTAATCTGTTTAATTCTTCTCCTTCTGGTCCTTTTGCGATACCTGGTTGAATCACTACATATCTTTCGTAGTAAATTACCATGTCTAATTTCTTAGATGGTAATCCTAAGATGTAACCAATTTTATTTGGTAATGAACGGAAATACCAAATGTGTGCAATTGGCACAACAAGATTGATGTGTCCAATACGCTCACGACGAACTTTCTTTTCAGTAACTTCAACCCCACAACGGTCACAAACGATACCTTTATAACGGATTCTTTTATATTTTCCGCAGGCACATTCATAATCTTTTACAGGTCCAAAGATACGCTCACAGAATAACCCGTCACGCTCTGGTTTGTGCGTTCTATAGTTAATCGTTTCAGGTTTTAAAACTTCACCTTTAGATTCTTGAAGAATCGATTCTGGAGAAGCTAACCCGATACGGATTTTTGAGAATTGACTTGTTTTATTTTTTGTTGACATATAGATGTATCTAACAATTATATTATTATAACGAAAAAGGTAGAATAATAGGTTTCCCTATTATTCTTCCAAGTTTATGTCTAATCCAAGACCTTGTAATTCATGTAACAATACGTTAAATGATTCTGGAATACCAGGTTCTGGCATTGGCTCTCCTTTTACGATTGCTTCGTAAGTTTTCGCACGTCCAATTACGTCATCCGACTTAACTGTTAAGATTTCGCGTAAGATATTAGATGCACCAAATGCTTCTAATGCCCAAACCTCCATCTCTCCGAAACGTTGTCCACCGAATTGTGCTTTACCACCTAATGGTTGTTGAGTAATTAGTGAGTATGGTCCGATAGAACGCGCGTGCATTTTGTCGTCAACCATGTGTCCTAATTTCAACATGTAAATAACACCTACAGTAGCTTTTTGATCAAAACGTTCTCCAGTATTACCATCATATAAATATGTTGTACCATGTTTTGGAATACCTGCTTCTTCTGTGATTCTATCGATATCCTCGATTTCTGCACCGTCGAAAATAGGTGTTGCAAATTTTTGTCCCATTTTAAGTCCAGCCCATCCTAATACCGTTTCATAAATCTGTCCGATATTCATACGAGATGGTACCCCAAGTGGGTTAAGTACGATATTTACTGGTGTTCCGTCTTCTAAGAAAGGCATATCTTCGTCGCGAACGATACGTGCAACAATACCTTTGTTACCGTGACGTCCCGCCATTTTATCCCCAACTTTTAGTTTACGTTTCTTCGCAATATAGATTTTAGCTAATTTTACGATACCTGCAGGTAATTCATCTCCAACAGAAATTGTAAATCTTTCGCGGTTAAGAGCTCCTTGTAAATCGTTATACTTAATTTTATAATTATGTATTAACTCTTTTACTAATTCATTCTTATCCTCGTCTGTTGTCCAAAGAGATTCTGCTCCAGTTAAGTTTAAGAAATCTTCAACATTAGATAATATTTTTTGCGTATATTTTACACCTTTCTTGATTACTTCTTCGTTCAAGTCGTTGTAAATACCTTGAGAAGTTTTTCCGTTTAATAAAACGTATAATTTCTCTAATAAAATATCTCTTAATTCGTTGAATTTAACGTCGTACTCAGCTTCTACACTATCAATAATTGCTTTGTCTTGAGAACGTTTACGTTTATCTTTTATACTACGTGAGAATAATTTTTTATCAATAACAACACCTCGTAATGATGGAGAAGCTTTAAGAGAAGCATCTTTTACATCACCAGCTTTGTCACCAAAGATCGCACGTAATAATTTTTCTTCTGGAGTTGGATCAGATTCTCCTTTTGGAGTAATTTTACCAATCAAGATATCACCAGGTTTTACTTCTGCTCCAATACGGATCATACCATTTTCGTCTAAGTCTTTAGTAGCCTCTTCCGAAACGTTAGGAATGTCTGAAGTTAATTCTTCCATACCTAATTTTGTATCACGTACATCTAATGAATACTCATCGATGTGGATAGATGTAAACCAGTCTTCGCGAACAGCTTTCTCAGAGATTACAATTGCATCCTCGAAGTTGTACCCTTGCCAAGGCATGAAGGCAACAACCATGTTACGACCAATTGCTAGTTCTCCTCCTTCTGTTGCATAACCTTCAGATAAAACTTGTCCTTTCTCTACACGATCTCCAACTTTTACAATTGGTTTTAACGTGATTGTAGTTCCTTGATTCGTTTTTCTGAATTTAGTTAAGTTATATGTTTTCTCAGCAGAATCGAAACTTACTAATTCTTCGTCTTCTGAGCGATCATATTTTATTGTTATAATGTCAGCATCAACATAAGTTACTGTACCTTCACGTTCTGCATTAACTAAGATTCTAGAATCTTTTGCAACTTGTTTTTCTAATCCAGTACCTACAATTGGTGCTTGAGGTTTCAATAATGGAACTGCCTGACGCATCATGTTCGATCCCATTAACGCACGGTTGGCGTCATCATGCTCCAAGAAAGGAATTAATGATGCTGAGATAGAAGCAATCTGGTTAGGTGCAACGTCGATTAAATCAACTTCTGCAGGTGTTACCACAGGGAAATCCCCATCTTCACGAGCAGTTACACGTTCAGTAGCAATAGTACCATCGTCTGTCATGTTGATATTGGCTTGAGCAATTACTTTTGATTCCTCCTCTTCCGCAGTTAAATAGATTGGTGCTGATTCGACGTCCACTTTTCCATCTTCTACTTTTCTGTACGGTGTTTCGATGAACCCTAAGTTATTAACTTTAGCGAATACACATAATGACGAAATCAAACCAATGTTTGGTCCCTCAGGAGTTTCAATTGGACATAAACGTCCGTAATGAGTGTGGTGTACGTCACGTACCTCGAATCCCGCTCTTTCTCTTGATAAACCTCCAGGTCCTAATGCTGATAAACGACGTTTGTGTGTAATCTCTGATAATGGATTTGTTTGATCCATGAACTGAGATAACTGGTTCGTTCCGAAGAATGAATTGATAACTGATGATAATGTTTTAGCATTAATCAAATCGATTGGTGTAAACACCTCGTTATCACGAACATTCATTCTTTCACGGATAGTTCTAGCCATACGAGCTAAACCTACTCCGAATTGGCTTGCCATTTGCTCACCTACCGTTCTTACACGACGGTTAGATAAGTGGTCAATATCATCTACCTCTGCTTTAGAGTTGATTAATTCGATTAAGTATTTAATAATCGAAATGATATCTTCACGAGTCAAGACTTGTATGTCTTCACTAATGTTTAAGCCTAATTTTTTATTTAATCTATAACGACCTACTTCACCTAATGAATAACGTTGATCTGAGAAGAATAATTTATCAATAATTCCAATTGCTGTTTCTTCATCTGGTGGCTCAGCGTTACGTAATTGTCTATAGATATACTCTACTGCCTCTTTTTCAGTATTAGTAGGGTCTTTTTGTAAAGTATTATGGATAATTCCATAATCAGCAGAATTGATATCTTCTTTGTGTAATAAGATTGTCTTAACGCCAGAATCTACGATTTGATCGATGTGATCTTTTTCTAAGATTGTTTCACGATCTAAGATAATTTCATTACGTTCTATTGATACAACTTCTCCTGTATCTTCATCTACGAAATCCTCGTGCCATGTATTTAATACACGTGCAGCAAGTTTACGACCTACAACTTTCTTTAAATTAGCTTTATTAACTTTTACTTCTTCTGCTAAGTCGAAAATTTCTAAGATATCTTTATCTCTTTCATATCCGATAGCACGTAATAAAGTAGTTAATGGTAACTTTTTCTTACGATCGATGTAAGCGTACATTACGCTGTTGATGTCTGTTGCGAACTCAATCCAAGATCCTTTGAAAGGAATAATACGAGATGAGTACAATTTTGTACCATTCGCGTGAAAAGATTGTCCGAAGAATACCCCAGGAGAACGGTGTAATTGAGATACAATAACACGCTCTGCACCATTAATGATGAATGATCCTGAAGGAGACATGTAAGGAATTGTTCCTAAATATACGTCTTGCACAACAGTTTCGAAATCTTCGTGTTCTTCGTCTGTACAGTACAATTTAAGACGAGCTTTCAATGGTACACTGTACGTTAATCCTCTTTCGATACACTCATCAATTGTGTAACGTGGTGGATCTACGAAATAATCTAAGAATTCTAAAACAAACTGATTGCGAGTATCCGTAATTGGAAAATTCTCAGCAAATGTTCGGTAAAGACCTTCATTTTTTCGTTGGTCAGGTCTTGTTTCCAACTGGAAAAAATCTTCAAACGATTTGATCTGAATGTCAAGGAAATCTGGGAACTGAGCGACTGCTTTTGCAGAAGAGAAGTTCAATCTTTCTTTTTTCTCAGTCGAGTTGCTTAATGTTGCTTTAGTGGCCAATTTCGAATGAATTTTGGTTTATATAATGACTTTATGCGTAAAAAGGTTTAGACCTAACACGTCCTGTGTTAGGTCCAAACCTATATTTTTGAGTAATAAAAATTACTTCAATTCTACTACTGCACCAGCTTCTTCTAGCTGTTTCTTTAAAGCTTCAGCTTCGTCTTTAGAAACTGCTTCTTTAACTGTTGCTGGAGTTGAATCTACTAAATCTTTAGCTTCTTTTAATCCTTTTCCAGTTAATTCTTTAACTAATTTAACAACTGCTAATTTAGATGCACCTGCTTCTTTTAAGATTACGTCGAATTCTGATTGCTCTTCAGCAGCTTCACCTGCTCCACCTGCAGCAACAACTACAGCAGCAGCAGCTGGTTCGATTCCGTACTCATCTTTTAAGATTGTAGATAATTCATTAACTTCTAAAACTGTCAAGTTTACTAACTCTTCAGCTAATTTTTTTAAATCTGCCATTTTAATGCTTTTTGTTTTTTAAACTTTTATTTAATATGAGTGTGTCTTATTCTTCTGAAGCTCCTTCTTCTGCTTTCGCAGCTTCTTTGTTCTCTAATTGAGAAACAACTGTTTTGATTGGAGATTGAAGTAACATGATGATATCTGCGATTAATTCTTCACGAGATTTCAATGCTACTAATTGTGGTAATTTGTCATCACCAACAAAAATATTATCTTCAATCCAAGCTCCTTTTAAAATAGGTTTTTCAGATTTTTTTCTGAAAGTATCGATTACTTTAGCTGGTGCGTTACCAACTTCAGCAGTCATTAATGCTGTATTTCCTTTTAAAGATCCGTAAAGCTCTTCGAAGTTTTTGTCTTCGATTTGCTCCATAGCTTTCTTTAATAAAGTGTTTTTTACTACGCGTAAAGATACATTGCTTTTAAAACAAGTTCTTCTTAATTCAGTAGTATTAACAGCGTTTAATCCGTCGATATCTGCTAAGTAGATGATTTTTGCTTCTGCTAATACAGCTTGCAATTCATCTATCATATTTGCTTTATCTTGTTTTGTCATTGCCATAATCTACTAATTTTAAGCGTTTACACTTTTTGGATCTACTGATACACCTACAGATTGAGTTGTAGAAAGCGTGATGCTTTTTACATATGTTCCTTTAGCAGCTGTTGGTTTTAATTTAATTAAAGTTTGAATTAATTCATTCGCATTTTCTTTAATTTTCTCAGCATCGAAAGATACTTTACCAACTGCAGCGTGGATAATTCCGTAACGGTCTACTTTGAAGTCGATTTTACCTGCTTTTACTTCAGAAACAGCTTTACCAACTTCTAAAGTTACAGTTCCTGATTTTGGGTTAGGCATTAATCCACGAGGTCCTAAAACACGTCCTAATGGTCCTAATTTACCCATAACAGCTGGCATTGTAACGATAACGTCAACATCTGTCCAACCTTCTTTAATTTTTTGTAAGTATTCGTCTAATCCTACATAATCAGCACCTGCTGCTTTAGCTTCTGCTTCTTTGTCTGGAGTAACTAATGCTAATACTTTTACATCTTTACCTGTTCCGTGTGGTAATGAAACTACTCCACGTACCATTTGGTTAGCTTTCTTAGGATCTACACCTAAACGAACTGCTATATCTACAGATGCATCAAACTTTGCGTAGTTTACCTCTTTTACTAAAGATGATGCTTCATCGATAGAATAAAGTTTGTTTTTCTCTACTTTAGCTTGTGCTTCTTTTTGTCTTTTTGTTAACTTTGCCATTTCCTAAAATGTTTTAATTATTCTGGAGCTTGCCCACCTTTTACAGTTATACCCATAGAACGTGCAGTTCCAGCAACCATTTTCATAGCAGATTCAACAGTGAAACAGTTCATGTCCGCTAATTTATCTTCAGCAATAGCTCTAACTTGATCCCAAGTAACAGTACCAACTTTTTGACGGTTAGGCACACCTGATGCTTTTTTTAATTTCGCAGCTTCCATTAACTGAATAGCAGCTGGAGGAGTTTTAATTACGAAATCAAATGATTTATCTTGATACACAGTAATAACAACTGGTAACACTGCACCTTGTTTTTCTTGTGTACGTCCATTAAATTGTTTACAAAACTCCATAATGTTAACACCTGCAGCACCTAAAGCTGGTCCTACTGGTGGCGAAGGATTTGCTTGTCCTCCTTTAACTTGAAGTTTTACAACTTTTTCAATTTTTTTTGCCATTTTTTTAATTCTTAAAATTAAGCGTTATGTGGAAGCAGCCTAAATTTCTACTTTTAATTTGTTGATAGATTATGCAATCTTTTCAACTTGGTTAAAACTTAACTCAAGTGGTGTTTTACGTCCGAAGATTAAAACCATCACTTCAAGTTTACGTTTGTCTTCAATGATTTTTTCAACTGTTCCGTTGAATCCATTGAATGGTCCGTCGATTACTTTTACTGTTTCTCCTACGATATAAGATACTCCTAAGTTTGTATCAACGTTTTCTGCTAATTCGTCAACTTTACCTAACATTCGGTTAACTTCCGATTGTCTCATTGGTACAGGATCACCTCCTTTCGTTGCACTTAAAAAGCTAATTACGCCTGATGTATTCTTTACCATGTGAGGAATTTCTCCTACCAGTTCAGCTTCGATCATAATGTAACCAGGAAAGTGTACTTTTTCCTTTTGATATTTTTTACCGTTACGGATTTGAATCACTTTTTCCATAGGGACAACTATTTGCCCTACATAATCATTCAAATTTTGGTACTGAATTTCTCTTTCAATATAATCCTTAACTTTTAGCTCTTGTCCAGCCACAGTCTTGATTACATACCATTTCTTTTCACTCATGATTCTAATTACTAAACGGGATATTTTACAAACTAAAAAGCGCCGTAGATAAAGTTAAGCACTTGTGTGAATAATGTATCTACCGCATATAAAAATATAGCTAACAAAACTGTAGCTATTGCAACAATAATTGTGTCTCTTTGTAGATCAGAGAATGATGGCCATGTAACATGATCTTTAAATTCTACAAAGGAATCTTTAAAATATTGTACGACTTTCATATCGTTTTCATTTAGCACGGGCACAAGGATTCGAACCCTGATCAACGGTTTTGGAGACCGCTATTCTACCATTGAACTATGCCCGTAGATAAAAAAGAGTGGTAATCATTGAAGATTACCACATCTTCTGTATTATATTTTGACTATAATTAGTCTAAAATTTCAGTTACCTGACCAGCACCAACTGTACGTCCACCTTCGCGGATTGCGAAACGTAAACCTTCGTTTAATGCGATTGGTTGTAATAATTCAACTGTAATAGTTAAGTTATCTCCTGGTAAAACCATCTCTACTCCTTCTGGTAAGTTGATTTCCCCTGTTACGTCAGTTGTACGTACGTAGAACTGTGGACGGTAACGGTTGTGGAATGGAGTGTGACGACCACCCTCTTCTTTAGTTAAGATATAAACCTCAGCTTTGAATTTTTTGTGTGGTTTAACAGATCCTTGTTTCGCGATAACCATACCACGACGGATTTCAGTTTTCTCAATACCACGTAATAATAAACCTACGTTATCACCAGCTTCACCTCTATCTAAGATTTTACGGAACATCTCAACCCCAGTTACAGTAGAAGTTAATTTTTCTTCTCCCATACCTACGATATCAACTGCTTCACCAGAGTTAATTACACCAGCCTCGATACGTCCTGTTGCAACAGTACCACGACCTGTAATAGAGAACACATCCTCTACTGGCATTAAGAATGGTTTATCAGCATCACGAACTGGTTGCTCGATCCACTCATCAACATTGTTCATTAAGTTTAATACAGTTTCAACCCATTGAGGCTCACCGTTCAATGCACCTAAAGCAGATCCTTGGATAACTGGAGTGTTATCTCCGTCATATTCGTAAGAAGATAATAAATCTCTTACTTCCATTTCTACTAACTCTAATAACTCAGCATCGTCAACCATATCAACTTTGTTTAAGAAAACAACGATACGAGGAACGTTTACTTGGCGACATAATAAGATGTGCTCACGAGTTTGAGGCATTGGACCATCAGTAGCAGCTACTACTAAGATACCACCATCCATTTGAGCAGCTCCTGTAACCATGTTTTTTACGTAATCCGCGTGACCTGGACAGTCAACGTGTGCGTAGTGACGGTTAGCAGTTTCATACTCTACGTGAGATGTATTAATTGTAATACCACGCTCTTTTTCTTCTGGAGCATTATCGATTTGATCGAAAGCTTTTGCTTCTGAATAACCAGCATCAGCTAATACTTTAGTAATCGCTGCAGTCAAAGTTGTTTTACCGTGGTCAACGTGACCAATAGTACCAATATTTAAGTGCGGCTTATTACGGTTGAAAGTTTCCTTTGCCATTTTACTTTTTATTAATTTCTATTGTTATACTTAAATTAAAAAAATAACTTTAAATTATTTTCAAGTGCAAAAATACACTTTTTGATTTATATAAAGATATTAATTTTTGACTCGCGTTAACCTTGGTTTAAATGAGTCTCAACAACTACTTAAAAGATTAACTACACTGGACGAACCAGAATTTGAGCGGGAAACGGGACTCGAACCCGCAACATTCAGCTTGGAAGGCTGACGCTCTACCAATTGAGCTATTCCCGCATTCACTTCTAAAAAGCTTTGCAAATTTAAAGATTAAATCCTAAACTACAAAAATTTTTAAAAATTAAGTTTGTGGGGAGAGCAGGATTCGAACCTGCGAAGGTTACCCAACGGATTTACAGTCCGTCCTCGTTGGCCGCTTGAGTATCTCCCCGACCTATTTTTTTCATTCTTTTAAAACTTTGAGCCGATAGACGGACTCGAACCCACGACCTGCTGATTACAAATCAGCTGCTCTAGCCAGCTGAGCTACATCGGCATTTTGTTTTTAAAGTATTTTTAAAAGAACAGTCCGTTAAATATGTTTGTTTAACGGACTGCAAATTTACGTTGTTTTTTGAATTAACCAAATTTTTAGGTTCTTTTTTTAGTCAATTCTCTATTTTTTATCTCTCGCTAATTTTTTCTTTTTTTCTGATAATTATTTTTTTTAATGTATCTACCGACAAATCAATACATTCCTCAAAAGACTGCCCTGTTTTACTAACTATAATATCATCTCCTGGTACTTCTAGCTTAATATCAACTGTCTTATTATTTTTTTCTGCAGTATTTTCTAATTTAAAAGAAACATTCGCTGCAATGATTTTGTCTGACAAAGTTTCTAATTTTTCTAATTTTTTCTCTAAATACTCCTCTAAACCTGGTTTAGTATTGAAGTTTACTGCTTGAAAGTTAATTGTCATAATTACTCTTTTTTGTTCTCACGTGGGTGAGCTTTGTTAAACACTTTTTTTAGATTTTCGATGCTACCATGTGTATAGATTTGAGTTGATGACAAACTTGAATGCCCTAAAATATCTTTTACTGCATTCAGATCTGCTCCAGAATCTAACATATGAGTCGCAAATGAATGCCTCAGCATATGAGGACTTTTTTTATGTTTTACGCTTATAAGACTAAGATAATATTTTACTTTCGAATAAACAAGATTATCATACAAAGGTTTTCCTTTTTCTGTTACAAAAACATTCGTACATTGTAAGGTAATTTCGTTATGTTTTTTGGCGTTATAATTTGCTAAATCTTCCAACAAAAAAGTTGAAATAGGAATTATTCGTTCTTTATTTCTTTTTCCCAAAACTTTTATAGAAAGCGTATTAGGATCGATATCGTTTTCTTTTAAACCAATCAACTCGGCACGACGAATTCCAGTTTGATACATCACATCAATCATTAAACGATCGCGAACTCCTTCGAAAGTATCTGGAAAGAATTCTTCGTTATTTAATAAATCATTCAATTCTGCTTCGGTAAACGGAACCAAAACTTGTTTATGCTGTTTTAGTGAATGAATTTGTTCTATTGGATTTATTGTTAAATAATTCTCTTTGATCAAATATTTATAAAATGTGCGAAGAGCGCTTAGTTTGCGATTAACTGTTTTTTCGGATTTCTCCAATTCAGTTAAATACATTACAAATGCGCGGATATGATTTTTGGTAGCGAGTTGAATTTCGGATGAGTTTTCTTCTTGTTGATAGAACTCAACAAAATCATCTAAATCTCTTTTGTAACTTGTAATCGTTAGCGTAGAATAGTTTTTCTCGAGCGCTAAATAATCTAAGAATAATTGAATAAATTCCATAAAAAAAACCTATTCATCAAAGTTACAACTTTAATAAATAGGTCAATAGAAATTAATTCTTTATATTGTTTAAAACAGCAATTTATGCTTCTTCTTGTGAAACTAAAGCTTGTTTGTAGATTGCTCTACTCATCTTTTGTCTTTTTGTAACAGAAGGTTTTGTAAATTGTTGACGTGCTCTTAACTGACGTACAACACCTGTTTTATCAAATTTTCTTTTGTATTTTTTTAGAGCTCTTTCGATTGACTCTCCGTCTTTTACTGGTATAATCAACATAATTTTATCTATTTCTTTTTGAGATGGCAAATATACAACTCTTTAGTAATTAAACAAATCCTTTTGTATTAATCTTTCAAAATATTTCTACCAATAACTAATTTTTGTATTTCTGTTGTTCCTTCTCCTATTGTACATAATTTAGAATCGCGGTAGAATTTTTCCACAGGAAAATCTTTTGTATAACCGTAACCTCCAAATATTTGAACCGCTTCATTCGAGATTTTAACACACGCTTCCGAAGCATAATATTTTGCCATTGCACCTTCTGTAGACATTGGTTTTTTATGATTTTTAAGATAAGATGCTTTACGAATTAATAACTCTGAAGCTTCAATTTCTGTAATCATTTCTGCTAATTTGAAATTAATTGCTTGGAAATTTGCAATAGCAGTACCAAATTGATGACGTTCTTGTGCATATTTTAATGCTGCTTTGTATGCTCCTTTTGCAATTCCTAATGATAATGCGGCAATTGAAATACGTCCACCATCTAAAATTTTAAGTGCTTGCTTGAAACCATCTCCTACATTTCCTAAACGATTAGCATCAGAAACGCGAACATTATCAAAAATTAATTCTGCTGTTTCTGAAGCACGCATTCCTAATTTATTCTCTTTTTTACCTGATGTAAAACCTGGTGTTCCTTTCTCTATAACAAATGCTGTTGCATTATTTTTTGCTCCTTTTTCTCCTGTTCTTGTCATTACAACAGCTACATCTCCAGAAATGGCATGTGTAATAAAATTCTTCGCTCCGTTTATCACCCATTCATCACCATCTTTTACTGCTGTAGTAGACATTCCTCCTGCATCAGAACCAGTATTGTGCTCTGTTAATCCCCAAGCTCCAATCCATTCTGCTGTTGCTAATTTTGGCAACCAACGCTGTTTTTGTTCTTCGTTACCAAATTCTAAAATATGATTTGTACAAAGTGAATTGTGTGCAGCTACAGATAAACCAATTGATGGATCTACTTGTGAAATTTCATCTACAATTGATACATATTCATCATAAGACAATCCGCTTCCTCCATATTCTTCTGGAACAACAATTCCCATGAATCCCATTTTCCCTAATTCTTTGAATACTTCAACAGGAAAAGTTTGGGCTTCGTCCCATTCCATAATATTTGGTTGAATATATTGTTTTGCAAAATCTCTAGCAGATTGTGCAATTAACGATAAATTTTCGTTTTCTAAGAAATTCATTTTTTTGAGTTTTTATTATGACTTAACTCCAAAAGTAATAAATTTCTATCAAGTGAAAAGTTTTTCTTTTATGATTATTTTTATTCATTAAAAATAATTGATTATCAGCGGTTTTAAGTTAATAAAATCATCAAAAGAAACAAATGTTAAAAGTCATTTTCGAAAATGATTTTTAACATTTTAATTCGGATAAATTAATCCGAGTTTTGCAAAGAGAATTAAAATAAAAAGATATGAAAAAAGGACTTATATTACTTGGAGCAATCTTTACATCAATAATTTCATTTGGACAAGAAGCAGGTGAATTGCATATGCGTGTGAGAGCAACTGGTGTAGTTCCTATGGAAGATGCTAAAATTGAAGCTATTGGTGGAAATGTCGCAGTAACAAACAACCTTATTCCAGAAATTGATTTTACATATTATGTAACTAAAAATATTGCGGCCGAATTAATTTTAGGAACATCTAAGCATGAAGTAGTTGCAGTAAATACTGCATTAGGAAATTTAGATTTAGGACGTGTGATGTTGTTACCTCCAACACTTAATGTGCAATATCATTTATACCCAACTAAAAACTTGAAACCATACGTTGGAGCTGGAATTAATTATACAATTTTCTATGACAAAGGGCAAGGTAAAGGTAGAAATGCAGCCGTAACAAGTGTGGATTATAAAAACAATGTTGGTTTCGGATTTCAATTAGGATTTGATTACAAAATCAATGATAAATTGTACTGGAATGTAGATGTTAAAAAATTATATCTTAATACCGATGTAACTGTTGGAGCTGATTTGGGTCAACAAGTTTATGTGCCAGCAGATGTAGATCTTAATCCTTGGTTAATCAGTACTGGTATTGGTTTCAAACTATTCTAAGAATCGACCTTTTATATATATTATGATTTTTACATGATTAAAAATCAAAAAGAGAAGCTATAGCTTCTCTTTTTTTATTTAAATTTTACCCAATATTTTTAATCAGAAATATTTCTTTCTGAAGTTAAACTTTATTATGTTTTGTAAATAAAACTCTATTGCACTCTTTTATCTTCGATGTTATTCATTTTAAAATATTCTTCCACTGAAACAAAAGTAGGTTCAATGTGCACTAAAACATCTTTTACTTGCGGCATTTCAGCTTGTACAGCATCTTTTAGATCGTGACTAATTTTATGTCCTTCCACAACTGAGATTGAACCATCTACAATTGCGTGCAAATCCACATAATAATTCATTCCACTTTTACGAACATTACATTTTTCAGTTGCCATAACACCAGGAACATGAGAAGCGATTTCTCTGATTTGTTTAATTTCGTTTTGATACAACTGTTCATCCATTATTTCACCTAAAGCAGGACGCAAAATTTTATACGCATTGTATAAAATAAATACAGAAGCGAAAAGCGCGGCTACATCATCTGCTGCTTCCCAACCTGGTCCCATTACTAAGGAAATAGAAATTCCGATAAAAGCCATAAGTGATGTAATTGCATCTGAACGATGATGCCAAGCATCTGCTTTTAAAGATGAACTATTTGTTTCTACACTTTTTCGCATCACATACTGAAACGATAATTCCTTAAACAAAATAATTCCTCCTAAAACTAATAAAGTGAATGGTTTTGGTTGATGATGTGGCGTAATAATATTCGTAATACTTTCTTTCGCAATGATAACTGCTGAAACAATTAGGAACGTTACAACCAAAAATGTAATTAATGCTTCTGCTTTTCCATGTCCATATGGATGATTTTCATCTGCAGGACGAGCCGAATATTTAAGTCCAAAGAAAACAAAAATAGAAGAAAAAACATCTGCAGAAGACTCAATTGCATCTGCAATTAATGCGTATGAATTCCCAAAATAACCAGCCAAAAACTTAATTCCAGCCAAAGAAGCGTTTCCTACTATACTAAAAATCGAAGCTTTGATTGCTTTTTCCGAATTGTCATTCATACCAAAAAAAATAAGCCCTACAAAGGTAAGGCTTATTCTAAATTTATATCTCGAAAATATTATTTTTCTAAGAATGGATATTTGTAATCTTTTGCAGGAACAAATGTTTCTTTGATCGTTTGAACAGATGTCCAACGTAACAAGTTCATTGCAGAACCTGCTTTATCATTTGTACCAGAAGCACGTGCTCCACCGAAAGGTTGTTGTCCTACAACAGCTCCTGTTGGTTTGTCGTTAATGTAGAAGTTTCCACAAGCATTTTTCAATGCTTTAGAAGCTAATTCTACTGCAGCACGATCTTTTGCAAAGATTGATCCTGTTAAAGCATATGCAGAAGTTTCGTCAACTAATTTTAAAGTTGCTTCAAATTCATTTTCATCATAAACATAAACAGATAATACAGGTCCGAAGATCTCTTCTACCATTGATTCATATTTAGGATTTGTTGCTTTGATAACTGTTGGTTGAACAAAGTATCCAACTGAATCATCATACGTACCACCGATAACAACTTCAGCTTCAGAAGATGCTTGTGCACGATCGATATACGCTTTTGATTTTTCGAAAGAGTTTTTGTCAATAACTGCTGTCATGAAATTAGAGAAATCTTCTGGAGATCCTAATGTTACAGTAGCTAACATTTCTTTCATTTGTTTCTCCACTTCATTCCATAAATTAGATGGGATATAAGCGCGAGAAGCAGCAGAACATTTTTGTCCTTGGTATTCGAATGCTCCACGAACTAAACCTACAGCAACTTCTGTTGCACAAGCTGATTTATGAACCATTACGAAATCTTTACCTCCTGTCTCACCTACGATACGTGGATAAGTTCTGTATCTATCGATGTTATCACCAATTTGTTTCCATAATGTATTGAAAACTTTTGTCGATCCTGTGAAATGTAAACCAGCAAAATCACGATGCTCTAAAACAGTTTTTGCTGTTTCTGCACCACTTGTTAAAATCATATTGATTACACCATCTGGTAAACCTGCTTTTTTGAAAACTTCCATTGTTACCTTAGCAGCCAATGTTTGTTTATCAGAAGGTTTCCAAACAACAACATTCCCCATTAAAGCCATACAAGATGGTAAATTACCTGCAATTGCTGTAAAATTGAAAGGAGTTATAGCAAATGTAAACCCTTCTAACGGACGATAATCTACGCGATTCCAAATTCCTGGAGAAGAAATTGGTTGATCTGCATAAATTTCTGTCATATATTGTACGTTGAAACGTAAAAAGTCAATCAACTCACAAGCTGAATCAATTTCTGCTTGCATTGCATTTTTAGATTGACCAATCATAGTTGCAGCATTTAATTTAGCACGATAAGGTCCAGCGATTAAATCTGCAGCTTTTAAGAAAATCGCAGCTCTGTCTTCCCATGGCATTGCAACCCAAGCTTCTTTTGCAGCTAAAGCAGAATCAATTGCTTTTACTACATCTTCTTGCGTACCTGCGTGGTAGTAACCTACAACTTTTTGATGATCATGTGGAGGACGAATTTCTTTTTTATTTCCTGAAAATACTTCTTCAGATCCAATGTATTGAGGAACTTCTGTTACCTCATTAAACATTTTTTTATATGCGTCTAATAATTGCGCACGCTCTGGAGATCCAGGAGCATATGATTTTACCTCTTCGTTTACAGCTTGAGGAATTTGAGCAAATGATTTTGACATTTTGATTATTTTGTTTGTTTAACTTTTCGAATTCCAAAATTACAAAAAATAAATGAAAAGAATCTCAGTTCTAGTAATAGAAAAAGCTTCATTTATATTCTGTTATTATAAAATACCCTATTTAATTTTCAGGTTTTATGAGTTGATAGAACAATAGATATAAATCTTCATATTTCGTAATTGAGTTTTCTATTCTGATTATGGATTAATATAATTAGATTAAATTGATTTTAAAGATAGAAACGCTCCTAAATTTAGGAGCGTTTCTATCTTTAAAAGTTGTTCGTATAATAATCAAAATAGTTGCAATTAGATTTGATTTCTTGATATGCTTTAGTATCTGAATATTGTTTCATTTTTTTGAAATTTTCTCGATAATTAGCGACTTTGTATGCTAAGATTTTAGCTTCATTATCATATTGATTTTCATATAAACGTTTTAAAATAGGATCTTTTGCATTATAAAATCGACCTTGTTCATCTTTGGATAATGCAAACAATATTTGCGCTTTCATCTCTTTGTCTTTTGTCAAATCGAAAGCTTTTTTCAAATAATTTTCAGAAGGAGAAAAATTGTCAACATAATTTCCGCCCCAACCAAAACTTTTATAAAAGAAATTATTTGTGGCTTCGTATTCGTTGTCAAAATTATTAAACTTCGGACCATTATCATTGTTTTGATCAAATGTTAACAAGTAACGATAGTAGCCCAAAGTTGTCGTATTGTAATAGAAGTTTCCTAATAAATAATTTGCTTTTGCAGCTTCTTCGGTATTTTTCTTTGCAATTTTATTCAATTCAATCATTGCATTTGTCAATTCTAATTTTGACATTTTTGGTTTGATGAATTTGAATTCATTCAGATATGGCGTTGCGATTACTTGCTCTTCATCACAATTAAAACATTCGATTTTATTGTATCCAAAAATTTTGTTTGGAATATTATGATAACCATCAAATTGATTCTCTAGCCAAGTTTTGGTTTCTTTTCCTGTAGAAGAATTGTAATCATAACTAAAATAAGCACTTTCAGAAGTATGAAATTTAGGATCGATTTTTTCAAATTCTTTCTTTGCTAAATCAAATTTCATTTCGCCTAAATACAACGTTCCTTTGAAATCGGCTATATAATCAGCTAATTTAAACTGAATATCTGTTGATTTTTCGGCTCTCCAATCCCATGAACTCGATTTTACTTTTGCATTAATCAAATATTTTTCGAAAGCTGTTTTATTCGATTTTTTATCCAATTTATCCAAATCATTAATGATTGCCCAATCTGGATTTGAGCCTAATTCTGTGATGTTGTTATGAATTAAAAACGCTTTTCCTTTATCGCCTTGCAAAAAATATCGGTTCGCCAAAACATCTAAAATCACATTTTTCAGCTTCATTTTTTGTTCATCTTCACTTGAATATTCATAAACATTTTCTGGCAATTTCGGATATTCAAAATTTAAAATCGAAGCATATTTTTGCATCAATTGATTCTCGAAATTATCTGTAATTTTCTTTTGTTCGAAGATTTCTAATAAAATTTCGATTACCTTTTTCTGTTGCTGAAATTCTTTTGAACTTGAATTTACTTTTGCTAAATAATTCTTGGTTTCCGAAAAATTCTTGTTCAGCAAATTCAAATATGCAACGGATAAATTCCAATATTCTTTATCGTTCGCTTTTGTCGCTTGTGATTTTGCTAACGCAATCAATTCATTGATTTGAATTTCGTCTTTTGAGTTTTCTTCAGAACTTCCGTAATAATTATTCGTTTTTACAGGCAAATACAAATCAGTATATTTTTTTCGTTCTTGAGTTGAACTCCAATAATAATCTTCAGGATTTTGTTGCAAATATTCTCGCTCAATTAAATTGATTGAACGCGCAAATAAGATTCTCGCTTGAGCCGCATTTACATCATTTGCAATAATCTTTTTAGCTGGCGCCAAGGGATTCGAAAAATCATTGTAACCAATCAACAAATACAAATCATTTTTCTCTTGTATTGTTTTTGCATTCGCCAACATTTTCTCGTAATTCAAATCTTCTGTTACACGCATCGATTGATAAGCACTTAATTTGCGATCATTGGAATGAGAAAAAACTTTGAAGAAATCATAATTTGCTTGAATGTAATTTCCTAGCGCACGCTCTGCTCCGCCTTTTTGATCTAATGCATAATAATACATCGAATTTTTAATTCCTTGCGAAGCAACATACATATTGAAATAGTTGATTGCATCTTTATATTCGTGAAAATAATGAGCAAAGCGAACCAATTGATAACCATAACGAATTTTTAATTCTTTATCCGTTTCTGCATTCCAACTCTTCTTTAGAACATCTAATACTTTTTTATAATTCAGATTATTCACATTTTTTTCGGGATGATCAACATAAGACCATTCTCCATTATCAATATAATAGAACGCCATATATGGTTCTAAATATTTTGCATAAGATAAATAAAGTAAATCTTGTTTGTGTTTTTTAACCCAATCTGTTGTCGCAAAACTATAAGTAGAATTGGTCGATTTTCCATTCTTTATCATCGAATCAATGTCTTGTTTCGATGCTTTGAACACAAATTGATATGCTTGTTGATAATTAATTCCTAACGTTTTCTGCCAATCCAAAATATTCTCATTTTTTTGATTCGCATCCATTGAATAATAAGGATTATCCATTGTCATTAAAAACGGCTGATATTGTGGCGCTTCGCTTAATGTTTGCGAAAAAAGATTGTAGTAATAATAATCCTCTCCTCCTCCATCTGCGCAAGCAAATGCTTTTGTAAGGCCAAAAGCTAGACATAAAGTAAGTGCTATTTTTTTCATAATTGTGTTGGGATTGTTTTTAGAAATTTTGAATCTAAATGATAATAAATCAAGCGATAATTGTACGATAATTTTGTATCGATAAAAGATTTTGTTTCAATTAATAATTCTGGTGAAACAGTTTCTATTTTAATCGTAAAACCTTTACTCACATAGAAGTTTCGAACAAAAAAATCATCTTCTACTTCATAAAAATTATTTCTAATTTTCTTTACAGGTTTTCCTACCAAATCTTGTGTCGAAAAAGAATTTATCAACTTTATTCTTCCGAGATAATTCGTCAAAATTGCCCATGAATAAATTGGTAAAGCAACATCTAATTTAATTGGATATTGGTTCAAATTTTTCAAATAATCTTTGGCTATTTTCAAATCTAAAATCGAATTATTTTCAGATTGATCGGTTGGATTTTCGGTTGCATAACACATTAAAACCATTTTATCTAAAGGCGGAATTCCTTCTTGTTCTTTGAATTTTACTTGATGCAATCGCAAAGTTGCCGAAAGTTTCTTGCCCGAAATATGTTTTAATTCTGATAAAAACATAAAATAATTTTCGCGCGTAGACTTTGTCCAATCGCAATCGATTTGAATTTCATTGAAGTTTTTTAAGTTTCCTCTTTCTGCGGTTTCGCTCAAAAAATTATAGACATCTTTGGCTAAAACTTTCACTTGATCTTTTGACGTATTCAGAAAAGTTTGATTCGTAATAAAAATCGTTGGAATATAATTGACATTAAGTTTTATTGCATCAAAATTCTGAATGATTCCAATCGGAGAAATTTTATTCACTTTCTTATCTACATCAAAAAAACGAACGTAAATATTTTCTACTTTTAGTGAATCGACAACCTTTTTTTCAGCCTCGTTTATAGAATAATTGCTTCGCCAATAATAAAAATCTATTGGCGATTTTTTTGTTTCGGAAGTACAACCAAAACAAAAAAGTAACAACATGAAAGGTGTTATTATTTTGAATAAAAATTTCATATCCAAATTTAGTTAGAAAAGCATTGTGTACAATCAATAAATTTGGTGAGATTTTAGTTTGAGAAGAGAACTTTTAAAAGTGTTATTTCCATTTTTTGATATGTTCAATTGGTTGTTTCAACTGAAAACTTAATGACTTAATTTTGGCTTTTATCAATTTCTTTCTGCCATAATAGCTTCTTGTATAATGCAATTCTGCATCGCCGACAAATTGCAACCATTGTTGATGAAAATATTCTGCTTTTTTCTTGTGTTGACCTATAATTTCAGGAACTGCATGATAATCTCTTTGTTTAAAAAGATTCATCAATTCGCTTTTTCGTTCAATGAAATAACGTGGATTATCAATTGGATTTAAGATATTTTCTAATGCATCTAAAAAAATCGCTTTATCAAAAGTTGTTGCCGATAATAAGCTACACGAGATATTTCCTTTTTTATCAACCGTTGTCAATATATTAGATTCTCGCAATTCATCAGACAATAAATTAAAATGTTGTAATGTTTTGAATAACGCAAGCGCAATTTTATGAAAATCTTTGGTGATATCTCTGTACTGAATATAAAGTTTGATATTCTTGTAAAAGTTAACTCCGAAGTAAACAATTCCGACAGTTGATAGAAAAACTAATGTCGAAAGGAAGCTTTTCTTTGACATTGAAAAGAGAAGTGTTCGAATACTTTCTTCGAAAAAGAAAACGATAAAAGAGGTTAAAGAAATTATTAAACTTGCTGTAACATTCTTTATCGACTTCGAATAATATAAATGTTTCGAGAAATCATACTCATTTTCTCCGTCATAAAAATACTTTAATTCATTATCTATCGTGGTTCCTTGAGCAATTGAATTTGCCCAATTATCTCTGATTTGAACATCATTTTTACTCCATTCTATTGTTTGTTGATTATAATTTTCAATTGACTGAATCGTTAATTCTTCGGGAAGATTTAAACGCGAAATGCCATTCGGTATACTATTTTCTTTTTGTGAAATACCAACAAAAGCTTCAAACCGTTGTTTCATTTTTTCTAAATCTGATCCTCCATTCTGCCCTAGCAAATCCAACGTAACCAAATGCCAAACATTACTTACTTTATCGGGTTCATTAGAATTTACGCGAATTGCACGGCCACGCATTTGATTTGAGGTTACAAAAGAGCCAACATTACTTGCTAAAATTAAACTATTAATACTTGGCGCATCCCAACCTTCACCCAAATATGCACGAGTTCCGACAATTATTTTAATACAACCTTCATTGAATAACTTTGTTAAAACAGCGAGTAAATTTCCTCTTGAATTATCTTGCGCGACAACTTCGAAGAAGTTATCATCAAACATCACCGATTTAAACTGAATCGCTTCTGCTTTCTCTTTGAATTGATAAATGATTTTTGAAAGTATTGTTTTCGAGACAATCACCATAGAACCCGTAATAACCGCAAGATGTGGCATTATTTGAGGATTTAGATTTCGAAGTTTTTCAAAAATAGGAAAAACGCCCAATTTTATTTTACTTGGTTCGTTCTGTAAATTATCAGAATAAAATTCTTTTCGAATATAATCCGTCAAAATCACCATATGCAACTTATCACCCAAATGCTGAAATTCTGAAGTAACGATATCTGCAATGTTGTCAATCTTTTTAACGCTATTTATCAATGAGTTTTTAACCTTTTGATTGTAATGTAACGTGACTTTCTTCTGATCGATTGCACCAATACGTTTTAGGTGAACCAAAAAAGGTTTCAAGAATTTTTCATGCTCCAAATAAAATGCTTCATCTTTAAACAAAAGATAATTAAACATACATTCTGCCCAATAATAATTGAAAGGAGGAAAATCTATCGTTTCATTTTCCAATAAATCTAAATGTTGAAAATCGATTGGAGAATCAAATGATTTTAGATAAATCACAAAAGCCGCATACAGATCAAAGTCCGCATAAATCTCATCAAAACAGCTTGCAGGATTCTTTATAAAATCTAACGTCAGTACAAATTCATATAAAGCTGTATTCTCTTTTATAGACTGAAAAAAAACTTCTATCTCTTCGAGATTCTTGGAAATAATTTCTTTCTCGAAACTTGTTGGAAATGAACATGCCAATAAATCTTGGTGAGGACACAAATCTTTTTGTTTCACCAATTCTGGAACAGAGATTTCGCAATCAATCGGTCCACAAAAAGTAAGGTAACGATTCCACTCTTCTTTCGAAACATCAAAAGGTGGTGTCGCTGTTAGTGCTATCACTTTTGGAGATAATTCACTCTTGATTTTGTTGAGACTTTTCCACCATTCATTTTTTAGATGGTGCGCTTCATCTACAATCAAGGTTTTGATTTTATTTTCTTTTAATAATTCAATCAAAGACTGTTCATCTTTTACCATCGCAGCATGTAGGCCTTGGTAAGTAGAAATTGTAAGGAAACGAGGTTGATGAATATCCATCGAAATCCAATCAACTTCCTGATCATTCAAAAAAAGTTCTATGAAGCGATCTTTCCATTGATTACGAATGGCTAAAGTTGGAGCTAAAATAAGTGTAGGTTCATTAATTCGAAGCATCACTTCCAACCCCAAAACTGTTTTTCCAGAACCAGGTGGTGCTACAACATTTAGATGAGCATCTTCTAAATGAGTTTCTAATTCTGATAATACACGCTGTTGATAATCGCGCCAATTGTATTTGAATTTTATCGGTTGGGTTTTGAATGTCATGATTGATAAAAAACTGAATTATTTATCTCCTCGAGTTTCCTGATCCATATCCCATTAGAACATCGTAGCGTTGTCCCCAAGGACGATAGTAAAATAACGCTTGATATTGATTCTCCGTTTGCCAAAAACTTCCACTTACATAACTTGGATCAATTTTTCCTGTTTTGGTATTTTTAACAACATATTGATAATTGTAATATCCTTGTTTCAAGAATAATTCTTTCACCCAAAGTCCAGAATCATCTTTTTCTAATCTCGAATTTTCATCAATGCTCCAATTATTAAATGCTCCAACAACATAAGGAACGTACAAACCATTTTGATCTTCGAAAGCATCTAATGCAAAATAAACCCATGAATAATCAGCTTCAGAATTTGCTGCATATTCATTTCCGTAACGGTTGTTTCGGATATAAAAATTACCATCAATATCTGGATAATCATCATAAGGTAAATTATATTTCGGAAAATCTATACGTAAAACAGTATGATAAACGCTGTCTTTTCGAAACGTTTTTTCTGTTGTTAAACTTGGAACTTCAAGATTTTTATTATCAAACCAATTGTACTCTGCTCCACCTTCGAATAAAATATCCGTCGCATTATAAGTTAGCTGATTTGGTCTAGAGAAAGATGGGCGATTGATAAAATAACCTTCATTCCAATTATTATTTTTCATCAAAAATAATTTTGCTCCATCTGGAACTTCTGTTAAATTTTGAGTACCACTTGCAACTTGGATTTGTAAACGTTGATTCAGTTCTTTTACGGTTGGATTATTGAAACGAGAAACAATAACACCAACATCAGTAATTGGCTGATAAACGGCAAATCGTTTAGTGAAAATAGGATTCGAGTCGTTTTCTAAATAAACTTTCAAAAGATAATTTCCAGCTAACTTCACATTCATTTGTTCATTCGGAAACTGAATTTGATAATTTGTATATTTTTGATAAGTATTGAACGAATTTTTATGGATTCGTGCATAATCAGAATTAACTCCATTTAAGAATTCGGACTGAAATATATTGGATTCTGACCAATCAGCATTCCGATGTTCGATTGAATATTGGTAACGTTTATAGCCTGCATTTATATCATCAAAAAGGAAAAACAATCTTTCACCAGAACCTAATCTAATAATAGGCGTGTTATCATTTGTTTGTGGATTAAAAACTTGAATTGTTTTGATATTTTTTGGAGGTTCAGCGTCCTGAAATTGTCCAAAAAGAATAGAAGTCAACAGACAAAATATGATTGAATAGAATTTCATTTTATTACAATTTTGATTTTTAAAAATACAAAAAAAGCGTATGTCTTTCTGGGAAGACATACGCTTATATAACTCTAAAATTTATTTTTTAGTACAAAGCAGGAAACTCATTTGGTTTTGCTTCATGCATCAAGTCATAAATTTGTTCTGTAATATCATCAACAGAAGGTTTTGAGAAATAATCTCCGTCCGTTGCATAAGCAGGGCGATGCGCTTTTGCTGTAATTGTTAATGGAGCACTGTCTAACGTGAAATATCCACCTTGTTTCTCGATAATTTCTTGTAATAAGTAAGCACTTGCTCCACCTGGAACATCTTCATCTACAATAACTAAACGATTTGTTTTGTTCAAACTTTTTGCAACATCAGCATTGATATCGAAAGGTAATAAAGATTGTGCATCTATCACTTCAACAGAAATACCTAATTGTTCCAATTCTTTCGCTGCATCCATTACAATTCTCCAAGTAGAACCATATGTTAATAAAGTTACATCTTTTCCTTCTTTTGTAATTTCTACTTCTCCAATTGGTGTAGTAAATTCTCCGATATTGATTGGTGCAGGTTCTTTTAAACGATAACCATTCAAACTTTCGACAACAATCGCAGGTTCATCTGCTTGCATCAATGTATTGTAGAAACCAGCTGCTTTTGTTAAATCGCGCGGAACTAAAACATTCACTCCACGAACTAAATTCAAGATTCCTCCCATTGGTGAACCTGAATGCCAAACTCCTTCTAAACGATGACCACGAGTTCTGATAATAACTGGTGCTTTTTGTCCTCCGTTTGTACGATAAAGTACAGTTGCCAAATCATCTGAAATACCTTGTAAACAATAAAGAATATAATCTAAATACTGAATTTCGGCAATTGGACGTAATCCGCGCATTGCTAATCCAATTCCTTGACCAAGAATTGTTGCTTCGCGAATACCTGTATCAGAAATACGATCAATTCCATATTTTGCTTGAAGACCTTCTAAACCTTGATTAACATCGCCAATATTACCAGCATCTTCACCAAAAACCAATGCTTTTGGATATTTTTCAAAAATTTTATCGAAGTTATCACGAACAATTACACGTCCATCTTCTAATGTTGGATTTTCTCCAAATTCTGGTTTTACTTGTGGTACTTTTGTTGCTGTTCCTGAAACTAATTTCGTCGAATAAACTTCTTCTTCGTGTTTCATCTTAGTATCTAACCAAGAAATTAATTCACCTTTAGAAGCTAAATTTTCAGATCGAGTTAATCGAATTACTTTACGAATAGTTCCATAAACATCACGTTTGAATGGACTTTTCTTCGATTTTAGATTTGTAATTTCAATATTAATAAAAGCTCCGTTAATACTTTCTGAAGCAACTTTTGTTAACAATTCTAACGCTTCATTTTTCAATTCTAGAATTGGATTCAAATAATCGTCCCAACATTGTTTTTGAGAAGCTTTTACTTCAGCTTTTACTTCAGCTTCTAATTGATCTAATTCTTCTGGAGAAATAATTGCTTCTGAATGATCTGCAAATGCTAAAATATACTCACGGAATTTTGCAATACCGTCAAATTCTTTTTCCCAATTCAAACGCTCTTCTGATTTATAACGTTCGTGAGAACCAGAAGTTGAATGACCTTGTGGCTGTGTACATTCTTGTACATGTACAATACACGGAATATGATGTTCACGCGCAAATCTTTCTGCTCGTGTATAAGCCTCAATTAACGCAGGATAATCCCATGCTTTTACGGTTATAATTTCATATCCTCTTTCATTTTCAGTTCTTCCAAAACCAGATAATAATTCGGAAAGATTAGATTTCGTACGTTGGTATTTTGCTGGAACAGAAATACCATAACCATCATCCCAAATAGAAACAATCATTGGAACTTGTAATACTCCACCTGCATTTATTGTTTCCCAGAAATGTCCTTCCGAAGTACTTGCATCTCCAATTGTACCGAATGCAATTTCATTTCCTTTTACAGAAAATTGTTGATCTTCATCTGCTTGAGGAACATTTCTAAAATATTTTGAAGCTTGTGCTAAACCTAACAAACGTGGCATTTGGCCAGCTGTTGGTGAAATATCAGCACTTGAATTTTTTTGTTCTGTTAATTTTTTCCAAGAACCGTCTTCATTCAAAGAACGTGTTCCGAAGTGAGAAGTCATTTGTCGACCTCCAGAAGAAGGTTCTTTCTCTAAATCTGTTAAAGCGTATAATTGTGCAAAGAATTGTTCAACCGTTAATTGGCCAATTGCGAACATAAATGTTTGATCGCGATAATATCCAGAACGGAAATCTCCATTTTTAAATACTTTTGCCATTGCAATTTGAGGCAATTCTTTTCCATCACCAAAAATCCCAAATTTAGCTTTTCCTGTAAGTACTTCTCTTCTTCCTAAAAGACTTACTTCACGAGACATAAAAGCTGTTTTATAATCATTAATGATTTGGCTCTTAAACTCTTCGAAAGTAATTTTATTTACCTCTTTTGTTTCCATTTCTTTTGTTTGTTGCATCACAAATTTAACAAAAGATTTGTAACTTACACCAAACAATTTGCGTCTAACTAATGAATTAGATAAGAATTATCAACAATAAAAACTAGTATAAAATTAAACGAATGAAGAAAACTTTACTGAGTTTATGCCTTGTTTTCACTCTTGGCTCTACAACTTATGTTGTAGCTCAAACTAAAAACCAAACCGCAACATTTGTTACGCAAGTAGAAGGAATTAAAGAATATAAACTAGCAAATGGTTTGCAAGTTTTATTAATTCCTGATCAATCGCAAAGTAATATGGTGGTAAACATTGTGTATAATGTTGGATCAAAACACGAAGGATATGGCGAAAAAGGAATGGCACATTTATTAGAACATATGCTATTCAAATCGACAAAAAATCTTGGTGATATCAAAAAAATGTTATCTGATAAAGGAGGATCTGCAAATGGTACAACTTATTATGATCGTACAAATTATTATGAAGTTTTCCCTTCTTCTGACGAAAATTTACGTTGGAGTTTAGAAATGGAAGCTGATCGTATGATTAATGCAACAATTAAGCAAGAAGATTTAGACAAAGAGTTCTCTGTCGTTCGAAATGAATTTGAAATTGGAGAAAATAATCCATCAAGTGTTTTAATGGAACGTGTAATTTCAGCTGGATATTTATGGCACAATTACGGAAGATCAACTATTGGATCAAAAGAAGATATTGAGCGTGTAAAAACACCTCAATTACGTAAATTCTATGAAAAATATTATCAACCAGATAATGCGACTTTAATTATTGCAGGAAAATTTGATGAGAAAAAAGCAATCGAATATGTTAATCAATATTTTGCAACAATTCCAAAACCAACACGTGTTTTAGATGAAATTTTAACCGTTGAACCTGCTCAAGATGGCGAAAAATTTGTAGAAGTAAAACGAGCTGGAGATTCTCAATCCGTTGGTGTAATGTATCATGTTGCAGCATACAGCGACAAAGATTATGCAGCAATTGATGTGTTAAATAATATCTTAACTTCAGATCCATCAGGATATTTATACAAATCATTAGTTGATACTCATAAAATCGCTTCTATTTGGGCTTATAGTCCAGAAGTTCGTGACGCAAGTTTTTTCTATATCGGAACTGAAATTCCAAAAGAAAAAAATATAGAACAAACTAAAAATGATATTCGTGCTGAATTGGACAAAGTTCCATCTATCAATTATACCGATCAAGATGTAGAACGTGCAAAAGCTACTATTATCAAAAATATAGAAAATCAGAAAAATAATACGATTAATTACGCCATTAACTTAACAGAAATTATCGGTTCTGGTGATTATCGTTTAGGATTTTTGTACAGAGATAACATTGAAAAAGTTACTAAAGAAGATGTAAAACGTGTTGCTGAGAAATATTTCAGAGCAAACAATAGAACAGTTGGTACTTTTATCCCAACTAAAGATGAAATTCGCGTAAAACCAAATGAATTAACAAATAAACAGATTACAGAACTAGTTGCTAATTACAAAGGTCGTGCAGTAGAAAAAGAAGCAAAACCATTCGAAGCTTCGATCAAAAATCTAAAAGCAAATTATGCGGAAGGAAAATTAAATAATGGTCTAAAATATGGAATAATTGACAAAGAAATAAAAGGAGAAAAAGTTATTCTATCATTTAATTTGCCTATTTCTAATGAAAAAGATTTAGCAAACAAAGGAATGATTGGTCAATTAACCGCTCAATTATTAACAGCTGGAACAAAAAATTTAACAAAAGAACAAATCAAAGATCAATTAGATCTTTTAAAATCTACGGTTAGATTCGGATTTAGTGGTCAAACATTAACTGTAAACATTAATACGTACAAAAATTCATTAGATAAAACAATGGATATTGTTCGCCAAATCATTACAGAATCTACATTCCCAGAAGCAGAATTAACAAAAACTGTAACAGAATATGTAACGTATTTGGACGCAAACACAAACGATCCTCAAGCTTTAGCATTCAATGAAATTAGACGTTTAACTTCTAATTATCCTAAATCTTCAATTTTCTACACAGCTTCTTTCAATGAATTAAAAGAAGAATTAAAAAATATAAAACAATCAGATTTAGTTCATTTCTACAAAAATATTTTAGGTGCTCAAAACGGAGTTGTTTCTATTGTTGGAACAAATGACAAATCAAAAGTTGAAAAATTATTGAATGATACTTTTGGTAAATGGAAAAGCGAATCGAAATATGAAAAAGCATATCCAACATTTACAGCAACGAAGAAAGAAGATAAACTTTACAATATTCCAGACAAAGAAAATGCAGCTGCTGTTGGAGCAATCAACTTCAAGATGAATCGCGAAAGTGCAGATTATCCAGCAATGGTTATGGCAAATGAAATGATTGGAAGCGGAGGATTCTTATCTGCTCGTATTCCAATGCGATTAAGAGAAAAAGAAGGAATTAGCTACGGAGCTGGTTCTTATGTATCAATCCCAAATGATCCTAAAAATGATGCGGCTTCTTGGGGATATTATGCATTCTTGAATCCTACAAAACGTGAAGCTGTTGAAAATGCATTGAAAGAAGAAGTTGCAAAAGCATTAAAAGACGGATTTACAGCAGAAGAATTAAAAACAAATATCGTAAGCTGGAAAAATAGTCGAAACACGTCTTTAGGAACAGATGGAACTTTATTAGGATTATCTAATGGCTATTTATTAAACGGAATTAGTTTTGATGAATTTGATAATTTAGAGAAAAAAGTAGATAAACTAAATGTAGATCAAGTTAACCAAGTTTTCAAAAAGTATATTTCTTTGGATAAATTAACATCTGTTTACACAGGAACTTTTAACCAAAAATAAATTAATTGATTATCAATAAAAGAAAGCTTCAGATGATTCTGGAGCTTTTTTTATTACTTATTAAGAATGAAAAATCTTGATAATTATTCATTTTCAGTCTAAAATGTAAAAAAAATTGTTAAAAAACCTTTTTTTTAAAATCATTCTAAGTTTTTGGCATTATAATTTCTTACCAAAAAAAAACAATTAACCTTAAATAATAATTTATATGCAAGGATTAGAAGAAAACAATCAACCGGTAAACAAAGGAAAAAATGGTTTAGTAGTTCCTTTGGCATTAGTTGGAATCTTATTAGCAGGAAGTGTAGGATATAATATTTATCAAGCAAATCAAATCGGAAATCTTGAAAAAAATGAATCTTTAAATTCTCAAATTCTTAAAAATGAAACTGGTCAGAAAGATCAAATTCGTAAACAATATGATTCGATTTTAAGCGATTATACTCAATATAAAGCTCGAATTGAGGATCGTAATAATTTATTAGGAGATAAAGAAAATATGATTCAATTAAAGAATCAAGATATTCAAGAAATCTTAGATAAAGACAATCCAACTGCAGAAGAAATGAATCGTGCTCGTAAAATGATCAACGATTTAGAAGGAAGTGTAAGAAATTACAAAACGGAAGTTGCTCGTTTACAAAAAGAAAACGCTATTCTTGTTAGAAGTGTAGACGAATTAAATAATAAAAATGCTGCTCTTACATCGGACAATAACAACTTAAGAGAAAATAATAAAGAGCTAACTTATAGCTACGAAACAGAAAAGAATGTTCGCCAAAAAGATAATGCAATTTCGAAAGGAAAAATCAACGAACTAAGTTCTACTTTATCTGTATCAAATCAAAAAATAACAGGAATTCGTGTACGAAACAGCGGAAAAGAAGTAGAAAAAACACGTGCAAAACGTATTGATAAAATTCGTGTTTCTTTTGATGTCGATCGTAATTCTAGAACAGAATCAGGTGACAAAAAATTATATGTTGCGATCTATAATCCAGACGGATCATTAGGAAGATATGGAAATGCACAAGGTGGACAAATAGAATTAAGATCTGGTGATACTGTGAATTTTTCTGATGCAATTAATTTTAATTACACAAACGGACAAACAAAAAATATAACTTTTGATTGGGAAAATGAAGACTTTCAAAAAGGTGTTTATACGTTTAATGTTTATGAAAATGGATTCAAAATTAGTCAAGCAAAAATTACACTTAACTAATTAATTTAAAAAAATAAAAAAACTAAAAAGCTCAGCAATTGCTGAGCTTTTTGATTTTATAATTATATATATTTTATCGTTTAAGAAGATTTATACTCACTGTAGCCAATTTGTTATTTGGATATTTCTTGAACAATGTTTTGTCTGGGAGCAAACCTGTTTCTTCGCAAATTCGATGAAATACATCTACTTCTACGATATATTGATCCGAAAATCCATGTGTTGCATCATAAGCTGTAGCGGGTGTTTCTCCTAAATTTTTAGCTGTTAAACCTGGAGGAATCGTATGCAACTCAATCAGTAATAATCCAAATTTATCCACATAAGGCGCCCATTTTTTAAGATGATTCAACAAATTCTGTTCAACATCATTATTTGATAATCGTTTTCCTCGAAAAGCAAAAGCTCCTGTCGAAGTACTAATTCGATTCGTTTTGACATCTTTTACATCTTCCCAAATTCGGTTATGATCTAAAAACGTTCTGATATTTAATAAATCACTCAATTCTATTGAATAATCATCTTTCAGATCGGTTGCCAATCGATCAGGATCGCCAATATCGCCCCAAATCACTTTTGCCCAAATATCATTTTTGATTAAGTTAGCACGAGTTACTTTTAGTGCGGCTTGATTATAATCTGCACCAACTAAAAAAAGAGGATATTCATCAAGGTGTTTTCCGCGTAAAGTTTGGCGCTCTATCACATCATACAAATGTTGTAAAAGTGCCCCATTTCCACATCCCATATCTAAAATTCCTTTCGGTTGTTCTTCTATAGGACGATTAAAAATTTCTACAATAAACTCATCTATAACTTTGAAATATGTTGAGTGCGCTCCTCCACTTCCCCAAACATTCATTTCTCGGTTTACATGTTGTTCATCTTCACCTTCAGAAATTTCGCGCAACTTGGTTGGCGAACCAAAAAGTAAATCATTCAATTTCGCAAACATTGGTAAATAAGAAACTGTTACACCATAAGAAGTAGCACGTCGTGCAAAGAACAATCCCATTTCTGTAAATTTGTAATTCTTTTCGTGTTTTGTAAACCAACCTAATTCGGTTAATCTTTCCAATATTTTTTCAAAAGTTTGAGGATTTTTATGAAATTCATCTGGATTGAAAGAAGCTTCCATAAAATATTTGTGAAACAATCCACTCATTCCCATTCGAACAATAATTGGCCCTACTAAAGTTCCTTCGATGTGTTTTGTAATTTGATAATGTAGCGGTTTCTCTAAGAACTCTTTTTCATCTACTGTTATCAAATAGGTTTTATATTTATCGAATAGTTTAATCCATTTTTTACAAAACTCTTCTGAGAAATCATGTTGATTTATAACTTCATCTTCAGCTAAAAAAGTAGCTAAATCGTGGTAAATATCAATATTTGTAAATGCTCGATCTGAATATTTATTGGTTTGAATTTCTACACTATTTTTTGCATTATCAACAGAATATTCTAACATATTTTGAGATGCTAAAACTCGCAAAGCAACATTCAAATAACCTTCGTTCGTCTGAAATTCATCTGTCAATTCTTCTAACAATAATGTTTTGCGTTCAACAATATAATGCAAGATACCTTTTCTTGCTAAAGCGCTTAACACTGGAGCTGTCACCAAACCATCGAGATGTCTAAAAATTAATGATCTTAAATATTTTTTATCCATTTTGGTTTATTTTTTTCTAATATAAATATATTGAAATTTGCAGAAAATTGATGTGAAGATTATTGTAAAGTTTTTAAAATATAAATTAAAAAAACCTCATCTATTGACAAGGTTTGTACGTATTAATAATTAATCAATTTTGATAAAATTTCCGTTCAAATCAAATTTCAAATCAACTTTTGTTTCTAACAATTCTACTTTTATTTCGTTGTCTTTTGTATCCATTTCAATTGATTTTACATTTATGTTAGGATATTTCGTTTGAAGATATTTTTGAATATTCTCTGGGAAAAACTTATTTGGAAGTGCTTTTCCTAATTCATTTTTCACTTCTATCCAATCTCCATTATCTGTAAACTCAATTTTAGTTCCGTCTTTTAGTTGAGTATTATACGTTGTGGTATTTTGTTCAACTTCTTTTACAGCATGTATAAATTCAATATTACCAAAGTTTTGAGTAACAAATTTCTGTGCATTTACAGGTAAATTATTCGCTGAAATTACTGTTTCGTTTGCATCAATAGTAATCGTTTTCTGTTGTCCGTTATCTTGCAAAACAACATAAGTATTTGGCGAAGCAGATGATTCTACATTGGTTGAAATATCAGTTTCTGAAACGATTGGTTGTTCTGCAGCTTCTGACTTATTTGATATAGCATCATTATCTCCAGATTTCTTCGAATCGCATGAAGATAAAATTAAACTTAAAATTGCTGCCGTTGATAAAAATATTCTTCTCATGATTTGGATTTTGAATATTTATCAACAAGCATTATACCACAAAAAAAGCTGATTAAAAATTTAACCAGCTTTTAAGAATTTATTTTTTCTTCTGAACCAAAATTAGGTATTCCCAAGGTTTTAATTTCAGTTTTTTCGTTGCATCAAATGTAACATCTTCGTTGTTCATAAAGTTTTTATATGAACCATTAATTGGAACTGTAATTTCTTTATTTGCCTTTGTGAAATTGGCAATGAAGTAAGCTTCTGTTTCATTTTTTTGACGTTTGAAAGCCAAAATAGATTTATCATCAGAAGTTTTTAAACGTTCGTAAGAAGCTGCTTTTTTCGCTCCGTTAAATGCTTCGTTTGTAATTTTTAGTTCTCCTAATTTTTCGTAAACGCTACGCATTTTTGCATTTGGATTACGATCGATAGAATCTTTGACAAAGAATTTTAAACGACGATTAAAATCTTCTTCTTGACCATTATAAATCAAAGGAATTCCTGGTAAAGTATAAGTTAGTGCAGCAAATACTTCGACTGCATCACCCATTCTTTCATATTCAGTTCCTGCCCAAGAGTTCTCATCATGATTTGAAGTGAATAGTAATTTGTAATCATCTGCTTGCCATTTTTTCGGAATCGAATCCATATAAGTATCAATCGCAGAAACGTTTTTCTTTCCTTTTGCAATATCATTCATAATATGATGCAATTCCCAACCATAAGCTGCATCGAAAGCATTGTTCGCTAACAAATCTGGTTTTTCTGTTTCGCCTAACATAAAGATTTCACGACCATTTGCCAATTGTGGTTTTGCTTCATTCCAAAAATCTGTTGGAACTTCGTGTGCCATATCGCAACGGAAACCATCAATTTTGAAATCATCTAACCAATATTTCATATCAGCAATCATTTGTTTGCGCATTTCTTTGTTATCAAAATTTAATGCTACAACATCTGACCAATCATAAGGCGAATGCATTTTTCCATTCTTATCTTGTTCATACCAATCTGGATGTTGTTTTACCCAAGGATGATCCCAAGCTGTGTGATTCGCTACCCAATCCAAAATAACATAGATTCCATTTTTGTGCGCTTCATCAACTAACTTCTTGAAATCTTCTGCAGTTCCAAATTCTGGATTGATTCCTCTGTAATCTTTGATTGAATAATACGAACCTAAACCTTCTTTTCTGTTTTCTTCACCAATTGGATAAATAGGCATTATCCAAAGGATTTTAACACCCAATTTCTTGATATTCGAAATTTCTTTTGTCACTCCCTCAAAAGTTCCTTCTGGTGAGAACTGACGAACATTTACTTCGTAAATAACAGAAGTTTCTGCCATATCTGCTGTAAATGGTAAAATTGCTTGTTCTTTTCTTTCAGATTTAACTTCTTCTTTGTTTGTTTCTTTTTTGTTGTTGTTACAACTTGTCAAAAACAAACTTGTCATCAAAGTTAAACCAAGTATTTTTTTTATCATTTTTACGTTCTTAGTTTTAATAAAATTAATTTACTTTCTCCAATAATACAATACTAAATGGAGTATTCAATTCTAAATTTCCGTTAACAATTTTTCCAGAAAATCCTGAATAAGCATCACGAACTTTCGTCCCATCTTTCCAAATTGAATTTGTATTAATTGTTTTTTTGCCTGTTGGCATTTCTAAACCAATAATAACTTCATCCGTTTTATATTTTCTTGTAAAAAGATACGGAGAATTTTGTAAATCTGTTTGATTTCCTGCTCCAACTGCTGAATGATTCCTTCTGAATTGTCCTAATTTCTGATAATGTTTCAATAATGATTCCGTTTCTGAATTTGGTTTAATATCTTCCCAATTCATATTCGAACGAAGATTTGAATCTCCATTAACTCCTTCTATTACTAAAGGGCGAGCTGTTTCGTCTCCATAATAAATTTGAGAAATTCCTGGCGCTAATAATAATCGAGTTCCTGCATCCCATGTATTTTGACGATCTTTATCAAAAGGAGAACCATCATCGTGCGATGTAATATAACTCATTACAGATTTTCCTTTCATTTTGTTTTGAAGAATATCATTGTATCGATCAAAAACTTTTTGATTGGATTCATTTTGAGTTGAACGTAAATCGAAATTAATCAATGCATCGAATCCATTTTCGAAATAATTTACAGTTTTATCAGGAAAATGAAATTGTTGCGCATCATTAATCGAATAATTATATACTTCTCCTACAAGGAAAAACTTATTTTCATCCAACACTTTTGATGGATTTTTTGCTTTATAATCCGCAAATGCATCTTGACAAATTTCTTCGAATTTTTTCCAAACATCTTCTTCTGTATGTTTCACCGTATCGACGCGATAACCATCAATTCCATATTTACGAATATAGTCTGAAAGCCATTTCATGATATAATATTTCGGTGCTTTTGGAAGATTATATTTTGCAAAAAAAGCATTCAATTCGGCAACTTCTTTATCTAAACGTCCTTCTTGTGCCCATTTTGCTACTAATTGCGGAGGCAATATAACATCATTATCAGATTCTGTTAAGATATCAGGAAGATTCTTTACTAACGTACATTCTATAGTTGTTTTGTAAGAATCGTAAGTACATTGCGGTGAAACGCGAACCCAATCGGCAGGAAAAACGCCATCTGAAGTTGTAACTGGTCCTGTATGATTGATTACAGCATCTAGCATAATTCGGATTCCTTTCGCATGTGCTTTATCAATTAATTCCTGCAACTCTTTTTCAGTTCCCCAGTTTTTATCAATAGAAGTCCAATCTTTTGTCCAATATCCATGAAAACCGTATGTTTTCCCTTGACCTTCATCAACAGAACCATGAATTTGTTCTACAATTGGTGTCATCCAGATCGCATTAATTCCTAGATTAGAAAAATAATTATCTTCTATTTTATTGATAATTCCACGAAAATCTCCTCCTTCAAAACCTCTTAATTTAGCTGTTTCTTCTGTTCGTCCATAATTTATATCATTCTTTTTGTCTCCATTCTCGAAACGATCAGTCAATAAAAAATAAACATTTGCGCCATTCCAAACAAACGGTTGTTTCTCCGAATGATTTGATTGTGTTGCTTGCATTGTTGTTTTGGAACAAGAGCTTAAAAACAACGAAGTTATTCCTAATGTGAAAAGTATTTTTTTCATAATGATGTGAAAGGCTTTAAGTTCTACGCTCTAAGTTTTTGATTAACTTATCACGTAGAACATATAATTAAAAGTTTTTAAGTTGAAAAAACTTATTTAATTTCTTTGATACTAATTGCAAAACCACCACCAGCTTGAGATGTTAAATCTAAAACTGATTTTGAATCAACTTTTTTTGTTTCAATTTTATAGGCTTGTGGATTTGTTTTGTAATCAGCATCTTTTGCATCAGCATAAATTGTTGCTTGATATTTTTTGCCTTTGTCTAAGAAATCTAATTTTATTTTCGTAGAACGAACATCTGTTCCGTTTACATTTCCAATAAACCAATTGTTCGAGTTTTTATCTTTACGTGCAATTGTTAAATATTTTCCTGGTTCAGCTTCCAAATATTTAGAATCTTGCCAATCTACTGGCACATCTTTAATGAATTGGAAAGCATCAGAAAATTGTTTGTAATGCTCGATAATATCCGCTGCCATTTGTAATGGTGAATACATTGTTACATATAAAGCTAATTGGTTTGCAATTGTAGAATTTACATGTGAATGATTATTTGGATTTAACTTTTTAATATCCATTTCGAAAATACCAGGCGTATAATCCATTGGTCCTCCTAAAAGACGAGTAAATGGTAAAATAGTTACGTGATTTGGTTTTGAACCTCCGAAAGCTTGGTATTCTGTTCCACGAGCAGATTCGTTTCCAATTAAGTTTGGCCATGTACGAGCAATTCCTGTAGGGCGAACTGCTTCGTGCGCATTTACCATGATTTTATAATCAGCTGCTTTTTCTATTGCATATTGATAATGATTGATTGTATTTTGACTGTAATGATAATCGCCACGAGGAACAATATCTCCAACATATCCACTTTTTACAGAATTGTAACCATTGTCTTGCATAAATTTATATGCTTTATCCAAATGTCTTTCGTAATTACGCGTTGCACCAGATGTTTCGTGATGCATCATAATTTTTACACCTTTTGATTTTGCGTAATCGTTTAACATTTTCACATCAAAATCTGGATAAGCTGTTACAAAATCAAAAACATAATCTTTGTGATTTCCAAACCAATCTTCCCAACCTTCGTTCCAACCTTCTACCAAAACAGCATCGAAACCATTTTCAGCTGCAAAGTCAATATATTCTTTCACATGTTCGTTATTTGCTGCATGTTTTCCATTTGGTTTTGCATTTTTATAATCTGTAATTCCTAATTGTACTGTTGGATATTCGTCTGTATATGCCCATGAACCTTTTCCTGTAATCATTTCCCACCAAACACCAACATATTTCACTGGTTTGATCCAAGAAGTATCTTTTATTTTTGAAGGTTCATTTAGATTATAAATTAATTGTGGTCCTTTAAATGCAACCACTCTTGCATCATCACTTGCAATAATTGTACGCCAAGGTGTATTGAATGGCGCTTGTAAATAACCTTTATCACCTAAAGCATCTGGTGTTAACCAAGATTCGAATGTTAATGTTTTATCATCCAAATTTAAACTCATTGCAGGATAATTAATCAAAGCTGCTTCGTGAATATTGATATAAAGTCCATTCGTAGCTTTCATCATTAAAGCTGTTTGTACACCAGTTTTTGAGAAAGCTTGTTGAGATGCATTTCCGATATACGCTTTGTCAAATAATCCTCTAATTTCAGATAATTTAGATTCTGTGTAATCGTATTCTTGTGTATCATAATCTCCAGGAATCCAAAAAGCTGTGTGATCTCCAGCCATTGCAAACTGCGAATGTTCTTCTTTGATCACAAAATATTTTAAATTCTTTTGCTCTGGAAATTCATAACGGAAACCTAATCCTTCATTGAACAAACGAAAACGAATAATCATTTGACGATCTGTATTTGGTTGAGAAACTGTTACAGCTAATTCGTTAAAATTATTTCTAATTTTATCTACTTCTCCCCAAACAGGTTTCCATGTTTCGTCGAATGTAGCTGTTTTTGTACCTACAATTTCAAAACCTGAGAAAAAGTTCGCAATATCTTTTGCTTTTTCATCTTCTACACGATCTTGAACTGCAAAGTCCATTTCTTTGTGTTTTGTTTTAAACTCAAATCCTAAATGACTTGGTTTTACAACATCTTTTCCTTTGTATTTTAATTGATATGTTGGTTTTCCGTCTTTAGACAAAGAGAAATCCATTACAAAATCACCATTTGGCGATTTTAATTCTTGTCCGTAAACCATATTCATCATTGCGATTCCTAATCCCAATATATACTTAAAGTTTTTCATATTTTTTGTTTTTGTTTTATCTCATTTTAATTTCTCCTTTGTCAAACAAAACTTGTAAAGTTTGTTCTTACAAATTCATCGAAATATTATTTTAATTCTATTATCATTGATGTTTTTCCATCAATTGTTATTTCGCCATTTGTGTTAATTGGTAAAACTTTGTTTGAAATAATATCTTTTCCTGAAGTGATTCCGTTTAATGATTCGGCAAAACGATCTAATTTTAAGGTTTGTTTTTCACGATTTGCATTCAAAATAACCATTACAGATTCTTTGTCATTGTATCTGAAATACACATAAACATTATGTTGTGGCATGTAATGTTTTGTTTTTCCTGAATGAATAACTTCTTTATTTTTTCTCCAGTTCAAAAGTTTTGCTGTGAAATCGTAAAAAGCGCTTTGTTCCTCTGTTCTTTCCTTAAAAGCTGATTGTTTGTCTGAGTTCCATCCGCCAGGGAAATCTTGTCGAATGTAAGCATCTCCTTTGCTTTTATCTCCGCGCATTCCTATTTCAGAACCATAATATACTTGTGGAATTCCGCTAACTGTAGAAATTAATGATAAACCAAGTTTATAATCATTAAGATTTCCATTCATAATTTCATTCCAACGATCTGTATCATGATTTTCCATGAAAACAAACATGTTGTTCACATTTGGATATAAAAAGTCGTTGGTAAATGAATTGTATAATTTTATCATTCCTCCATCCCAAGATTCTTCTTCTTTGATTGCTTTTGGTAATTCTGAAAATAAATTAAAATCCATCACCGCAGGTAAATATGAATTGTAATGATCGATTTCGGCAATTTTAGAATCTTTTTGCCAATACGATATATGCGCTGGCGAATGCATCCAAGCTTCTCCTACAACATTAAAATTCGGATATTCATCTGTAATTGCTTTTACCCATTTTGCCATTCCTTCTTTATCATTGTATGGATAAGTATCTACTCGCATTCCGCCCAATTCTGCATATTCAATCCACCAGATTGCATTTTGTGTTAAATATTTTAAGACTAAAGGATTTGATTGATTCAGATCTGGCATAGATAAATCAAACCAACCATTTAGAGCTTCTTTTTTATCTACTTCTGCAACATTTGTATCGAACTGAGAACTTGTACGATAATTAGAACGTTTAAAGCCTTTGAAACCTCCATCAGGAAATTGATTAATCCAATTTTGAGCAGGCAAATCTTGAATCATCCAATGTGATAATCCCCAATGATTGGTTACATAATCTTGAATCAGCATCATTCCGCGCTGATTTAATTTTTGAGATAATTCGCGATAATCTTCGTTGGTTCCGTATCGTCCGTCTATTTTGTATAAATCGGTTTGTGCATAACCATGATATGAATGTTGTTTTTCGTTATCTTCATTAACTGGCGTTAACCAAACTGCTGTTGCACCAAGATTTTGTAAATAATCTAAATTGTTGATAATTCCTCGCAAATCTCCACCATGACGACTATCTGGAATAGAGCGATCTGCTTTATCAATTAACTCTTTTTTAGAATCGTTGCTTTCATCTCCATTTGCAAAACGATCGGGCATAATTAAATACACAACATCTTTTGAAGAAAATGAAGAACGATTTGCTGAATTTGGTTGACGATTTTTTAACTCATATATATACGAATCAACAATTTTATTTTTGTTTTTCAGATTAATTTTGAAAGATGATTTATTAACATCATTCGTATTAACGGTTACAAAAACATAATTTGGATTTTCTGTTTTTTGGATTTCTTTAATTTGAATTTGATCCGATAATTCAATCGTATATTTATTGATATCTTTCCCATAAACCAAAATCTGTAATTCCGGATTTTTCATTCCTTTCCACCAAAACATTGGCTCTACTTTTTGTATTTGAGCAAAAGCAAATGTTGATAAGAAAGATGATAATAATAGTATTTTTTTCATGTGTTTTGTTTTTCTAAGATGCTTTCTTCACCAGAAATCCATTTGTTTTATGGTTTTTCTAAGTTTATAAAGTCATCTTTTTTATTTATTATCCTTCATTTTTATTCAATGACTTAAAATGGGTTTTTATAGGAATTATGATGATTTTTTTAGAAAATCTGAATTCATAAAATGAAACATATAAATTTTCAACTTTAGATAAAAATACCCTGAAAACCGAAGCCTTCAAGGTATTAGATTCCCTTTATTAAATCGAAGGCTGAACAATTATTTTTTGATCGAAAACATAAACCTCTAACGGTACGTTTCCTTCCAATTCAAATGTTGTTTCTCCTTTGTTTACAATAACTTTTAAGATTTGATGACGGAAATTGACTTTGAATGAAAATCCTTCCCATTGTTCTGGTAAACGTGGCTCGAAATATAGTTGTCCGTTTTTCACACGCATTCCTCCAAATCCTTCTACAATTGACATCCATGTTCCTGCCATTGATGTAATGTGTAATCCTTCGTGAACTTCTTTGTTATAATCGTCCAAATCTAAACGAGATGTTCTTAAATAAAATGTATAAGCTTGTTCCATTCTTCCCAAAGTTGCGGCTTGAATTGAATGTACACAAGGTGATAAAGATGATTCGTGAACTGTTAATGGTTCATAGAAATCGAAATGTTTTTCTAATTGATCTTTTGAGAATTGATCTTCAAAATAATAGAATGATTGTAAAACGTCTGCTTGTTTTATATAAGCTGAACGTAAAATTCTGTCCCAAGACCATTTTTGATTAATTGGGCGTTCTTCTTTTGATAATTGAGAAACTGGTGTTAAGTCTTTATCTAAGAAACCATCTTGTTGCAAATAAACATCGTGCTCTTCACTAAATGGAAAATAGATATTTGCTGCAATTTTTTTCATTTCTGTTAACTCCTCATTCGATAGATTTGTTTTAGCTGCAATTCTTGCATAATCTTCAGGATGATTTGTTTTGACATTTTCTGCTTGTTCCAATAAATAATTCATACACCATTGCGCACAATAGTTGGAATGGAAATTATTGTTCACATTATTTTCATATTCGTTAGGTCCTGTAACACCCAACATAACATATTGTTTTTTGTCATTTGACCAATTTACACGTTGTTTCCAAAAACGAGCAATTCCTAATAAAACTTCTAAACCAGCTTCTGGAATATAAGATTCGTCGTTTGTAAAACGTGTATAATTAAAAATGGCAAATGCGATTGCTGCATTTCGGTGAATTTCTTCGAATGTAATTTCCCATTCGTTGTGACATTCTTCTCCATTCATTGTAACCATTGGATACAAAGCTGCTCCATTGTTGAAACCTAGTTTCTCTGCATTTTCTATCGCTTTTTCTAATTGATTGAAACGATACATTAATAGATTTCGTGCAACTTCTTGGTTTTTTGTTGCCATATAAAAAGGCAAACAATATGCTTCTGTATCCCAATATGTAGAACCTCCGTATTTCTCTCCTGTGAAACCTTTTGGTCCAATATTCAAACGAGCATCTTTTCCTGAATAAGTTTGATTTAATTGAAAAATATTAAAACGAATTCCTTGTTGTGCTTTTACATCTCCTTCTATGGTAATATCTGCCATATCCCATGTCTTTGCCCAAGCTTCTTTTTGGTTTTTCAACAATTGTTGATAACCCAATTCATTTGCTTGAGACAATACATTTTCAGCAGCAAAAACTAATTCATTTTTAGCATGATTTGTTGAAACAACATAACCACCAAACTTCTCTATTGTTGCTGTATCATTCGATTTTACCTCAACTTCGTAAGTAAATTCTATTTTTGTTTCTGTTTTTACAACATTTGATGGTTCGATTTGTTGATAACTTCCATTTACTAAGATTTTATTCTCCATAAATGTTACCACTTCAAAATGTGTTTTAAACGTACGTGCTTGTACAAAACCTTGTTCACCTTTTATTTCAGAAGAAACTGGTTGCCAGAAAATTTCTTCCCAGTTAGCATCTTCATTTTTTACAGCTGCATCTACATAAGGTTTGTAAACTATCTTTGCATCTCCATTAAGAGGTTTAATATCATATTTGATAACACCTAATTCATCTAAATCAGCAGAAAGAAAACGACAAACATTTACTTCTATTTCTAATCCAGAAGGTAAAATTGCAACGAAAGAACGTTCTAATAAACCTTCTTTCATGTTCAATTCACGACGAAAGTTTTTAACTTCTTTACATGTATTTAGATCAAATTTTTCACCGTTAATTTCGATGTCAATTCCAATCCAAACTGGAGCATTCAACACTTTAGCAAAATATTCTGGATAACCATTTTTCCACCATCCTACTTTTGTTTTATCTGGATAATAAACACCAGCAATGTAGCTTCCTTGAAATGTATCGCCTGAATAAAATTCTTCGAAATTAGCGCGTTGTCCCATTGCTCCATTTCCAATTGAAAATAAGCTTTCTGAAGATTTTACACGATCTTTTTCAAACCCTTCTTCGATAATTGACCACGGATTTGGGATGATATAATCTTGATTCATTTTGTTTCTTTATTGTCTTTTGTATAATTATTGATTGATTAATTCTAATAAGAATTCTTCTGTGATTTCATTAAAATTATTGAAGTTATATTTCGCTTCATTTAAAACAGAAAAATCTCCAATTCCGATACTTGTCATTCCTGCAATATTTGCGGCTTGAATTCCTGCAACTGAATCTTCAAATACAATTGAATTATCGTTTGTTTGATTTGCTTTTTTCGCTCCAACGATAAAAACTTCAGGATCTGGTTTCGCATTCGAAACATCATTTCCGTCTACAATATCATCGAAATAGCTTAGGATATTAACTTTTTCTAAAATTGGGCGTGCATTTTTTGAAGCTGAACCTAAAATAATTGGTTGATTATTTTCTTTTAGAAATTTTAAAACTTTCATTACGCCTGGTAAAATTTCAGACTCATCCATTTTATCGATGAATTCTAAATATTCTTTATTTTTCTGAATTAACCATTCGTTTTTCTGTTCTTCAGTTGCTTCGACATTACCTAATCCAAGAATAATTTCTAATGAACGAACACGAGAAACACCTTTCAATAATTCGTTATGTTCATGCGTAAAATCGATATTTAGATTATTCGCTAATTTTTTCCATGCTAAATAATGGTATTTAGCAGTGTCAACAATGACACCATCTAAATCAAAAATAAATGCTTTTGTTTTCAAAATGATTATGCTTTGATTGGTTCATCCACGTCTTTTACTCGCGTTACAAAAAGTGCTGCAATAACTAACGCAACACCACTGGTAACAATGGCATAGATTGGATTATCGTTATAAATATATTTTACAATTGGACCGCCTAACAATGCGTTGACGATTTGAGGTATACAAATAAAGAAATTGAAAATTCCCATGTAAACGCCCATTTTTTTCGCAGGAATAGCTCCCGCTAAAATTGCATAAGGCATAGATAAGATACTTGCCCAAGCAATTCCTACTCCGACCATAGAAAGGATTAATAATTTTGGATCGTGAATAAAATAGATTGAAATTAATCCTAATCCTCCACAAATTAATGATATAGCGTGTGTAGTTTTTCGACCAAATTTTAAAGCTATTGCTGGTAAAAAGAATGCAAAAATTGCTGAAATCCCGTTGTAAACTCCAAAGATTATCCCAACCCAATCGGCTGCTTTTTGATATGTTTCGGAATGTGTATCATTCAATGATAATCCATAAACGTGATGCGCAATTGCTGGAGTAGCAAATACCCACATGCCAAATAATGCAAACCAAGTAAAAAACTGAACTAAGCCCAATTGTTTCATCGTTTTTGGCATATTTCCAAAATCGGTAAAAATTTGAGTTAAACTTGCTCTTTCTTCTACAATTGGTTCTCGACCTTCTGCTTTTTCGAAAGCTTCTAATTCTTGTGGTGAATATTCTTTTGTTGTAAAAATTGTGATTAAAACTGTTACTATTATTGCTATTGCGCCAATAATAAAAGATAAAATTAAGTGAAATGGAACTTCTCCTTCTGCTGCAACACTTGAAACACCAAACCAATTACTCAGAATATAAGGCAACCATGAACCTATAACCGCTCCTAAACCAATAATTACAGTTTGAATTGAGTAACCCAATGTTCGCTGATCCGAAGGCAACATATCTGCTACAAATGCTCGCATTGGCTCCATTGCAATATTGAATGAAGCATCCATTATCATCAAAAAACCTGCGCCCATCCATAGAACTGGCATTAATGAAGTAAATGCTCCTGCTTGAGGCATTAAAATTAACCCTATAGAAGCGAGCAATGCTCCCAATAAAAAGTATGGTTTTCTTCGTCCGAATCTAGACCAAGTATTATCTGAATAATGACCAATAATAGGTTGAACAATCAATCCCATTAAAGGTGCTACAATCCAGAACCAAGACAATTCGTGCACATCGGCACCAAATGAACTTAGAATACGGCTCGCATTTGCGTTTTGCAAGGCGAAACCCATTTGAACTCCTAAATATCCGAAACTTAAATTCCAGATTTCTAGAAATCCTAATCTACGCTTTCCCATTATCGTAATTTATTTATGTATTTTACGATAAGCGTTTTATGCTTATCAAAACTATATTTTTGTGATTTGAGAAGTAAAAATATGTTTTGATTTGATTACAATGTTAAAACTTTTTTTTGAGATTATTACAACTATAACAGTTATTTAACCCGAAAAAACTTACTAAATCGTTGTAGTTTCTCGGTGCAATAATTCTGTTCCTACAACTTCGGTAATATAATGTTCATGTTCATTTTCTGATTCTAATTTTTGAATCAATAAACGTGCTGCAATTTCACCCATTTTGAATGCATTTTGTTTCACTGTAGAAATGCTTGGGATTGAGTTTTTGGAGATTACACCATCTGTAAAGGCAATAATATTTAACTCTTCTGGAACCTTAATTCCTTTCTTCAATGCAGCTCTCAACACTTTTGCTGCATATAATTCGTTCACAGCCATTACTGCGTCGAATTTATTGTTTTCGAAAAAGTCATCAATCATAGTGTCCAAATGACTCTCGTCTTCTACACGCAAAATTAAATTTTCGTCTACTTCAATTCCATTTGCTTCTAACGTTCTTTTATAACCTTCTGTTCTTAAACGCCCTACACTGATATAATCTGGTGTGGTAATAAAGCCTATTTTCTTGCGTTCTTTACTTATGAAATATTGTATCGCTTCTTGTGTAGCTAGAACATCATCAATAATAACTTTATCGGTATAAACTTCACGCGTAACACGGTCAAACATTACAACAGGCATTCCTTGATTTATGATTTCTTTGATGTGATGATAATCTTTTTTAGCTTGAGTTTCTTTTGAAAGTGATATTACAAAGCCATCTATACTACCCGCAGCAAGCATTTCCATGTTAATGACTTCTCGTTCGTACGATTCATTTGACAAACAGATTAGCACATTGTAACCATATTGATTTGCTAAATTTTCGATACCACTAATTACCATAGCGAAAAAATCGTGTACAATTTCGGGAATAATAACCGCAATAGTTTTCGTCTTACGGTTCTTTAAACTCAATGCTATATTATTGGGCTTATAGTTATATAATTTTGCAAATGCTTGAATCTTTTGTTTGGTTGCAGCACTAATTTCTTCACTATTTTTTAATGCCTTAGACACCGTTGATATCGATACATCTAACTCTTTTGCAATCTGTTTTAATGTCAAATTCTTTTTCATAATCTTCTTTCTTCCTTAAACCCCTTTCTTATTTTACTAATTTCAGCCTTTTTTATCAAAAATTAACACTCTGTAACAATTAATTTAATTATTTATTAACACGAAAACGTTTTCGTTTAATTACTCAGTGTACTACATACACAATCAATCAATTAAACGACTTACATTTGGTAATGAGAAGTAAAAATATAAATTAATAATTAACGAAACAAAACGAAAAATATATGAGGATTTTAAAACAATCTCTTCTAGCATTAGTTTTATCAAGCCCTGCTATTTTATCTGCTCAAACTGCGATAAAAGGAACAGTGCAAGATAGCACTAATAACACGGTTCTAGCTGGTGCCGATGTTTCGAACATTACTACTGGAGAAGCAACAGTTTCTGATGAAAAAGGAAATTTTACATTAGAAGCGAACGATGGTGATATAATTGTTATCAGTTTTTTTGGTTATGACGATCAAGAAATAACTTTTGCGGGACAAACGCAATTACAACTTCGTATGTCTAAAACGACAGAAAACTTGAAAGAAGTTGTTGTAATTGGATATGGTACAGCAAAAAAAGAAGATGTTACAGGTTCTGTAAATCAATTAAATTCAGAAGATTTCAACAAAGGATCAATCACTTCTGCGCAAGAATTAATGACAGGTAAAATTGCTGGTGTTGTGGTAACATCTAGCGGTGGAGCTCCTGGTGATGATCAAAAAATCTTAATTCGAGGAAATAGTTCTATTTCCTTAAACCGAGAGCCTTTATATGTTATTGACGGCTTACCTATTTCGGATGAAAAAATTGGAGGATCTCGTAATCCATTAGATTTCTTAAATCCTAACGACATCGAGACGATGACTATTTTGAAAGATGCTTCTGCAACTGCTATTTATGGTTCTCGTGCAGCGAATGGTGTTGTTTTAATTACAACTAAGAAAGGAAAAGGGAAGCAATTCAAATACAGCTACAACTCTACAACTTCTGTATATGACCCTATCAAAATGGTTGATTTGATGAATGGAGACGAATTTAGAGCTCTTGTAAATCAACACGGTACTGCTGATGATATTGCAAAATTAGGAAATACAAATACTGATTGGCAAAAATTAATCTACAAAACAGCTGTTGGTTTCGATCACAATTTTAGTGCAGTTGGTAAAATAGGTGATTTTATGCCTTCTCGTTTTTCTATTTCTAATACAAATCAAGATGGTATCTTAAAAGGAGATAATATTAACCGCACAACTTTGAGTGTTAATCTTAATCCTTCTTTCTTGGATGATCATTTAAAATTTGAAGTGAATGCACGTGGTTCATATATCGAAAATATTTTTGGAAATAGAGATGCTATTGGAGCAGCTTTAGAGTTTGATCCTACTCAATCTGTTTACTCAAACGGAATCAATTCTTGGCAAGGATACAATGTTTATACGCAATTAATTGACGGACAATATTTCTTAAGAGATTTAACTCCAAATAATCCAATCGCTTTGTTGAACGAAGTTAGCGATACTTCAGAAACAAGACGTTTTGCTGGAAATGCAAAAATGGATTATAAATTGCATTTCTTACCAGATTTAACTGCTACTGTAAATGTTGGTTATGATATCACAAACGCGAATGGTAGAAAAGTAACAAATTATGCGTTACCAAGTAAAAATACAAAATGGGATGGTTCTTATTCTAACTTCAGCAACGAATTCTCGAACAAATTATTAGATGCTTATTTAACGTATAATAAATCTTTTGGTTTATCAACATTAAATGCTATTGCTGGTTACGGATATCAAAAATTTGGTTTTGATAAATTCTCTTTCGATTCAGAGAAAGCTGAAATTGGTCAAATTGCAGCAGTTGTAGACAAATATGAAAGTGTATTATTGTCTTACTACGGACGTATTAATTATAACTACGATAATCGCTATATCTTAACAGCAACATTACGTGCAGATGCTTCTTCAAAATTAAATCCAAATGATCGTTGGGGATATTTCCCTTCTGCAGCTTTTGCTTGGAATGTAGCAAACGAAGAATTCTTGAAAGGAAATTCTACACTTAGTGATTTAAAATTACGTGTTGGTTACGGACAAGTTGGTAACGTAAATGGTTTAGAAGATTATTTATTCTTAACACGATATACACAAAGTTTGTCATCAGCGCAATATCAATTTGGAGATAAATTCTACCAAGTTTATCGTCCAGAAAAAGTTAATCCAAACTTGAAATGGGAAATTTCCAACACCTTAAATATTGGTATTGATTATGCCTTATTCAAAAATAGAATTTACGGTAGTTTAGATATTTATCAAAAGAAAACAAAAGACTTAATTGCCGAAGTTTATGTAGATCAATTTACCAATTTCTCTAATAAAATCAAACAAAATATTGGAGATATGGAGAATAAAGGTGTTGAATTTAGCATCAATGCTGATATCATCAAATCAAAAGATTTTGATTGGTCTTTCGGTTATAATATTGCATATAATGATAACAAAATTGTCAACCTAAAAAATGACAACTATGTTGGAGGTATCGACGGAGGAACAGGTATCAATATTCAAGTTCACAAAGAAGGTCATACACCATTTTCATACTTAGTTTACAAACAAATTTATGATGCAAATGGAAAACCTATCGAAGGTGCTTATGCAGATTTGAATAATGATGGTGTTATCAACGAAGACGATCGTTACTTACACAAAAGTCCATTTGCTGATGTAACAATGGGATTCAATACAAGATTTAGATACAAAAATTGGGATTTATCTGCAACAGCTCGTGCAAGTATCGGAAACTATGTTTACAACAACGTGGCGTCTGCAAAAGGTTATTTAGCTAAAGCAACTGGTAATGGACAAGGGTATTTATCTAATGTACACAGAGATTACTACAATACAGGTTTTTCTGCTATTACTGCAACAAACTTAACAAGTGACCATTACATCGAAGATGGATCTTTTCTTAGAATTGATAACATTACATTAGGTTACAATCTAAAACAAGCAATAAAAGGAATGGATGTTCGTCTTTATGGAGCAGTTCAGAATGTTGCTTTATTTACAAACTATGACGGAATCGATCCTGAAGTTTTTGACGGAATCGATAGAAACTTTTATCCAAGACCAAGAACATTCGTCTTTGGTTTAAATGTTAACTTCTAAAAAAGTATAAAAATGAAATTAAACATATTCAATATTAACAAAATAGCATTAATTGGAATTTTTTCATTATTCACCTTAACATCTTGCCATGATGATTTGAATTTAGATCCAATTGATCCTGATATGGTAACAGAAAATCAAGTTTTTTCTAATCCTCAAGAAGCAAAAGCTGCGTTAGGTAAAATTTACGCTTCTCTTTCTCTTACAGGACAAGAAGGTCCTGCAGGTCAACCTGATATTGTTGGAGTTGACGAAGGTACTTCTCAATATACACGTTTGATGTTTTATTTAAATGAATTAACAACTGACGAAGCAATTGTGGGTTGGGGAGATGCTGGATTACCAAACTTACACGCAATGGATTGGGGAGCAAGTAATCCTTTCGTAGAAGCAATGTACTTTCGTTTAGCACAAACTGTTTCTTTCTCTAACTCTTTTATCGAAAAAGCAGAAAAATTAGCAGAAACTGATGCAGAAGTGAAAAAATTTGTTGCTGAAGCTCGCTTTATTCGTGCTTATGCATATTACAATTTAATGGATTTATATGCAAATGTTCCTTTGGTTACAAAAATATCATTAGAATTACCAAAACAAAGCAATCGCCAAGAGATTTATACTTTTGTAGAATCTGAATTAAAAGATCTAGAAACTCAATTAGCAGATGCAAGAACAAACGAATATGGACGAGTAGATAAAGTTGCAGCTTATGCATTATTATCTCGCTTGTATTTAAATTCTGAAGTATATGTTAGTCAAAACAAATACAAAGAAGCTGCAGAATATTCTAAAAAAGCAATCGAATCAGGATATGTTTTAAACACTGTTGACAAAAACAATAACGGTTCTGCATACGACGAATTATTCTTAGCCGATAATGATACAAATGGAGCGCAAAACGAAAATATTTTTGCAATCAATTTTGATGGTCGCTATTCTACAACTTATGGTGGAGCAACATTTATTGTAAAATCAAAAATTGGTGGCACTATGGCTCCTGCAGATTTTGGTGTAAATGGTGGTTGGGGAGGTCCTCGTACTACAAAAGCATTAGTAAACCAATTTTCAAGTGCAGTTTCTCAGAGTAATTCTGCCGGCAATCCAACTGCATGGAAAGATAAACGTGCAATGTTTCATTCTGATGGACAAACTTTCGAAATTGAAACTGTTTCTGAGTTTAAACAAGGATATGCTATTACAAAATTCTCAAACAAAAAATCTGATGGTAAAAATGGTAACAACGACACTGGAGAACATGCAGATGTAGATATTCCAATTTTCCGTGTTGCAGAAATGTATCTTAACTATGCAGAAGCTGCTTTGAGAGGCGGTGGAGACACTGGTGTTGCTTTAACTTATGTAAATAAATTGCGCGAGCGTGCTTACGGAAATACATCTGGAAATGTAAGCTCTATTAATTTAGACTTCATTTTAGCAGAACGTTCTCGCGAAATGTATTGGGAAGGAACTCGTAGAACTGATTTAATTCGTTTCAACCGATTCACAAATAATTACAACTGGCCTTTCAAAGGTGGAATTGCAAACGGAATGAATGTTGATGCTCACAGAAACATCTATCCAATTCCATTTAATGCTTTAGCTGTAAACTCTAACTTAACTCAAAATCCAGGTTATTAAGATGAAAAATTTTATAAAATATATTTCGTTAGCTTGTGCGAGTATTTTTGCCTTAAGCGCATGTAACGATGATGAAGATATCATCAAATTAGATCCTTCAACTTTTGTTGCACCGAAAGTAGAAACGCCTGCTTCATCAACAATTGAATTGTTAGAAGAAAATGCTGCAAACACAGCAATGACGTTTAATTGGAGTGCTGCAAATTATGGAACAAATACTCCTCCTAAATATGAATTACAAATTGATATCAAAGGAGATAATTTTAAAAATCATCAAGTTCTTACTTCAACTTCAACATTAACTGCTGATGTTACCGTAAAAGAATTGAATTTAGCAGTTATTGCTTTAGGATTAGAACCTTTTAAAGAAGGAGAGATAGAATATCGTATTGTTTCTACAGTTGGTACTCCTGGTTCTCAACAATTAATTTCTAATGTAAATACATTAAAAGTAACGCCATACCCAACAGATTTATCTACAAATTGGGGTGTTGTTGGTTCTGCCGCTCCTAACGGTTGGGACGGACCAGACGTTCCATTTTGGAAAACTGATGTTACAAATGTATTTGTAGCGTACACAGATTTAAAAGGTGGTGAAATCAAATTCCGTCAAGACAACAAATGGGAGTTAGATTATGGTGGATCGAATGGAAAACTTGAAAAAGGAGGTAAAAACATCGCAGTAGATGCTAGTACTTACAAGATAACTATGGACTTAACAAATCTAACTTATAAATTAGATAACTATTCTTGGGGATTAGTAGGTGACGCTACAGCAAACGGATGGGATGGTCCAGACCAAAAATTATCTTATGATGGAACTTTAGATGCTTGGACTATTACCACAACATTAAAAGATGGAGAATTTAAATTCCGTTTAAATAATGATTGGGGAACAAACTATGGTGGTACAAGCAACACAGGAGAGTTAACAGATAAAGACGGAGCTAACATCAAAATAAAAGCTGGAAAATATAAAATCACAGCTAATTTCACAAAGAAAACTTATACAGTAGAAGCTCAATAAAATTTTTTCTCATCAACAATTAATTTTTTAAAAGCCATTAAAATTCAATTACTTTTTTTAATGGCTTTTTTTTTAAACCACACAAAACATGAAAAACATTCTATCTATTTTGATGCTTTTAATGGTAATATCTTTTACCAAAGCACAAATTACAACAACACCTTCACCGCCCGAAGCAAACCAAGCTGTTGTGATAAACTTTGATAAAACAGGAACAGGTCTTGCCAATTATTCGGGAGATATTTATGCGCATACAGGCGTAACTATCGATGGAAAACAATGGGAAAATGTAATAGGAAGTTGGGGAAATAATACTACTCAACCCAAATTAACTTTCGTTTCTGGATCAACCTATAAGTTAGAAATTCCGAATTCTATTTATCAATTCTATGGAGTTGATACTTTTAAAAATATTACTGCAATAAATATTGTTTTTAGAAGTGCAGATGGAAAACAACAAACTACGGATCTTTCTATTTCGGTAGGTTCTTTCAAAGTTACTTTAGCTAATCCGCTCGGAAATTCAATTACAAATGTTTCTTCAGGAACAAGTTTTAACATCAAAGCGACAGCTACAAAATCTGCTAATTGGACATTAACTGCCTACGGAACTCAAATTGATGTATTAAATAATTCAACATCTTTTGATAAAAATTATACCATTTCACAAAATCAGAATTATACATTAAATGCAACTTTTAATGGTCAAACGATAAGTAAATCATTTACAGTTAATATCAAACCAACAGTGAAAGATGTGGCAATTCCATCCAATTTACATGAGGGAATTAATTACTTGGATAATGATTCTTCAAAAGCATATTTGGTTTTATACGCACCACAAAAAGAGTTTATTCATGTGATTGGAAGTTTCAATAATTGGCAACTTTCAGATCAATATGTGATGAATCGTGATACAACAAACAAAGATTTATATTGGATTGAATTATCTAATCTTAAAGCTAATGAAATCTATACTTTTCAATACCGTACAAGTGATGGAATCAAAACTGCCGATCCTTATTCGACTTTAGTTTTATCGCCTTATGATGATCCGTATATTACTGCTGCAACTTATCCAAATATGCCTATATATCCTACTGAGCAACAATTTGAAGTTTCGGTTTTACAAACAAATCAAGCAAAATACAATTGGAAAGTTTCCAATTTTGTTCGACCAAATAAAGAGAATTTGATGATTTACGAATTATTAATTCGTGATTTCAATTCGACAAAAACATGGCAATCTTTAATTGATGATTTTGATTATTTCAAAAAATTAAACATCAACGCAATCGAAGTGATGCCTGTCATGGAGTTTGAAGGAAATATTTCTTGGGGTTATAATACCGCTTATCATCTTGCTTTGGATAAAGCTTATGGACCAGCAGATAAAATGAAAGAATTCATCGATTTATGTCATCAAAATGGAATTTCAATCATTTTAGATGTTGCTTTAAATCACGTTTATGGACGATCTCCGTTGATTAGAATGTGGATGAACGATCCTGATGGAGATGGTTTTGGAGAACCAACCGCTACAAATCCTTATGTTAATCAAACCGCAAAACATAGTTACAACGTTGGTTACGATTTAAATCATCAATTAACACCAACTCAAAATTATGTGCAACGTACATTAAAACATTGGATTGAAGAGTTCAAAATTGATGGATTTAGATGGGATTTAACAAAAGGATTTACACAAAATTGTTCACCTTCTGATGAAACTTGTACAAACGGATATCAAGCTGATCGTGTAGCAATTTTAAAAAAATATGCTGATATGCAATGGGCTATTGATCCAAATTCTTACATCATTTTTGAGCACTTAGGAAATAATGGATCAGCGCAAGAAGAAACAGAATGGGCGAATTATCGGATTAACGAAGGGAAAGGAATTATGCTTTGGGGTAAAGCGACGAATAATTTCAATCAGAATACAATGGGATATACTTCAGATAGTAACTTTGATTGGTTGAAACATATTGTAAAAGGTTTTACGAAAAAACATTTGGTTGCCTACGCAGAAAGTCATGATGAAGAAAGAATGATGTACAAGAATTTACAATATGGTGCATCTTCAGGAACATATAATGTAAAAGATTTAAAAACTTCTTTAGAAAGACAAAAAGCTCTTGGTGCAGTTTTATTTACAATTCCTGGTCCTAAAATGTTGTGGCAATTCGGAGAATTAGGATACGATTACTCGATTAATCATTGTCAAGATGGGACAAATAGTGACGGATGTCGCACCAATCCAAAACCAATTCCAAGCGAAATTGGTTATTTAACAAATACAGATAGAAAATCTGTTTATGATGTTTGGGCAAAAATTATTGGACTTAAATTAAACAACAAAGTTTTCGATACTGATAATTATACGATTACATCTGGCGATTTAAAACCTCGTATTCAGATTACAAATAAATTATTATCAACTTCTGATTTATACGAAGTTATTGTGATTGCAAACTTTACTACAAGCACTCAAGCAATTGCGCCACTTTTTCCATTTGTAGGAAATTGGTACAATTTAATGGACGAAACAACGCTGAATGTAACCAATACAAATTCATCGTTTACAATTAATCTAAATCCAGGTGAATTCAGAATTTTCGGAAATGCAAAAGCAAATTTATCAACAGATAATATTGAGGTTAATTCAGAAAAAATTTCTGTTACTCCCAATCCAGTTTCTTCCTCTTTTTCATTAAATATTAATTCAGAAAAAGTAAAAATTTATGATTTATCAGGAAAGTTGGTCAAAGAATTTTCAGGAAATTTTTCAGCAATACATCAATTTAATATCAAGGAATTACCAAAAGGTATCTACATTCTTGATATTGAAGCTAAAAATGGAAAAATTGGAACGTCTAAATTAATTAAACAATAATTATCATTCTTTATGAAATAAAAAAACCTCATCAATGGATGAGGTTTTTTGTTGCTTAAAAATTAAGTCTAATATTATTCTTCTCATAGAAATTCTTGATATGAGCAACAGCTTCTTCTGCTGTATCAACCAAACGGAAAAGATCCAAATCTTTTTCTGAAATATAACCTTCTCTCAAAACGGTTTCTTTGATCCAATCAATTAAACCTGACCAATATTCAATTCCGACTAATACAATTGGAAAACGACCAGTTTTCTTTGTTTGTACCAAAGTCATCGATTCAAACAATTCATCTAACGTTCCAAAACCTCCTGGCATTCCTATAAACCCTTGCGAATATTTCACAAACATTACTTTTCGTGCAAAGAAATAATCGAAATTAATTTCATATTCGCGATCGATATATTTATTCAATTCTGTTTCGAAAGGTAATGTTATTCCCAATCCAACAGAAGTTCCGCCTCCTTTCTGAGCTCCTTTATTTGCAGCTTCCATAATAGCAGGACCGCCACCAGTAATCACGCCAAAACCTATTTGCGTTAATCGATAAGCAATGTCTTCTGCTAAAATATAATATGGATGATCTGGTGAAGTTCTTGCCGAACCAAAAATAGAAACACAAGGTCCTATTTTTGACATTACTTCGTAACCATTTACAAACTCTGCCATAATCTTGAACAATGCCCAAGAATCATTTATTCTAATCTCATTCCAATCTTTTGGCCGAAATGGAGATTGTATTCTATCGTCTTCCTTTTCTTTATCTGTCATAGTATTTTAAATAAAAAAACCGTAACAAAAATGTTACGGTTCAATATACAAATTTATTATTGCTAATAATTAATCTCTACTCATAAAAATTCTTAAAATATACCAGAATAATAACATTAATGAAGCAAATAACGACAATGCCGCTGCTACATATTGTTGTGTTCCAAATTCATATTTTAATTGGTGTGTATTGTATAAAATCGCTCCTCCAGCTAAAGCACACATTGCTACTGAAAACCATAAGCCTAAATCAAAACCAAATAGCATTCCAGCGATAACCAATCCTATTGCTAAGAAAAATCCTATTGTTAAAGCTCCTCTCAAAATTGAGAAATCTGCTTTTGTTAAAAATACAATTGCAGATAATCCTATAAATAATCCACCTGTTACAACTGCAGCTTGTTTTATAACATATGTTCCTCCATAATATAATGCAATATAAAGCATCGGAACAAAGATTAATGCTTCTGCTACGATGTATAAAAAGTAACCTAAATATTGTTTCGATTTCGAAACAGATCCATAAGCCATTTTTTGAGCAACCCATGTAATTCCCATGAAACCAGCTAATAAAACAAGCCAAAGATATCCAGAAGTTAAACTTAACATGAAATTAACCAAAGCTTCTGATTTTAGCATCAAAGATTCGATTAATACAAATACCAAAACTCCTCCAGCAACATGTCCGTAAGTATGTTTATAAAAATTTGCTCTTTCTAAGCTTGTTGCTTCTGCAACCAATTGATTCTGTTGATACACTTGTTGATTCTCCATATCGTTATTCTATTTAGATTGTTATTTTCAATTTATAATTGTTGCTAAAATACTAAATTAAAATTATTTCTTAACTCACTATTTTTTGGGAATTTCTCGCTGATTTGATCCAATCAATTAAACCTATAAATGATAAAATCAATAAAACAATATATTGTACAGAAGTGATAACTGCTCCTTTGTAAATCATTAACGGAATCATAATTAAATCTCCTATAATCCAAAAAAACCAATTGTCAATCTTTCTTCTTGCCATCATCCACATTCCAATCAAAAAAATGGCAGTTGTCGAAGCATCTATAAAATCTATTTTTGTGTAATGAAATCTGCATTGATCGATAAAACCAACATCAAAACCATTTTGAATAACAGGACGGAAATAATAAATCATCAAAACAAATAGAAAACTCAACACAAATAGTAAAATTGTATAAATATATTCTTTTCTCGAAGCCCACGAAACATCGACATGTCGATGATCTTCTTCTAAGTTTTTTTGCCATAAAACCCAACCATAAATAGCCATCGAAGTATAATAGACATTAATAATTGTTTCGCCATATAATCCCCAATTAAAAAATAAATAAATGAAAATAAAGGTCGAAATAATCGTTGTTGGATAAACTAAAATATTACGTTTATAAGTATAATAAACCGAAATAATTCCGAATAGCGTTGCAATCGTTTCAAGAATAATATTCAGCGTTGAATACGTTTTGTAAGGTAGAATGATATAATCAATAAAATCGTTCATATACTAAAATGATGGGTTCTGAGTTCAAAATTTATTATCCTTTAAAATTTTCTTTCCGTAAGTATTTATTTCCTCTAAAATTGGCATAAAAGAAGCTCCTAATTCTGATAATTTATAAATCACTTTTAAAGGAGGTTTTTCTCCATAAATCGTTTTTATGATTAAACCATCTTCTTCTAATTGTTTCAACTGCAAACTCAAAGTAGATTCGGTTATAAATGATAATTCTTTTCTTAATACATTGAATCTTTTTTCCTTATTTTTTAATTGACATAAAATAACGGTTTTCCACTTTCCTCCAATCAAATCCATTACAAAACTTGTTGCACATGGATATTCTTTCGATTTATATTTAATATAATTTATATTGCAAGAATCTTCCATTTGTTTAATTTTTAAACTACCATAAATAATAGTTATTGACTCTGTATAATTTACTCAATACATTTACAAGTATATAATTTAAAAATTAAACGATGTACCAATTAGCCCAAATAAATATTGCAAAAATGATCGGAATTAATATTAACGATCCGATTATGAAAGAATTTGTAGATAACCTTGAACATGTAAATCAACTTGCAGAAAATAGTGATGGTTTTATATGGAGACTAAAAGACGAAACCAATAATGCAACAGAATTTAACCCTTACCATGATGAACAAATTATCATTAACATTTCTGTTTGGGAAGATATAGAATCACTTCAGAATTTCACTTATCGAACATTTCATACCGATTTTTTAAAAAGACGAAAAGAATGGTTCTCAAAATATGGTGAAGCTCATTATGCATTATGGTGGATAAAAAATAATGACTTTCCAACTATCCAAGAAGCGGTAGAAAGATTAGATTATTTACAAAAAAATAAAGAAACCGATTATGCTTTCAGTTTCAAAAAAAGATATTATTTATAACTTTAATCTATTCATAATCCAACACCCAAACCAAATAATAATCTTCTATTTTCTTATAAAAAGCATGATATTTTCGAGATTTTACATCATCCGAAATCCAACAAATAAATTGTTTATTCTCTATCAATTCAAACTCTTCAGCACGATAATGATTCAAGAAATTCCAAAGATTTCCACCATTCAATTTGTACAAACCTTCTTTCATTCCCCAAATAATATGCAGATATTCAATCTCATGTTCTTTCGGAATCCAAACCAATTCATCTGGACGCGCAAATTTATGTTTGATATTTAGAATCTTTTTTGGTCGCGACAATTCTATATCAATCCCAATATTATATTCGCTTACACCAACAGCAACCAAACCATAGGAATGCGTGATAGAAATTTCTTTATTCGTAGGTAAAAAAGGCTTTCCACGTTCATCGTAATTTACATCATAATCCAAATCCAATTCCTTTAGACAAGCACGCAACCCAAGATATTCCCTAGCCTGTTTAGGTCGAAGATTTCTATATTTTTCCATTCTATAATCTTCTAAATCAAGATATTCTAGCAATTCCTCATTAGATTCTGTCACATTCCACGTTATAATACGCGTATGTTTAAAATCGTTAATATAATCGATGATAGGCATTTTATTAATCGAAATTAGTTTGTAAATTTGTCCCTTATAAAAAGTTAGTTAAATATATCAATTGATGGATACAAAAACGCAATACATTCCATACAAAGTTAAAGATATTTCTTTAGCTGAGTGGGGAAGAAAGGAAATTACGTTGGCTGAGGCAGAAATGCCTGGGTTAATGGCTATCCGTGAAGAGTATAAAGCAACTCAACCATTGAAAGGTGCTCGCATTGCAGGTTGTCTACACATGACAATCCAAACTGCAGTATTAATCGAAACGTTAGTAGCTTTAGGAGCTGATGTTACATGGTCTTCATGTAATATTTTCTCTACACAAGATCATGCTGCTGCTGCAATTGCTGCTGCTGGTATTCCTGTGTATGCTTGGAAAGGGATGAACGAAGAGGAATTCGATTGGTGTATCGAGCAAACATTATTCTTCGGAGAAGATCGCAAACCATTAAACTTGATTTTAGATGATGGTGGAGATTTAACGAATATGGTGATTGATCGTTACCCAGAATTGGTTGCTGAGATCAAAGGATTATCAGAAGAAACAACTACAGGTGTACACCGTCTTTACGAAAGAATGGAAAAAGGTACATTGCCTATGCCTGCAATTAATGTAAATGATTCTGTAACAAAATCTAAATTCGACAACAAATACGGATGTCGCGAATCTGCAGTAGATGCTATCAAACGTGCTACTGACTTAATGATCGCTGGTAAACGTGTTGTAGTTTGTGGATACGGTGATGTTGGTAAAGGTACAGCGGCTTCTTTCCGTGGTGCTGGCGCTATTGTAACGGTAACAGAAATCGACCCTATTTGTGCTTTACAAGCATCTATGGATGGTTACGAAGTAAAACGTTTAGATACAGTTGTAGGAAACGCTGATATCATTATTACAACTACTGGTAACTTTGGTATTGTACGTGCAGAGCATTTCGAGAAAATGAAAGACAAAACTGTTGTTTGTAACATTGGTCACTTCGATAACGAAATCGATATGGCTTGGTTAAACTCAACTTACGGAGCAACTAAAACAGAAATCAAACCTCAAGTTGATATGTACAATATCAACGGAAATGATATCATCGTTTTAGCAGAAGGTCGTTTAGTTAACTTAGGTTGTGCTACAGGACACCCTTCTTTCGTGATGTCAAACTCTTTCTCTAACCAAACTTTAGCTCAAATCGAATTGTGGACAAACTCATCAGCTTACAAAAACGAAGTATATACTTTACCTAAGCGTTTAGATGAAAAAGTAGCAGAATTACATTTAGCTAAATTAGGAGTAGAATTAGAAGTTTTATCTCAAGAACAAGCAGAATACATTGGTGTAACGGTTGAAGGACCTTTTAAACCAGAATATTATAGATATTAATTAATTTTAATTCAGAACTTTTATTTGAAAAAAAAAACACTTAACTATATGCCCTCGCCCTGAACAAGCGAGGGCTTTTTTATTAATCTTTATCCACCTCATTATTTAGATGATCATTCGCTTTTTTCAACATATTATCCAATTCTAATTTCGTCATCACCTTTTTAGGAATCAACGTATTAAAATCAAAAGAAGATTGCTCGTCCATGTTCTTCAAAAGATAAGTTACCTTTCGCTCAGAACTAGTTTTAGAATCCTTAGGTTTCTTATTTACAACCTCAGCTTCGACAAGAATATAATCTTTGAACTGAAAATTTAGAGGACTCACCGTAAGATTTTTATACTTCACCAACCAAAAACGATAATTAAAAGAAGCATCCTCTGCAATAAATTCCTTTGCATCTAGCCCTAAAACTTTTTTAGAATTTCGTGTTGGTAATACAGAAAGTGTCTGGATAGAATCTTTAAAGTAAGTAGTTCCAAAATCTGAATATTTGAAAGAGGCATCAGAAACAAAATCATTTAACAACCATTTCGGTTCTGGCTCTATTTTTATAAACGATTTGTTTTGTTCATTGTTTATTTTCTCTACCAATTTCACAAACGAGAAAGATGTATTTGCCATCACCTCTACCTCATACGACTTATTTAGCTCCGCTACAATAACCACATAATCATCAGAAGATATATTCGGATTCTCGGCCTTATCTAATTTTGTATCCTGATGAAAATCGTATAAAAAGCGATAAGCTTTCTCTTGCCCCAAAGAAAAATTAGCAAGTAAAATAAAAGTAAAAAAATAGATTTTTTTCATGGTTTATGTCTGATTTTAAATCTCTAAAGTACATTAAAAATTCAGAACAGAAATCTATCCATTTTAAAAAGTTTATCTTTAAAACCTTATTAATTAATATTTATCACAAATTATGATTAAAAAATTTTTACAACTTAGCTTTCTTTTCATTGGCTGTTCTTCCCTATTTGCGCAAACCCAAAAACCATCCGAAATATTCTGGGAAAACCTAAAAAAACATTGTAGCAAAGCCTACGAAGGCAAACTAGCCGAACATATTACACGCGATGATTTTGCAGGCAAAAAATTGACTATGCACGTAAAAAGCTGTACTGAAAACGAAATAAAAATCCCTTTCAATGTTGGCGATAATTATTCGAGAACATGGGTTCTGACCAAAAAAAACGATGTAATAACGCTAAAACACGACCACAGACACGAAAACGGAACTTCAGAAAAAGTAACCTATTACGGTGGTACAAACAGCAATTATGGTTTCAAAGATTTCCAAATGTTTCCTGCCGATCAGGAAACGGCAAGTATGATAGATTATGCCTCGACTAATATTTGGTGGATTACGCTAGACGATAAGACGTTTAGTTATAATTTGCAAAAGCCAGGCTCGAAAAATCCTTTCAATATCTATTTCGATTTATCAAAAGAAATTCCTGCTCCTCCTGCTCCTTGGGGTTGGGGAACTCCTCGCTAAATAAAGAATACTTTATATATAAAAAACTGTCCTAAAACATGAACTATTTTGGTGACAGTTTTTTTTATTTATTTTTTTAGCTATTTCGAAATCAATGTTTTTTGTAAAATCTTGTTGGCGAATAGTACAAATAGACTCGTTTGGAATAAAATCCTATTGGCGAACATTACAAATAGACCTGTTTATAATAAAATCCTATTGGCAAACATTACAAATAGACCTGTTTGGAATAAAATCCTATTGGCGAACATTACAATTGGATTATTTCTAGCGTTGGAAGTTCTGCAAACATTACAAATCTTTTTTTTCTAACCAAATCGGCAAGCTAAATTCTTCTAATAAATGCGCAAGTTGATAGGTATGATAATCTTCTTTGGTTATCCATGCCATTTCTTCTATCTCAGAAGCAATTCTAAGCGTTTCTAATGCATTTAATTTGACATGAAATACATTTGCATGTACTTGAGTATTTTCTTCATTTACTGCGCTAGTAGAATGTTTGCCTAAAAATGACACATCATGCAATAGAATATCTATATTAATTTCTTCTAAAAATTCTCGTCGAAGCGTGTGGAGTGGTTCTTCGTCTTTTTCGCTTTTTCCGCCAACCATCTGAAAAAATTTTGAATTCTTTTTTCTAACTGCTAACATTCTTCCTGCTTGGTCTGTTACTAAAGCGTTTACCAAATAAATATGATTCATTCTTATTATTTATTGGGATACAAATGTAGCGTGTGGAAAGTTTAGTGCAAAAAAAAAGCTCCACAATAAATATGTGAAGCTATATGTTGGCGATCCGGACGGGACTCGAACCCGCGACCACTTGCGTGACAGGCAAGTATTCTAACCAACTGAACTACCGGATCAGTTTGTTTTTTTTATTTATAATTTTCAATCACTCTAAAATAGAAAAAGAAATAGATGCGATCCGGACGGGACTCGAACCCGCGACCACTTGCGTGACAGGCAAGTATTCTAACCAACTGAACTACCGGATCAGAAAATTATAAATTAAATATATTTTTTATGAATTTTTATAAAAAATTGCGATCCGGACGGGACTCGAACCCGCGACCACTTGCGTGACAGGCAAGTATTCTAACCAACTGAACTACCGGATCAGAAATTATAAAAAATATATTATTGTAAAAGAACGAAACTTTTGGCGATCCGGACGGGACTCGAACCCGCGACCACTTGCGTGACAGGCAAGTATTCTAACCAACTGAACTACCGGATCAAAATCTGTATCGATTTCGGATTGCAAATATAGGTGGATTTCTGATAAATCCTAAACTTTTTGCAAAAAAAATCTCGGAAAATTTCGTTCCAAGATTCTTTTATTTCAAAATCAACGATTTAATTTATTATAAAATCGCGTTTAATTTTTCTACTAATTGCTCTTTTGGAACAACTCCGACAACTTTATCCACAACTTCTCCGTTTTTGAAGAATAAAATTGTAGGAATATTACGGATTCCATATTTTGCTGCAATTTCTTGGTTTGTATCTACGTCAACTTTACCAATAACTGCTTTTCCTTGATATTCTGTAGCAATTTCTTCCACAACTGGACCAACCATTCTACAAGGACCACACCAAACAGCCCAAAAATCAACCATTGCAGGTTTACCTGACTCTATAATATCTGATGCAAATGATGCGTCTGTTACTTCTAATGCCATAATCTTATATTTTTTATCTAATCTTAAGTTTACAAATCTACATAAAATTTTATTGTGGAAAAATTTCATCCATAATATCTATCAATTATTCAATAGATTAAACGAATAATTAATTCAGTTTGAATGTAATTTCCTGCAATTCATCTAATTCTTGCAATAAATCTCTACATATATTAATTTTGATTTTACTTGCTGGTAAATCTAAATTATTCAAATAATCTTTAGGATCTATCAACTGTATTTTTAGTAATTTATCGCCTTGATATTTGAACATGATATCGGATAATTTGTTGAATGTTTCTTGCGAAAATTCTGGTACTTCAATTTTAACCGTCATTTTTTCGGCTTGTTTTTCAACAATTTCATTCAACAATAAAATATTCGTGATGTTCTTATACACACGTCCTTGCGTTACATTTCCTTCTTTGTCTTTGAATTCTTTTTTGGTGATATTCAATTTCAAATTCAAGAACATGTTTTCTTGCATAAAATGTCTGTATTTCATGTAATCGCTTCCAAAAACCATAATGTCCATTGAATCGGTGTAATCGCTAAAGGTAAAAATTCCAAATTCATTTCCGTTTTTCGCGATTCTGTGTTGAATATTCGACATCATTCCACAAATGGAAACTTCTTTGTTAATGAAGTTATCTTCATTGGTATTAATATCAGAAATACTACAATTTGAAGCCATTCGCAATTCGTGCTTGAAATCGTCCAAAGGATGTGAGGAAATATAAATCCCAACAACTTCTTTTTCTTTTGACAAGCGCTGCAACATGTTCCATTTTTCGCAATCTGGCAACATTGGAACAACATCTTCTATGGTAGAATCTCCTCCGAAATCTCCGAATAAAGAAGTTTGAGAAGAGTTTTTCTGTTCTTGATAATTTGCTCCGTATTTGATTAACTTCTCAAGATTTGTTGTTGTATTCTCGATAAAGAAATAACGACCACGATGAAACTCAAACGAATCGAAACCACCTGCTAAAACAAGATTTTCGATTGTTTTTTTGTTAACCGTTCTTAATTCTACACGTTTTACAAAATCGTAAATATCTTTGAATGGACCATTTTTCTCTCGTTCGGAGATAATAGAGTTTACAGCAGCTTGCCCAACACCTTTTACAGCTCCCATTCCGAAACGGATTTCATAATTTTCGTTTACGTTAAATTTCGTAATCGACTCATTGATATCTGGTCCAAGAACTGTTAATCCCATTCGTTTACATTCTTCCATGAAAAATGTAACCTGTTTGATATCATTCATATTATTCGAAAGCACGGCTGCCATATATTCGGCAGGATAATGTGCTTTGAGATAAGCTGTTTGATAGGCAACCCACGCATAACATGTTGAGTGCGATTTATTGAAGGCATAAGATGCAAAGGCTTCCCAGTCTGTCCAAACTTTTTCCAAAATCTTAGGATCGTGTCCTTTTTCTGATGCTTGAGCAATAAATTTTGGTTTCATTTTATCTAGAACCGCTTTCTGCTTTTTCCCCATTGCTTTACGCAAAACATCGGCATCACCTTTCGAGAAACCTGCTAATTTTTGCGAAAGCAACATTACTTGCTCCTGATAAACTGTAATTCCGTACGTTTCTGACAAGTATTCTTCCATTGCATCTAAATCGTACTGAATAGGTTCTTCCCCATTTTTACGACGTACGAATGATGGAATATATTCGATAGGACCTGGACGATAAAGGGCATTCATGGCAATTAGATCCGCAAAAACTGTTGGACGCAAATCCTTCATATATTTTTGCATTCCTGGCGATTCGTATTGGAAAACCCCTACCGTTTCTCCACGCTGGAAAAGTTCATATGTCTTTTCGTCATCAATAGGAATTTCATCGGGATTAATATCTATTCCAGTTCTTGCTTTTACCAATTTGATTGTATCCTTAATCAAGGTTAAAGTTTTCAACCCCAAAAAGTCCATCTTTAATAATCCTGCACTTTCGGCAACTGAGTTATCAAACTGAGTTACGTATAAATCGGAATCCTTCGCCGTGGTTACAGGAACGAAATTCGTGATATCATCTGGCGTAATAATTACTCCACATGCATGAATCCCTGTGTTACGAACAGAACCTTCTAATATCTTGGCTTGTTGAATAGTTTCGGCAGCTAAATCATTTCCGTTTGATAAACGTTTTAATTCGCTTACAGCATCAAATTCTTCTGGTTTTAATGCTCCTTTTAATGCATTATCATCTAAATTAAAGATTTTAGATAATTTCATGTTTGGAATTAATCCTGCAACACGATTCGCATCAAATAATGGTAAATCTAATACACGCGCAGTATCTTTAATCGAAGATTTTGCGGCCATTGTTCCATACGTAATAATCTGTGCTACTTGATTTGCTCCATATTTATCAATCACATAATCCATTACCAAAGATCGACCTTCGTCATCAAAGTCGATATCAATATCTGGCATGGAAACACGATCGGGATTTAAGAAACGCTCAAAAAGTAAATCGTATTGAATAGGATCTAAATTGGTGATTCCTAAACAATATGCTACAGCAGAACCCGCAGCAGAACCACGACCAGGACCAACAGAAACTCCCATTTCGCGAGCTGCCGCAATAAAGTCTTGAACAATCAAGAAATAACCTGGATAACCTGTTTTTTCAATCGTTGTTAACTCAAAGTCGATACGTTCCCTAATTTCGTCTGTAATCTCGGAATAACGTCTTTCGGCTCCTTTGTAAGTTAAATCTCTTAAATAAGCATTCTCTCCTCTTTTCCCTCCATCTTCATCATCTTCTGCATGATGAAACTCTTCGGGAATATCAAATTTTGGAAGTAATACATCACGATAAAGTGTGTATTCTTCTATTTTATCAATAACATCTTGAATATTAATAATTGCTTCGGGAATATCTTGAAACAATTGTTTCATTTCTGCTTCCGATTTGAAATAATATTCTTGATTTGGTAAACCAAAACGGAATCCACGACCACGACCAATCGGCGTCGATTGTTTTTCGGCATCGCGTACACACAATAAAATATCATGCGCATTAGAATCGTCTTGATTGATGTAATATGTATTATTTGTCGCGACAACTTTTACATTGTGCTTACGTGCAAATGCAAGTAAAGTTTGGTTGACACGATCTTCGTCTTCTTGTCCGTGACGCATCAACTCGATGTAAAAATCGTCACCAAATTGGTCTTTCCACCAAAGCAATGCTTCTTCTGCTTGCTTTTCACCAAGATTTAAAATTTTATTTGGAATTTCACCTTGTAAATTTCCAGATAAAACAATTAAATCTTCTTTATATTCTTCGATAATTGATTTATCAATTCGAGGAACATAATAAAAACCATCTGTATATGCTTTCGATGCCATTTTTGCCAAATGATGATAACCATTTTTATTCTTAGCAAAAACAACAATTTGATAACCATTATCTTTTTTGGTTTTATCTAAATGATTTTCACAAACAAAAAACTCCGAACCAATAATTGGCTTGATTATGACTTCTGTTGGTTCTTTTCCTTCTTCAATTAATTCTGCATTCTTTTCTTTTGCTGCTTTGTTATGATTCTGAACAGCGGCATTGAAGTGAAAAGCACACATCATATTTCCATGATCGGTAATAGCAACTGCAGGCATTTTATTTTTAGCCGCAGCACTTACCAAATCGTTTACAGAAATTGTTGATTGTAAAATAGAGAATTGTGTGTGATTATGTAAATGCGCAAATTTTGCTTTCTCAAACTGTTTTAAAACTTCTTCCGAAATTTCTATTACCTCATCATGACCTCCTTCTTTGGCTTTTGCTTTGGCAATTTCTTGAGAAGCTTTTTTAAGATTGATGTGATTCAATCCAACTGGTTGAATATTTGTTTGATTAATTTCATTAAATCGAACAAAATATTCGTCCTCAACTTCTAATTCATTCTTTGTAAAAACACCTTTACGAATCAATTCGAAAAAACAACGTGTTGTTGCTTCCACATCGGCCGTTGCATTATGCGCTTCACCAAAAGGAACACCAAAAAGATATTGGTGCAACTCTGTTAAAGTTGGTAATTTATAACGTCCTCCACGACCACCAGGAAGTTTTAATAACTCAGCAGTAACTTCTGTACACGTATCTAAAACAGGTTTTTCGGCTAAATTATTTTCATAATTCATACGATAAAATTCAGCTCCCATAATGTTAATATCGAAACCTAAATTTTGTCCTACTATGAATTTAGCTTTGCCTAAAACTTCGTTGAATTTGTCTAAAACTTCTTTTAATGGAATACCTTTTTCGGTTGCCAAATCAGTCGAAATTCCGTGAATACGCTCAGAATCGTACGGAATATCAAAACCATCTGGACGAACCAAATAATCTTGATGTTCAATAATTTGTCCCATTTCATCGTGCAACTGCCAAGCAATTTGTATACAACGTGGCCAGTTGTCGGAGTCAGAAATAGGAGCGTTCCAATCTTTCGGAAGACCAGTTGTCTCTGTATCGTATATTAAGTACATTGAGTTTTCGTTTGAATCTGTAAATTTACGAAATCTTAATAGAAAATTTTCTTAAGATACGTTAAGAATAATTATCTATTTTAGATTATCAAATCAAGTAAAATGAAAAATATTTTCATCATTAATGGAAGCGCAAGCGAAAATTCATCTAATCAAAAAATCATAGAAAATTTTATTTCTTTTACATCTCAATATTTCAAATGTACTGTTTTTGATCAATTAAAAACTCTTCCTCATTTTGATCCAGAACGTTCTATCGAAAATACCCCACAAGAAATACTTGATTTTAGAACTGAAATAGAAAAAGCTGATGGAATAATTATTTGTACGCCCGAATATATTTTTAGTATTCCGAGTGGATTGAAAAATGCATTAGAATGGTGCGTTTCTACAACTATTTTTGAAGGAAAACCTTTAGGAATTATCACTGCTTCTGCAAATGGAGAAAAAGGGCATGAAGAATTGCAATTGATAATGAAAACGTTGATGACGAACTTCAATAATGAAACAACTTTACTCATTCAAGGAGTAAAAGGAAAAGTAAATTCAGAAGGAAAAATTATTGATGAAGGAGCTTTACAACAATTGGAAGAGTTCGCAAAAGCATTTCAAGTTTTAATCAATTAAAATGAAACAAAAACTAATTTATATACTTTATTGGACAGCTATATTTACGGTTTCAATTTCAATGTTTGTGTATGGAATTATAAAACCTGCTCAATTCACAAATATGGATAATAACATTCATAATCATCTTTCTGAAGGGCATCAATTGATGTGGAATTTTTATAGTTTTACCAAAGGATATCCAATCATCATCGGAATTTTTGAAGTGATTGGTGCAATCACATTACTTTTTCGTAGAACCAGAATTTTCGGATGTCTTCTATTAACCACAATTTTAGTCAATATTATTCTACAAGATTATTTCTATGATATAAAAGCTTTATCCTCTTCAATTTTTTATCAAGCGTTAATCTTTGTTATCTTAATTATTGACCGAAAAAGAGTGATTGAAATATTCTCAAAACTATTTGAATTCAAAACGAAATTAAAACCAAACTGGATTTTAATTATTATAAGTTTTATACTTGCAATTGGCTTTAAACTTATTGAAACAAAAGTTTTATAAAAACAAAAAGATGAACTTAATTCAGTTCATCTTTTTCTAATATTTCTTCCGATTCAAAACTCATTTTAAGTTTGATGAGTTCGTCTTTTATATTTTCTAATCGCTTCACAACATCTATTTCTTCTGCTGTTACCGCAATTCCTTTTTTACCAATCGCTTGTTTTGCGCCTTCTAACGTATAACCTTTTATTTTGACCAAATAATAGATATTCTTAAAACAATCAATATCATTCTTCGTAAATAGTCGATTTCCTTTTTTGTTTTTTTTGGGTTGAATAATTTCAAATTCTTTCTCCCAAAATCGAATCAGCGATGCGTTTACATCAAAGGCTTTGGCGACTTCGCCAATCGAGTAATATAGTTTATCAGGTAGGTCTACGTTCATTATCAGCGTTTAATCCAAAGATAATGACAATTTTTTAGAGTTTTGATAAATTTTAATGAAATCGTCTGGATCAACATCATTGTAAAAATACATAATAGGATCTACTGGCTCACCGTTCTTATGAATTTCGTAATGTAGATGCGCTCCTGTCGATAATCCAGTTGTTCCAACATAACCTATCACATCACCTCTTTTCACTTTTTGTCCATTACGAACTTTTGCACGAGACATATGTGCATATAAACTTTCATATCCATTTCCATGTTTCAACACCACCATATTTCCGTAACCAGAATTAAATTCTGAAACTTTTACAGAACCATCTCCAGTTGCATAAATAGGAGTTCCACTAGAAGCAGCAAAATCTAAACCTTTGTGCATTTTATTTACTTTCAAAATAGGATGAAAACGAGTTCCAAATCCTGAAGCTAAACGATTGACATATTTATCTGCCACTGGTTTTAAAACTGGCATTGAAGATAAATTTGCATCTTTAACTCCAGCAGAACGAAAAACTTCGTCCAAAGATTTTGATTCAACTTCAATTTTATCGATTAATTTTTCGATATCTTCTGCAGTGTAATTATCAATTTCTTTATTGACAGAATCTATATTTTCATTGACACGCATATCATAAATAGTACGATAAATATTGCGATCTTTTTCTTCGATTTCTGTTAAAGCTTCTTCAACTTCTTTGAATTTTTTATGTAATTGTTGATTTTCATTTTCCATTCTCTCTAACTCAGCTAATAATTTGCTTTCGTTGTTTTTGAATTTTCCTGCTTTCGATGCATATTCAGAATCATTAAAATGATAACCAATCATCCCAGCAGATATTGTCGATAGACATAAAAATAGTAATATGTATAAAGCTGTTTTAGGAGTTTTTTGGATTCTTTTCTTTGTCCAACTCATCAAAAATTTTGCAGAATTATACTTATAGTTTTTATTTTCCATTACTTAACCAAGCTTTTATTATCTTTGTAAAACGTTTGCAAAGTAACGAATATTGTACGAGTAAACTTGTTAATCAAATGATAAAAATATTTTAATTAAATGAAATCCAAAGATATAAGAAAAGAATTTCTGCATTTTTTTGAGACAAAAGGGCACTTAATTGTAAAATCTGCACCAATTGTTTTGAAAGACGATCCGACATTAATGTTTAATAATTCGGGGATGGCACAATTCAAAGAATTCTTTTTAGGAAATGGAACTCCAAAAAGTAATCGTATCGCGGATACACAAAAATGTCTTCGTGTTTCTGGTAAACATAATGATTTGGATGATGTAGGAAAAGATACTTACCACCACACGATGTTCGAAATGTTAGGAAACTGGTCTTTTGGTGATTACTTCAAAAAAGAAGCAATTGCTTGGGCTTGGGAATTACTAACAGAAAAATACGGAATCTCTAAAGATCAAATTTATGTAACTGTTTTTGAAGGTGATAAAGAAGATGGAACATCATTAGATGAAGAAGCATTAGAACTTTGGAAACAACATATTGCAGAAGATCGTATCCTTTACGGAAACAAAAAAGATAATTTCTGGGAAATGGGTGATATTGGACCATGTGGACCATGTTCTGAAATCCATGTAGATATTCGTCCAGAAGCAGAACGTTTAGCTGTTGATGGAAAAACATTGGTAAATATGGACCATCCACAAGTTATTGAAATTTGGAACTTGGTATTCATGCAATATCAACGTAAAGCAGATGGTTCTTTAGAATCTTTGCCAGCTCGACACATTGATACAGGAATGGGATTTGAGCGTTTGGCAATGGTTTTACAAGGAAAAACATCTAATTATGATACAGATGTTTTTCAACCAACAATTCAAAAATTAGAAGAGATTTCTGGTGTAAAATACGGAGCAGCAGAAAAAACAGATATCGCAATTCGTGTTATTGTAGATCATTTACGAGCAGTTTCTTTTGCAATAGCAGATGGACAATTACCTTCTAACACAGGAGCTGGATATGTTATTCGTCGTATTTTACGTCGTGCAATTTCTTATGGATATCGTTTCTTAGGGCTTAAAGAACCTTTTATCTATAAATTATATCCAATCTTGAAAGCGGAAATGGGCGATTTCTTCCCAGAATTAGTAAAACAAGAAACAATTGTTACAGGTGTTATTCGTGAAGAAGAAGCTTCTTTCTTGCGTACAATTGAACAAGGATTAAATCGATTAAATCAAATTATCGAGCAATTAGGAGAATCTAAAATTATTCCTGGAGATGTTGTTTTCGAGTTATATGATACATTCGGCTTCCCTGCAGATTTATCTCGTATTGTAGCTGAAGATCAAGGTTTCACGATTGATGAAGCTGGTTTTGAAGCTGAAATGGCGAAACAAAAAGAACGTTCGAAAAAAGCAACAGCTTTGGTAACTGATGATTGGGTTATCTTAGATGATAAAGGAAACGAATCTTCGATCGCTTATGATAATACAGAAGCCGAAGTAAAAATTACACGTTACAGAAAAGTAAAAAATAAAAAAGGAGAATTTTTCCAGTTAGTATTCGACCAAACTCCATTCTATGCAGAATCTGGAGGACAAATTGGAGATACAGGATCTATTTCTACTTTGAATGAAACTATAGATATTGTTGACACAAAAAAAGAAAACAACTTAGTTATTCATTTTGTTGAAACTTTACCAGAAAACGTAAACGCTACATTTAATGCAAAAGTAAATGTTGAAAAACGTAACGAAACAACAAAAAATCACTCTGCAACTCACTTAATGCACGAAGCATTGCGCGAAGTTTTAGGAACACACGTAGAACAAAAAGGTTCTTATGTTGGAGATGATTATTTACGTTTTGACTTTTCTCATTTTGCTAAAATGACAGATGAAGAACTTGCAATTGTAGAACAAAAAGTAAACGATAAAATTGCAGAAGCTTTACCATTAATCGAAAAAAGAGATTGTGATATCAACGAAGCAATCGCTGATGGAGCAATGGCATTATTTGGAGAAAAATATGGTGATAAAGTTCGTGTAATTCGTTTTGGATCTTCTATCGAATTATGTGGAGGTACGCATGTGAAAAATACAGCTGATATTCGTTTGTTCAGAATTTTATCTGAATCATCAACTGCTGCAGGTATTCGTCGTATCGAAGCAATTACATCAAACAAAGCAATCGAAGCATACAAAGATGCTGAGAAAAACTACAATGATGTTTTAGCTGCACTTAAAACGAAGAATGATGCTGTAAAAGCTGTTCAGAATTTGTTAGATGAAAATGCTGAACTGAAAAAGCAATTAGAATCTTTTGTTGCACAACAAGCTTCTTCAGAAAAAGCAACTTGGAAAGCTGCAATTAAAGATATTAGCGGTGTTAATTTCTTAGCTGTAAAAACAAATTTAGATACTAATGCTGCTAAACAAAATGCAATTGATTTAACAAAAGAAATCGAAAATGCTTTTATTGTTGTAGGAACAAATGATGCTGTAAAACCATCGATTACAATTTCTATTGCTAAAAACCTTGTTGATGAAAAAGGTTATAATGCTGGACAAATTGTAAAAGAAATCGCTAAACACATTAATGGTGGCGGTGGAGGTCAACCTTTCTTAGCTACTGCTGGAGGTAAAGAAGTTTCTGGATTGGATGCTGCACTAAAACAAGCTGAAGATTTTGTGAAATAATTAATAAAAAATAAACTTTTAAAAAAGCATCTTGAATTCAAGATGCTTTTTTATTTTTATAACTCTACTTTTTAGAATTAACACTTTTAAATGTTCAATCATGAAAGACATCAAATTATTGATTTCTATAATACTAGTTGCAATTGTTTGGGGAACTACTTTTCTCGGAATTCGGGTTGCTGTAGAAACAATTCCTGGTTGGTTTGTTGCTGGAATTCGTCAATTTTTAGCTGGAATAATTATGCTAATTATTTTGCTCTCTAAACAAAAATTAAAATGGATTGGATGGCAAAATCTATCTTATCAACTTATTTTTTCAAGTTTGATGCTAATCATTGCAAATGGTTTAACAACTGTTGCGGAAGAAAATGTATCAAGTGGTTTAGCCTCATTAATTAATGCGACTTCACCAATTTTAGTTTTTATTGGTAGTGTTGCAATAGGTTTACAAAAATTTAGCATCAGAGGATTAATAGGAATTATAATGTGTTTTAGTGGGATTCTATTCATTTTTTGGGACGGTTTACAAGAATTAGTAAATCCGGAATATCGTACTGGAATTATTCTCCTTTTCTGTGCCATTACAGGTTGGGCGGGCGGAACTATTTTTACAAAGAAAATGAATATTCAATCTAAAAATATCTCCCTCAATCTTTTCTATCAATTTATGTTTGCTGGAATTGTTCAAATTATTTTTGCATTCACATTTACAAACAATTATAATTTTGAGAATTGGAGCACAAAAAGTATTTCTGCGATGATTTATTTAGCTATTTTTGGTTCTGTTATTGCATTTTTCTCTTTTCATTATGCATTAACTAAGATTTCGCCCATACAAGTTTCTATTTTATCTTATTTCAATACAATAATTGCCATTTTCTTAGGCTGGTTGATTCTTGATGAGCAAATTACATCAAAATTTATTGCAGCAACAATTCTTATTATTCTCGGTGTTTTTATAACTAATTATAAACCCGAAATGTTTAAAACTAAACAATTAAAAGAGAACTAAGAGTTGTGCAATACAATTAATCTTATTAGTTTTAGCGAAACTAAACTATATAATTTATGATTGACTGGTACAAAAAAGTCGTTTTCGAAAACTACGCTAATTTCTCGGGAAGAGCTCGTAGAAGTGAATATTGGTATTTTATGTTATGTAATTTTCTTATTACATTAGTATTATATGTTCTTATTATTTTAGCTGCAGGGCTAAGCGATAATTCAGAGGGTAGTGGGCTATTCATCTACTTAATTTATATAATTATAATGATTTATTCATTAGCTATGTTTATTCCTTCATTAGCTGTTGTTGTAAGACGATTACACGATACAGGAAAAAGCGGTTGGTACTATTTGATTGGGTTAATTCCTCTTGTAGGAGGGATTCTATTACTTATTGCGCTTTTAACAGATAGTCAAGTAGGATCTAATCAATGGGGACCAAATCCTAAGGAAGCTGATGATTCAATCAATGAAATAGGAAACAATCCTATCGATAGATATTAAAAACTAAAAGCGAGATTAATTCTCGCTTTTTAATTGGATTAATTTTATCCATTGTTTCAAATTATATCTTCTGAAAATTCCGAAATAACGTTGATTAAAAGAGTTTACCCAAATCGAATCATCTTTATCATTTCAATTAAAATAAAGAAAATTATTGAATTGAATCAGTTAAGAAAAACAATCTTATTCTTCACATTTTTATAACAAGAAATTTTAATTATAAAATTTAAAGATTCGAATCATTTTTGTAGTTTTACACCTCGAAAAATAAGTAATAAATAGAATTCAATAAAATGGCAAACATTACATTCACAATGATTAAGCCTGATGCAGTTGCAAAAGGACATATAGGAGATATTTTAAAAGATATTACAGACGCTGGTTTCAAAATTAAAGCGGCTAAAATGACTCAATTAGCAAAACAAGATGCTGAAGCATTTTACGCTATCCACGCAGAACGTCCTTTCTTCAAAGATTTAGTAGAATTTATGACTTCTGGACCAATCGTTGCTGCAGTTTTAGAGAAAGATAACGCAGTTGCAGATTTCCGTACTTTAATCGGTTCTACTAACCCAGCTGAAGCTGCAGAAGGGACTATCCGTGCAAAATATGCTGAATCTATTGATGCAAATGCTGTTCATGGTTCTGATTCTGATGAAAATGCTGCTATTGAAGCTGCTTTCCACTTTGCTGCGAAAGAAATTTTCTAATCAAATAAGATTATAAAACATCATACAAATCCTTCTGAAAATATTCAGAAGGATTTTTTTTGGCTCAAAATTTACTTACCTTTAAATCAAATTCTAAAAAATGAAAAAAATAATTTTAGCCACATTTACAATCGCAGCTTTTGTTGTGTCAAGTTGTAAAAGCGAAACAGAACCTGTAAAAAACGAAGTTGAAAATGTAAATGATTCAGTAAAAGTTGAAGCAAAAACAGCTGAAAATTCAATTCAATATGAGGGAGTTTACAAAGGTGTTTTGCCTTGTTACAAAGATGATTGTAAAGATGTTGAAATGGAAATTAAATTATTATCAAATAAAGGATATGTTTATTCTACAAAACGTTTAGGATTAGACAAAAATGCAATCATGACAACTGGAACTTTTCAGTTTAAAGAAGATGGAAATACGATTGTTTTTCCAGAAATAGCAAATGTGCCAAATGCATTTTTAGTTGAAGAAGGAAAGATTATTCAATTAGATAAAAATCAAAAGAAAATAGAAACGGCTGATTCGACAAAGTTTGAATTAAAGAAAGAAGAATAAAAAAAGGTTTCATCTCTGAAACCTTTTTTCTTGTTTTATTCTATTTCAATTCTAATCGACAAACAAAGTTTACTTTATCTTGATTCACAATTTTAAACTGAATTAAATTCTCCGTTTCTAATTTCTGAATTTCAATTTCGTCATGTAAACTCAATTCCTTCAAGAAATTCATATCAATTGTTTTTACACGATGTTCTAACATTATTTCTGGATTAATTGTATTCAAACACCAATCTAAATATTTGGTATTATTTGCATGTTTTACAATATCCAAATCAGAAAATTGTACTTTATATGGAATAATTTCTGTTGGTTCAAAATCTATGTTTAGAACAGAATTTTCGACTTTCGTTGGTTTCAAATCAGGAAAACGTTCAATGTGGGATGAATCGATTTGAAGAATATCTGGACGACGTTTTTCTGTATTAAAAACAGCCCATAAACTAGATGCTCCAATTAATTTCTTTCCATTTTTTTCGATTGTAAAATCACGAATAGATTTTGCAACTTTCAATACTTCTATCCACGTTTTTACATCTACAAAATCTGTCCAAGAAGGTAATTCTTCAATTTCTATTCGAAGTCGATTCATTACCCAAGATTGATTGAATTCTTGTAAATCAAAAAATCCTAATCCTGCTTTTATTGCATGCTCCGAAGCTGTTAATTGAAAAAGATTTGCCATTTCTGACAATTTCATTTTTCCAGTTGGATCGCATTGAGAGAAAAATATCTCCCATTGTTTGGTATAAATGGATTTAAAATCTTCGGCTATAGGCATTGGTTAAATTTTGAATTATAATCAGGTTAAATTATATTCCTAATTTCTTTTTCATATCAGCCATCATTACAGCTGCAACTCCTGCTTCAACTCCTTTGTTTCCATGTTTTCCTCCAGAACGATCTATTGATTGTTGTTCATTTTCATCTGTTAAAACACAAAAGATAACTGGAATATTATGTTTAATATTTAAATCTTTAATTCCTTGTGTTACACCTTCACAAACATAATCGAAATGCGCAGTTGCCCCACGAATCACACATCCTACAACGATAATTCCGTCTAATTCTGGATGAGTTTGTGCTACTTTGTCTGCTCCATAAATTAATTCGAAACTACCAGGTACTTCGTACAATGTAACGTCTTCTGGGCTTGCTCCCAAATCGATTAATGTATCTTTTGCTCCATCTCGCAAATTAAATGTAATATGATTATTCCATTCAGATGTGATGATTGCAAATTTAGACCCCGCTACATTTGGTAATTCTGCTTTATTATATTGTGATAAATTTTTATTTTCTGTTGCCATTTTGTTTAAAATTTGATTGGTAAAAATACAAAAATGATTTAGGATAAACTTTGATTTGAATCAATAAAAAAAGCCGAACAATTTGTTCGGCTTGAAAATATTTTTTTGAAGTAAATTATTTCGATGATTCAGAAGCGTATTTTAAACGTTCAATAAATTTCGATGTTTCACCACTGTTTGCATTTGGATATTTATCTTCTAAAGCTTGGAAATATTTTAATGCATCTGCATTTTTACCTAATTCCATTGCAATTTCACCTGCTTTTGTATAATATGTAGATTGTAACGTTTCAACTTCCGTTGCTTCAGCTGCTTTTACATAGTAAGGTAAACCTTCTTCTAATTTGTTAGAAGCTACTAATGCATTTCCTAACATACCATATTTTTGCGCTAACATTACATTATCATCTGTTTTAAAATCTTCTAATAACTTTACTGCAGATGCGTAATCTCCTAATTTGTAATAAGCGCTAGCCGCTTTGAAACGTGCTAAATTACCTGCATCTGTATTTCCATATTCATCAACAATTTGTTGTAAACCTTGGAAACTTCCTGCGCTACCATTAAGAGCAACGTTAATAGAATCTTGATCGAAAAGACGTTCGGCTTGAACCATTTCTTTGAAAGCATCTTCCGACTTCGGTTCTACGACTAATTTTAAGTAAGCAAAATAACCTAAAACAGCTACAATAATTACTCCTAAACCAATACCAATTGCTTTAGCATATTTTTCAACAAAAAACTCTACGTTGAAAGCTGTTCTATCTAATTTTTCTACGAATTGCTCTGTAGCGAATTCTTCTTTTTTATTATTTTTTGCCATTTTAATAATTTACAAGGTTGCAAAAATACAATTTGGAACAAATATATCCAATAAATTTATTTACAAACAACCTTTTAGAATAAATATGCTACTGTTAAGTTCAACATTTGTGGACGATTTTCTGTTTTGTATTGTCCGTTATTTCCATTTAAAATGTCAGATCCAACTTTTCCTAAACCGAATTCGTAACGTAAATCGAATAATAATTTAGAAACTTCTACACCTGCACCTATTTGCATTCCTACATTGAATTCGTCTTGTTTTGCAGTTGAAAAATCTTTTACAGAAAGTTTATCATCAAAATAATAAGAGAAAACAGGACCTGCTTGAACATGCCCAATTCCTAAGAATCTTTTCCCAACATTTACAGGAATATCCAAACGTTTTTTAGTTACATCAAGATTTTGTCCATCAACATTATATTCATTTTTGAATTGTGTGTACAATAATTCTGGTTGAATGTAAATTCCTGCTAAAGAAACACGAGCTAAAGCACCAGCTTGAAATCCTGCTGAAGCTTTTCCATCTCTTTTGAAAATATTTCCAGCATCACGCCAAACTTTTCCTTTATCTGTATTGAAAACTGCTCCTCCTTTAAGTCCAAAATTGATATTTTGTGCCATTGCAAAATTTGCAGCTAAACCTATAATTGCAGTTAAAATTAATTTTTTCATAGAATTTTTATTGATTTATTTTTTTTCTTTTAATAATGCTTCTCTCAATTTTTTGAAAAGATTTGACGAATATACGAAATCAATAACATTTGGGTTATCTGCTACCAAAATCTCTTCTTTTGTTCCTTCCCATTCCAAGTAACCATTTTTTAGAAAAACAATATGATCTCCAATTTCCATAACGGAATTCATGTCATGCGTATTAACAACCGTTGTTGTATTATATTCTTTTGTGATATCATAAATTAATTGGTCGATAACCAAAGCTGTTTTTGGATCTAATCCTGAGTTTGGCTCATCTGCAAATAAATATTTTGGATTGTTTACAATTGCACGCGCAATCGCAACACGCTTTTGCATTCCTCCTGATATTTCTGACGGATATTTTTTAAGAGCTGTACGTGCTATTTCTACACGATCTAATACTTCTCTCGCTCGTTTATCGGCATCTGCGTTTGACATGTCTGAAAACATTTCCAAAGGAAATTTCACGTTTTCCACGATATTCATCGTATCATATAATGCTGATCCTTGAAAAACTACTCCAATCTCTGAACGTAAACGTTGCTTTTCTTTGTAGTCAAAATCAATCATATTTGCTCCTTCATACAAAATTTCACCTGAAGTTGGCGTTAATAATCCAATCAAGTTTTTAAGAAAAACTGTTTTACCAGAACCACTTTGACCAATAATCAAACTAACTTTTCCTTTCTCGAAAGTCACAGAAAAACCTTTCAGTACTTCAACTGCGTCAAATGATTTTCTGATTTCTTTTACTTCAATCATTAGCTTAAAATTGTTTGTGTTAAAATTAAATTGATTACAATAATCGCTACAGATGTCCAAACAACTGCTGTTGTTGCAGAACGACCAACTTCTAACGATCCTCCTTTTACTTTATAACCATAATAAGCTGGAATTGTAGCAATAACAAAGGCGAAAACCATGGTTTTAACAAATGTATACACAAATAATTTTGTTGCCATATTCATTTGCAAACCTGTAATAAAGTCGGCAGCAGACCACATTTTTGTAAACACACCAATGTAATATCCTCCTAATAATCCAAATCCAATGGAAATCATGACTAATAATGGATTAAAGAATACACATGCTATAATTTTTGGTAAAATTAAAAAGTTAGCAGAATTAATTCCCATTACATCGAGGGCATCTATTTGTTCTGTAACACGCATTGTTCCAATACTCGAAGCGATATAAGAACCTACTTTTCCTACTAAAATTAATGACATAATAGTTGGTGCAAATTCTAAGACTAAAACCACTTTTGTGGCATAACCGATATAAGTATCTGGCACAGGAATAGCAGCACCTTGAAAGTTTTGTGCCATTTGTATAGCAACTACAGCTCCCATAAAGGTTGAAATAAAGGTAACAATCCCTAAGGAATTTACACCTAAATCATATATTTCTCTAACAGTCAGTTTCCAGAAAACTCCAATTTTTTGAGGTTTACTAAATACTTTACCCATAAGCATAAAGTATGACCCTATATTTTCAATTAATTTCATTACGACAAAATTAATATTTTTATTGGAAAGGCATTTTATTTATCTTGCACAATGTGAATTTAGAACATTTAATTTCTTATCTCCCTACTCATGCAGAGTTGTATGTGAAAAAGTGGTTGGAAAATCATTATATTACACTTAAAATTACAAAAAGAAGAGAAACTAAGTTAGGAGATTATCGCAAATTAGTCGAAAATAATCGTCATCAAATTACAATTAATGGCGACTTAAATCCCTATGCTTTTTTTTTCGTTTTTACACACGAAGTCGCACATCTCAAAACTTTTGTTCAATTTGATGCTCGAAAAATAAATCCGCATGGAAAAGAATGGAAAACTATTTTTGGACATCTGTTATTAGAATCAATCCATATTTATCCAAAAGAGCTTCAACCTTACATTTTACATCATGCCAAGCATCCCAAAGCTAGTTTAGGAGCCGATATTAATATCTCAAAATTTATTATTGATGATAAAAATCCTGCGCAAATTTATTTAGAAGATTTGGAGGATGGTACGATATTTTCGATTGGAAAAAGAATCTTTAAAAAAGAATCTAAACGAAAATTAAGGTATCTTTGTTTAGAGTTGAAAACCAAGAAAAAATATTTGATTAGCGCAACTGCAACTGTAAACAAACTATAAGAAACAATCATGCATAATAAAAATAATTACGCTGTCATACTTACTAGTGGTACTGGAGTGAGATTATGGCCTTTGAGTACGATTAAAAAACCTAAACAATTCCATGATTTACTTGGTATTGGGAAAACATTTATTCAATTAACTTATAATCGATTAAAAAAAGTCGTTAGAGAGGAAAATATTTTTATTGTAACCATTCAGGATTATAAAGAAATTATAAAAGAACAATTACCTGAATTTAATGATGAAAATTTCATTACAGAACCTCGAATGATGAATACAGCAGCTTGCAATTTGCTTGCAGCAATGTTTATTCAACAAATTAATCCAAATGCAAAATTGATTATTTCTCCTTCAGATCATTTTATTTTTGATGAAAACGAATTCGTAGAAAAAGTAAATCTTGCTTTTGAAGATGCTGACAATGATCGATTAATTACTTTAGGAGTTGCCCCAACTCGACCAGATGTTAATTATAGTTACATCCAATTCATTGAAAACTCAACACCTATAAAAAAAGTAAAATCATATATCGATAAACCTGATTTAGAATTTGCTCAATCTTTTATTATGAATGGGGAATTTATTTGGAATACAGGAATACTAATTTGGTCTGTAGAAAGTATTATCAAAGCGTTTCAACAACATTTACCTTCCATGAAAGAAACTTTAGAAAAATATTTTTTATTGGATAAATCCTTGCAAAATGCTGAGACTTTAAAACCTATTTATACAACGCTAAATGTTACTTCTATCAACAAAGGGATTTTAGAACAAGCAGATAACGTCTATGTTATCCCAACAACTTTCGGTTGGAGTGATATTGGAACTTGGTCAGCTGTCAACGAAAAATATAAATACACAGGAGAAGACCAAGACGAAAACCATAATACATTATTATGTAAACATTTTTCAGGTTATAATGCATCAAATAATTTTATCTATTCTACACAAGACAAAGCTATTATTATTGATGGATTAGAAGACTATGTTGTCATCAATTCGGAAAAAGGATTATTAATTTGTCCTCGAAGCAATGTGCGCTTTATCAAAACTTATGTTAGTGATTTGAAATTGCAAAAAAACGGAGAAAAATATTGCTAAAAATAACTTCTTGTTTAAGATCTGAATAATTTAGATTCCACAAAATATAAGTATAAAAAAACCTTTGTAAAAATTACAAAGGTTTTTTTGTCGGGGTGGCAGGATTCGAACCTGCGACCTCCTGCTCCCAAAGCAGGCGCGATGACCGGGCTACGCTACACCCCGATTCGGTCATTAAAAAAGTGCGGAGAGACAGGGACTCGAACCCTGGCATCGGTTTCCCGATGACAGATTAGCAATCTGCTCCATTACCGCTCTGGCACCTCTCCTAGTTTTAATAAAACGTGTGATCCAGTCAGGATTCGAACCTGAGACCTACTGCTTAGAAGGCAGTTGCTCTATCCAGCTGAGCTACTGGACCGATCCAAAAATTCAATGAATTTTGTCGGGGTGGCAGGATTCGAACCTGCGACCTCCTGCTCCCAAAGCAGGCGCGATGACCGGGCTACGCTACACCCCGATTCGGTCTTCTTTTTACGATAAAAAATCTTTTCGGATGAAAATTTTGTCGTCCTGTCGGGACAATTTTCGAACCATTTTGTTAATGATTTAAAACTGTTGTTGTCCGATATTGACTTTTAATATCATAGAAAATTCAAGTAAATGAACTTTATCTTTTTTTATTAACGGTGCAAAAATATGCATTTATAGTAATACAAAGCAACAATTTCGTTGCGAAAATTTCGAAATAATTTATAAAAAACTCTATGCCAATACTTTAATTAAAATTATAAGACAATTTTAAAGCATAAAAGATTAATTTAATCAGTATTTGCAAATAATATGAGTTCTATAAACGCTAAAAATGTTATTGGTAATAATTTAGTAAATTGTATTTACAGCATTTAATTTTTATATAACTATACATACATAACTTCATTTAGTGTATGAAATGTCACACATTTAAACTCTGTTTTCATTTTTCGTCCTGCTCATCCATTCTTTTGATAAGTGCATCGCGAAGACTATCGAGAAATTTGGTTCGATTTATCTTCCTTCCTTTTAATTCTAAATAAGAATGATAGAAGTCTCCTAAATCAATATTAAACATATTCTCAAATGTTTTTGCTATAACCTTAATATCAATATTACCATTTTCAATTGAACCATTGGAATGTAGAGAATAGATTAACTCAACCAAAGCTGTTTTACTACCAGTCCAATTTAAACTTAAATTTTTTGATATATGTTTTTTATTATTGTTATTCAATTGGTCTTCAAGATATACCTGTATTAAATCGTTGGCAATAATTTTAGCTACTTTATAATCGTGTGAGGTTGCAAATTTATGATCTGCTTCAAAATAATAAGTATCTAAGCTTAATTTTATATCATGATTTCCTCTGATAAAGTATTTTTTATCTAAATGGGTGCTATTAGTTCTGTAGTATTTATAAAATTCCAAATTAGCATCAAAAAAACGCTTGATCTTACTAAGCTCAAGATTGAGATATTGTTTAATAATTTTATCACCTCCTCTGGGCCGTTTTGTTTCAATTTTATATATAGAATTTAAATATATCAATTTTGAAACTAACTGAGGTTTAAGTTGTTTGAAAAAGAATATTTCTTCATCTTCATCTTTGAATCCTTTTTTCTTGACATATTCCTTTGCCGAATCAAGCCTTTGTAAAACTAATACAATAGCATTTTCATACAACTCTAACGAGTTATTGCTATGCTCGTAAGTCAGTTCAGTTATTCTATCATCCAATTCATTCATCAAAGAATGGCAATAATCTATCATTAAAACAAGGATTTTAAATTTAAAAACTGGCATAAAAAATAAAATGAGGTAATAATTGCAGGCATCCTACAATAAATTACCTCATTTTAAATTGCGATAGTACAATTATTTAAAAGAATACTATCCATTATCACTCTCAGGATAAAATATAGAGTGATAAATTACTCTGCTAAAGGTTCTGCTTTAAATCCTTTTCTCTTAACGATAGCGATGATCTCATCTTCTGTAATTCCTTCTGATTTTACAGTTAAGATTTTATCATTATTAGCTGTATCTACATTCCATTCACAGATACCTTCCGCACTGTCAAAATCTGCTTTTACTTTTGATACACATCCTCCACAATTAAGGTTTGTCTTGAATTGAAATTCTTTATTTTCCATTTTTTAATTTATTTATAATGTATATTTATACTACAAAATTCTGTATTTTCTTATTTTTTTTATTATGATATTCCTTGTTTGATTTACGATTTTTACTGATTTTTTTTAGTGTTTGTGATGATGATTATGACCTTCGCTCGTTTTGTTACCCTCAGCAACATGTACCGTAAAATCTACAGTGTGCACTTTATTACTAATCTTAAATTGCATCCACATTCTATATAAACCTGGTTTCTTGATCAGTGTTTCTGCATAAATCTGATAACTTTCATTAGACATTGGGTGAATATGCAAAAATTCTTTTTCAGCTTTGCTTATCATTACAATATGAGCTTTTGCTCCTAAATAGTTTTGCAATTCAGCGTCATTAATCTTGTTACCATTTTTTAGAATCTCAAATTGCAATGGCTGGCTTGTATTTGTTTTCAAATCTGCACCATTCAATAATTTGGCAGTATAACCATCTGATTCCGATTCAAATTTTGCATTTGTATCTAACTGTGCTATTTCTGTAGTATTTCCTACTACATTTAACGAATGTTTGTAAACATTCCCTTCCTCGTTCTCAGGCTTATAATCTACAAAAAATAAGTAGTCCCCAGCAGTTGGAAATATTTCATCAATAAGATAAGAACCGTCTTCTTGTTCAATGGGATGGATATGGTCAAACCAAGTTAGTTCTTCATTCACAACTAGAAGATGCATTTTCATTTCATGTACTTCTTCTAATGACACAACTTTATCTTCGTTCTTTACAATGATTTTAAACTGCGTCGATTTCCCTGCTTCAATAACTTCAGGTTCAGAAGATATAATCACATCAAAATGTTTTGCTGTTCCTTTATTTTCTGGAACTAAATTCATTCCACATTTTGAACATTTATCACCTTTATTCCCTTTGACTTCTGGGTGCATAGGGCAAATAAATATATTTTCGCTGCTGGATTGATGTTGTGTATTCATAATATTTTTTTTTAAAACGTTAATTATTTTGATATTATAACTTGATTCTTTTCTAATTACAAAGTTCCTTATTATTTCGTTTTTATTAGTTACGATTTTTTGGAAGATAATTGTGATTTTTACTGATTCTCGTGCGCGCTCTTATTTGTCATTGTAATTTTAATTACCGCAATTAATGTAATAAGAAGCATTGGAATTAAAACAATATTAATGCCATTCCAGCCCCAATTATTAAATAAACTTCCTGCAAAAAAACTGGCAATACTGATTACTGCAAAAACCGTGAAGTCATGAAATGCTTGTGTTTTTTCTTTCTCTTCAGGTCTATATACTTGTGTTAATAATGCGGATCCACCAATAAACAAGAAGTTCCAACCTAAACCAACAATAAATAATGCCGATACGAAATGTGTAAAATCGGTACCAGAAAGAGCAATGAAAATATAGAGAAACAAAATCGACAATCCAGTTGTAATGATTCTATAAACTCCAAATTTCTGAATGAGGATGCCTGTAAAAAATGAGGGCAAAAACATACCTAACACATGCCATTGAATTACAGTTGCCGAATCATCAGAACTATGACCGAAACCATGCATTGCAATAGGCGTAACCGTCATAGACATTCCCATCACCGCAAAAGCTGTAGCTGATGAAAGCACAGCTAAAACGGCATCTTTACTTTTGAAAATTTCTTTTAATGAACGACCTTTTTTTAAAGATTCATTATTTCGAGCTACCGGCTTTGCTTGAAATTTAAGTAACGAAACTACTCCAAATGCCAAGACACTTAAAAGTACAATAGAAAAAAAAGAATATGCATAAGGCACGCTTCCCAAATGCTGTGTAAATCTTGCCAAATTAGGTCCCGCAAATGCTGCAACGACACCTCCGGCAATCACAAAAGAAATGGCTTTACTCTTTGCATTATCCGGCACAGAATCTGCAGCCGCAAAACGATAATACTGTGAAAACCCTTGATAAGCGCCAATCAACATATTTCCAATAGCAAAAATCCAGAACGAATTCTGAACAATTCCATACCAAGAAACTAAGCCAGCAAGAACGCCTATCAATGTTCCAATCATAAAGGCTTTCCTTTGACCTAAATTTTTAATAATTATTGACGCTGGAATCATCATAGCTGCTGCGCCAACTGTAATCATCGCAACTGGAATGGTTGACATGTTTTTATCAGAAGCCATAACCATTCCTACAATTCCTGAAAGTGTAATGACTAATATCGATGCGGTCTGAAATAATGCTTGTGATAAAAACAAGAGATATACATTATTCCATTTTATTTTAGCTGTCATAATCTTAAAAATTTACAATACAAAATTGTCAAATTAGTTTAATCTTCTTGTTGTGATATTTCTTGTTTGATTTATGAGGTTTACTGATTATTCCGTACTTGTGTAAAATAAAAAACGGTTATGACGTAATGTAATAACCGTTTTTATTTCCATTTGTTGTTAATATTAATAATTAACTGACAAACCTACTCCAAAGCCCATATCGCTATCATAATGTGTTCTCACACCGATATGTCTTGTAAGGATATATCGCAAATCTGCCATATATTCCATATCCGTATTTACCATAAACCCTGCTCGCAATCTTTTGGAAAGAGGTATATCCTCTCGCATTAGCGAAACACGAAAAATACCATCGTGATATACCTCCGCTTGTACATTAACCAACATAGGTAAGGTATACATAACACCAAGACTAAATGCTCCTCGTTTATCTTTTTTATTTACTTGTCCAAAAAGATTTTTTTCATGCTCATCCATCCCCATTTTACGATAACGCCAGTCGAAACCAATAAAAGGCATCAACCATTGCATTTTTCCTATATAACGACCAAAATGAGTTTCCACTTCGTAACCGTGCATATCATTGTAACCTAATCTCCATTCTGTACCCAAACTATATCGAGCATTCATAAACATCATTTCACCGTCATTACCATTGGTCGCAAAATCATTCTGAGCCATAAAATGGATCATATTACTTTCACGCTGTAACATTTTATAGGCTTTATCCTTATTGGGTAGATAAGGGTTTTCATAATCACCCACAGCAAAAACTTTGTTCATACCTGCCATCATGTGATACAATATATGACAATGAAAAAACCAATCACCTTCTTCATTTGCGAGGAATTCAATGGTATCGGTTTCCATCGGCATAATGTCAATGATGTTTTTCATCGGAGCGTTTTCTCCTTTATCGTTTAGTAATCTAAAATCGAATCCGTGTAAGTGAATGGGATGTCGCATCATTGAATTATTATAGAGTGTAATGCGCAATACTTCTCCTTTCTTTACAGGTATTTTATCGCTCTCAGATAGTACTTTATCATCCATGCTCCATACATAACGGTTCATATTTCCAGTCAATGTAAACTTCAATTCTTTTACTGGTGCATTTTTGGGCAATTCAGTATTATTTGGGGATTTCAGCATGGCGTAATTAAGCGTAACAATCTCGCTTAATGCATTCGCATTATAGCGATTTGGATCTTCATCCATACCCATCTCACCATGGTTCATTTTACTATGATCGGTTTTTTCAGCACTTTGCTTCATGTTCATAGTTCCATGATCCATTTTGCTATGATCCATAGCTTCGTCCATTTTCTTTCCTTTCTTCTTTTCTGCACCTGTAATCTCTGGATACATTACTACATTCATATCCATTTGATTCCAACTCATATTCATACCCATATCATCAAGGTCGCCATTCATCTTCATCATATCATTCATCATCTTCATTCCTTCAAAATACTTGAGACGTGGCATTTCTCCCACCTTTTCTCTTTCTCCATTACCAATGAAATAACTGGTAGATTGCGTTCTATCTTCAGTAGTAGCCATAAATTCAAAGGCTTTGCCATCTTCAGGAATTGTAACGACTACATCATATGTTTCTGATACAGCAATAATTAATCGGTCTACATCTACAGGTTCTACATCGTTACCATCACTTGCTACTACAGTCATTTTTCCACCTGCATATCGCAACCAAAAGTAAGACGATGCACCACCATTAGAAATACGCAAACGTACTTTATCACCTGCTTTCAGAGGTTTGCCATCTATCGACTTCAAATCTGTCAAATGGTTTCCATTCATCAATACTTTATCATAATACACATCACTTACATCCATTGCCATCATACGTTTCCATTCATTTTTCAATTTCGTTTTGAAATTGCCGCTTCTAATGGCTTCTGCATAACTTTGAGTAGCTCCTTTTTGTATAGCAAACCAGTCGCTTGCATTATGTAACATGCGATGAACGTTTTCTGGCTTTAGATTTGTCCATTCGCTTAACATTATTGGTACTTCTGGCAAATCGTCAATCCCTTTTCTAAATGTTTTATCATCAGCTTTCTTATGCATGATAAAGCTCCCATACATACCAATCTGCTCTTGCAATCCTGAATGAGAATGATACCAATGCGTTCCCGTTTGAATAATAGGGAAACGATACGTAAAGGTTTCACCAGGTTCAATGGGCATTTGCGTTAAAAAAGGAACGCCATCTTCTTTATTGGGCAGAAATAATCCGTGCCAATGCAATGAGGTACTTTCTTTAAGTTGATTATGTAACACTATTTCTGCCGTATCGCCTTCAGTAAATTCAAGTGTTGGCATTGGTATTTGCCCATTTACAGCGATTGCTCTTTTTTCTTTGCCTGCATAGTTTACGATGGTATCTTTTACATACAAATCGTAACGTACTACTTTTTGGGCTATACCGACCTGTGATATGAAGAGCGCTAACAGAGTTAGCAGCAACAACTTTTTGTGAAGAAATTTTTTATTATTCATTTTAAAAATCGCATTGGTTATACAAAGATTAAAAGGCATTGTTCACTGAGCAATGCCTTAAAGGTTTTTATTATTTAGTTTCTGCAACTTTACCACAAGTAAGCATTGATGAACCATAATAAGGATTTTTAATATCTTTCTCTTTGCTCAACCAATATGCTTTTTTCATAGGACAATACTGATAATAAACAGGTTGACTTACTTTATCGGACGACTTTACCAGTTTCCACATTATAGTAGAAACATCGTTAAAAGCTGCTCTTTGCTTTTCAATATTGTTTCCAGCCTTGTTTAATTTTTCTGTAGCTTTTAACAGATCGGTTTTCTGTGAAAAATTATCTTCACCTTTTACTGCATCGTTGAAAACCGAAATTGCGGTGCTCGCTGCTTTGCTATCACTACTTACTAAAGCGTTTTTTACACTGATGTAACTGTTTAACAGATTGCTTGTGTTTTGTGCAAAAGCAGAAAATCCAAACAACATTACGGTTATTGCTATTATTAACTTTTTCATTTTTTATCTCTTTTTTATGATTAATGAATTGCTTATTATATTATTGTGAAATAGGTTCGGCTTTAAACCCTTTTTTCTTAATAATTGTAACGATTTCGTCTTCGCTAATTCCTTCTGATTTTACCGTAAGGATTTTATCACTATTTGCAGTATCTACATTCCATTCGCTGATACCATTAGCGCTATCTAAATCACCCTGTACTTTAGCAACACAGTTACCACAGTTAAGGTTTGTCTTGAATTGAAGGTTTTTGCTTTCCATTGTTTTGAACTTTTTAATTGTATTTCTTGAGTACAAAGTTCATAAGATAACAGGTAATATTGGTTGTGATATTCTTTGTTTGATTTATGACATTTACTGATTATTTACCAAAAATAGTTCCACTTGTAATATTTCTGGTTTGTTTTATGACTTTTACTGATTATAATGTTTGTTATAAATAAGTGAAATACATTTACCAAAGAATAACACTAACTAATTATAAAATGTCTATCAAAACCTTTCTTTCGGTTTTGCATCGTGCTATGTTATAGCTGGGATACAAGTTCTAAATACAACTACACTTCATCCAGTGTACACAAATCATGTATCAAAATCATATTATAAAAATAAAAAACAATGACAAATAAATTAAAAAGCGTTGAATACGGTTTAGAAAAAATATTTGAAGGAGCACAAGACTTTCTTCCACTATTAGGAACTGATTATGTAGAATTTTATGTAGGTAATGCTCTTCAGGCAGCGCATTATTACAAAACGGCTTATGGATTCCAATCTGAAGCTTATGCAGGATTAGAGACCGGAGTAAAAGACAAGGTATCCTATGTGGTAAAACAAGACAAGATCCGTATTGTATTGACCACTGCACTTAACTCTTCTTCTCCAATCGGGGAACACGTGAAAAAACATGGAGACGGAATAAAAGTAGTTGCTTTATGGGTGGAGGATGCCAAAAGTGCATTTGAAGAAACTACCAAACGTGGAGCTAAGCCATTTATGGAGCCTACCGTTACTAAAGATGAAAATGGAGAAGCAATACAAGCGGGTGTTTTTGTATATGGTGAAACGGTTTTTATGTTTACAGAACGTAAAAATTACAAAGGAATCTTTTTACCTGGATTTACGAAATGGGAATCAGACTATAATCCGGAACCTGTTGGTCTGAAATTTATTGATCATATGGTTGGAAATGTAGGATGGAACGAAATGGATACATGGGTAAAATGGTTTGAAGATGTAATGGGATTTGTTAATTTCTTATCTTTTGACGATAAACAGGTTTCTACTGAATATTCTGCCCTGATGTCAAAGGTTATGGCAAATGGTAATGGAAGAATTAAGTTCCCTATCAACGAGCCAGCTGAAGGTAAAAAGCGTTCTCAAATAGAAGAGTACTTGGATTTTTATGAAGACGCCGGAGTACAGCATTTAGCTTTGGCTACCGATGATATTATTAAAACGGTAGAAGAAATGAAAAAAAGAGGTGTCGAGTTCCTGTCCGTTCCGCCACAGGCATATTATGATGCCATCCCTGATCGCATCAAAGCTCATGCCGAAAATTTCAAAGAAGATTTAAATGAATTGCAAAAACTGGGAATTCTGATAGATGCTGACGAAGAAGGTTATTTGTTACAAATATTTACAAAACCTATTCAGGATAGACCTACATTCTTTTTCGAAATTATTCAAAGAATGGGAGCTAGAGGTTTTGGTGCTGGAAACTTCAAAGCTCTTTTTGAATCAATTGAAAGAGAACAGGAACGCAGAGGTACCTTGTAATGTATAATGTGTAATTTTAGTTTAATATATACAAAGCCCTAAAAAAAATAGGGCTTTGTTATTGGGACAAAGGTTGGAACAAATATTCATAGATAGAGAAAAAATGGATGCCGGATTAAATAAAAGACAATCGATAGGATATCTGGATTTTGATAATAAATCTGAAAATAAGATAAATAGCAATACGCTGCTGGAAGACCACTATAAAATCATTTATATGGAGAAAAACGGTAGCATTACCGTAGATTTCGTAGAGTACAGCTTTACAGAAAACGCCTTGCTTTTCTTCAGTATTGGTCAGCATTTTCAAATATCCAAGGAATCTAGAGGAAATCTAATTTATTTCAATCCTGATTTTTATTGCATAGCTTTCCATGATAAAGAGCTTGCCTGTGACGGGCTCCTTTTTGATAATGTATTCGAGATGCCTTATCTAAATTTGTCGACGAATCTGGACATACTTTTCTTAAAACTAATCTCGTCTATAAAAAGAGAAATTAATCAAAAAGATTTTTGGGCTGAAGAAATGATAAAAACATACATCAAACAAATAATCATTTCAGCAACCAGAACTTTAATAAAATCAAATAATGACAGTCAAATCATTTCATATGATAAGGAGTTAGCCAGAAAATTCAGCCAATTGGTAGAGCTTCATTATCGAAAGAACCATAATGTCTCTGACTATGCAAATATGCTGAACATCACACCTAAAAACCTCAATAAAAAAATTGTATCTGAAAAACAGGTAGCACCAAGCATCATTATTAAGCAAAGAATTATTCTTCAGGCTAAAAGGTTACTTGCCAATACAACCTTAAGCATTAAAGAAATTGCTGATTATCTCGGGTATGAAGACTACTCCTATTTTGTGCGATTTTTCAAATCTCAAACGGGTCTGCCACCTCTTTCTTTCCGAAACGCTATTTAAAGTGTTCGTTAAAGGAAAAAAGTCCTATTAAGAATGAAGTATATGCATTGATGACACGTTTTTTAGATAGTACTTTTGTCAAGTAATTTAAAACAAATTTAAAAATGAAAGCAAAAGTAACAGCTAAGTGGCAAGGTAATTTTAAAAATGGAAGCGGTAATTTCGATGCAGCACATTCAGCCATTGGAAGCAGTGTTTTTAAACACAATAAATCTGAAGGAGAAAATACCGCTACAAATCCAGAAGAATTGATGGCCGCAGCACACGCTGCATGTTATACAATGACGTTAAACTATATACTTACAAGCAAAGGGATTGAGGCAGAATCTTTAGAAACATCTTGTACAATAACAGCAACCAGCTTCGATATTACGAACTCTGATTTGGTGCTAAATGCAAAAATATCAGGTTTAAATGAAGAAGAATTTTTAAACTATGCAGAACAAGCAAAAGCTATGTGTCCGGTAGGAAAAGCTTATAAATTAGAAGTTTCACTAGTAGCTACACTAAATTAAGACTAATTTCGTTTATTCTTATTAAAAAAGTCACGTTTTATATTCCGTGACTTTTTTAATAATTGAATTAATAGATAGAAGAAAGGCAGATGAAAATATCTGCCTTCTTAAAAATTACCAAATCTGAATTTTAGATCTTTATCAACAATCCGAGAAGTGAAGACAGTAACAGTACGCACTTCCAACAGTTTAGTCTGTTTTTCATAATCAATCAATTTAAAGATAAATGTAAAATAGTATTTTGTATTTATAGATGTATTGCCTCACCTAAGGCATCTTCAATAGCATCTTTTATGGCTTCACTCATAGTTGGATGTGGAAAGATAGTATCCAATTGCTCGTGCCATGTTGTTTCCAATTTACGCGCAGTTGTGGTTTGAGCTATCAACTCCGTTACATTATAGCCAATCATATGCGTACCAATCCATTCTCCATACTTGGCATCAAAAATCACTTTTACAAAACCATCAGTAGCACCTACTGCACTCGCTTTACCACTTGCCATCAATGGAAATTTGCCTACTTTAATATCCATTCCCGCCTCACGTGCCTGCTTTTCGGTAAGACCAACTGAAGCAATTTCAGGTCCGGTGTAGGTACATGCTGGCATATTTCCGTAATCTAAAGGCGTTGGTTGATGGTCGTATTTACTTTCTTTAAAAGCTATAGCTTCGGCACAAATTACAGCTTCTTTCATCGCTTTGTGAGCCAATGCAGGGCCAGGAATAATATCGCCGATTGCATATATATTATCTATATTGGTTTTACACCCTTCATCTACCAGCACTTTTCCACGCTCTGTTTTAATCCCTAACTCTTCAATACCAATATTTTCAAGATTTGTTACAATGCCTACAGCACTTAACAGTATATCCGCTTCCAATACCTGTTCGCCACTACCATCCGTCTTTTTAATTGTAGCTTTTACTCCCGTAGCTGAAACATCTGCTTTTTCTACAGAAGCATTGGTAATTATTTCAATTCCTTTTTTCTTAAATGATTTTTCCAATTCTTTCGAAATATCTTCATCTTCCACAGGAACAATACGAGGCAAGTATTCCACTACAGTCACTTTAGTACCTATACTGTTATAGAAATAGGCAAATTCTACACCTATCGCTCCACTTCCCACAATGATAATGGATTTGGGTTGTTCAGGTAATACCATTGCCTCACGATAGCCAATGATTTTTTTGCCATCTATTGGAAGATTTGGCAATTCTCTAGCTCGTGCACCTGTAGCAAGAACGATGTATTTTGCCTGATAAGTTGCTGTTTTTCCGTCTGATACTTTAACAGTTATTTCATTTTTGGAGATAACTTTACCAACACCGCTAATGACATCAATTTTATTCTTTCTCATCAGAAACTGAACGCCTTTACTCATTTTGTCAGCAACACCGCGGCTTCGTTTTATAATGGCAGCAAAATCTGCAGAATACCCATCTACCTTTGCTCCATAGTTTTCTGCATGAGCAAGATATTCAAATACTTCTGCGGATTTCATTAAAGCCTTTGCAGGAATACACCCCCAGTTTAAGCAAATTCCTCCTAGGCTTTCCCTTTCTACAATGGCTGTTTTAAGCCCCAATTGTGAAGCTCTAATAGCTGCTACATAGCCTCCTGGACCACTTCCTAAAATAATTACATCATATGTCATAGCATTACTTTTTACGGTTAAACCTTATTAAATCTTTCTTTAAAGCTATTTAAAATAACATTTACGATTATTGTACGATTTTTTGTTTAATTTATGATTTTTACTGATTTCTGATCTTTCTAATTGTCTTTTATTGCTGGAATAACCAGTACTGGGATTTTTACTAAATGGCGTACTTGATTTATCGTTGCACCATACAATAGATCTTTTAATCCTTTATGCCCATGTGCACCCATTACAATAAGCTCTGCCCCGGATTTATTTACAATCTCTCCAATGCTGTCGGCTGTTTTTCCAAAACCAAGCTTTGCTTCTGCATGATAGCCTTGTTGTTGTAGTTGTTTTACATATTCGTCCAAAAATTCGCGATCTTTTACCGTTTCTTCATCTGTACTATCTTGAAGATGGGAGGCAGAGGCAACACTTTCTACAACGTGTATAAGTGTATAGGTACAATCTTTTCCACCTTGTGTAATAGCATAGTTGATAACCTTTTGGTCAAGTTGTTTGAAATCGACAGTAATGGCAATTTTATTAAATGAAGCATAAAATTTTAATTGCAAAGGTTCAGGTTTATCATGCGGTGTTATTTCACAAAACGCTTTTCTGCTAAACAAAGGATATAATGTGGTATATACCAACAAGATCATAAAACCAATCCCACCCAAAATGATTAATCCTTTCCAGACTATATTACCTGAAGTAGCAAAGAAAGTGATAGCCTCTTCTACCAATAGTTTGGAGTTGAGATATACCAGTACGATGGTTATAATCCAAGCCGCTATTTTTATTACGGGCTTGATGGCAAATTTGCCCATTGTCTTTTTATCGCTCACAAAATGGATAAGAGGAATGACCGCAAAACCTAATTGCATACTTAACACTACCTGGCTGAAGATAAGCAGGCTATCGACATTACCTTCACCATTAATGAGAATTACCAAAGCCGCTGGAACTATGGCAAGTAACCTTGTGATAAGTCTTCGCAACAAAGGGTTCATTCGAAAGCGTAGATAACCTTCCATTACTATTTGTCCGGCAAGCGTACCCGTAATGGTACTGCTTTGTCCGGCAGCAATCAAAGCTACAGCAAATAGTTTTGCTGTAAAATCGCTTCCGAGGTGCTGTGGCAGTAATTCATAAGCCTGCTTTAGCTCTGCCACGTCGGAACGTCCGGTTTTATAAAAAACTGTAGCGGCAAGAATTAATATAGCTGCATTTACAAGCAATGCCATATTTAGAGCAATGGCACTATCCCAAAAATTGAGCTTAATTGCTTTTTTGATACTGGCATCATCACGATTAAATTTACGTGTCTGCACCAGTGCAGAGTGTAGGTATAAATTATGTGGCATTACCGTTGCACCGATAATACCGATAGCAATGTACAATGCAGTATCATTCTGTATATGTGGTATCAGTCCTGTTGCAATTTCATCTACATTAGGGTCAGCTACCCATATTTGTACAAGAAACGACATTCCTATAACGAATATCAAACCGATGATAAAGGCTTCGAGCTTGCGCATTCCCCATTTTTGCAAAGTCATCAACAGTAATGTATCCAAGGCTGTAATAGCAACACCCCAAATCAAAGGCATTCCCGTGAGCAACTGTAAACCAATTGCCATCCCCAATATTTCTGCAAGGTCTGTCGCAACAATAGCGACTTCAGCAAGTATATATAATACAAAATTGACCTTCTTAGGATAAGTTTCCCGGTTTGCTTGAGCCAAATCTCTATTTCGAACGATCCCTAACCTTGCAGACAAGCTTTGTAGCAACAAGCCCATAATACTACTCATTACTAAAACCCAGAGTAATGAGTAGCCAAATTGGCTACCACCGGCCAAGCCTGTTGCCCAGTTGCCCGGATCCATATATCCAACACTGACAAGATAAGCCGGTCCAAAAAAAGCCAAAACTCTTCGCCAGCGAGATTGACCAGGAACAGTCGTGTCTACAGAATTATGTACTTCGCTTAATGAAGATTGTGATTGTTTTTTAGCCATTTCACAAATATTTTTAGGATAAAAAAACTGCCGCAAGATTTCTTGCGGCAGTCTAGCTTCTTAGTTAGAACTTCATCTTTTGAATTCGAACCGCATTTAGAATAGCTAATAAAGCTACACCTACATCTGCAAATACGGCTTCCCACATGGTAGCCAGCCCGCCTGCACCAAGAATAAGAACAACTGCTTTAACCCCGAAGGCTAAAATAATATTCTGCCAAACAATTTTCTTGGTCTGCTTACCGATGTTAATAGCCATTGGAATTCTAGACGGCATATCATCCTGAATGACAACATCAGCAGTTTCAATAGCGGCATCACTACCTAATCCTCCCATTGCAATCCCAGCATCACTCAACGCAATAACAGGCGCATCATTTACACCGTCTCCAACAAACGCCACGCTGCCATTACGGGATTTGATTTCCTTTACTCTATTAACCTTGTCTTCAGGTAATAAATCTCCGTAGGCACTGTCAATGCCCAACTGTCCCGAAACAAACTGAACAACGGTATTTTTATCACCACTCAACATTGTGGTTTTTACACCCATTTTACGCAGCTTTTCAATTGCTGCTTTTGCATCTACCTTAATGCTGTCCGAAATGGTTAAATATCCTACAAACTTTCTATCATAAGCAACAGCTATTACCGTGTAAACGATGTTTGCGGTATCTGCATCATGGCTGATGTTGAATTTATCGAGCAATTTGAAATTACCTACTAAAAGCTCTTTACCGTTAACGGTGGCTTTTAATCCGTGTCCTGCTATTTCTTCAACATTTGCTAAATTTACGTCGGCATCTACCTCTCCCCAATAATTGTGGATTGCCGTTGCAACAGGGTGTGTACTTTGACTTTCCAATACGTTGACGAGGTTGAGAATTTCGTCTTTATTGAATTCTGGTTTGATAAAGACTTCCTGTACTTTGAAAACACCTTCGGTGAGGGTTCCCGTTTTATCCATCACTACATTTTCTACTTTGGCAAGAATATCAAGGAAATTAGACCCTTTAAGCAGAATACCATTTCGACTTGCGGCCCCAATACCACCAAAATAACCCAGAGGGATGGAGATTACCAAAGCGCAAGGACAAGAGATAACAAGGAATACCAATGCTCTATACAACCATTCACTGAATACATAATTATCTACGAAAAGTGCGGGAAGTAAGGTAATAGCAATAGACAGATATACGACTATCGGCGTATAAATTTTGGAAAATTTACGGATAAACAACTCCGTTGGTGCTTTTTGTGATGTAGCATCCTGAACCAGTTCCAAAATTCTGCTCAACTTACTATCCGAATAATCGGTTGTTACCTTTATTTGGCTTACGGTGTTGAGGTTAATCATACCTGCCAATACAGTTTCACCTTTACTTTTTGTATCAGGTTTGCTTTCTCCTGTAAGGGCTGCTGTATTGAAAGAGGCGGTTTCTGAAATTAACTCCCCGTCCAATCCTAATTTTTCGCCCGGCTTTAATTGAATAACATCACCTATGTAGGCATCTTCAGCTTTTACAACAATAGGCTTACCTGCTCTGATAACCGTTACCTCATCAGGGCGTTGGTCTAACAGGGCTTTAATATTACCTTTTGCTCTTGATACTGCAATAGTCTGAAAGACTTCGCCTACGGAGTAGAACAGCATTACAGCTACTGCTTCAGGATATTCGCCAAGTGCAAATGCACCGATTGTTGCAATAGCCATTAAGAAAAATTCTGAAAAGAAATCTTTGTATCTGATACTTTCAACAGCTTCTTTGATTACTGGCAACCCAACAGGCAAATAAGCGATAACGTACCAGGCAATTCTAACCCAACCCGTGAACCAGGTTTGGGGAAAGTAATTATCAAAACCAATAGCAACAAGTAATAAAGCTAAAGATATACCCGCAGGCATAAATAACTGAAAGGTGGTTTTACCCTCTATGTCGTGACTGTGGTCGTGGTCATCACCGTGGCTGTGCCCGTGGTGGTCGTGATTGTGTCCGCTGTGGTCATGATCGTCGTGGCTACCGTGATCGTGTCCATCACCATCGCCATGATCGTGTCCACTATGGTCGTGATCGTCGTGATTGACATCTTTCAACAAATCTGCCGCACCGGCATTTTTATAAATTTTTTCTGTTTTCACACAACACAACTGATTACCTTGAGTATCATATTTATGTTTGTGCGGTTTTTTACCCGTAAGATCCAGGCCACCATCATCGGTGCTGCAACATATTTTTGACATAATTATTATTTTTTTAGTAAACTGTATTAGTAGTCGTTTTTAACTAATTCCTATTTGTACAGCAAAATTATAATCTAAATTTGGGAACCTGGTTGCAAATACAAAACTGCTTTTCAGACTCCCCGAAAAACTGATACAAGCCTTAATTTGCTACTAAAAAAACATTAAGGCTTGTAGAATTTTCATTTAAATATGAATAGCTATCTTATCAACATCAAGGCAAGCTTCACGCAAGTTTTCATAATACGTTGGATGCCCGTGCGAAATGCGTGCAATATCTTCTGCTGAAGCTCTGAATGCCATTGCTACAGTCGGTTCACCTATTAAATCAGAGGCTCTTTCACCAATAATGTGAAAACCTAAAATTTCATCCGTTTCCGCATCTGTCAAGACTTTTGCAATACCCTCTGTTTTACCACTTGTGATAGCTCTTCCTGATGCAGAAAAAGGAAATTGTCCTACTTTGTAATTTTTCCCTTCAGTTTTCAGCTCTTCTTCGGTTTTCCCTACACTTGAAACTTCAGGACTGGTATAAACAATTCCAGGAATTAAATTATAATCAATGTGAGGTTTTTGCCCAGCGATGATTTCTGCCACATAAACACCTTCTTCAGACGCTTTGTGAGCAAGCATAGGTCCTACAACAACATCACCGATGGCATAGATTCCTTTTACATTGGTTTCAAGATTGCTATCGGTGGCAACCTGTCCGCGTGGAGTCAATTCAACTCCAACATTTTCCAAACCTAAACCTGTTGTATAAGGTTTTCTACCTATTGCCATTAGACAATAATCCCCTTCAATTGCTACGGTATTACCGTTTTTATCTTCGGCAGTAACGGTTACATTATCACCATTATTGGTTGCTCCGGTAACTTTATGATTTAGCAAAAATTCAAAACCTAAATTCTTTTTTAAAGATTTTTGAAGTTCGACTCCCATTTTTTTGTCCATACTCGGAAGTATTCCTCCTGTATATTCAAGTACGGTTACTTTGCTTCCTAATCTTGCGTAAACCGAACCTAATTCCATTCCGATTACACCACCACCAACTACAATAAGATGTTTCGGAATTTCTTTTAAAACCAACGCTTCGGTAGAACTGATGATTCTTTTTTTATCAATGTCAATTCCCGGAAGCGAAGCGGGCTTAGAGCCCGTCGCTATAATGATATTTTTACCGGTAATTGTTTTTTCTTCGTTTTCGGATTTCAGAAGAATGGTGTTTTTATCCACAAAAGATCCCGTTGCCTGAAATACTTCAACCTTATTCTTCTTCATCAGATAACTTACACCGCCGTTTATTTTAGAAACAACATCTGCTTTTCTGGCAATCATTTTTTCCAAATCAACTTGCAAATTATCAACAGAGATCCCATGAACATTTACGTTATCCTTGATTTCATGGTACCGCTCAGAACTGTCTAACATTGCTTTTGAAGGAATACATCCTACATTTAGACAAGTTCCTCCAAGTACTGCATATTTTTCGATAATAGCTGTTTTTAAGCCTAATTGAGCACAACGGATTGCGGTTACATAGCCACCTGGTCCAGATCCGATAATGATTACATCAAAATTATTTTTCATGATTTTTTTTAAATTATGTTAATGGCTATGACCACCTGTATTACTAAGCTTAGCATTAATAAAAAAAGCACCTTTAGTTACAATCTGAGCATTTTGTGGAATCTCTTTAACCGGAGTAATAGCTGTATATCCCATGTTTGAAGTACCCTTTGCTACTTCAATTTTTTCAAAATTCAATTTCTGTGCTGCTTGGGTAGCATGCTCAGAAGCTTCTTTTTCATTTTTATGCCCATGTGTTGCTTCTCCTTCATCATGACCATGACCATGATCGTCATGACCTCCCTCATTATGTTCTTCCGGTTCCTTATCTGTCTTAATAAATATGTAGTATTTACCATCCGCTTCCACAATTGCCTCATTTGGAACAGCAGAAGTCAACACATCATCAAGACTTACGAGCCCAGTGATATTCATTCCATCTATTAAACCTGATTTGTCTCCAATAATTTCACTATGAACAGCAATTGATTTACTTTCTCCACTAAAAGATGATCCTATAGTAGTTACTTTAGCGGCATAGCTTTTTTGCGGATTATTAGTAATAGTGAAGTTAATTTTCTGTCCTACCTTGATTAATGGAAGATCTTTTTCAAAAACCTGTAAATCTAAATGAATAGAGCTATTATTAATAATTTCAACAATAGGCGAGGAAACGTCCACATAACTTCCAATTTTTGCAAATACATCACTGATGGTACCATCAATTGGACTTGTTACCGTTAGACTTGAACGAAAATTATTATTAGCAATATTGTTGGGGTTAATTCCCATCATCTGAATTTGTTGCTGTAATGAAGCTTTTCTAGCTTTTAGAGTACTTAATTCTGCAGTAGCATTTTGTAAGTTCTTTTTAGCTCCTGCATTTCCTTCGTTCAACTCTCTCTGACGCTCTAACTCTTGTTCTGCAAACGTTATTCTGCTTTGGATGGAAGAGTATTCTTCTTGTAACTGAACAAACTGAGGGTTAGAGATAGTTGCAATCACCTGACCTTTTCTTACATAATCACCAAGTTCAACAGTTAAGGTTTTAATAACTCCACCAAACAAGGAAGTTGCATTAGCTTTGCTCTTATTCGGAACCCGAAGTTTACCGATGGCTTTTAAAGATGCCGTTAGAGACTTTTGCTCAATACTTCCTAATTCAATTCCTGCCGTCTTTATCTGGTCTTCAGTTAACGTTGCTATATTTTCAGCCTCTTCTGAGTGACTTTCTTTTGATGATTCTTGGGAAGTAGAGTGGTCATGTCCATCTCCTTCTTTATGCTCTTTACCTCCACATGATATCAAAAATAAGGATGCTAGAATAATACTTAACACCGATGTTACTTTTATTATATTGACTTTCATTTTGTTTATTTATTTGTTAATGAATAGATAACAATCACAGATTCATTTATTTGCTGTATACTTTTAAGATAGTTTAAATAGGTATCAGTAGCTGTTTGAACGGCATACAGATATTCTACATAAGAAAGGTCTCCTGTGCTATATCCCAAACGTGAAGCATTTATAATTTCTTCTGCATTCGGAATTGCCTGTTCAATAAAATAATTAAACTGACTCACATTTTGCTCATATTGAGTCATGGCATTTTTCATTTCTGTTTTCAAAACATTTTCCTGCCATTGCGCATTCATTTCTGCAGATTCTTTTTGAATTTCCAACGAACGAACCCTTGATCTTGTGGTTGTAAAAATTGGAATAGAAATTCCTACATCGACAAATCCAAATCTTTGACCTCTTCCATAAAACTTTTCTACACCATTTTTGCTATGTTCACCAATCAATGAGATATTGCTGTAACCTAAAGTAAAGTCTGGCAATCCATTCGCTCTTTCTACCTTTTTACTTTTTTCAGCAACAAGTGCTTCTTGATACAGAGATTGAATACTTGGATGATTCCTAACAGCATCATTATCTATTATGTCACTTATAAATACAGGCTTATATTCTAGTGCTTTTTCGATGGTGAAATCCTCCTCAATCTGCATTAGATTTTTTAAATTCAGGTATGCATTTTTTCTTAATACCTCATTTTGTTGAGCAAGAAGGTTGATTTCACCTCGTTTAGTGTTTGCTGTACTTACATCAATTTTACCAATATCACCAGTCTTATATCGCAAGTTAGCTACTCTTATAAAATCAAGATAAATGCTATCAAGGTATTGAAGTTTTTTAGCATTATTTTCAAGATACTCCAACTGATAATAATAGGTACGTACTTGCTTCTTTAATTCATTTTCTGAAAGAGCCTTTGCCCATTCTTTGCTTTTAATTTCTTCTTTAATAAGATCCTTTTTTGCTCCAAATAGTGTGGGAAAAGGAATGTTTTGAGAAATCATAACTCCATCATTATATTCAAATCCATCGTTATTTCCGTATTGAATATTTAGTTCGGTTTTCGGTAATTCATAAGCTGTTCGTTTCAGACTTTCAGCTGCCCTTACGTCTAAATCTTTAGATTTAATTCCTGAATTATTTTCTAATGCAATTCGGACAGCTTTATCTGCGGAAATATCTTGTGCTTGAATATTTTGTGAGAGACCTAAAAATATGCCCAATAATATTATTGGAGTTATCGATTTAATTTTATTATTATTCATTGCTTTATTTGTTTTCATAAATACCAAATACAGTAGCGGAAGAACAAAGAGTGTTAATGCTGTAGCTGAAATCAGCCCGCCAATTACTACGGTAGCAAGAGGTTTTTGTACTTCAGCTCCCGCACTGGTACTTAAAGCCATAGGAAGAAAACCTAAACTGGCAACAGATGCCGTCATTAGAACAGGACGTAACCTTGTTTTGGTTCCTTCAATTACCCGTGCAACTATGTCATCCCAACCTTCTTTTTCTAACCTATTGAATGTTGCTATAAGTACGATTCCGTTTAGTACCGCCACACCGAACAAAGCAATAAAACCAACTCCGGCTGAAATACTAAATGGCATATCTCTCAACAACAATGCAAATACTCCACCTATGGCACTCATAGGTATTGCAGCATATACAAGTGCCGCTTCTTTAAGTGAACGGAATGTAAAGTAAAGAAGTACAAATATTAGAAGAAGTGAGATCGGCACTGCGATGAGTAAACGATCGCTTGCTTTTTGTAAATTTTCAAATTGACCACCATACGTTACATAGTAGCCGCTCGGAAGTTTCACTTCTTGAGCGAGTTTGTCTTGAATATCTTTCACCACACTTGCAACATCTCTTCCCTGAACGTTAAAGCCAACATATATACGACGTTTTCCGTCTTCACGGCTTATTTGTGCTGGACCTAATTTATAGTTGACATCAGCTACTTGAGAAAGCGGAATTTGTTCTCCACTAGGCGTTGGTATGAATAGATTACTTACATCTTCTATAGAGGTTCTGTGCTCATTGTCCAGACGAACTACCAGATCAAATTTTCGCTCATTTTCATATACTACACCTGCTGCTTTTCCTGCAAAGGCAGTACTCACAATGTCATTAATATCTTGAATTTTTAAACCATAGTTGGCAATTCTCGCCCGATCATAATCAATGTTGATTTGAGGGAGTCCATCCACTCTTTCTACTTGTGGCGCAGTCGCTCCCGGAATTGTCTGTACTATAGTATTAACTTTATTAGCATACACCAATAGAGAATCCAGATTTTCTCCAAAAATTTTCACTGCCACATCCTGACGAATCCCCGTCATTAATTCATTGAATCTCATCTGAATAGGCTGATTAGCTTCAAAGAAAACCCCTGGGATACTTTCTAGTTTTTCCATCATTTCGTTTGAAAGCTCATCATAAGATTTTTTTTCTTTCCATTCTTTTTGTGGCTTAAGAATGACCATTAAATCTGTAGCCTCCGGAGGCATCGGATCAGTAGGTATCTCACCGGCACCTGTTTTTCCTACCACCATTTTAACTTCGTCAAATTCTTTCAGAATTCGAGACGCTTGCATAGATGTCTCCAAACTTTGACTTAAAGAAGTCCCTTGAGGTAGAATACAATGCATTGCAAAATCTCCTTCACCTAGTTTCGGTAAGAATTCACCACCCATTCGGGAAAATAAGAATAAGCTGATTGCAAATAAACCTACCGCTGATCCTATCACTACATATTTTAATCTAATAGCTTTTTCTAAAAGGGGCTGATACACTTTGTTTAAGAAATCCATCATTTTATCTGACAGGTTCTTTTTTGTGATAGGTTTCTTTGACAAGAACAGTGCACTCATCATAGGGATATAGGTGAATGAAAGAATTAAAGCTCCAATAATTGCAAAACTGACTGTTTGAGCCATTGGTGTAAACATTTTTCCTTCGATCCCTACTAATGTTAATATTGGGATGTATACAATAAGAATGATGATTTCTCCGAAAGCCGCACTTGTACGTATTTTTCTTGCAGAATCGAACACTTCTTCATCCATTTCTCCCTGTGTAAGTCTCTTATTTGATTTTCTAAGCCCTAGATGATGCATTGTTGCTTCCACTACAATCAAAGAACCATCCACAATCAAACCAAAGTCTATAGCTCCTAAACTCATCAGATTGGCACTCACTCCAAACAATCTCATCATACCTAATGCAAATAGCATTGACAAAGGAATAGCAGAAGCGACAATTAAACCAGCTCTTAAATTACCTAGAAACAGAATTAAGACAAAAATTACAATTAAAGCTCCCTCTATAAGATTTTTCTCAACCGTATCTATGGCACGTCCAACAAGGTCTGTTCTGTCGAGATAAGGTTCGATAACGATATCGTCTGGTAGAGATTGTTGTATTGTCGGAATTTTCTCCTTAATACGTTCTACCACTTTGGCACTGTTTTCTCCTTTGAGCATCATGACGATTCCTCCCACAGCATCTACCTCTCCGTTGTAGGTGAGCGCACCGTAACGAATGGCATTACCAAAACGTACTTCTGCTACATCTTTTACCAGTATAGGAACTCCTGAAATATTCTTTACAACAATATTCCCTACATCTTCAAGTGTGTTTACCAAACCTACACCTCTAATAAAATATGCATTGGGTTTCTTGTCAATATATGCACCTCCTGTATTTTGGTTATTAGTTTCCAATGCAGAAAATATTTCGGAAATACTCACATCCATAGCTCTTAAACGATCTGGATTGACAGAAACTTCATATTGCTTCAGCAGCCCTCCAAAGCTATTGATTTCAGCAATTCCTGGTGTTCCATATAGTTGACGAGCAACAATCCAATCTTGCATTGTTCTCAGATCCATAGCGGTATATTTGTCTTCGCTACCTTTTTTAGGATGTAGTATATACTGATACACTTCACCTAAGCCAGAGCTAACAGGGGATAGTTCCGGTGTGCCTACACCCTCAGGAATTTGCTCCTCAGCTTCTTTCAATTTCTCATTAACTAGTTGTCTAGCAAAGTAGATGTCTACTTCATCCTTAAAAACAACGGTAACGACTGAAAGTCCAAAACGGGAAATACTTCGTATCTCTTCCACATCAGGAAGATTGACAATACTTTGCTCTACTGGAAATGTAACTAATTGTTCAACTTCCTGCCCCGCTAGAGTAGGACATAGAGTTATAACTTGTACCTGATTATTTGTAATATCAGGCTGGGCATCTATAGGAAGTTTTGTAGCACTCCATACGCCCCATATTATCAGCAGCAAAGTCATTACTCCAATAATGAGCTTATTCTTGATACTGAATTTAATTATGTTATCTAACATTTTTGATTAGTATTAATATTTAAAGTATATACGATTTCTATCATTTAAAATGATAGTACAATAATTTTTACTGACGCACACGAAGAAATATTCTTCACAAGCGCAAGAGAAAAGACTAGTAATTACTTTTTAAACATTAATCTTTGGCGGTTTCCATATGCTCCCGGAGTATTGGGAATAGAGATTTACATTTCTAAGAGAAACCTTTTGTTTAGCGTTCAATTTAAGTTTTGGGGATACTACTTCGGTTATGTTGAAATCCGAAATAGCTACAGTAATGGTTCCACAACATTGGCAAGAACAAAAAGGACTACAAAAATCTTTGTGTTCCGTTTTATGATTATCTTCATGTGATAGTCCAATTTCTACTAACTGGTTGTTATTTGCTGTACATTCATACAAAGCGTCTGTGCAGGGAAGTATTGACATCCCTAACATATAAACACTGAATATAAATACAAATATTTTCACCTCTCTAATTTTAAACTTTAATTGATTGATAATCCATCCAATAAGTCGGTACAAACTTACAAAAAATATAATAGCACTCAACTTAACAAATAAGTTATTTTTCTCATGAATGAAATCTATAAAAGATTATGTAATTAGCAATTTATTTAAAATAAATTTAGTCATTTAACACCTCTTTCATTATAAAGCAGCCTGTATATCTATCATCTATCATTACGATGATTACAGGCTCCTGCAATTCATCCAAACTTTCATCGTAGTAAAAATCGTAGAGGTTAATTAGTGATAAATTCCCTATGATGACCTCGTGTCCGTTCACAAACCCTTTGATGCCATGGCCCGGTATCTCTTCAAATTTTTCCACCTTGTAATCGGATAAAATAATTGGCGAAAGAAACTTGAGCACGCTGCTTGCTATTGGATGCGTTGAATGGGATTGCAATGCTGCCGTAAAAGCTGTTACGTTTTTTTTGTCGGGAACAGCACATTCAAAGGTTATTACATCAAACGAGAGATCGCTTTTATATGCACTATCCGCAATTTCTGATATATGTTTTTTGATTGCCATAATAATATTTTTTAATTATATAACAAAGTTAATTGTCATTTTGGGGAACCTGGTTGCAAATTAGAGTTCCATTCAACTCGACAAACAGGCATTCAGAGGTTGTAACTTAACCTGTTGGTGGAGTTGATTTTTGTAAATAGAGAACAAAAAGATATTATGAAGTGATCAAAGTGATTGATCAAACAAACTCACCCAACACGCACAACATCAAACAAATTTTAACAAGTTATTTAAGATCATAAAAGATATTGTTAGTTATCAGATAAGTGAGAAAGTCAATTATACAAGATATGGAATTGCGCCAAAGTTCTCCCGTGTAGAAGTACTATCATTCAGCCTTACTTCCGAGTGTTTCTGTATTTACATTGAAAACCATTTGTTTTCAAAATTGCATGTAAAATTATTATCAAATCCGATTGCAATCGGATTTGATAATATGATAAGCTGAAGGCAATATAATGACTGAAGAAAACTATTGTTTGGAAAAGTAGAGTAGGTGCGAAAGATAGTATCAGAGAAACTTAACATACAGATCCATATTTTTACAATAGATTCTATACCACTTGAAGTTTGTAAAATATCGAGGTAGCGAAGAAGCAAAATGGGCAAAGAATCAATTTAAAAAACGACTTGTAGTTGTATTGCGATGCTATGATTATCTGCTGTTTTCCATGCTTTCGAATAATCGGAATACAAATAATTAATCTGTGCTCTGCAATTTTCATAAAAAATATAATTGAGCCCTGTTTTGTAATCTGTTGCTTCACTATTTTTAGAAATATTATTACTATAATGGTCAACACCGTTTACGATATGCCATTTTTCGTTGAGACTCCATTGCATCATACCGTAAATACCTTTTTTATTAATATTCCCATCTTTCCCTCTAATATATTCTGCTCTTGCATAGATTTTTTTTGACGTATATTCCCCATTCAAAACCCAGCGGTTTCTTATATGTAATGTTTGGTCTTGTTCGCCTCCATCTTTATAAACGGCTTCACCAAAATATAACCCGCCTCCCAGGCGCAAATTTTTTATTGGTAGAATAAAAATATTTCCCGTGAAGTCTTTGTTACTTCTATCGATACTGGTATTTATTCCGGATCCTTGAAATAATCCTACTCCGTATTCAACCAAATCATACTCTTTTTTGCTAAATAATTTTCCTGAAATTTTCAGCCCCATATCTCTTCCGAAGTTATTTTGTCCATTTTGAAGAGAGATTACATCTGCCCCCATTCCTATAAGGGATACAACAGAACGCGTGTTGTAAATAAATTCAAGATTGGAGGGGGAGCGCTGGTTTTCGATCGAAATCGGTATTTTTTGTTGTCCAAATTGAATACTCACTTTTTTGTTGGGTGACCAACCAAAATAATAATCGATCAATTTTGCAGATTTTATATCAGCCATTGCAAAATAATGGAAATTTTTATGCAATTGTCCTTTTACATGTATAAATAACCCTCGAACAGTTGCATCTGATTTACTACTATTCAGGTTATCAAAACTTAATGTTGAAAAAGCAGATACTCCAACTTGCATATTGTACTTATTTAAGATTCCTCTTTTAGATATTGGAATATATTTTATTTCATTTTCAATAATGCTGTCATTCATCCTTTGGACTTCCATTAATGAATCGACTTCAGCTTTGGTCAAAATATTTTTTTTCATAAGCATTTTTAAAACAGTGGAATTTTCTTTTTCCTGAGCACACACAAATAGCGGAAAAACAAACAATAATACAACATAAATAAATCTAGAAAAACTCATCATTATACAAAAAATTAATGAGCACCAAATTAACTGTAGCATTCGGGAACCTGGTTGCAAATAAAAAACAGCCATATTTACATATGGCTGTTTTTTTAAAATGAGGTTTTATTCTGAGTTACTTACTTTTTGAAAAACCTCGAACATTCGTTACACATTCCCTTCATTACAAAATTGATACTTTGCAATAAGAAACTATCTGGCAGCTGAATAGGAGGAATAGCAATACTTTCAAGACAAAAAGTATTCTTACAGCGGTTACAGTTGAAATGTACATGTAGGTCACCTACATTACACATACATGTATCACTACAAATTGAATATTTCATGGAGCCGGAACCGTCATCAATCGTATGAATGAGTAAGTTGTCATGAAAAAGGGTCAATGTCCTAAAAATAGTAGATTTATTTACCGTTTCTAATTCCGTTTCCAGATCAGTCAGGCTAAATGCTCTTTTAAATTCAGACATTATCTGAAAAATTAATAATCTAACCGCTGTTGGTTTTATGCTTCTTTTTTGCAATCTCTCTTCTAAACTTTTCATCTTGCTTGTACGGTTTAAATCACCAAATAAATCAAATGTAAAAGTATAGAAGTCGATTTTATTCCATCTTGTAATATTCTTTGATAGATTTACGAGATTTACTGGTTACTGTCTTATAAATAGTGAATGTAGCCTATTTCGGGCAAATATTTACAGTCATCACAATTATCGTATTCCAAAGTTGTTTTTTCAGGTTGCTCAAAATTGGCCTGTAAAAAAGCATTTGAAAACAAAGCATAGGGCGGATATTCTGCAATATGGTTTTTAAGCATTTTATGTGCTTCTACTACAGGTGCACCATAAAGCTTTTCAAATTTTCCGATTTTGTACTGGGTAAATTCACCGTAATGGACTATTGTCTTTAAAGAAAGAGGTATTTCTATTGCTAACTGTTGAGATAAGCGCTGTAATTCCTTTTGAAAATTACCGTAGATAAGCTCTATCTGCATTAAACTCTCTTCAAACGTCGGTAAGTTTTGGTACTTATAGAAAAGTATTGCATCGCCTTCAATTTCAGAAATTTCAAAACACAGAATATTACTATCCATTATTACTTTCAGGAGATTTTCTGTTATATATTTTCCAACAAACATATTCGACTTGACAACAAAATCTGTAAAGCCTGAAATATCCGGTATCATCAATACACCTTTTGGGTTATCAGTATGCTGTTCTTGTATCATTTTATCATAATTTCAATTTTAAAAATGTAGAGGCATATTGAGCCTCTACATTATATTGTTAATGACTACTGTTTTATTTGTCCGATGGCTTTGTGATAAACAGCTTCAGCAATTTTGTATCTTACTTTTGCATCAAGCATACTGCTATACGCACGCTGCCAAAGTGTTTCTGCTATTAATACATCTTCTCCAGTGATAGTTCCTGCTTGAAAACGATCATTACTTAATTTTAGATTTTCATCAGCTTCAATTAGTGAAGCCTGCATTAAATCTATATTGTTTGCCTGCAGTTGAAGGTTAAGTGTTGCTTGTTCTATCTCCACATTAATCTGGCTTTGAAGTTCTCTCAATCCATATTCTGCCGAACGTATGTTAGCTTCCTGTTGCTTTACTTTCTCTCGCTTACTTCCCCAATCGAATACGGGAATCTTTACGCTTAACATTCCGAAATAAGTAAGCATACTGTTTTTGGTTGGATCTCCAAAATTAATACCTTCTTTTCCAAAGGCAGCCATTCCGTTAAGTGATAAGCCAACTGTCGGTTTTAGATCGGCTCTGAGCATATTCTTTGTAAGTTCACTCATTTTTATGGCACTTGTGGCTAAGTCTACTTCAGGACGATTTACTTGTACGCTTTGTAACATCTCATAGTTTCTAAATTCATCATCACTCAATGAACCAACTACATCAATATCCGTTTGTTCTTCTATTCCAGTTAACTGGATTAATCTTTTTTTGGCTAATATTAGTTTGTTCTCAGCCGCCTGTAATCGAGCTTCATTTTCATTTTGAAGTACTTTTGCCCGAAGCACATCATTTTTATAAATAATACCTGCCTGGAATTGATTATTTAAAAAAGTATAATGGGAAGCTAACTGTCTTTTAACTTGTTTCTCCATTTTTATTTCTTCTTTAGCCTGTACTACAATCCAATAGGCAGTTTCGGTAGCTAACAACACATCGTCTTCGACCAATCTCTGCTGAGCATTGCTCATCTCTATATTGGTTTCCGCCATTTGTTTACCGTACTTAATCTTTCCTCCTGTATAAATAGGCTGAGTAACACTTACCATTGGGGCGAAACCGTACTCAGGAAGCATTGTATTTAAAGGCTCACCAAAGTAAAATGCAGTTGCAGAAGCATCTATTTTGGGTTTTGCCGTTACGTCTGCTATTTGTTTCTCTGATCTGGAAGCAGTTACGTCTTCTCTGGCTTTACCAATCCTGTGATTGTTTTTCAATGCAAGCTCTTTACTTTCTGCAAGGCTCAATTGCTGTTGGGCAAACAGGTTATCTGTTCCCTGTAAAACAGCAAGAGCAAATACAAAAGCTTTTACGAATATTTTATATTTTCTTTGTAACATGATTTATTTTTTTGTCAATTAACTTTCGTGATGAAAATCATATTTCTCGTGTATACCTTTATTCAAGGATTTCTTTGACGGTTTTACGAATCTGCTATACAATACCGGAACTATAAATAAGGTAGTAACCATAGAGACTAAAATACCTATTGATATTGTACTCGAGATCGGCCCCCATTCGGGAGAACCACTCGACATTAGCGGGATCAATCCAATAGCTGCTGCCATAGAAGTAAGAAAAATGGGTCTCATTCTTCGCTTAGCCGCTAATAGAGCTGCCTCTTTAATCGTATGTCCATGATCACGCACCAATTCATCAGCGTAGTCTACAAGGATAATTCCGTTTCGAACTACAATACCCAATAAGGCTGTAATACCGATAATTGCCATAAAACCAAATTCATAACCTGTAAGAAATAATCCCAGCATCGCTCCAAGTAAACTCAATGGGAATGATGCCAGTACGATGAACACTTTGCCCACTCGTTTGAATTGGAATAGCAGAACTAAGAATATCAACACGAAACTTATCATAAAAGCTTTTCCCATTTTAGGACCGCTTTCCAGACCATCTTCATACTCTCCTCCATAGGCAATTTTAACTCCTTTTGGTAGTTCTAAGCTATCGATTTTCGGTTGTGCCTCGGCGAACACTTCAGCAGGTTTTCTACCCAATTGTGCTTCAGAAGAAACAGTTAATGTTCGCAATCCGTTACGGTGTACAATAGCTCCCGTATGCCATGAAGGTTGTAAATCCACTACTTGTTTTAAAGGTACTTTAGCTCCAAATGATGAGGTGATGTACATATTTCCCAAAGCATCCAGATCTTGCCTGTCAGCTTCGTCCGTACGCAATAGTATATCTATGGCTTTGTTACCTTCCCACATTTGTGATATAGGAAAACCTTTTATTTTAGCACCTAAAGCCTGTGCAATCTGTGCTTTGGTAACACCTAATCGCAACGCGATATCTTCTTTTACCACAGCCTTAAGGCCTACATAATCATCCTGATAATCTGTACGTACCCAATTTGCTCCTTTTGTGTTTTCTAGTATTGTCGCTACTTCTTTGGCTACTTTTTTCTGTTGCGTAATATCTTTACCAATCACACGGATCTCAATCGGAGCAGGCTGTTGTTTTTTACTTAACTGTCTAACGCGGACATATCCATTTGGCAGGAAATTATTGAATTTTTGAACATATTCATCTATCATTTCATTTGTAGCATCATTACTTTCTGTATTGATAAATATTTGCGCAAAATTTTCTCGCGGGTTTTCCGGTGAATATGTTGAATAAAATCGTGGTGAACTTGTACCAATAAAACTTGCTGTGGTAACAATACGCTTGTCTCCTGCGATTTCCTTTTCAATCTTTTTAACCGCTGCTTCTGTTTCGTGAATATTTGTACCGTTGTCCATCCACAATTCAAGATTAAATTGATTTCTTTCCACAATTGGGAAAAACTCGGTTTTCACTTGGCTTCCTACCACAAATGAAAGGAAGAAAATCGCCAGACCTGCAAACAAAGTCGTTTTCTGATATTTCATACAGAACTCTATAGCTCTGTCAAAACCATCCTGCATTCTATCTAAGAAATTCCGTTTTTTAGGTTTTTGTGCATCATGGTTTTTCAATCCTTTTTTAAGGAAATGATAACACATATATGGTGTAAGAAACAACGCGACTAAGAATGAAACTGCCAAGGCTATACTAACCGTAATTGGTATCCATTGTACGAACTCTCGTGTCATTCCTGTTAGTGTAAATGCTAATGGTAAGAATGATAGAACAATAGTAAGTGTCGCAGTGAATATCGGAACCATAAGCTGTGTTGCACTTTGCCAGGCAGCAGTCCATGATGGTACTTTTTCATCTACTTTCTCTATATAGTTGTCTACGACAATTATGGCATCATCGACGACCATTCCAAGTACAATAATCAATGCAGCTAAACTAACCTGGTGCATTTCTACACCTATCATATTCAGAATGGCAAATGTTGCCAAAATGGTTACAGGTGCCGCAATAGCAGAAATAGTAGCTACTCTAAACGGAAGCAAAATCATTACCACCAGAATAACGGCTCCAATGGCAATTGCAAACTCAATAAAGAAATGCCCTAAGTTCATATCTACTACAGCAGGCTGATCTACAATGGTATTGACCTGTACATCTGCAGGTAAAACTTCTTTTACTTCTGTTACTTTTTGGGTCAATGCTTTACCTAAGTCAACAATATTCTGACCAGGTTGCATCTCTACAGTAAGCATCATTACATCATTACCAGCTACAGTAATTTTACTTTTTAGGTCTTCATATCTTCGTTCTATTTTGGCAATATCTTGCAAACGGATATTACCACCTTGAGGAGAACTATATACAATCAGATTGCCGATTTCATTTTCATTTTGGTACTGAGCATCTGTAAAAATCAATAAGCGATTTTTGTCAATTTCAATATCTCCACTTGGGATCGTAACATTCTGCTGGCTCAATGTGGAAGCAATTTCATTGATGCCAAAACCATATTGTTTTAATACATCTTCACGAAGTGTGACATATATCTGTTGCTTCTGACCTCCGTAACGTTTTATTTTTGAAACTTGAGGAATCGTTTTAATACCGTCTTCCAATTCATCCAGATAATTTTCCAATTCGGCATATGTACGTCCTGGTGCAGACACAGCAATCATCTGAACCACCACGTCACCAAAATCACTGTTCACATACGGCCCTTGTACGCCTCGCGGAAGTATCAAAGGCATATTGGCATCTAAACCGTGCTGTAAAGTATTCCAGAATTTTTTAGTATCCTTGACATAGTCCTGTAATTCAACTGTGATTACAACCTGTCCAGGTTTACTTTCTGAATGTGTTTTTTCCTTCTTTATTTCTTCAAAACCGAACAGATATTGTTCCAGTTTATCCGTTACTTCTTTCTCCATCTGTTCTTCGTCACTTCCTGGATAAAAAGCAACGACAAGCCCTTGTCTAACTGTTATACGCGGGTCTTCACTCCTTGGCATTGTCAATAATGAAATCAAACCTGCAAGCACCATGATAACGGTAATCGCTATCGGTACCTGTGGATATTTCATTGCCGCCTCAACGAGGTTTATCTTTTTTTTCATAAATTATTCTGTTTTTGAAGCAGTTGTATTTACTGAAGCTGTTTCGGTTTTTACTTTTTGTCCGTCCTTTACATTATTTTGCCCGGCAAGGATAATAGTTTGATTTTCATCAAGTCCGTTGGTTATTATAACCTCATCGCCTGCAATTTTACCAACAGTAACCCTTGTCAGTTTTGCATTGCTATTTTTGTCTATCACATACACGTGAGGGATTTTATCAACATTGTTTATGATAGCTGTAAGTGGTACACGCACTTGTTTAACTTTAGCCGGAATACCTGCAAATATTTCGCTAATCATCCCAGGCATTAAAACACCTTTTGAATTGTCAAGACGTACTTTTAAAGTATATGCTTTGGAAATTTCATCAGCCACAGGATTGATAATTGTAATTTTACCGGTGAAATTTTGTTGCAGTGTAGGTATGTTTACTTCTACCTGCATACCTTGTTTGAAGTTTCCTATTTCGCTTTCAGGTACTGAGAATTGAGCGTATACAAGATCTGTTTTAACAATTGTAAAAGCCGGTACTCCTGGTGCTGCCATACCTCCGATTTCAGCTGATTTAACTGTAATTATTCCATTAGTAGGCGACATTAAACGGCTGTCGGCAATACGCTTTTTATTAATTTTTTTATTTGCCTGTGCCTGTGCAACTTTAGTTTTGATATCGATGTAATCTTTTTCAGGAAAACTTCCTTTTTTATACAATTCATCAAACCTTCTGAATGCATCCTCGCTCTGTTCTAATGTAGCATTGGCTATTTGCAAGGCCGCTTCATATTCTGTAGCATCTATACTTGCTAAAAACTGTCCTTTACTAACTTTTTGACCTTCATTGACACTCACATTATTGATTGTTCCGGGAACAGCGAAGCTCACGGTGGTCATATTATCTGGAACGATGGAACCTGAATAAACAACAGATTCTTCTGTTTCTGAACTTTGGATCGTACCTACTGTTACAACCGGAGGCTCATCTTTTAATTGTTTTTCTTCTTTTTGTTTACAACTCTGTATCAAACCTATCCCTATTAGGAAAAGGAATAGTAAACCTATTTTACCTGTTTTCATCTTTACATTTATTTTGTTACGTTTATTTTAACTTTAGATTTCAGGGACAAAGGTCGGTTTACAACATACAAACAGCTATACGAAATGACCGCTAAAAGTTGTGAAATTTACTTTTCATAAGGTGTAATAATTGACATAAAACGAAGAGCTACTGAATGATCAGTAGCTCTTCACAGTTACATTTAACTTAAATAACAGGACGTGAATAATTCAGTCTTTTGATTTAAAGAATCAAAGTTTGATTATCCCTATCCTTTAGCTGTTTAAAATAGCTTGATGTAAAGCCTGTATGCTTTTTCAATTGATTGGAAAGGTATGCCTGACTACTATAACCTAATACATTAGCAATCTCGGTCAAAGACATTTCTGTATTCATCAAAAGTTCTTTTACTTTTTCAATCTTACAGTGAATAATGTACTTTTCAAGTGTTATTCCTTCTTCTGAAGAAAACAATGCACTCAGTGTATCGTAATTCTTGTTTAACTTATTACTTATAAGAGCTGTAAATTTTGTAGGTATTCCACTTTCCAATTGCATATTAATACCATTATCAACCAACTCTTTAATATTGTTTATTGCTTTTTGGTTTTTATTATACATTAATTCAAAGCCATTACTTTTCAGCATCGCTTCGATTGCTCCCAGTTTTTGCGAAAAAGCTACTGTATCTTTTATTATCGCTTCTCCTAGTTTTACATCCACTACTTCAAAACCCAAAATAGTTAACTCTTTTTCAAGAACATACATACATCTATTGCACACCATTCCTTTTATTAACAGTGTCATAAGCTCTATATTATATTTAAAAAACAAAATTCAGCATTTACTAAAAATAAGACTTTATGATATTTCGGTTTTCTTTTGTGATATTTTAAGAAAGTATATTCAACAACATTAAATATCATAAACTAATCAAGGAAAAGTATATATCCAGTACCATTAATCATAACGAATTTTGTAATAGACAATATCCATTAAAATGAATAGTAAAGAAATAAACGAACATCCAGTTTTAGATATATTGAAAGATTATAACGCAGGTAAAACCGGTCTGGAACTTTTTGAGAAATATGGTATATATGGTACAAATATTTTTGAATTGAAATCAAAATATAAGGATTTAAGATCCGATATCCTTTTAGAATTGGTAAATTTAAACGAAGAAAATAGCCGATTAAAAATAATGTATGCTGACTTGTCCGTACAACACCGAAAATTAAAAGATTTGTTGCAGGAGGATTTCTAAAAGTACAGCGATAGGATAATAGTAACTTAATAATATTATGATATGACAAATGTAATGTACAAATATGCCACAGTGTTGGTAGCGATTGAAAATCTTCGCAAGGAAGGTTACGATGTAGATTTTAATCTTGAAGACAACTGCTTAATTTGTGGCAACAATAAATATACTATTGATGACTTTGAAATTGAGCAAGTCTACCGATATGAGGGAGATAGCAACCCCAGTGATGAATCTACTGTTTATGGAATAGCCTCAAAAGATGGCTTAAAGGGAATTTTGGTCACTGCTTACGGTGCTTATACAGATGGAATGAGTGCTGCGATGCTTAGGAAATTATCCCTTAAAAATGAGTAGAAATTGTATTTTCAATTTGATTTAAGGACCTAATAGAAAGTTATTAGAAAAAATTATGTTCTTGTTTAATAAACAATACTATTAACATAACTTTTTGATAAATGAGAAGATAAAAAAGCCAGGTTAAATTGTTGTAACCTGGCTTTTGAATATTAATATAGGGATACATTATTTGATTGTTGTTCCACCATCTACTGGTAAATTTACTCCTGTAATGTATTTTGCTTCCTCTGATGCCAAGAATAATGCAGCATTCGAAATATCTTCAGCCATTCCCAATTTTTTCATCGGAATAATTCCTAAAAAATAGGCTTGATAGTCTGGACTATTCAAAAATGCCTCGCTCATAGGTGTTAAGATATAGCCCGGATTAATGGCATTTACTCTAATTCCAAAAGGTCCGAAATCCACGGCGGCTGCTCTGGTAATTGCTGAAACCCCACCTTTGGAAGCCGTATAAACTCCGGGACCTGACATTCCGGTTAAAGCGGCAATAGACGAAATGTTCACGATACTCCCGCCTCTTTCTTTCAGGTGTGGTAGTGCGGCCTGCATTCCCAGCATCACGCTGTTTATGTTGATGTCATATGCTTTTTTCCAGGTGTCTTCGGTTTGATCTTCAAAAGGAACTGCCACTGAAATCCCAGCATTATTGATTAAAATATCCAGTTTTCCAAAAACGCTGATTGTTTCTGGAAGTACTTTTTCAAACCAGTCTTCCCGTTTTGATACGTTATGTACTAGAGCAATGGCATCACCACCATCTGATTTGATTTTTTGTACAATAGTTTCTAATTTATCTTTTTGAATATCGGTCGCTACTACTTTTGCTCCTTCTTTGGCAAAAGAATAAGCCATAGCTTCCCCCATTCCGGAAGCTGCCCCAGTTATTATTGCTACCTTATTATTTAGTCTCATATATCTTATTATTTTTTTGCTGCGTGATGTGCTATAATATAACCAAATACCAATCCCTGCCCGATGGTTCCGCCAGCTCCGGGATATTTATTTCCAAAAATATTTGAGGCATTATTTCCCAAAGCGTACAAGCCCTGGAAAGCGGCCTGATTGGTTTTCAATACTTGTCCATGTTCGTTTGTCATCATTCCACCGCATGTTCCCAAGTCTGATAAAACGATTTTTACCGCATATAATTTTCCAGAAAGCGGTCGAAGACAATTATTAGGCATTTGTGTTGGATCTCCATAATAACGGTCGTAAGCGCTGTTGCCTTTTCCAAAATCGGTATCTTTTCCTGTAGCTGCAATGGTGTTGAACCTGCCAAATGTTTCCGTAAACGCTTCGACAGGTAATCCCACTTTTTGAGCCAGTTCAGATGCATTTTCAGCCGTAAAAGCAATTTTTGCATCAAACCACTCTTGTGGAATTTTCATTCCCGGAAAAAGTGTGCCGGCAAGCAGATAACTATTTCTGTAGTTCTGATCAAAAATCAACCACATATCTTTTATAGGCGTTCCATACTTTTCCTGTTCTAAAACGATTTGTCCAAAACTCATATAATCCACCGCTTCGTTTATAAACCTTTTTCCCGTATAGTTTACCAAAAATGATCCCGGAAGCGAACGCTCTGCCAATAATACTTGTGGTTCGCCTTCTTCTGTTAATGGAGCTATAGCAGGAAACCACCATGTTGAAGTCATATTGGTAATTTCTGCTCCAATCTTTTCTCCTAACAGAATGGTATCACCTGTATTGCCTTCGCTACCTAAACTTACATTTTTTAAAGAGGGAGATTGGTATTGGTGGCGCATTAGCATATTATGATCAAATCCGCCTCCTGCCAAAACCACACCTTTCGTCGCATTTATCTGAACCAATTTTCCGTTTTGAACCGCTTTTATTCCAGTTACTTTATCACCATCAAACAATAATTCTGTAATTGAAGTATTGGTCCAAACCGGTACACCTGACCGAAGCAAACCAGCAAACATCCCTGAAGCCAGTGCCTGACCACCACCAACTAATCGTTTTCCAATCAACAATCCGCCAATTCCCTGAATTCCTCTTTTCAGCATAATCGGTATAGACTTAAATGGTGTTTTTGTCATTAAGTTGAGCCATTTGTAATCGTAACCTGTCACTGGAACTGGTACAGGTGCCTCAAGTTGACCGGGGCGAAACCTTGCTGTGTCTTTTCCTAATAAGTTCATATTGAAAGGACGACATTCGCAGGTTCTTCCTAAGACTTTACCACCTACAACTTCTGGAAAATAATCTGAATATCCTTTTGCCCAAAAGAATTTCATAGGCGTGGTTCTCTCCAACATTTCTACTGCTGCTGAACCATTTTGCAAGAAGTTTTCCCAACGGGATTTAGGAGCATTATCTCCAACTAAATTCGTTAAATATGTTTCTCCATCTTTCAATGTATCATCGGAACCATCTTGTTTCAAAACAGGATTTGCCGGTATCCAAAATGCACCACCGGAGCGTGCAGTAGAGCCACCAACCAAAGCTGTTTTTTCGATAACTAATACTTTTAATCCTAATTCATGGGCTGCTAGTGCAGCTGCCATACCGGTTCCCGAACCTACAACTACCAAATCTACGGTAATATCTGTGGCTGTTGGCCCCGGGATTATTTCTTTCTTGCTCATATTCAGTCTTTTTTAATTATAATTTATACAGGTAGTTTAGAAGAAGTGGCGTATTTGGGTATAAAAACACAGTTGGTTGTCTGAAAAACAGTAGACATACATTTATTGCATTGAATACATCTTCCTCTTCCCAACGGATTATCTTTTAATTTATTGATGATATCGGGCTCGCGAAGTAATGCCCTTCCCATCGCAACAAAGTCAAAACCTTCCTGCATAGCCGTTTGCAAATGCACATAATCATTAATTCCTCCCAACAAAATCAGTTGAGCTTTTTTCACTACTGTCTGGAATTGCCGAGCCGATTTAAGCATATAAAGATGTTCGTACGGGTATTCACCTAACACTAATTTTCCAAACCATTTTACCCCCAATCTGAAAATTCCTTTCTGTGTTTTTGACATGCCCTCTAAATCAGTTTCACCTCTGAACAGATACATTTGATTTTTTACCGAAGATCCCATCGTTAACTCAAACGCATCAACAGCGCCTGTTTCGTCCAGAATTCTTGCTGTTTGTGTGGACTCATCTAACCAGATTGAGTTTTTAATACCATCATCCATAGACATTTTAACAATAATTGCCAAACGGTCTTTCACCCTTTCTTTTACGGCAAGAAGGATTTCTTTTGCAAAACGTGTACGATTTTCAATAGAACCGCCATATTCATCTTTTCTTTTGTTGATCCAAGGACTGAAAAAAGAAGATACCAGATACAAATGCCCAAAATGAAGTTCGATCGCATCAAAATTGGCATCGGCAGCAACTTCTGCGGCATCCGCAAATTGCCTGATAATGGTTTTCATTTCCTCTCGGCCGATTTCACGACAAACCTGAAAACTAGAAGGACTTCTAAACCTTGACGGAGCGATTGGTTGTACACCTGTGATTTGTTTGGTGGCCACGGGACCGGCATGCCCTAACTGTGCGGAGGCTTTTCCGCCAGCCTTATGCATCGCCTGCGTAAATTGTTTGAGGCCTGAAATATTTTCACGAATCATCAAAATTTCTCCCGGTGCTGCAAAACCTTCTGCGGAAATAGCGCAGTAGGCAATAGTTGTCATACCAACCCCTCCTTGTATAAAGCCCACATGGAAGTCTATTAATGCTTGTGTAACTTTTCCGTCAGGGCTTCTACCTTCACTAGTTGCCGCTTTTATAACCCGATTCGGAAGAATAATAGGTCCTAGTTTTGTGGGTGAAAATACTTTATCAGGATTAATTGCATTCATAGGATATTGAAGTTATTGTTTCTTATCAAAGATAAACAAATAACAAATAAATGTTACATAGTGTAACATTTAAAAAATTATTAATTTTGCACCAATTAAAATCATTATATGAATTTGAAAGCTAGATCCGATTCTGTTCAAAATAAAGTAAAAATTGTAAAAACTGCTTTGAATCTATTCATGGAGAAAGGAATAGATATTCCATTGACTGAAATTGCCAAAGAATCTGATGTTTCCAGAATGACTTTTTATCGTCATTTTCCGGATCGGGAAGCTCTTGTGTCGGCAGTATTTCATTACAATCTAGATCAACTTGATTTATACGCTAAAGCATTGCAAGAAAACAAAAATGGATTCTATCTGTTGTTAAAAAAGGTATTGATACAACGGGTGGAATATCATAACTTTTTACCTTATATCAACGGACAGGAACAAACCTTGACTTCTTCCAGATTGTTTGAGATTTTCGAAAAACCAATTCAACTCGCAAAAAATAGCAACTTATTACGAGATGACTTTTGTTGTGAAAAAGATTTACTGATATTAATATCAATGGTAGGTGGCGCAGTTGCATATGTTCAGATGTCTGGTCAATCTGCCATTGAGCGAACATTAGAATTGCTTATGAACGGAATTAAAGTAGTTACAAAAGAGTAAGTTGCACATCTCTAGCTATTTCGATATGTCGTCAGTATTTTAATATCAAATTAAAGGCTTAACAGCATATTATTTAATCAATATCGTTTTTCTTATTCACGATACAGTTACACATACATCCGCATTTGTCGGATAGCTTTGGCACAATAAAATTATTCCCTCGGCAATATCCTGTTCTGTCAGAGCCCCATTATGGAGCATCCGTACTTCGCCATCTGTTTTTACTGCCCAACAAGCCCCACAGGTTCCGTTTTTGCAGGAACTCGCTACTTTGATATGATGCTCTTTCATTGCATCCAAAAGAGATTGCTTCGGCTGCACCTCAATGAGTGATGTGCATTCATAGGTCTGCTTTTCATCATTCTCGTAGTAGTCCTCATAGTAATTTACAATCACATCTTTTACAACACCGTCAGTTTCCAAATCTCCCACATCAACTGGAACTGGGTCGAAATATTCCAAATGAATATTTTCTTCTGGAATATTCAGTCCTGTTAAGGCATTTTTATATAAATCCATTAAGCCGGTAGGTCCACAAATGTAGTAATGGGCATCGTTTATTTCAGGAACAAGTCGTTTGATTATGGAACGAAGTACCAATAGAGAGAATCGTCCTGCAATATGATTGATTTTAGTAGAGATAAATTCGGGGGAAGTAAAGGAATAGCATATTTCGAGACTTTCATTTATCTCTAAAGTTTCCAGTTCATTATAAAAAATAGTTTCACTTGGCGTTTTATTACTGTATATCAGTAAGGGAATTTGACGACTACTATCAATACTATTGAGCATAGAGAATAAAGGTGCGATACCGCTACCACCGGCCAAAAGAACTATTTTGGATTGTCCAGCTATTGTATCTTCCAAAACAAAATTCCCAAACGGTGCTTCAATTTCCCATATTTCTATTTGGTCTGCATTTTCAAAAATATAGTTACTCATTTTTCCTCCAGTTACTCTTTTTACAGTAATAGCTGGATTAGGATCTGAGGGTTTGGAACTAAATGAATACGAGCGAATTACCATCTCTCCATCTATGTTGCATCTGATGTTTAGATACTGACCAGGCAAGTAGGAAAATTGTTGTTGATCTGTTTCAAAGTATATGGTCAGAGTATCCTGTGTTTCCTTCACAGTTTTATGGGTTCGCCACGTAAATTTCTTCATTTTAAATAATTTCTATCTGCTTTGTTATCTTTAAAAGGAAACCTCTACTTGTTGTTCACAAAGAGAGGTTCATCAAAACATGATATTTGATAATTAAATTTCGTTTTACTTTTCTTGCTGTCTTCTGATAATTGCCAGCTTGTTTTTTCTTATCTGTTTGAAATGGGCAGACGTTAATCCTGTATAGGTCTTTAATTGCTCGGTAAGCTCCGAAGCTTTTTTATAACCTAACGATTTTGCAATTTGCGTGATAGTTTGCTCGGTATATACCAGCAATTCTTTTACCTTTTCAATTATTCGCTTTGTAAATATAATTTCAAGGCTGACATCACATTTTAAAAGAAACAGATTGTTCAGTTCTTGATAATCCGTATTGAGTTCGCTTGTTATCTGAATCGCAAACGGAGCAGATGAACCTGTATCCAATTGGGTCTGAATAATCTGATCTGCTACCCGGTGTACTTTCGTTATTACATCCGAACAGTCACCTAATTTTAATTGATGTAACATAACTTTTTATGTTAGAGATTGGGAAACACTGTTTTGGTACCCTAAGAGTAAATGGAGAAAAGCCCAGGGATATATTCAGCAAATCCCCGAGCAATATTGAACTTACACGCAGCAAGAGCAGCTTGACGTTTTTTCGCTATCTCCGCCATCTACTTTGTAGCCAGCTTTCTCAATAGCCTGGACCAACTCTTGTTTCACACTATCATTCTCTATTGAAACAGCAAGTTTCCCTGCTTCTAATTTTTCAATAGTAACGCCATTAATATCTTTGATTGCTCCATTTACTCTTGATTGGCAGTGAGCACTTTGCATGTCTGGTATGCTTAATTCCAAATTTTTCATTTTATCTTATTTTTAATGTTTAACAAATTTCCGTCTTAATTTGATACTTATTATTATGGTATTCCTTGTAAGATTTGTGACTTTTACTGATTTTAAAATTATGATTTTATTCTACAATGAACTTACCCTTCATATAGATGTAGTGGCCTGGGAAAGAGCATAAAAAATCATAAGAACCTTTTGCAGGAGCAGTAAAAGTAATTTCGGCAGTTTGTCCACCACCAATCATATCTGTTTTGGTAATAACGGCTTTTTCCATTTCTTTTGGAATATAGCCATTATCTTTAGCGTTGATTGCTGCATTAGCGAAAGCATTGAAGTCTGTACCTTGTGCAAGAATAACAACATTATGTCCCATTGCTTCAATTGGATATAATGGTGATATTGACCCCTCTGCTGGACATACTGACCCCTCTAGCGAGTTAGTAATTCAGTCCAACTGATGACCTGACAATATTACTTCTTTTTTCTTAGACTTTCGCCTTTAAGCTCGATTCTATATGAGCTGTGAATCAGTCTATCGAGTATTGCATCTGCAATAGTATCCTCACCAATGACATCATACCAGCTGGCCACAGGCAACTGACTGGCAATTATGGTCGATACCTTAGCGTGCCTATCTTCTATTATTTCCATCAGATCCAGTCGCTGCTGCTGATCTAGATTTACCAGTCCGAAGTCATCTACAATCAGCAGATCTGCTTTGGATATTCTATCCATTAACTTATGTAATGTGCCTTCAAGTCGGGCCATTTTCGTCTTCAGAAGTAGTTTTTGCAGGTTGAAGTACAGAACTTTATACCCTTGGGCACAAGCATGATGGCCTAAAGCCGAAGAGAGAAAGCTCTTTCCACAACCTGTAGCACCGCTGATGAGTATCGGGTCTCCTTTTTTGATGTACTCGCCCGTAGCCAGCGTAGTGATCATTCCCTTGTCCAGACCTCTGGAAGCTACCATGTTTATCTCTTCTATTGAAGCCTGATAGCGGAACCCCGCATTCTGCTTAAGACGGTCAAACCGCTTTTCATCCCGTTCATCTGCTTCTGCCTGTAGCAATAGCGATAGCCCTTCTGAAAGGGTGAGTTCAGTACTACGTCGTGTTTCATTCAGTGCTTTCCAATTGCGCTCCATACCATGTAAGCGTAACGCTCTCATTTGTGTTTCAATATTCATTTTATTCTAGTTTTTGTTATTCTGTTCAGATTTTACCTGGTTATTATATTCACAGCACGTTCTTTGGCTGATTAAAGAGTGTGGGCTGGCTACTTGCGTAATATGCTCTGCCTCTGATATTCGCATGCTCCGGTAAAGAGCTTTTTACAGAACTCTCTTCCTGATTGTTAGCCGTGCCGTTTTCAAGCACATTCCTAAAGTAGTAGTAGGTATATAGCTTGTTTTTAAGAACGTACTTACATGCCCTATCGAACTCTTCTCTTGGGAAGTCCCGCTTTAACCTGAACAGCCCGTCACAGGTACGGAATAACTGTTCGGGATAGCGTGCGCGCTCAAAGAGAGCCTCCAGTAGTTCAGCGAACTCCGCGGAATGCGCTTTTGCTCTTGTTAAGTATGTCTCATGGGATCGGCTTTTATAGGCCTGATGCTCGGATTTCAAGTGTTCTGCAACAGTTGTATACGCATTGTCCTGATAGCTACGTATATGTGCAGCAACCTGTTTGCCCTGACAGTAGATCCATACCATACTACGTGTGTAAATGATCTTTACCCTTGTACCGATATAGGCGAACGGTACGCTGTAATAATGTTTGTTGCGCTGTAGGTAGATGTGTCCATTTTCCCCAACTTTGAGCTCAGCGTAGTATTTTAACTCAAACCGTTCTCTGGGAAGTTCACCCAATGTAGATTTTTCGGCACTTAAGAACCGCTCCTCACGACAGTATGCCTTTTGCTGCATCCGCGTCTGGTTGTGCTTTAGCATACAGGTCTTTATAGCTTCATTGAGCGAATGGATATCGAAGAACTGTCGGTCTCTTAATGGCGCAAAAACACGGGTGTATATCATTTTTACCTGATTCTCTACCAGTGATTTGTCTTTAGGCCGTCCTGCACGGGCCGGAACTACAACTGTACCGTAATGGTTGGCGAAGTCTTCCATAGACTGGTTTAAGATCGGCTCGTATTTATCTGCTTTGATCACTGCTGCTTTCAGATTGTCGGGAACAATAGCTTTGGGTACACCGCCCATAGCCTCCAGGCAACAACTCAGGGCGTACAAAAAGTCTGGAGTCTGCTGAGAGGATACAGCTATGGCAAATGCATAGTCTGAAAAAGGCAGACAGGCTACAAATACCTCACAGGCGACCAGTTCTCCTGTTGAGCGGTCGATATAATGGAGCTTTTTGCCGGAAAAGTCAATATATAATTTGTCTCCGGCAATGTGCTCCATCACCATGCTGCCTTTTCGGGAGACAAGCTGCTGTCTTAAATGATAGGTAAACTGGGGATAGCTGTAACCCGTGGGATCACTCTCGATATACTCTTGCCAGAGCAATTGTTTGGTGACTCCGGTGCGCTTAAGTTCTTTTTCGTAATAATCCAGACGGCTTTTTAGGTATTCAAACTTATCTGCTTTATACGCAGGATTACCGGCATGAAACGATTTTTCCAATAAAGGATCTTCCTGTTTAAGAAGCTCTTCGGTATTGAAACCGCCTTCGGCCATCTTTTTGAGATAGGACCTCACCGTATTCTTACTCATTCCCAGAATGCGGGCGATTGTTTTTATTCCGCTGCCGCTCTGGTACAATCTGATTAATTGTTTTATCTGACTCATTCGTTTTGGTTTTCCAGCCATCAGTGATCCAAATTGTTTGATCACTAAGTAACAAAAACTACTCGCAAGGGGTCAGCATGCTCCAGCGCAATGAACTGAAAAAAGAAATTAGGGGGTCAACATCCGCCAGTATGGCATTGGAATATCAGCGTTAAACGAAATATGACCTTCTAAAACTAATTCAATTTTGAGGGGTCAGCTTGCTCCAGTATATCCATCAATCGGAGCTTTTCCGGTATGCTTAAGAATCAGCTTTACAGTTTGTCCTTCTTTTACTTTAAGTTCGGTTTTATCAAATTTCATATCATCACCGCCACTGATGGTCAACTCAACTTCGTTTGCTTGTTCTGTCGGGACAGTTGTTTGTTCTAATACAGGCTGATTGTTTTCCTGTACACTTTGTTCTGTTTTCTTATTGTTGTTACAGGCAGTAAATATGATTACTGACAAGCCTAAAACTAACTTTTTCATTTTCTATGTAATTTTAAAATTGTTATCTGATACTGCAAATTTCAGCACAATTGTTATCCTAAATATTATGCAATTCCTTTTTAGATTTATGATATTTACTGAATTGCAAAATTGTATTGTTGATGCAATGCAAAACACCCGTTGTAATTATTACAACGGGTGTCTGTTCCTCTAATTTTATAAGGTTACTTTTGACTATTTGGAATGCTCAATACGATAATAGTACCAAGAATTGCAGGTATTGCCCACACGGCAAAATTAGCAAAGTTGGACAGTTCTGATGCGATAAGAATACCGCCAAGAATGATTGCAACTGCTGCACCTATACGACCTACTGCAAGGATAGTACCTAAAGCTGTACCACGAGTGGCATCGGGATAATAGGTAGCGATAAAGCCATTCAACAAAATTTGTGCACCTATGGAGCCGAAACCAACTACGGCTACAAGCAGGTAAGTAAGGCTCATAGACCATCCATTACCGTCTCCTGTACTAAAGCCAAGAGCCATTAGGAATAATGCAATGCCTGCCATCGCAAATGCCGCTGAAACAACTCTTTTTGCTCCGAACTTGTCTGCCAATGGGGAAGCAATTAGCGAACCTGCTACTGCTCCAGCATTCGTGACCAACAAGAACGTTAATGCTGAAGTAGCCGAATAACCTGCAATAGTTAATAACGTAGGCAACCACGTATTAAGTCCATAGATTAAAATCTGACCAGAAATAGCTGCGAGCAAAAACACAATTGTAATCAATGCCCAGCGACCTGTAAAGATTGCCAATAAAGGATTGCGTTTTTTTTCGACTTGCCGAACTTCTTTTTTAATTGGCGAAGTTGGTTCTATGGGTGTTAAGCCGTATTCTGCTATAATTGTATCTGCTTCTCTAATGCGACCTTTTGATCTTAAATATACCGGACTTTCAGGGAGATAATAGAGTAATAGTGGTACAACGGTAATTAATGGCAATGCACCGATCCCTAACATTCCACGGAAACCAATTGTTTCTACTAAACCGATAGCCAACAATGCGGCGAAAATACCTCCCATAGAATAACCGGAAAACATTAAAGCGTTATTGAAATTTTTACGCCCTGCTCTTGAAAACTCTACTGTTGTAGCTACTGCTGTAGGGATTACACCACCGAGACCTAAACCAGAAATAAAGCGAAAAAGCCCGAACAGAAACGGTGTAGGAGCCAACGCCGTCGCAATCATAAAGAGAGAAAAAAATGTGACTGCTCCAATTAAAACTTTTCTACGTCCAATTAAATCTGTAAGGTAGCCAACAGTAAGTGACCCTATTGCCATTCCCACAAGAGCCAGACTATTTATAGAGCCTGTTTCAGCGGTAGTTAACCCCCATGCTTCATAAGCTAGAATAGATTTTACTATTGTTCCGTATACTACTAAATCATAGCCATCAAATACTAAGACGATAAATGCTAATGCAATAACAATGGCTGGGGATTTTTTTATTTTAGTTTTAGAGTGATTGGACAAACCTGTCTCAAGGGCACTCTCTTGAATATTTTGTTTCATTATTAATATTTGTAAGAATTAAAAAATTGTTTATCAATTTGAGTTGGATTGGTATTTGCCAAACCCAGAAAAAGTAAAGTGTATTATCGGGTTTGAATATAGTCCTCAACAGTGACAACAACAATCAGATTTCTCACTGTGGTAGTGAGTTAATCCAAAAATAATTCTATTAATAATGTTCAACATTTTGTTTTTACTTTAATTATAACTTCTATACTGCAAATTTCGGTATTGCAACCAAGCTTTCCATTATACTTTTCTTTATTAGTTTTATGATATTTACTGATTGTACAAGACATAAAAAAAAGAGGATGTAATACCCTCTTTTTTTTTCGAAAAATACTTATTAGATTATGCTGCCATCATTTCTTCACAAGCTTGAGCACATTTTCTACAAGCTTCGGCACATTCTCTACAATGCTCCATTCCCATAGCAACATGTTTTTCACATTCTTCAGCACAAGCGTTGCAAATTTCCATACAAAGTTTGCAAATGTCTTTACTAAATTTACCGTCAAGACTTAGAATATTGGCTGCTGCCTGACAAATTGCAACACATTCTCATTTTTTTAGATGAGCTACTTCTTTCTCATTTAAGCAAGCAATAGCACACTGGTTACAGATCGCCACACAGTCAAGGCAGGCTTCTATACACGATTGGAATTTTGTCTGTATCATAATAAACTTTTTAGATGAAATTCTAAATTACTGTTACTTTATGAAAATACAGTTGTAACATTTTTTATAATTTTTGTAAGATTTACGGATTTAAGTTAAAATTAAAAAAAATAATTAACAATAAATCAAACTTTTATACAGACCAAATGCTTATGGTTATATCTCAAAAATCAGTTTGCTTAACTGTTTTTTTGAATTAGAAAATGTTATTAAAATTTAAAACACAACCTCACTATTAAATGTAAAAACAATTGCATTTAAATAATTACTTCAGTTTATTACATTTATAATTATCATTAAAATAAAAACAAAACGGCAATTCCTCTTTCAGAAACCACCGTTTTAGCAAACGTAATAACAATAAAGCTTATAATGATTACTTTTTCAACTTGTCTGCAGGTGGATTATAATCAGGTAAAGAAGTTACCCTTACCGTATCTACCCCAGCAATATCCCAAGTGATAGGAATCATCGTCATATACTCACATTTTGGACACATATCGCCTTCAGATCCTACCATTTCCTTATGTCCAGGACAACCGGTTATCAAGTGTCCGTGGGCATCGATCAATTCACCTTTTTCATTTCTGTCTTTAGCCGCAATTTTATCGGCAGACTTCTCAACTTGTTGTTCTGTAGCGTGGTTATGTCCATCGCCTTCTGTATGTGCGTGTCCGTCTTTTCCTGCTTTTGTATCACCTCCACAAGCAGTAAAGAGAATGGCTAAAGAGGCTAAAGCCGATATCATTAATTTGTTCATTTTCATTTTATTTATTTTTTAAAGATTAAATCTTATTTAAGTACTATTGAATGATTTTTAAGTTTAATGCTGATGGTCATGTGCTGAAGGAACAGCTTTTACACTACATAATATTGAATTATCATGTTGATGTTGGGGTGTCTCTAATTGAATAGTTACGTGATTAATACCTAAATGTTCCAATTCATGTTCTATTTTTCGAAGAAGTAGCTCACTTTGACCAATTGTCATTTGTTCATCTACCACAGCGTGACAAGTAAGCGCATTTAACCCACTTGTAATTGTCCAAATATGCAAATCGTGGATAGCTTGGACACCATCGGTTTTTAAAATTTCGTCTGCTACCTTCTCAATTTCGATATTATCAGGTGTTCCTTCCATTAATACATGGACAGATGATTTGGTAACCAGATATCCACTTCTTAAAACCAAGATAGAGACGATAATACTTGCTAAAGGATCTGCCCAACCCCATCCGAAAAACATAATAAGTAAGGCTGCGATAATTGCACCTACAGATCCTAGCATATCACTGATAACATGCAGATAGGCACCACGCATATTGAGGTTTTCTTTTACATCCGCTCCACGCATCATGATCCAGGCCACCAAGATATTAACCAGTAATCCTATAAATGCTACAATCAACATCCCACTAGACTGGATTTCTGGCGGACTCTGAAAACGTTCAATAGCCTCATAGATAATATATCCAGAAATCAATATTAGTGTTGCACCGTTGATAACGGCTGCCAATATTTCAAAGCGTTTATATCCATAGGTTTTAGCATAATCGGCTATTTTGCTACTGAATTTAAAAGCCATTAATGCAATGAACAAAGATATAGCATCGCTCAACATATGTCCGGCATCTGCCAATAGTGCAAGACTATTCGTAATCAATCCACCAACAACCTCTACAATCATATAGACTGTAATGATCACCAAGCTGATGGTTAATGTCCGTTTATTCGCGGTATGCGAGTGGTTATGCTCTTGTCCCATATTTTTATAATTATTGTTTTGCTACTGCAAATATCAGCAGCAAAACGTTTTAAACTATTTCGATATTTTTTGTTTGATTTGTAAGATTTACTTCTTCCACTTCAAGCGCAAGCTGTTACTCACCACACTTACACTACTTAAAGCCATTGCAGCTCCTGCAATCATCGGATTCAATAAGAAACCATTAATTGGATACAATATACCTGCTGCAATTGGAATACCTATAAGGTTGTAAATAAAAGCCCAGAACAAGTTTTGTTTGATGGTAGCTACTGTTTGTTTTGACAATCTGATCGCTTGTGGAATCTTAGTCAAATCGGAAGAGATGATGGTCATTTTTGCTACGTCCATCGCAATATCGGAACCTTTACCCATTGCGATACTTACATCGGCTGTTGCCAAAGCTGTACTATCGTTGATACCGTCACCGACCATTGCAACTACTTTGCCTTGGGCCTGTAGTTCTTTTACAAATTCTGCTTTCTGATGTGGTAATACTTCTGCTTTATAATGACCAATTCCAGTCTGCTCAGCAATAGCTTTTGCTGTTGCTTCATTATCGCCTGTAAGCATGTATAAATCAATACCCATACCTTGCAATTCTTTAATTGCGGCTACTGAAGTTTCTTTAATTTTATCAGAAATAGCCACTACAGAAAGTGCTTCTTTACTATTGGCAAACCAAATTACCGTTTTAGATTCTTTACCCCATTCATCAGCTTGAGATTGTAACTGAGTAGGAATACTAATGTTATTTTCAAACAATAACTTTTTGTTTCCAACATAGTAAGTTTCGTTATTGTAGTCGGCTTTTGCACCTTTACCTGTAATACTGTCAAATCCACTCAAACTTACGGTTGATGTACCTTCTAAGTTTTTTACTACCGCTTCCGCTAATGGATGCTCTGATTGTTTTTCAATACTCAACAAAATATTCTTAGTAGTATCATCATTATTCAACCACGTAATACCGGTTACTTCTGGCTTACCTTCGGTAATGGTTCCTGTTTTATCTAAAATGATAGCTTGCACTTTTTTAGCCAATTCCAAACTTTCAGCATCTTTAATCAAGATACCTTTCTCTGCACCTTTACCAACGCCTACCATTATCGCAGTTGGAGTAGCTAATCCTAAAGCACAAGGACAGGCAATAACCAATACCGTAACGGCGGCTAACAGACCTTGTACAACTCCATTGTCCCCGCCTAAAATCAACCATAAAACGAAAGTCAAAATGGCGATACCAATTACTACAGGAACGAAAATACCTGCAATTTTATCAACTAATTTTTGCACTGGAGCTTTACTACCTTGCGCATCTTGCACCATTCTGATGATTTGTGCAAGCATAGTTTCTTTACCCACTTTCACGGCTTCAAATTGGAAGCTTCCTTTTTGATTGATGGTTCCGGCAAATACTTTTTCTTTCTCTTTTTTCAATACAGGAACGGGTTCGCCACTCAACATACTTTCATCTACATAAGAGTTACCAGATATCACCATTCCGTCCACAGCAATTTTCTCACCTGGCTTTACTAAAATAATATCGCCAGCATTTACATCTTCAATAGCCGTTTGTTTTTCTGTACCATCTTTTTGAATGACGATAACGGTTTTAGGCTGTAATCCCATCAATTTTTTGATAGCAGTCGAAGTATTTCCTTTTGCTTTTTCTTCTAATAACTTACCTAAAAGAATGAAGGCTATAATAACCGCTGCAGCTTCAAAATACACGTGGGGGTGAATGCCTCTTGCCATCCAGAAATCCATAAATACCATATTGAAAACACTGAACAGATAGGCGATACCAGTGCTCAACGCTACTAAAGTATCCATATTAGCAGATTTGTTTTTGGTTTGCTTCCAGGCATTGATAAAAAAATCACGACCAATCCATAACACTACCGGAGTAGAAAATACCAACATAATTTCATTGGCATAAGGCATATCCATAAAGAACATTCCTATAACAACTACAGGTAATGATAGAATGATCGCCCAAGTGGTTTTATTTTTTAACTGTTTGAATTTCTTTTCGTGGATGGCTTCTAATGTTTCTTGTTGTTTAGATTCATCTTCAATCAACAAGTCATAGCCTCCAGCTTGAACAGCTTTTCGAATAGCATTGGCATCTGTCATATTTGGAAAATATTCAACAGACAGATTTCCAGTAGCAAAGTTTACAGAAGAATTAACAACACCAGGTACATAACGCACCACACTTTCTGCACTACCTGCACATGAAGCACAAGTCATTCCCAAAACCGGAAAACTAGCTTTTACTGTTGGTACACCATAACCTAAATCTCTTATGGCATTTACAGCATCAGCGACTACTTCTTCTTCCTTAACCGTAATAGCAGCTCTGCGATTATTGATTTCAACTTTTTGACTTTCAACGCCTTTTACTTGCGCTAGTCCTTTTTCGACTATCAATGCACAGTGTTCGCTTTCTACATCCTCTAGAGGTATGTAAATTATTTCTTTATTTGTTGCCATATTTCGATTGCTTTATTTTACAATACAAAATTGACAATAAATAGATAGATATTTATTGTGAAATTATGGGTTTGATTTGTAAGATTTACTTAAACCTCGTCTAAAGGCTTACGTTTGTCTTCTCGAATTTGTTTAAAATGGCTAGGTGTAAGACCTGTTACCTTCTTGAACTGATTACTTAGATAAGCCACACTTGAATAGTTCATGCGATCGGCAATTTCACTTAATGATAACTCATCATAAACTAAAAGTTCTTTCACTTTTTCTACTTTTTGAGCTATAAAATATTTTTCAATAGTTGTACCCTCAATATCAGAAAACAAATTAGAAAGATAATTATAATCATTATGTAATGCATCACTTAAAACATCGGAAAGATTTGTTTTTACGTCATTGTCCTGATGATGTACCAATTCAATGATAACGTTTTTTATCTTCTCAATCATGCGACTTTTCTTGTCATCAATGACCTGAAAACCTAAGGGATCTAACGCACTTTCTATTGCTTCTCGTTCTTTTGTAGTCAGATCTTTCACGAGAGAAACTTCTCCCAATTTTATATTACTAGCCTCTAAACCGAGCTTATCGAGTTCGTTCTGAACAACGAGAATACAACGGTTGCAGACCATATTTTTTATAAACAATGTCCCCATATATCACAAAGTCAGTTTTTAATTTACATAAATACACAAATACAAATTTATGATTAATAATTTAGTATTTATCGTTTATGGGTGGTTAAGTGATAAACCGCCGATGAAAAACGATTAAAATCTTTCCCATTGTAGGGACACATTGGTTATTAAATTACTATTTATTGGTAAAATTTGTGTGATACCGATATTGATAATAAAATCTTCCTTTATGAGAAAGTCAATAAACAATATTGTTAGCGAAATTCAGGAGCAAGAACGGAAACTCTCAGTCACGTGCTCGGGACTAATTGAAGAAGCTTTTCAAATGACGGTCTTTCTTCAGGAGCTATTGGTTTCGGCAAAAGAATATGTGTTAAGTTCGGGATTTGAGAACGAGGCAAAAGAGATTGAATTCTTTAAAATGACTAAGCCCCAAATCCTCGGAAAGCTAATTTACTATAATAAACTGTACCGGATAGAAACCTCGTGCCCGGTCAATAATGGAAAAATCTACCGCAACTATTTCTCGAAACATTTAACAGAGCTGAAGATTGAGTTCAGGGAACATATCTGCAATTCCCACTTTTACCGATACTACCGTTCAGGCAGAATAGATAAAGACCAAGAATATTTTAAACGGGGGCAGATAAATTACCTCGAAGGGCTTAATAGTTATGTGTTTGAAATCGACCCGCTTTTCTCAACCTATTACGATTACAAATTAGCTCGTATTCTCTCCAACGACCTGTTATATGCCTACCTCTTAACCAAAATCAGTCCCGAAGAAAACTCTGATACATTTTTCAGCAGCACCAGCGAAATTAAAGAGCTATCTTGGACGGACAGCAAGAATGCTTTGATTGAGCTAACGTATGCCCTATACGCATCTGGTGCTATTTCGGACGGTAAGTTAGGCATCCGGAAGCTCACTGCTATTTCACAAGTGTTGTTTCGAATACCACTGACCGATGTGCATCACGCATTCCACCGTATGAAAACCCGTGCAGGCTCTCGCACCTTGTTTTTAGACCAGTTGAAACAGGCATTGGAAGAATATATGGATAAGGACTTATAAACACCCCATCAATAAAGAGTTTAAAAGCGATACGCATCCCGTATTGCTTTTTTGTGTTTACACTTGCCCATATATGCCAATTGGCATATATAGGCTTGTTTTACCATGGCTCAAATCGGAAAATCTAACGAAAGCCTTATTAAATAAGGCTTTCCGTCAAATTGTAAAATTTTCAAAAAACCGCTAAACCAATTGGCAAGGCTTGGCAGACAAACACTGCCACCTTTCTCAATTTTGCATTGTAAACATTAAAGAGCAATGCGATGAAAATTATAACTATTGAAGCAGCAGCAGGGATACAGCTTAATAACTGGATAAATACTATTACTGATTATCTACAAAGGCTGAATGATACAAGCTAAGATGACTTATGGCAAAAGGCAGAAAGCTGAAAACAGACAAAAAAATAAATCCTTAAAAACATGTGCTATGAATATTGATAGAATGGAATTTATATCGTGGATGGAACGCATCATGGACAGATTTGATATGTTGGGCGACAATATTGACGATTTAAAAAAGAAACGAAATACCATTGATGGAGAGGAACTACTCGACAATCAGGATATTTTGCAAATGCTGAAAGTCAGTAATCGTTCTCTGCAACGTTATCGCTCTATTGGGAAGCTCCCATATTACACGATTAGCGGGAAATTGTATTATAAATTATCAGATGTACATCAGTTTATCAGAGAGAGCTTTAATAAATAGAACAGAACGCCAATGAAAGCCAAACATTTCCATTGACTGCCACTTTAGGCTAAGCAGGAAGCACTTCCTTTACTTTCGGCATAAAAACTTTAAAATTTTCAGATTATGAGCGAAGAAACAAAGAAACAGGAAACCTCCGAGCAATCTGTTCAGAACGCACCAGAACAACTGTCGGACATACTGTTAATATTGGATAAGGAAAAAATGAAAATCCAAGCCGTAAAGAGCATTGACGAAAACGGCAAAATGGAAACCGTTGACCCTACTAAAAAGAACCAATCTGATTTTATGCGTGTGGACAAACACGGCGATTTCGTTTCCAATTTCCTATCCAATTTTTGGAGACAGCTAAAAGATCCTACCAATTTCACATTCTTTAAAGTGCCGGCAGGAGAAGCTGTAGAAAAGGCAAAAAAATTTCAAAAACAGGTAGATAACCCTACACCGGAGGGTAAAAAAGAAATGGAAAAACACGAGGTGAAAAATGAACCCGAAAAAGAACAAAAACAAGAAAATAAAAATGATATGGCAACAACACAGACAACACCGGAAACAAACGAATACCGTTTCAAGCCAGAACAGATTGATTGGGAAACAATGAACAATCTCGGATTAAGTAAGGAATACCTTGAAAAAAAGAACCTCCTTGAACCATTATTGAAAGGTTACAAGACCAATGAGCTTGTACCCATTAGCGTTAATCTTGGCGGTGCGGTAGTTCGCACAGATGCCCGTTTATCGTTACAGCCTACACCGGATGGAAGTATCGTGGCGGCAGTACACGGTATCAGACGTGAACCCAACTTAAACTTTGAGTTCTTTGGACACAAGTTTAACGAAGAAGACAAAAAGAACTTGCTCGATACGGGTAATATGGGGCGTGTGGTAAATTTGAAAAATCCCAAAACAGAAGAAATGATGCCGTCCATTATCAGTGTGGACAGGCTTACCAATGAGCTGATTGCTTTAAAAACAGAATTTATCAAAATCCCTGATGAATTAAAGGGGATAAAACTGAACGATGTGCAAAAACAAACCTTAATGGAGGGGAAACCTCTGTTTATCGAGGGAATGATTTCTACAAAGGGAACCACCTTTGATGCAAATGTTCAGTATAATGCTGACAAAAGATTTGTTGAGTTTTTGTTTGACAGAAACAACAATAACCAGCAATCCCAAAATAAGCAACAAAGTAATAAGCAAACCAGTCAACAAAAGCAATCGCACGAAGCTCCGAGAACTTTCAGAGGTAAGGAACTGACTGATGAGCAGTACAACAAATTCAAAGACGGACAAACCGTATATATTGAGTTGAAAGACAAAAAGGACCAGCCCTACCAGGGTTACATCACTTTCAATAAGCAAGATGGAAAAACCAATTTTGAGTTCCCAAATCAATATAAGGAACGTGTAAAACCTACCGAAGCTCACAAAACACAAACTGCGGTTAATTCTGAAGGAAAAACCAACGAAGCAACCAAAAATGTGAAAGAACCTTTGCAAAAAGGACAGCAAAGACCAAAAAATGAAAAGCAACAGGAAAAACCCCAAGCTCCAGCAAAATCAAAAGGTAAAAAAGTAAGTTAGTTATGAAAACAGTTATCGCAGAAAAACCAAGCGTAGCAAGAGAAATAGCCAGCTTATTGGGAGCATCTGATAAAAAAGACGGTTACCTAACAGGTAATGGCTATTTTGTTACCTGGGCATTCGGTCATTTAATTGGCTTAGGAATGCCCGAAGATTACGGGATTTCAGGATTTGACAAGGCTTCATTGCCCATTCTCCCGAACCCGTTTGTTTTAACCGTTCGCAGGGTCAAAAAAGACAAAGGCTACGAGGTCGATACAGGAGCATTAAAGCAACTGAATATAATTAAAGAACTGTTCAAAAAAAGCGATAGTATTATCGTTGCTACCGATGCAGGACGTGAGGGCGAACTCATCTTTCGCTATATTTATGAACACCTGAAATGCAAGAAACCATTTGAACGGCTTTGGATTAGTTCATTAACTGAAAAAGCCATTAAACAGGGTTTTGACAACCTAAAAGATGGTGTAGCATTTGACGGATTGTTTCAGGCAGCACAAGGCAGAAGCCGTGCTGACTGGCTGGTGGGCATCAATGCTACACAGGCACTAAGTATCTCGGCAGGCAATGGTATTTATTCGCTGGGCAGAGTGCAAACACCTACATTGGCCTTGATTTGCAAACGCTATCTGGAAAACAAAAATTTCTCTGTTAAGAAATATTGGCAAATTCAGCTATCACACAACAAAGACAGTATTGATTTCAAAAGTATCTCTAAAAAGAAATGGGACGAACAAAAGTTTGCCGAAGATGCTTTGAAGTTGATCCAAAGACAGAGAACTGCAATTGTTGTGTCGGCGGAAAGCAAGAACGTAACGGAGCAATCACCCTTATTATTTGACCTTACAGGTTTGCAGAAAGAAGCTAATAAAAAACTTAACCTGTCTGCCGAGCAAACGCTCAATATTGCCCAAAGCCTTTACGAGCAAAAATTTATTACCTATCCCCGTACCGGAAGTAAATACATTCCTGAAGATATGTGGACTGAAATTCCCAACCTTGTAAGAGCATTACAGGATAATGAACAATTTAAGCAAGCGGTATCAAAATTAAAATGGGGTCGGTTTAATAAACGTATCGTAAACGATTTGCGTGTAACAGACCATCACGGGTTACTGATAACTGACAAAATTCCATCTGCCCTTAGTGCCTATGAAACAAAGGTGTACAATATGATTGCCTTTCGATTGCTCGAAGCCATTTCACAAGCCTGTATAAAAGAAGTTACGGATATAGTACTGGAAGCATCACATTACGATTTTATACTGAAAGGCTGTAAGATATTAGAGGCAGGATGGCGTTCCATAAAAGGTAATTTCTCGGACGATGATGCCGAACCAATACAAAACTTGCCCGAACTGAAAAAAGGCAATGAGCTGAAAATTAAAGAAGTTGTTTGCTTGGAAAAGAAAACCAAACCGCCCGTACTTTATACAGAAGCCGGGCTATTGTCGGCAATGGAAAATGCAGGAAAGGAAATCGAAAATGAAGAAGAAAGGAAAGCCCTGCAAAATATCGGTATCGGTACGCCTGCTACAAGGGCGGCAATAATTGAAACCCTGTTTACCCGTAATTATATTGAAAGAGAAAAGAAATCCTTGATCCCAACGGAGAAAGGATTACAGGTTTACGAATTGGTTAAAGAACGTAAAATTGCAGATGTAATAATGACTGCCGAATGGGAATTGGCTTTACAGAAAATTGAAAACAACGAAGTTGATGCAAGAGTGTTTTTGAGAGAAATGGAAATCTATGCGAAGTCCATAACAGACGAACTCCTGCAAACTTCCATTGCTCAAAACAACCTGCCTAAACTGAATTGCCCGAAATGTAAAAGCCAGCAACTCATCATACGGGATAAAATTGTAAAGTGTCCTGATGAAGTTTGTAATTGGATACAGTTCCGTAATGTGTGTGGCGTACAAATCGGCATAACTGATATTGAAAGCCTTATCAGTAAAGGCAAAACTTCTCTCATCAAAGGAATGAAAAGCAAGTCAGGAAAGAAATTCGATGCCTTTATCATATTGGATGAAGAATACAAAACCTCTTTTGAATTTGAAAAAAACAAAAGTTACAAAAAGTAATGGAAAACAAACCTACCATTAGCACAACGGAAATCAAGAGCCTGATTTATTCCATACGTGGAAAGCAAGTGATGCTGGATAGAGACCTCGCTTCCTTATACCAAGTGGAAACAAAGAACCTCAACAAAGCGGTAAAAAGAAATATGGAAAGGTTTCCTATTTCATTTTGCTTTCAATTGACAGATGAGGAATTTGAAAACTTGAGGTTCCAAATTGGAACCTCAAGTTTAAACTATGGTGGAAGACGTTATCTACCTTATGCTTTTACCGAACAAGGTATTGCATGGCATCTGCTATACTCCGTTCACATATTGCTATTAAAGTGAGCGTTGAAATTATGGAAGCTTTCGTAGAAATGAGAAGAATGCTAATCAGTAACGCCTCTTTATTTCATCGTTTGGATAAGATTGAATTGAAGCAATTACAAGCCGATCAAAAATTTGAGGAAATCTTTAAGGCTTTGGAAAACGACAAGCTCCACAGCGAAAAAGGTATCTTTTACAACGGACAAATTTTCGATGCCTATACCTTTGTTTCTGATATTATCCGAAGTGCTGAAAGCTCCATTATCCTGCTTGATAATTATGTGGACGATACGGTACTGACCTTGTTGAGCAAACGCAAGGATACTGTAACGGTAAAAATCTATACCAAAAGCATCAACAATCAGCTCCAATTGGATTTACAACGGTATAACAACCAATATCCTCCAATTGAAGTTGAGATTTTCTCTGATGCACACGACCGATTTTTGATTATTGACAATACGGAGCTTTACCATATCGGAGCATCACTTAAAGATCTGGGCAAAAAATGGTTTGCCTTTTCAAGAATGGATATTGAGGTCGCTAATATGTTACAATTTCTGAACGGTTTATAAATTAGTTTACTTAGCCTCCTCTTGGGGATTCTCCAAAGGATGAAAAGCTGCAATCCTGCCACTTCCCAAAACATGCAAGGAATAGTGATTGCCGTTAAAGTATAGCGATTTGTCCCCGAAAATTCTGAAATCCTTGCCTTGCGATAGCCTGTCGTTTATTTGTGGTAAGAGGTTCTCAATGGCGATTTTTAGAATACGCCTTATGTCCTTATAAGAATACTGAAATTTCGTTTTATTCTCAAAGTGGCCTTCGATGGCTAATTCATCACAATGACGCAGATAGATGTGAAGAAACCCTTCGTAATCCCAATAGATAGGCTTAACAACGTTATGATAAGCCAAAGTTTCATTGTCAAACTCAATCCTGGAAATTTCAAGAGCCTTGTAAATTTCCGGGTATTCTTCTTTGAACTTTTCTAAAGTCTTATTGGTAGAACGCTTAATTTCTTTGACGACAGCTTCAATACGCACAGCTTTACGCTCCTTCAAAAACTCATTAAACTCCAGTATTTCTTCCGCAGAAATATCTTTGGCGTATAATTTAGCTTCCAACTCAAAAAAACGAGATAAATAGGTTTTATTTCCATCTTCTGAAAATCCTTTATTCTTTATAATATCCAAGTTCGCTGATTCAGGTTCTAAGTAAAATGATAGACCGCAAAACTTAGCCCATTCATCATCAGTTAGCGGATATCCACTTTTAATCTTTTGTCCTAACAGCCAATGATTTGATCGGTTCACATCAAATCCTGTGGGGTCCATTTTTATTTCAATTGTGTTTGGTATTTCTTTCTTGCCGACTTGTCCGAAGGCTTTTGGGGCAGGAAGATTCGTAGCTAAAACTTCATAAATATCACCGCTAATGAATCCTTCATTCTTTAGTTGTTCTTGCTGTTCCTTTGATAAATGCTCATCTGTGGAGTCAAATTTTACAAGGCCATTTGTTCGGGGCACATTCCCGGATTTAATGACTTGCTCCAGTGCTTCACGTTCTGCCTTTCCATACAATATAATACCCGAAATGTTACGTCCATATTTTTGCGCTGATTCGCTGTATTTGTGGAACTCAATACTGATGAATTTTCGTTCGTATTGACCATACATGGCATAAATCTCTTCAACAGAGAATTGAAATCTTTCCTTTTTCTGATCCTCAATTTCCTGTTTGAATTTTTCCAGCTCACCCCGGTATATTGAAATCGCATATTCCAATTGAGCGATTATTTCTTTATTCTCCGCTGGTGTAGCGGCTAATGTTTTTTCATGTGTGTTCAACTGTTCCTCGACTATATCACTAAGTAGATATAAACCTGGATCATTTATCTTATGGGTAATTCCATACATAGTTTCTCGATTTATTTGGTTAGTTTTTCTTACTATTTTCTATCAGTATAATTCACTTTGGATTAATCAATTCGTAAATCTTTTCACGCCTCGAAGTTGTATAGTTTTCGACTTTCGCAATAAATTCTTTCCGGTCCTCATGTTCGCTAATCAATAGAAATTCACCTTCCTCGTCTATAATTCTAGGATCGAAAATAATATTCATTTTGAGAATATACTTTTTGAAAAAGTCACCAAAATCATACGACTTAAAGTGAATGTTTTCCACATAAGTTCCCTCGTGGATATTAAAGGAACCTACTAAGACCTCAGCGTTTTTTCTATCAAAACCCGCATAGAATTTTGCATGAAAATCACGTTTGAACAAAGCCTTCTTATCAGTTAGTTCATCTACAGTTGGATTTAAAAGTCCGTAATCTTTAAGAACATTAATGTCCATACCTGTATTAGCCGAACCTTCAAGGAAAGATGTAAGGGTCGCTTTTCTCGTTAGCAAGGTTGTTTTATGCGGAATTGTGTTTTTTAGTATCCAATTCCAAAGCTCAACACGTTGTGCTTCGCTATTCTTAAAGTCAAAACCAATAAAGGGAACTGCTAAAAAAACTTTATTGTAGTAAACCTGCCATCTTATTAATAGCTTCTGAAGAATTGACAAGCAATCATCCCTATCGTAAACGCCATCTATTGTGAACTCCAAATCTGCACCTATCACATCTATCAGTATCAGTTGATGCTCTTCCTCTATAGGCAATTCCCTTTCTATAAAGTCCTTATATAAAACTCCTTTCGTGTTAAATCCGCAAGAGCATTGATAATCTACTACAACAATGATACTGTCCGGGTTTCCAGCTCTTCCTTTGAGGTAATAGTTTAAGTATGAATTTATTGACTTGTTTATCGAGGGTAACTTATCAGAAAGTTGAGCATATAGGATTGGTTCAAGGTGTGTTTTGCATCCCGGACAGAAAAAGATATTTTCTTCAATATCGCTAAAAGTAGGTTTTTCATATTCTCCCGTTTGAACAAATAGTAAGTTGTCGAAACTAAAATCTTCAGGGAAACTATCTAAGTCATGTTTTTTTAACGTCATTATTTTTGACTCTGGAACATCATTATCCCAAGAATCTAAAATCTTTGCTCCAGATTTGACTGAAGAATAATCGTCCGGATTCTTTACCTTATAAGGAAACTTTGTACCACAGTTATCACACTGCAATATCCACCCTCCACTATCGTTAACACCGCCCGGTACTTTACCAATTGACAATTGGATATTTCTTGGACAGGAAGGATTTGGACATTTTACCACTTCTGTTCTATGACTAATTTCAAACATGATCGTTATGTTGTTCGGTTATAAGCATTTCCTCTGATATATATTCAGATTCTCAGTTCAAAAATACAAATTAATTCCTCTGGTATTTTACGAGGTCACGCCAAATCCCGCCTCTCAAAGCCAAAGCCTACCACTTCTGCAAAGGAACTTATCTGCTACTATAATTTTAGGCATTGAGCAAAATTCTAAATAAAAATTATAGTATGAATATACAGCAAAAAGACCTCTCGTATTTCAGATTACGACTGCAAGAATTATTAAACAATAGCTTCCCCGAAAAGGCGAATGATAAAAAATTTATCGAGCAACGTGCATCGTGGGCAGCAAATGCCTATGAGGGTGCTTTCAGTTCGGGAAATACTATTGAGCAGTGCAGCGAAATAGCGAATTATATCCTGTTTGAAAACCTGCATTTTTCCAAGTTTGATACCGTGTTTCAAGTCGTGTGCAATGAGTTTGATACCATAATGGCAGACGAGGAACTGCGACCGTTCGCCCTGAAAATGTTTCCTGTGTGTGAGCCTGTTTTCGAAAGATATGAGCTAACCGATGATTTCACATATGACACAGAGTTTGACCTGCTCTATACCGAACTGACCGGAACCATCGCAATATGGATAGAGGAAAATGGGCTTCAGTAAACGCCAACATCTCCAACAGAACATTGATGCCCTGCGAATTGCTTTTAAACTGGAAAAGGAGAACCGTCAAGCCACCGTAGGCGAAAGACTGCTAATGATGCAATACAGCGGATTTGGCGGTCTTAAATTCGTTCTGAACCCCGTAGAGAACGAAATAGACATCAATAATTGGAGAAAAACGGAACACGACCTTTTCCTGCCTACGCAGGAACTCCACCAACTACTCAAAGAAAATTCCCAAGACGATAAGCAATATCGCAGGTATGTGGATAGTATGAAAAGTTCTGTACTAACGGCTTTTTATACACCGCCACAGGTTATAGATGCTATTTCCACAACCTTGCGTGATAGCGGTCTGAACATTCAGAAATTTCTCGAACCCTCCGCAGGTATTGGCTCATTTATACAGTCCTTTTATGAAAACCAAAAAGCGAGTGTTACCGCTTATGAAAAGGATTTGCTTACAGGTAAGATTTTAAAACAGTTTTACCCCGAAAGCAATATCCGTATAAGCGGGTTCGAGGAAATACCTGAAAGGGAGCAAAACAGCTATGATGTAATTGCCAGTAACATCCCGTTCGGCGATACTTCTGTATTCGACCTTTCCTATTCCCGAAGTAAGGACAGTGCAAAGGTTCAGGCTGCCCGAAGCATACACAATTACTTTTTTCTGAAAGGTGCTGATATGCTCCGTGATGGCGGTATATTGGCTTATATCACTTCGCAAGGCATACTTAACAGCCCAAAGAACGAACCCATACGCAGGGCGTTGATGCAGGATAATAACCTGGTTGCAGCTATCCGTCTGCCCAACAATCTGTTTACAGAATATGCAGGTACAGAAGTAGGAAGCGATTTGATTATCCTGCAAAGGAACACAGCAAAACAAGGTCTGACCGAAAGAGAAGATTTATTTTGCCAAAGTACGAAAACAGGCTACGGTACGCCAAGCAATGCTTTGTTAGATAAAAGTGGACAAATTGTACATACACATTGGAAAGTAGCTACCGACCCTTACGGGCAACCTGCTTTAATCTATACACACAACAAGGGTGTTGAGGGCATTGCAAATAGCCTTGAACAGATGCTTTCCGATGATTTTGGAAAGCATTTAAACTTGTCTTTGTACAAAGAAAAACGGAATGATGAACCTATTGTTCAAATTCCGACACAGCCCATTGTTACACCTCCAGTTATTGAACGTGAAATTCAAGAGCGTGAAATCATTCAGCCGGAACAACATCGTTTAACACAATCAGCCATCATACTGGAAAGTCCGCAGGAATTAAAACAGTTAAGCATTTTCGACCTGTTTGAAAATGATGATGAAAACATAGCGGTTTTAACTCCACCAAAGAAAGCAACGAAATCTAAAAAGCAAACTACCAAAAAACAACGGGCTAACATTGGTCGCCAAATCGACCTGTTCAGTTCAGCAATGCAGCAACCTTATACGCCTTCAGTTTCCAATGGCTCGGTCAATAGAATCGTTCCACCCAACGGAACAAAACAGGAAATTATTCGCGATTTATTTTCGCAGTCTAACGGAAATGACCAGGCTGATAAACCAGCTATTTCCGTACCTGTTCTTGCAGCCATTCCTAAGCCTGCTCCGTATAGTGGCGAATTGCAATCGTTCCATCGTAACGATTGCCTTGTGGTTGATAATGGTTGGGTAGGTCATTTACAGGAAGTAGATAAAGTGGATAAAACTGCAATGTTCTACCCATTGCAATTACCTTCTTTACAGAAAGCAAGAGCCGAAGCGTATATCGGAGTACGTGATATTTACCAACAGCTTTACAATAAAGAAGCGGAACTACAAACCGAACATAAGGCAGAAAGAGAAAATTTAAACCAACTGTACGATGCTTTTGTAAAAAGGTACGGTAGTCTGAACAGTGCCGATAATATCAAGCTGATTAAGACGGATAGTGCCGGAAAAGAAATCCCTTATTTGGAGCGTGTAAAAGGGAGTGTTATCCATAAAGCGGATATTTTCAGCCATCCTGTAAGTTTTTCCACGACAACATTAGCAACCGATAATCCCGAAGAAGCATTAGCATCCTCATTGAATAAATACGGAAGTGTTGATTTGGACTATATGTCCGAAATCAGCAGTATGTCTGCAGATGCCTTGAAAGATGCTCTGCACGGTCGTATTTTTTATAATCCCCTGCAAAGTGAATACGAAATTTCCGAACGCTGGATAGCCGGTAACGTGGTAGAAAAAGCACAGGAAATAATAGAATATGTAGAAAGCAATCCCGAAGATACCGAAGCAAAGCACAGCCTTATGGTATTGGAAGAAGCCCGACCAAGACGTATCGAATTTGAGGAACTGGACTTTAACCTTGGTGAACGCTGGATACCCACAGGTATTTATGCCAAATTTGCTTCACACCTGTTCGATGCGGAAGTGAATATCCATTATTCCGACAGTTCCGATGATTTTTCCGTAATCTGTAATCGGGGCAATCAAAATATATGGGTAAAATATGCGGTAAAGGCTGAAAGCAGGACGTTTGATGGCGTTGCTCTGCTCAAACACGCTCTTGTCAATACGACGCCCGATATCACCAAAAAAGTCGAAATAGACGGCAAGGAAGTCAAAGTAAAGGATATGGAAGCCATACAGATGGCAAACACTAAGATTGACGAAATACGTACCGCTTTTACCGATTGGTTACACGCACAGAGCAATGAGTTTAAAAAAAGGCTAACCGACCAATACAATGATAAGTTTAATTGTTTTGTTCGCCCAAACTATGATGGAAGCCATCAGGAGTTTCCGGGATTAGACCGTAAAGCATTGGGCATTGAAGACCTGTACGGAAGTCAAAAAGATGCCGTATTGATGATTAAACTCAATAACGGTGCTATCTGCGATCACGAAGTAGGTACAGGAAAAACATTGATAATGTGTACGGCAGCACAGGAAATGAAGCGTTTGGGACTTGCTCATAAACCAATGATAATCGGGCTGAAAAGTAATGTGCACGAAATCGCCGAAGCCTATCGCACTGCCTATCCGCACGCTAAAATCCTCTTTCCGGGCAAAGAAGATTTTACACCGCAAAAACGCCTGCGAATTTTCGGAGATATTAAAAACAACGATTGGGACTGTGTGATTTTAACACACGACCAATTCGGTATGATACCGCAATCGCCAGAAATTCAAAAGGAAATCCTCGAAATAGAATTGGATAATGTGGAGCGAAACCTCGATGCGATGCAGTCGCAGGGAGCTGAAGTAACAAGAGGTATGCTTGCCGGGTCCATTAAACGGAAAGAAAACCTCGAAGTAAAGCTAAAGACTTTACAGCACGATATTGAAAATCGCAAAGATGATATTGTCGATTTTAAAATGATGGGCATAGACCATTTATTTATCGACGAGAGCCATCAGTTTAAAAACCTGATGTTCAACACCCGTCACAGTCGTGTAGCGGGATTGGGTAACGCGGACGGTAGCCAAAAAGCTCTGAACCTATTGTTTGCTATCCGAACCATACAGGATCGTACCGATGCGGATATGGGGGCAACCTTTCTTTCGGGAACGACTATCAGCAATTCATTAACGGAATTGTACCTCCTGTTCAAATACCTGCGACCACGAGCATTGGAAAAACAAGGCATTAACTGTTTTGATGCTTGGGCTGCAATCTATGCCCGAAAAACGACTGACTATGAGTTTTCGGTTGCCAATAATATCGTGGCAAAAGAACGTTTCCGCTACTTTATCAAAGTACCAGAGCTTGCACAGTTCTATTCGGAAATTACAGATTATCGTACTGCAAAGGATATTGGTATCGACCGACCTGTAAAAAATGAAATCCTGTATAACATTCCACCAACTCCCGACCAGGATGTATTTATTAAAAAACTGATGGAATTTGCCAAAACAGGAAATGCAGTCTTGTTGGGAAGACCGCCCTTATCTCCAACAGAAGAAAAAGCAAAGATGCTGATTGCTACGGACTATGCCCGTAAGATGTCATTAGATATGCAAATGGTAAGCGGAGCTTACAAAGACCATCCCGATAGCAAGGCTTCACATTGTGCAGGTAATATTGCCAAATATTACAACAAATTCAACGCACAGAAAGGAACGCAGTTCGTGTTCTCGGATTTGGGAACGTATAAGCCTAATGAATGGAATGTGTATTCCGAAATTAGACGCAAACTCGTGGAAGACCACGGTATACCTGCAAACGAAGTACGCTTTATACAGGAAGCAAAAACGGACAACCAACGTAAGGAACTGATTAAAGGAATGAATGAGGGCAAAATCCGTGTGTTATTCGGCTCAACAAGTATGCTCGGTACAGGTGTCAATGCACAGAAAAGAGCTGTTGCCATTCATCATCTGGACACACCTTGGCGACCAAGTGACCTTGCCCAACGTGATGGTCGAGCAATCCGCAAAGGCAATGAGATTGCCAAGTTCTTTGCCGATAATAAAGTAGATGTAGTTATCTATGCCGTTGAAAAATCACTAGATAGTTATAAGTTTAATCTGTTGTTCAATAAACAGTTATTTATCGACCAATTAAAATCCAATAATCTCGGTAAACGTACTATTGATGAGGGCAGTATGGACGAAAAATCGGGAATGAATTTCTCAGAATATGTAGCAATTCTTTCGGGAAATACTGACCTGTTGGATAAAGCCAAAGTAGAAAAACAGATTGCTGGATTGGAAAGCGAAAAACAGGCGTTTAACCGTTCCAAATCAAGTGCGAAATACAAGCTGGAAGATTTTACGGCAGAACTGGGTAAAGCTCAATCCCGCTTTGACAGGATGAGCCTTGATTGGACTAACCTTCAAGGACGTATTCAGAAAAAGCAGGACGGTACGATTATTAATGCTGTTCAGTTAGCCGACCTACCAGCTAATGCAAACCCAAAACAGATTGGAACTAAACTCAATGAGCTTGCGGACAAAGCTCGTACAGGTGGAGATTATGAAGAAATCGGAAATCTTTACGGTTTTCAGCTTTTGGTTAAAACCGAAGCCACACAAAAAGATAGTAGCAGTCTTGTAGAAAAACATAACCGTTTCTTTATTCAGGGCGAGGGAAATATCAAATATACCTTCAACAGTGGTGTAATGGCTAAAGAACCTGAAACAGCTTCGCTGAACTTTCTGAGGGCATTGGAAAAACTGCCAACTTACATAAAAAAAGAGCAAGAGAATATCATAGAGTTCCAAAAAGATATACCTATACTTCAGCAAGTAGTAAACGGAACCTGGGCAAAGGAAAAACGACTAAGCGAACTCAAAACCGAATTAGCAGGTATTGACCGGAAGATACAATTATCCCTTTCGCCAGATAAAAAAGCAGATGCTCTGGAGCAAGTGGAAAAGCAGAAAGAAACTCCAAAATTTCAGGAAGGCATTATACGGACAAAAGGTATTCATATACCTCGTAGTATATTTTAGTAACATAGTATACGGGCAAAATAAAAGGGAGATCTAACATCTTCCTTTTATTTTATCACTCTTGCACCAAATACTGCAAATCTGGATCGTTTTTAATTCGCTCCAATTCACTTTCAATTATATGAACTACGTCTGATTTTATCTGCCGATAGTTTTTTTCAATCTCTTGTTTCATATTATTTGTACCGTTCTTATCTGTGAAAGATAAAATCTGCGGTATTTTTTGATAGGCTTTAGTTTCGGAAGCTACTTTGTCATTATCTACTACGATTTCACAGTGAAATATTTTCTGTTCAATACGTTCATCAAAATTGTCTGAAATTGCTCCTACAAACATCCCTTGTGTTAGCGTCGATATTTTAGATGCCGGTATTAAACTATCTAACTGAGTTGAAATAGAAGTAGATTTATCATTTCTGTTGATGGTTAAACTCTGCCTTTTTTGTAGAACCTTCCCGAAACGTTCCGAAAGACTTTTTGCCGTTTCTCCTACAACTTGTCCGCTAAAAATATTGCCGACTGTGTTTTGAATCACTTTAGCTTCCTTATCTCCATAATCACGTATTAATTGTGAGAAATCCTGAAATCCTAGGCAAACTGCTACCTTATTACTACGAGCTGTTGCAATCAAATTATCCAACCCTCTGAAATAAATGGTAGGCAGCTCGTCTATGATAACTGAACTTTTCAATTGTCCTTTTTTATTGATGAGTTTTACAATTCTTGAATTATATAAACCCAATGCTGCGGAGTAAATATTTTGACGGTCAGGATTGTTCCCAACACATAAAATCTTTGGTTCTTTCGGATTGTTGATATCCAGTGAAAAATCATCGCCAGTCATTACCCAATATAGTTGTGGACTGATCATTCTTGACAAAGGGATTTTTGCCGATGCGATCTGCCCTTGTAATTGGTCTTGTGCTCCACCTTGCCACGCATCCATAAAGGGTGATAAGTAATTTTCTAAATCAGGATATGAGGTAAGAATTGTGAATACATCCGAATACTTTTTATTCAGCAATTCTATGGCGTGGGGAAAAGTGCAATACTTGCCATCCTCATATATTTTTAGATACCAGATAATGGCAGCTAGTAAGATAATCGGACTTTCCACGAAGAAATCCCCTTGCTTCTGGATCCACGATCTGTTAAGATTCAGCATTATCGTGTAAGCTGCTTCATAAGCATCTGAAATGTCCGTCATAAAGTCGGGATTGAGTGGATTGCAACGGTGACTCTTACGTGGGTCGTCGAAATTTATCACGTAGAATTTCGGCTGAATTTTATACTTGTCTCGATGCTTCAGCAAATGATTATAGGCAATGGTAGAAAGATCGTCAAACTTGAAATCGTAAATGTACATGGAGAAGCCTTTCTCAATCTGCTGTTTAATGTAATTGTTTACAATAGCATACGATTTACCCGAACCCGGTGTCCCCAACACAATCGTTGCCCTAAACGGGTTTACGATATTTATCCAACCGTTATTCCATTTATTTTTGTAATAAAACTTGGTGGGTAGATTGACAGAATACTCATTTTCCATCAACTTTGTTTCCTGCTGAAAACTCTCATTTTCATTATTGAAAACATCTTCCATTAAATTGGTGCGAAGCAAACGGCTCATCCATACTCCGGCTACCATTAAGCCGATATAACCTAAACTTGTGGTAAGGATATACAGAAATGTAGCAGTGTTCAGTGGTAGCTTTAATAATGGAAAGTTCAGGAAGAAAAGGATAAAACCGATAGCTAAAGCCACATAGATTTTAGTCCAGGTTATCTTTTCGTTTTTAACGCCCTTAGTACCCAAACAGCTTAAAGACAACAAAACCAAAGCAAATACTTTGGTATATAAGGTATTCGAAAACAGCCCTACCGTTCGCTGAAAATTGCTTAATATTTCGTTGATGACTTCTAACGTACAGCCACGTTCTATAAAGAAACCGTAGCAAAACCAATACAAATGCATCAATACTATAATGATGCTTACTGCTCGCATAAAAGCCATTATCTTGGCAAGCCCTCTTAAATCGTCTTCTCCTTGCATTATTTTGAGTTTTAATGTTCGGGCGTGAATTTAAGGGCTGTGCCGAGTGGTTATTAGAATCTGGCATTCTATGGCGGTGCGTGGCGGTGTTTGGCTGAACCAAATTAATAATATTTACGGCTTATTGATAGTCCGCAATGCTTTTTTTAGAATGTAAATCGTTTCCTTTGTTTCACTTTCTTTTTCCCACCGCTTGCAAAGTGCCTTTACAAAATCGGGGTGGGTTTTACTTGCGTCATTGAGCCAATTACCTACACTATCTTGCACGTATTTTGATTTGTCGGATTTTAAGGCTTCTAATATTGGCAGTCCCAAATCGGGATTTTGCTTTAATTCTTCGATGTGTTCGCACCATACTCCACATGGTCTTGTTGCTTCGGTAGTAAATCTTCTGATCTTTTCATCTTCGTTTGATGTCCACTCCGAAAGAATTTGAATGCTTTGGGTAAGGTTTTGAGAAATTTTAGCTCGTACAGCTAACCAAGCTATTTCCCTTACTCCAAAATGTTTATCTGCTGAAAAAGGTTGAATTTGTTTGAGTGTTTCTGCAATGTTCAACTTTTCATTTTTGCCAATGGTGTAAGTTGCCCAACAGCGAACTAAATCGGCTTTGTGGTGAGATAATACGGTTAAGAAATCACTATCATTATGCTGTATTGTTTGCTCAAAAATTCCTGTTCCGATAGCTTCGTTTATTGTATTTACAGTTTGCTTTTTCAGTTGGTCGATTTTGTTCAGAATTGGTTTCAGATAATCTGTTCGTTGATTTTCTGTAAGCAAATTTTTTAGTAACAGACGCTGATCAACAGCTAACCACTCTACGAGGTTAGCTGTTTCGATTTCTCCAGAATTAAGCTGTGCCAATATTTCTGCCGGAATATCCTTTGTGCTTCTTGCTCCTTTTCGTTTTACTTCGTTCATAATTGCTCTATCAGTTCTTGTATATTTATCCTGTTCATATAGTTGGTATCAACAAATTTATAGACAATGCTACTATTTGTATCTATCACAAAAACGGCAGGAACAGGCAATTCGTTATTATTATTCTCGTTGTATTCTGACAGCTCTATACCCAAACTGCTATAAGTCGGAATTACATAGTTTTGAAGTTCAAACGTAATACCAAGCTGTTTAGCCAAAGCATTGTTTTTATCTGTCAATAATTCAAATTCTAAATGGTGATTGATTTTGAGTTCTTCGCTATAATCGGACGTTTGAGGGGAAACAGCAATGAGCGTTACATTTTTACCTGTAATCTGTTTCAAATTATCCTGCAATGCTTTCAGTTCAAGATTGCAATAAGGACACCAACTGCCACGAAAAAAAGCTATTATCACTTTTCCGTTTTGTAAAAGCTCTTTTAACGCTACGGTCTTATCGCTCGTATTTGGCAGACTAAAATCTGGAAACTTATCGCCTACGCTGATACTGCTATCTTCCATATTTTTAGCTTTCAAATCCTGAATAGATTTACCGAATACCTCTAAAACTTCTGTCGGAAGTTGTTTTGCTAAATTTTCATTTAGTTCGTTAATCTGTTGTTCTAAATTTTTCATATCTTATTTTATATTTTTGCAAAGTTTTGAAAGTAAATTCATAACTACAATACCGCATATAATTGTCCCTATGGGATAAAAAAGTCAATTTTATGAAAACAAAGGAACGAGCGATAGAAGAAAAAATTTGTCCATTGGAATTTGCTGTAAATGCTATCAGCGGAAAATGGAAAATCCCTATCGTATGGCGAATAAATGAAGGCGAAAAACGTCCAAGTGAAATGTTAAGAGGTATTGCAAAAGTGGACAGGCGTGTTTTAAATCAGCATTTAAAGGAACTGGAACAAGACGGAATTTTAACCAAGAAAATATTTAATGAACTTCCACCTCGTGTTGAGTATTCACTTACACCACTTGGGGAAAAATTAGTAGATGTACTTTGGAAACTGAATGATTGGGGTAAAGAGCTATTAATTGTCAAGAAATAAAAAGTATGCTATTTTTTTTATTTTCTCCTTTTCTTTCTCATCTTGTTAGCAAAGTCCTGTTCTTCGTAATCTTCGCTCTGGGCTTCGGGCAATAAACCGCCTAATGCTTCAATCAAACCGTCTTCGTGTTTTTCCGTAGTTAAAAAGTCAAACAAATGGTGTGGTTCTTCCGCAGGAATATCCGTATCATTTGATGTGGGTAGCTTGGGTTGCTGTAAAACAGGTTCTTTAATTTCTGGTTTGATGTTATTGTTCCAATAATTATTAAAGACATTGGCAGAAAGTTCCTTGCCCAAACGTGAACCGTTCCAAACCGTTTTAGAATTATGGTCTATGAAAGTCATTCCGTAAATACGCCCAGCATCATTTCTACGCACCACTACGTTAATGCCCTGTTCAGCTAATTGCTTTTTAAAAGCCTGCTCATCGCTTGTTGATTTCAGGGCAATGGTAACTGCGGATTGTAAAGTCTTTTGGATTGGATTGCCTTTCAAAGCCGTTTTGCATTTCGCAAAATGTAATTCCAAAGCTGGAAATCCTGCATTTTTTCCAAACAACGAAGCCTTAAACGGGTGTCCAGTTCTTTCGCCTTTTTTATTTAACGGAATGTATAATAAACCTTGCTGTGGTTTTCCCTGCAATTCGCCTTCCACTTTTTCGGTCGTAACATTGAACAGGGAAAGCAAAGCATTGTATTCTCCCAAAGTTTGATATTGATAATAGTTAGGCAGGTGTCGTACTACCGAAGCTATCTGACTTTTCACATCGCCAGCCCGATAATCCACTGGACGGAATACCTTATCATTTTGTTTATGTTCTTTGTCTGTTGCTGGTATCAATCTGTATTTCCTTTCAAGTTCACGGCATACATTCATAGACCGCATTTTCTCGAACTTATCCGAAATCTTTTTGCCCTCTTCGTCCACGCAAACCGATACGATATGGATATGGCTGCGGTCAATATCGGTATGTTTAAACACAACAAAAGGCTGTTCGCCGTAACCCATTTCCCTCATATATTCCTCTGCCATTTCCCTAAACTTGTCATCACTAACCTTGTCTTTCGGGTTCGGATTGAGCGAAATATGCACCGTATGCTTTTCTGTATTGCGGTTGGCTATAAGGTAAGGAGCAAAAGATTGGGCTAATTGTGCAACGGAATAATGACCGTTAGCGGTTTCAATTATCTTATTGGCGAACAAAATCAGTCCGTTTTCATTCTCCACTTTGAGCTGATTGTAAGCCAATGCACCGTATAAATTTCTACTTCTACCAATCTTTGCTATCATTTCTAAGGCTGTTTTTTCAGATATTTTGCTTCAAATTCCTCACTTATCTGAATGATTTTTTGGCATAACACCGCCATTTCAGCCGTCTGTTTTTCCAATTTATAGAGAAATGCCGCCGCCTTTTTCTCGGAAAAATGACGGTACAACAGCTTCACAATCTGATTATAGTTCACACCCACAGAACGGAATTGGCTGTGAAAAGAAGTAAGTCGCATATAAAAATCAACCGTTCCTTTGTCAATTTTGACCGATTTCATTTCCTTACTGAACAGCAGGGAAATGATAAACTTTGCTTTATTGGACATTCCCGATGCTTCAAAAAGCGATAAAAGTTTGGCATTTTCTTCGTCTGTAAGACGGAAAACGTGGCGGTGGATGCTTGGGTCGGTCTTAGGTATCCGTCCGCCCTTATTCTGTTTTTTGTTACTGTTGTCGTTCATCACTAATCCATTTTTAATCTACACAAAACCTCGACTTCGGAGAGTGTTTTTTAGCTCCCGGCAGGGCAAGTTGTTTTAGGCACTAACTCGGTTTCGAGTGCCTTAAAACACAACTTGCCGTGTTCTGATGAACACAATAATCCGCCCTACGGGTCGGATTGAATGTAACAGGGAAAAACGGCTTGTTGCCGTTCCCGTTGCCACCTGATATGTCAAAAGACTTTTGCATAAATCCGTTAATAAAAATCATTACACAAAGTAAAGGCTTGTTTTTGAAAGCATTGTACTGTGACACAGTGCCAAAAACTGCCTTTGAACGCCAAAAACTGCCACATTGAAGGAACTGCTTATTTATCTCTTTTTATTTGTACCGACCTGCATAAATAGTTATGCACGTAACAAGCTAAGTATATAACTATCGAGGTAGATAGATAAAAAAACAAGTACATAGGAAAGTACATCTTCAGATACCTATCTGTGTAATTCTATCTGTAGAGATGCAGGCATATCAGTAAGTAGGTTTTTCGATACAAACTTACTTACCTGCACACCTACAGAGGTATGTGTTTAGGTGCATAAATGCCTGTCTAAATATATCTGTATTGAGAAACATACCTATATGCAGAGATAAATATGTAGCAGACTGCAAACATAGGCACCTACGTAAATGAGTATATAAATAATTTAAAAAAAGTTAAAAAGATGAATGCAAAACACAAAACAGTTTTTATCGCCTTTTCTTCTCAAAAAGGCGGTGTAGGTAAGAGTACGTTCACAACACTTGCGGCAAGCATCCTGCATTATCGTTTGGGTTACAATGTAGCTGTATTTGATGCAGATTTTCCACAGCATAGCCTGTTGAAAATGAAAGAGCGTGATTTGAAAATGGTAATGGAAAACGAGGCTTTGAAAAAGTTGGCGTACAAACAGTTTACCACTATAAACAAAAAGGCGTACGAGATTATTCAACACAGAGCGGATAGCGTACTGGAAGCAGCCAACGAATTTGTTGAGGCTTCTCCGGTTTCAATTGATGCTGTATTTTTTGACCTTCCGGGAACGGTAAACACGCCGGGTATTCTGAAAGCATTGGCGGGAATGCACCACATTTTTACGCCAATCACGGCAGATCGTGTAGTAATGGAAAGCACGCTCGTTTTCACACAGCTCTTGCAAGATGTGATTATGAAAAAAGGTGAAACTTCCATAAAAACGATCAACCTGTTCTGGAACCAGGTTGATGGCAGGGAGAGCACACCTTTATACGATGTGTATAACAACCTTATCAATGATTTGGGATTTAGTCTGATGCAAAGCCAAGTCAAAAACAGCACACGCTTTCGCAAAGAAAGCGAAGTGAGCAGCAAAGCTATTTTTCGCTCAACGCTGATGCCTCCGGACGAAAGGTTGATGAACGCCTGCCAACTAGACCTTTTTATGAACGAATTTTTAAAAATCATTCAATTATAATCCCTATGGAAAAAGATAATAAGAAAAAAATTACTCCTGATATTGACGAGGAGTTAATGATGAATCTGATGGTTGACGGTGTAAAGAAAGAAGGGTTACAGCTTCCACCGGAACCTGAACCAAAAATAACCGAAACGGAGGTCGTTAAGCCAAAGGAACTATCACAGGAGAAACAGGCTGTCAGGGATAAGATCCGTAGTAAGAGAAATTCTGAAGTAGATTACGAAAGTACATTTTTTAAGAAATCAGACACCAATGCCCGTGACGGAAAAACAGTTTATATCAGACCAGAATTTCATGAAAAATTGACACGCATCATACAGGTGATTGGCGAAGATAAGATTACTATTTATGCTTATTTGGACAACTTACTGGATTATCATTTTCAGGAATTTGCCGAACAGATTACCAAGAGCTATAACGAAAAGTATAAACCGATTTAATAGTTATGGAAACATTAATTGTAATATGCCTGCTGATAGTCATTGGGCTATTGTTGCATGATAAGATTGTTATCAAAAAGAGGTCGGAGCAAAAGCCGAAACAGGAAAAAGTCAATCCTAATCATCCAGATATAATGGGACAACCGAAATCTATAAGAAGCCAATTAGTGCCAAACACCGCCACTGATCGCCAAGTGGAGGAACCAAATTTTAATCCTGATAATTTAGACATAGAATACGACGAGAATGAAAACTTAGGTATTCAAATTCCGCAGGAAGAGCTGGATAAGGTTTTTAGTAATACGCCTGATTTTGAGGAAGAGGAAGAAGAATGGAAAAGGTATGGAATATCCGGTGGCAATAATGGTTTAGCCCAAGGGGTTACTTTTGAAGAACTAAGCTCCGTGGGGGTATTGCTCCAAAAAGAAAAGTTGGAAACAGCCCAAAAGGAAACAGCGATAGCTATAGTTCAGAAAATACAGGGAACCGAATTATTCAGTCTACTGGAAAATTCCATAGACGGTGCATCCAGAAAAATTGCCGAGCTTTTGGATAGCACAATCATTTCTGAAACGGATGCCAGTTCTTCCACTTTGCGGAAAAGTGATTTGAATGATTTTGACATTGGGGAGTTTGTGTAAGGATTTTTATCCTTCAGCAATAACAAAAGCCTGAGAGAAAGAAGAAGAATGGCTTATACTAACATGCCAGTTCTTAATCCCTAAAGATATAGATAGGTGTAGTGGAGTACCTGATAAGATTATATTTGGTCTTCCTGCATCTTCTTTTAATATTTCAATATCGGTTAAAGCAATTCCGTCTTCCATACCTGTAAACAAGCATTTTAGAATAGCCTCCTTTGCCGCAAATCTACCCGAAAGAAATTGTAGTGTTCCTTTTGCTGGACAGAGGTCTAACTCCCTATTAGAAAAGATTCTAGATTGTATAGCTCTATTATTTTCCCAATCTAACTTTCGTGAAACAGTATGTTCTACTATATCACAGCCAATTGAAATAATCATTACTAAAATGAAATATGTTTTAATTTTCTATTTGCTGTATCAAATTCTATAAGACCGCCCTGATTTGATATCAGAAATCTAAAAGCAGCATAAGATTGTAATATGGCATATTCCCATTCTTCAGAGGTACGAACGCTTACTTCAAAATTCTCTGTCATTTCTTTAATTATTCTCAAAGTAGTTTTTGATACTTTTGATTTTCCTTTAAAAAAATTCTTTCTTTTTGCTTCATTAAATATAATCATAGAAATTGCTTCCTCCGTAATTGTGGCTCTTGCACCGTCTTCTATTTCATCAACCAAAGTGTTACTTTTTCGTTTTCTTTTCATCATGGCTCTTGTACATGGAGACCATCCCAATAGAGCGGCAAACGAATAATGAAATATATCATGATAACGATAGTAATCATTTTTATAAGAGTTGTCATTAATAACATCTCCAAGTTGTTCAGTTCCATTAAAAATTACTCTTACTTCGTTCTTTTGGTCATTTCCTACTTCTTTAAATGACACGTTAAAATATCTAGGGATTTGCTCCCCAGATATATAGTTGTCGTCAAAAAACTTTTTCTTAATTTGTTTTATCATAGTATTTTATTCTTTAAATCAGAAATAATGTTTTCGTTAATTCCCCATTTTGGAGGAAACCAATAGTCAATAGGTTTAGAGTTAAGTTTGTACACTTGCTTAATCCTTACTCTATCACTATTGCCTTTTATATCAGGATGTTTTACTCTTGCATACTTATCTACTTCACAAAATAAATTTTGACAATCTATCAGTTGTAATCGCCTTCCCCAAAGTGTTTTGAAATCTAACTGTAATCTTTCAAATTCCATTTCCTGCCTATCGGTCATTAGTTTAATGATTTCAACATTGCTTAACCCTCCTGTATTAGCAAAGCATTTACTTATTCCACCTAAAGCTCCAGGGCCAGGTACTACAAATTCTGATTCTGAAAAATCAATTATATTAGAGTAATTAATGTCAATTAAAATTTGATACGCTAAAAAATCGCCTAATCCCGGAAAACTTTTAACAATGTCAAATGCTTGTTGCATTTTGTTACAATCCATAAGTTGTATAGAAGTGTCTTTTTTCAAGATATAATCTATCAATTTTAAATGATTTGAGTGTTTTCGCTCGTAGCCAAATTGCCTTACAGAAGGCATTATATATGCTGCTGAATAGATTGTCTTCTTTTCTGCGAAAGCCTTACTTAGAACTTTATCATACCTTTTAAAATCAAATTCTTCATAATTTAAGTCTCCAATATTTTTTTTTAGCAATTCCCATGTGTCAATTTTGTTAAACAATTTGAACAACAGTATTCTAAAAAGAACTTCATCGGGTGAGTTAGAATAATCATCATTGTAAATAACTTCCTTAATTAAATACTGACTTACTCTATCCGAAGCCCTGTAAGCATTTGTAAATTTATGTTTAGATAAAATGGGGTCGTTTGTCCAAGGATATTTATCCCCTTGTATTCGACTAAAAAAAACATCTTGTCGTAATACCGCAAACCTCCAATAGCTATCAAATACCTCTGTTGTTTTAGCAGGTAATAATGGCTTATATATTGTAAAAGTGTTCTGCTTTTTAGCTATTGTACTCATTAGTTTTCTACCTTCATTTTAATTATTAATCCTTTTGCTTGAGCTTTTGTTAAATGGTCTAATTTTTCAACTCCAACAAAACAATTAAATCGTTCCAATTCTAATCCAGCTTGCTGTGCTACAAACTTTCCAAGATTGATTAACCCTAACCAGTTTCCATAAGCTCTCTGATACAAATACTGCATAGCATAAAAGCTATTTATTATTAATCCTCCATTTTCTGATTTATAGAATGAAACATGTTGTAAACAAGGAAAACTCTGGAATACGCCATTTTTATGGTCTTTTAATGGGTCAAAAATAGCAGCTTGTGATTTCGAGCGACGTTTTATTTTAGAGTCTTCACTTAAAGAATCAATTATTATTTCTAATTGATTCTTTTTACTGTCTCCAAATGCTATAAGGCGTTCAAAATAAGTTCCTGCACTGTTTCGCTTATCAATTTTCTTTAGTCTTGGTAAAACGTTTTCTAAATACAATCTAAACAACTCTTGCCGGTTACTTTTGTTAAACAGATATAAAGATTGTGGAAATATTGTTTCAGAAACAATATCAATTGAATCTAGTTGGTGTTCTGCCAAATCTTTGTTCAATTCGTTTTTTATAGTGTTATCCTCGTCAAAATCAGATAAAGTCAAAACTAATGGTGTAATTTCATTACCCGAGTTATCGATTATATGTTGTAACACTTTACACCATGCTTTCGATAAATTATTCTCTTCTATTAGTACTGGTATATTCATTTTATTAGTTTTCTAAATGTCTATATTCCGCAAAACCAATATAGTTCTGTGGTTGGATTCTCACAAAGCAACTGGTTTCACCACTTGTTGAATAAATGGAAGATATTCCAGATTTTTTCGCTAAATATAGTGTCCCAACTTCTGTGCTTTTTATCTTTTCTAAATAGTTATTATCAACTTCTAAATCAGAAGGAATAACTAAGTAGTTTGAAACTTCTAAATCAATAGGTTGATTATTTGTTTTAAAATCAATAATCTTGAAATATGCTTTTTCTTCAACGTTGCCAAAATGCTTTTTGAATATTTTGGAAGGTGTATGTTTAGATAATTCCATGTATTTATATTCATTCATTAACATATTGACTTTACAATGTGTAATTAACGTTTGATATCCAACCCCTAATACAGAACTAACTATATAATAATCAATTTCTCTTGCGGTATTAAAATCAAGCTTTCTTTTTTTGAACTCTGATTGTACACAAGCAATTGGCATTAACAAATGAGCAGAAAATGCATCAACTAATTTCTCATCATCACTTTTGTAATTTGAGTTGTCATTTTCGTCTGTAAGAATATCTAATTTTAATCCATGGTTAAAAACATGATGACCTAATTCATGTCCGCAAGTAAAAATTCTTCTTGGGAACGGACGTAGACGTGAAATTATAATTTTGGGTTGGCTTGTATTGTTCATAATGATATTATTTACATAAAGACCTTCCATATTAATATCAACGAATTGTACATCTATGTTTAATTTAGAACAAACATCGTAGATGTTTATAGCCTCATATAAACTGAGCCCTAATTTTAGTCTTGTTTCACTTGCTTTTCGGATAGCACTTGTATATAACTCATTCATTTATTTCGGAAGTATTCTTAAGATTTCTAATAGCTTCTTTCTGTCGGATTCATCCATTTTCCCCAATTCCCTTGCAGCAATTTTTGTTTGCTCATCTAAAGCCGATTCATTTTCCTCTTTCAACAAAAGCCATGAAGTGCTTACTTTGTACAACTTAGCAAATTGAATAATCTCTTCTGCACTTACTTTTCGTTTTCCACTTTCTATTTCAGAAATAGCTGGTCTTTGTATTTGTAAGATTTTTGCAGCATTTTCTTGCGACAAGCCAGACATAACCCTTGCTTCTTTTAATCTTTCAGCAATTTGTTCTCTTTCAGTCATAGTACCCTTATTGTTCATTTTTTGACAATTTTAATAGCTTCGTTGCAGCCTCTTTTATATTTAATTGTTTCTTCGTTTTTTGATCATGGAAAATATAGCAATCATTTGGTATAGTAATACCTGTTTTAATCTCAATTTGAGAAAAAATGGAAACTAACACTTGACTCATAATGAAATTTCCAGGATAGAAATTTCCACTTACGACTTCTTCAACTTCTTGATGAATACAAACTTCTTGTATAATCTCAATTATTTCTTTTTCTAATTCTAATATTTCCATGATTGTAAGAATTTCATACAAAAGTATGTAAGATTTTCTTACAATCAAAATATTTTGATAAATATTTATGCCACTCAACGCCAAATCATTCCTTTGACTGCCACTTTGTTATAACCCCTTGATTTCCGAAACATCTTTGTCCCGAAAGCCCGCAAGGTGTGGGATAACAAAAACAAATTAATGTGTTTCAATTATGGAAAAACAAAGAAAAAAAGTTTTGCTGGCAACCGTAGCGATGTTGTCAGGAATTGGTTCTTTCGCACAGGGAAATGGTTCGGCTGGGATCAACGAAGCTACCCAAATGGTAACAAGTTATTTCGACCCCGCAACCCAATTAATTTACGCCATCGGTGCGGTGGTTGGGCTTATCGGAGGCGTTAAGGTGTACAACAAATTCAGTAGTGGCGACCCCGATACTTCGAAGACGGCAGCTTCATGGTTCGGTGCGTGTATCTTCCTGATTGTAGCGGCTACTATTCTACGTTCATTCTTTCTTTAATCTTTTGCCTTATGAATTACAATATCAACAAAGGCATCGGAAGAACGGTAGAATTTAAGGGATTGAAAGCACAGTACCTTTTCATCTTCGTAGGTGGATTGCTCGGTACCTTAATCTTCGTGATGATAATGTATATGGCAGGTGTAAATTCTTACATCTGTCTATTACTCGGAACCGGAGGTGCTTCACTCATCGTATGGCAGACTTTTTCACTGAACAGGAAATATGGCGAACACGGACTGATGAAGTTGGGAGCCATAAAAAGGCATCCTCGCTACATAATCTGTCGCAAGCCTGTACACAGGTATTTAAGATTCACTCCTAAACCCAAAACCGTATGAGAAATGTAGCTAAGACAGCCACATTGGAAAACAAATTTCCTTTGCTAGCAATAGAGAACAACTGCATTCTTTCTAAAGATGCAGACATTACCGCCTGTTTTGAAGTACGGTTGCCAGAACTGTTTACCGTTGCGTCGGCAGAATACGAGGCTATCCATTCCGCTTGGCACAAGGCAATCAAAACCTTGCCAGACTTTACAGTCATTCATAAACAGGATTGGTACATCAAAGAAAACTACGCTCCCGATCTGGCACAGGAAGACCAAAGTTTTCTGTCAAAATCCTACCAACGTCATTTTAACGAGCGACCATTCCTAAACCATTATTGCTATCTGTTTCTAACCAAGACGACCAAGAATAGAATGCATATGCAAAGTAATTTCAGTTCGCTTTGTAAGGGTACGCTTATTCCAAAGGAAATCAATAAAGAAACGATACACCGATTTATGGAAGTGGTGGCTCAGTTTGAGCGTATTGTGAACGATAGCGGCTTTATAAGCCTGCGACGTTTGACTGAAGACGATATCATTGGTACGGACGAAACACAGGGATTGCTGGAACAATACCTAACGCTGTCAAGAGAAAACGGAACGGCAATGCAGGATATAGCACTCAGTGCTGAAGAAGTCCGTATTGGAAACAAAAGGTTGTCCCTGCATACCTTGTCCGATACAGACGACCTGCCTGCAACCGTTTCGGCGGATACCCGATTTGAAAAACTTTCCACTGATCGAAGCGACTGTCGTTTATCCTTCGCTGCACCTGTGGGATTATTGTTGAGCTGTAACCACATCTACAACCAATACCTGTTTTTAGATAATAGCGAAGATAACCTGCAAAAGTTTGAGAAGTCAGCAAGGAATATGCACTCACTGGCTCGGTACAGCCGTGCCAACCAAATCAACAAAGAATGGATTGAAAAGTACCTGAACGAAGCCCATTCCTTCGGACTTTCTTCAGTTCGTTCACACTTCAACATTATGGCTTGGTCGGAAGATCCTGTGGAACTCAAACAATTGAAAAACGATTGCGGTAGTGCATTAGCATTAATGGAATGCAAGCCACGCCACAATACAACTGATGTAGCTACCCTGTATTGGGCAGGAATGCCAGGCAATGCAGGTGATTTTCCGAGCGAGGAAAGTTTTTACACTTTTATTGAGCCAGCCTTATGTTTCTTTACCGAAGAAACCAATTATCACAATTCACCATCGCCATTTGGTATCAAGATGGCTGACAGGCTTACAGGAAAACCTATTCATTTGGATATTTCGGATTTGCCAATGAAGCGTGGCATTATCACGAACCGGAACAAGTTTATTCTTGGTCCGTCAGGTTCTGGTAAATCTTTTTTTACCAATCACATGGTTAGGCAATACTACGAGCAAGGTGCTCACGTACTGCTGGTAGATACAGGTAACTCCTATCAGGGGTTGTGCGAATTAATCAAAGGAAAGACTAAAGGCGAAGACGGTGTTTACTTCACTTATACCGAAGATAACCCGATTGCCTTTAATCCATTTTACACCGATGATGGTGTGTTCGACATTGAAAAGCGTGAGAGTATCAAGACTTTGATACTCACGCTTTGGAAACGTGACGATGAACCGCCTACAAGGTCAGAGGAAGTTGCTCTTTCCAATGCGGTTTCAGGTTATATCGACCGAATAAAAAGCGAGGGCTTTTTCCCATCGTTCAATGGCTTTTACGAATATGTGAAAGGAGATTACCGCAAGGTACTCGAAGAAAAACAGGTTCGTGAAAAAGACTTTGATATAGCCAATTTCCTCAATGTTTTAGAACCTTATTATAAAGGTGGCGAGTATGACTATCTGCTGAACTCGGACAAGCAGTTAGACCTTTTATCCAAACGCTTTATCGTGTTTGAAATTGATGCGATTAAAGACCACAAAATCCTCTTTCCAATAGTTACCATTATCATTATGGAGGTATTCATCAACAAGATGCGAAGACTGAAAGGTATTCGCAAACTGATACTGATTGAGGAGGCTTGGAAAGCAATCGCAAAGGAAGGAATGGCTGAATACATAAAGTATCTCTTTAAAACGGTTAGAAAGTTTTTTGGCGAAGCCATAGTCGTAACACAGGAGGTAGATGATATTATCCAATCTCCGATTGTGAAAGAGAGTATCATCAACAATTCCGATTGCAAAATCCTGCTCGACCAGCGTAAGTATATGAACAAGTTTGATGATATACAAGCAATGCTGGGGCTTACGGATAAAGAAAAAGCACAGGTACTTTCCATCAATATGAATAACGATGCCAGTCGCTTGTACAAGGAAGTTTGGATTGGATTGGGCGGAACACACTCGGCAGTGTACGCAACGGAAGTAAGCCTTGAGGAATATTTGGTGCGCCCATAAGGGCATATAGTGAATGTGGTTTGGCAACCACTGGGCAAGTGTTTATAACGCCCATCAACAGCCGACTTATCCGAACGGGAAACCCGACGGGGAGTGTAGCATGTCGGAAAAGCCATAAGTCAACTAATTGTCGTGTTGCGACTGAATGGCGAGTTGAAAAGTTAGATATAAGGATGAAGTCTTGATTGATTGAACGACAGTCCGAACGGTCAGTTCTTAGGCAGTGACGGAAGACAGTTACCAACGTCACTTTGTGGTAATATCCTAATGACAGGTAGTAGTGATAGCATAAACAGACCACAACGTAACTGCAATAAGCAGAAAAGGGCGAACATCGCATCCGACAATCTAACGTGCCAATAGTTGCTATATGTCTAAATGGGGATTGCCTAAGTCGGAATGCCACAGGCGTGGCTATGGAAAAAGCTCCTGAATATCCGATACGGCAACGGAGTCTCCGTAGTAGTCCGAGCAGGGGAAAGCCCTGTACATGGCGAAGGGAGACAGTCAATTTAGTTTAATACGATTAACGGAAAATGTGAGAGACATTATGAGAAATCCAGAAAAAGTATTGAACAGTCTAATAAGGCACAGCGGAAACACGGACTATAAGTTCGAAAGGCTATACAAGGTTCTGTTCAATGAAGAGATGTACTTTATCGCCTATCAGAAAATCTACAGTAAAGTAGGCAATATGACGGCAGGAGTTGATGGAAAGACCATCGACGGAATGAGTATATCCCGCATTGAAAGGCTGATTGCATCGTTGCGAAACGAGACCTATCAGCCAAACCCATCCAAGAGGACATACATTCCGAAAAAGAACGGGAAGAAACGTCCGCTTGGTATACCATCTTTTGATGACAAATTAGTGCAGGAGGTTATCAGAATGATATTGGAAGCAATTTATGAGGGTAGCTTTGAGCATACTTCACATGGGTTCCGACCCAATAGAAGCTGTCACACAGCCCTATTAAGCGTCCAACAGTCATTCACTGCTGTACGGTGGTTCATCGAGGGCGATATAAAAGGCTTCTTCGACAATATCAATCACGAAATATTGATTGGTATCCTAAAGGAGCGTATCGCTGACGACAGGTTCATTCGGTTGATACGAAAGTTCCTCAATGCAGGGTATATTGAAGATTGGGTGTACCACAAAACATACAGTGGCACACCGCAAGGTGGGATTGTAAGCCCCATCCTTGCCAACATTTACCTTGATAAACTCGATAAATATGTCAAGGATTATATCAAGGACTTCGATAAGGGTAAAAGAACTACGGCAACACGCCAGTACAGGCTACACGAACAGAGACGATACCGCTTGGCCAAGAAACTCAAATGTGAGACAGACGAAACTGTCAGAGAGCAGATGATTAAGGACATCAAAGAGTTGAGACAGGAAAGAAACAAATATCCAGCTTATGACAAGATGGATGGCAGTTTCAGAAAGTTAAAATACGTTAGGTATGCGGACGATTTTCTTATCGGGGTCATAGGTAGCAAAGAAGACTGCAAAAAGATAAAGGAAGACATCAAGGTTTACCTTGATGAAAAACTGAAACTTGAACTGTCTGATGAAAAAACCTTGGTGACTAATGCTAAGAAACCAGCCAAATTCTTAGGCTTTGATGTCTCCGTGCGAAACTCCGATGAATCCAAGAGAGATAAGCACGGTAGAACCGTAAGATGTTTCGGAGATAAGATTGTACTCCGTGTCACAGTAGACGTGATGAAGAAAAAGCTACTGAGCTATAATGCCATGAAACTGGTAAATAAAAAAGGCACAGAAGTTTGGAAACCACGCTCACGCTATTACATGAAAGACTTGGATGACTTAGAAATCATCAGTCAGTACAACGCTGAAATACGGGGCTTTTACAATTATTACTCAATTGCCAACAACAGCTCGTTTGTCCAGTCATTTTCTTACATCTTGGAGTACAGTATGTACAAAACGTATGCACTGAAATACCAAACTTCAATCAGTCAGGAAAAGACTAAAAGATGTATCAACGGAGTATTTTCCATTCCCTACAAAAACAGGAAAGGAGATATAATGTACAGACGCTTTTACAAAGAGGGTTTCAAACGCCAAAAAGCTGCCCGTGGTGCTTACGTGGATAGTTTACCTGTCACAGTTACCATTACAGGAGGAAGAAACAGCCTTATAACAAGGTTGCAAAACCAGAAATGCGAATTATGCGGTGCCAACGAGAAATTGGAAATGCACCATATACGCAAATTGAAAGACCTGAAAGGTAAGCAAGACTGGGAAAAACGAATGAGTGCAAGGAGAAGAAAAACATTGGCAGTATGCTCAAAATGCCACGATAAGATACACGCAGGCAAGTTAGACTGAATAAATTGATGGAGAGCCGTATACCTGGAGACAGGTACGTACGGTTCGGGGGAGAGTTCTTGGAAACCTACCATAGTCAATATGGCAAGGCGCCGGGTCCTTATCCTACGCTTACACGACAGAAGAAACCGAAAAAATGGAAGTGATGCAGCTCGCTTCCGAACTGGGCGGTAACGTGGAACTCGCAATTAAGCATATCGCTATGCAAAGGCGCGACAACTTAAATCAATAGTAATTAACAATCAAAAATTTCAAGACAATGAAAAAAATATTTTTAATGATGCTCACGGCAATCATGTTTGTCGTAGCACCGTCAGCAAAAGCTCAATTTGTCGTGACTGACCCCGCAAATTTAGCATCAGGTATCCTCAACAGTGCGAACGAAATTGTACAGACTTCCTCTACGGTAAGCAATGTCGTAAAGAACTTCAAAGAGGTTGAAAAAGTGTACAAACAAGGCAAGGAATACTACGATAAACTGCAAGCTATCAACAACCTTGTAAAAGATGCACGTAAGGTGCAACAAACAGTTTTACTGGTGGGCGATGTGTCCGAAATGTATGTGACCAATTTCGGTAAGATGATGAACGATCCGAATTTCAAACCAAATGAATTAGTAGCCATTGGTAACGGGTATTCAGCACTGCTGAATGAAAGTACTGAACTGCTAAAGGAATTGAAACAGATCATCAGTGCATCAAGTCTTTCACTGAATGACAAAGAGCGTATGGATATTATTGATCGTGTGTACAAAGAAGTAAAAGAATACCACAGCCTTGTACGCTATTACACCAATAAGAACATATCAGTAAGTTACCTGAGAGCAAAAAAGAAAAATGATGCTAAAAGAGTGCTTGATCTGTACGGAACTTCTAACCAAAAATACTGGTAAATTATGGAATGGGATAATCTTCACGAACTTCTGCGTTCGCTATACGATGATATGATGCCTCTTGCAGGTGATATGGCTGCGGTTGCGAAAGGTTTGGCAGGATTGGGAGCTTTGTTCTATGTAGCATTAAAGGTTTGGCAGGCTTTAAGTCGTGCCGAACCTATTGATGTTTTCCCATTACTTCGCCCATTTGCCTTAGGACTCTGTATTATGTTTTTCCCAACTATTGTGTTGGGAACCATTAATGCGGTATTAAGTCCTGTTGTAACAGGAACCCATCAAATACTCGAAGACCAGGTACTTGATCTGAACAAGCTACAACAGCAGAAAGACCAATTGGAATATGAAGCAATGGTCAGAAACCCCGAAACAGCCTATATGGTATCGGACGAAGAGTTTGATAAAAAGCTGGAGGAACTGGGTTGGTCGCCATCGGATATTGGAACAATGGCAGGAATGTATATGGACAGACAAGCTTACAAGATCGAAAAAGCTATCAAAGATTGGTTTCGTAACCTACTTGAAATACTATTCCAAGCTGCGGCTTTAGTCATCGATACTATCCGAACGTTCTTCCTGATTGTTTTAAGCATTCTTGGTCCAATTGCTTTTGCCATCTCCGTATGGGACGGTTTTCAGTCCACGCTCACACAATGGATCACCAGGTATGTCAGTGTATATCTCTGGCTTCCCGTTTCGGATTTGTTCAGCTCTATGCTGGCAAGAATACAATCCCTCATATTAGAACGGGATATAGCTATGCTAGCAGACCCAACTTATATACCCGATACGAGCAATACAGTGTACATCATTTTTATGATTATCGGCATTATCGGATACTTCACTATACCAACAGTTACAGGATGGGTAATCCAAGCCGGAGGTGCAGGAAACTTTACACGCAACGTAAACCAAGCAGCTATGAAAACTGGAAATATTGCAGGTGCAGGAGCTGGTTCAGCAGCAGGAAATATCGGTGGAAAATTAATGGGAAAATAAAATAATTAAATCAGTTAACAATGGAATTTAAAACTTTAAGAAATATAGAAAACAGCTTTAGGCAGATACGTTTGTATGCCATAGTATTTGCAGTTCTCTGTATTGGTATTGTAGGATATGCCGTATGGAAATCCTACAGCTTTGCCGATGAGCAACGTCAAAAAATCTATGTACTGGATAACGGTAAATCCTTAATGCTTGCCCTGTCGCAAGATGCCAATATTAATCGACCTGTTGAGGCTCGGGAACACGTTAGGCGTTTTCATGAACTGTTCTTTACGCTGGCTCCCGACAAGAATGCCATTGAAAGTAATATGAGCAGGGCTTTCAATCTTGCCGATAAATCAGCCTTTGATTATTACAAAGACCTTTCTGAAAAAGGGTATTACAGCCGTATTATTTCGGGTAATGTACAGCAACGCATAGAGGTAGATAGTGTAGTGTGCAACTTTGACAATTATCCTTATGCGGTGCGTACCTACGCAAAGCAGTTCATCATTAGGTCAAGTAATGTAACACGTCGTAACCTGGTTACTTCCTGCTATCTCGTAAACTCCGTTCGTTCCGACAACAATCCCCAAGGTTTTAACATCGAAAAATTTGCGGTGGTAGAGAACAAGGATATAGAGGTCATCGAACGTTAAAACAGGATATATGAAAAAATTCAAGGAAAATATGGACAGGTTTTTTGACAAGCTGGACAACAGTTGGAGGGCTTTACCATTGAGGAAGCAACACCTATACACGCTGTACTTCTTTATTGGTTATCTACTGCTTACTGTAGGCGTTGTTACCAAAGTATGGTACGATACAAGCAATTCAAAAAACGATATACAGATAGAGCATATTGAAAACCCTGTCCTTAAAAAGAACGAAAGTCCTGCAAGGTTACAGGACACATTATCAACAATTTTAAAAAATCAGATTTATGAAAGAAAATGAGAACAAAAAGTCGGTTGTTCGGGTAACGGAGGGTAACCCGAAAGAAACCGCCGATGTACTGCAAAACGGTAAGGAGAATAAAACGGAAAAGCTCAAAAAGCCTTTGATTTTTGGTTTGATGGGTATTGTTTTCGTGGGTTGTATGTATTTAATTTTTAAACCGTCGGAAGACAAAAAGGAAATCGAAAACATCGGGCTAAACGATGACGTGCCACAGGCTACCGGAGCAGGAATGCCTGCCGACAAAGGCAAGGCGTATGAACTTGAAATGTTGGAACGCAAAGAACAGGAGAAGCGTAATGGTTTAGCAACGCTTTCAGATTATTGGAACACCGATGACAAGAAAGAGCCTGTGGATGAATTTACCGAAGATGATGATGAAAGCACCGGCTATGGAGGTGGTAGTAGAAATTCGGGAAGAAACAGTAATCCTGCATTGAACAGCTATCGAAATGCACAAAGTACATTGGGTAATTTCTATCAGGACAACAATTCTGAAACAATGGAACTTCGCAAGCAATTGGACGAGTTGAAAGAACAACTAGCTGATAGAGATCTGCCAAAGCCTACAACTGTAGATGACCAGATTGCATTGATGGAAAAATCCTATCAGATGGCGGCAAAATATCTCCCGACAAATACGAATACCAACACCGCAGAACAACCTGTACCTGCAACAAATAGTACCACTTCAGTGGCTTCGGGTGAGAATAAAAAAGAACATTTTGTATCATTTACTGCTGCAAGGAAGAATACCGTATCCGCCTTGTATCGTGAGCCTACAGATAGTGAGTTTTTGGAAAATTGGAGCGAAACCCGAAACAGAGGGTTTTATACAGCAAGTACTACCGAACAAATGGTACAACCCAAAAACAGTATCAAAGCCTGTGTACACGATGCACAAACAGTGGTTGGCGAAACCGGTGTTCGTTTACGATTATTAGAACCTGCAAAAACACCAAGCCGTACTATTCCACAGGGAACCATTGTAACAGCTAATGCCAAATTTCAAGGAGGACGTTTACAGCTTAAAATTACCTCTGTTGAACTGGAGGGCAATATCATTCCGGTTGATATCACCATCTATGATCTGGACGGACAGCAAGGTCTGTATGTTCCGTATTCTCCTGAAATGAATGCTCTTACCGAAATGGCGGGCAATATGAGTCAGACAGGTGGAACCAGTCTGATGCTTACCCAGAATGCAGGACAACAGGTAGCTGCAGATTTAAGCCGTGGCGTGGTGCAGGGAGTTTCGGGCTATTTCGCCAAGAAAGTACGCACTCCAAAAGTTACACTAAAAGCAGGGCATCAGGTCTTTCTTGTATCAAAGCAATAATGTTAAACTCAAATATTAAAAAAATGAAAAATATTTTTAAAACCTTTTGGGCAGTTGCCCTGACTATCGGCTTTGCCGTAACCTCCTTTGCACAGGATAGTGTACCTGTAAAAACACCTCTTGAATTGGGCAGAATTGAGCCATATCGTATGGAAGTAACTTACGATAAAACATCGCACCTGATTTTCCCGACTGCCATTCGTTATGTGGATTTGGGAAGCGAATACCTGATTGCCGGAAAAGCCGAAAATGCAGAAAACGTATTGCGTGTAAAAGCATCAGTTCGGAATTTTGAAGCCGAAACCAACTTTTCCGTAATTACCAATGATGGTCGCTTTTACTCTTTCAATGTGTATTACAGTTCTTACCCCGAAGCGTTGAGCTACGACCTGCTAACAATGCAAAAAGCAGTAGATAAAGCCAATGGAAACGATGTGTTGTTTGAAGAATTGGGGAACAATTCTCCGTCTTTGGCTGGTTTGTTATTGGAAACCATTTACAAGAAAGATAAGCGTATTGTAAAGCACATCGGGGCAAAGAGCTTCGGTATTCAGTTTATCTTGAAAGGTATCTATATCCACAACGGGAAATACTATTTCCATACGGAATTGAGAAACAAGAGCAACGTACCTTTTAATATTGATTTTATCAACTTCAAGGTGGTAGATAAAAAGGTAGCCAAACGTACCGTATTACAGGAACGACCTATGATACCGCTTCGAACTTACAAGCCTTTGGAAGACGGAATAAACGGACAATCTACCGAGCAAAATGTTTTTTTGTTAGACCAATTTACCATTGCCAACGATAAGGTGTTGCTGATTGAAATCTTTGAGAAAAACGGCGGACGACACCAAATGCTTCAGGTAGAAAATTCGGACTTAATCAAAGCCCGTGTAATCAATGATATCCACCTGAAATTTTAATAACCTTTTAAAGTAATTACAATGAAAAAATATATCTACACCGTGATGTTGCTCTTTATGGCCATCACGGTAACACAGGCACAAAGAATGTTACCCAAACAAAAAGGTTTGGAAATAAGTACAGGTATTTTATCTGATGATAAAATCGGTAACGATTATTACATCAGTCTGGGTATGACCGTAAACGGTAAAAACGGAAATTATCAGATATGGGCTTTGGAATACACACATCAATACCACAATTACAAATCGCTTCAAATACCGCAGGAAACCTACACGGCTGAAGGTGGTTACAGTTTCTTTTTATTGGGCGATGCCCGTAAGAATATCACACTCAATGCAGGGATAACAGGTGTTGTTGGTTACGAAAATATCAACCGTGGAGAAACAATGTTGTACGATGGTGCGAAAATAGTTAGCGAGGACAATTTCATCTACGGTGCCAGTGGTCGGCTGACCTTTGAAACGTACCTGTCTGACAGATTTGTATTGGTTTTACAAGGGCATACAAAAGTGTTATGGGGTACAGATTTGCGACAATTCCGACCTTCCGCAGGTGCGGGATTAAGATTTAACTTTTAATACGTAAAATTATGATAGCAATATTTAATAAATTCAGAATAGGATTACTGCCGTTATATTTAATGCTGGCAATCCTGACAGCTTCGGTTTCTTTGGTATCTTGTAGTAAAGATGACGAACTCGAAATACAGAACGATTTTCCTTTTGAGGTCAATGTAATGCCAGTTCCTAAAGAGATTGCCAATGGAAATACCGTTGAGATCCGCATTACCATACAGCGTACAGGAAATTACAGCAACACACAATATTTCCTACGCTACTTCCAATTCGACGGACAAGGCTCGTTGAGGTATTACGATGAACCACCATATCTACCCAACGATTTGTATCCTTTGGCATCGGAACAATTTCGCTTGTATTATACTTCAACGTCATCCGTATCGCAGTCTTTTGATGTGTGGATTTCGGATAGCTTCGGGAATGAAAAGCAAATAAGTTTTCAGTTTAACAGTAATGATTAGAAGTAAAAAGAAATCCTGCCACAAAGCAGGGTTTTCTTTTTTGATGTAGATTGAGGGTGATTTTTTGTAAATTTAAAAGGTAGAATTAAATACATTGGGATATGGTTTCATCGTTAGTTATTTCAATAATATTCTTGGTTGCAGGCTTAGGATTACGGTATTGGCTTAACCGTCGAAAGTTTTACAGACGTGGTCCTATGGGAGCAGAAGGATTTTCCTCATACGAAAGTTCGGTATTCATTAAATTAATTGAAAGGATCGGCAAATGGTTAGCCTATGCATTAATTATCTTTGGGCTATTGTCATTGTGGGTTTATTCGAGGGAGAAAAAGGAAGTAAAAACAGAGCAATCAAATCAAAAATAATTTCTAATTACATTTTTAGGAGAATCGGATATCTAAAAGGTTATCCGATTTTTTGTTTTTTAAAAGAGATAATGATTGATAAGGATTACAATTATAGAGAGTATGCTAATCAATTAAAACGACTTTAGTATATTTACTTAGTAAAATAAGACAACAAGACAATAAGTAGGAACGCTCACGCTAGGCGTGGGCGCTCGCTTATTCGTTGTCGGGTATACCAGTGCCTCAGTATCGATAAGTTGTAGTTGCCTACGCTTCTTTTTTGTGCAGGCAATCCATTAATTTGATACGAGAATAAATATGGAAACTGGTACATCACAACAAAAAATCACCCTTGCTTTTATCGATGGCAAAAGCCCAATTTTGGATCTGATTTACAACGAACTCATAGCTTCAGGAATTGAAGTGTTGTTTAGATCGGAAAGTATTAAAGATGGATTAATTCAATTATCTGATTTAAAATCTATACCAAAGGTTTGTATTATTGACATTGATTTTTACGACAAGAATATACTGGAACAGCTACAGAAATTGAGATCAAAATATCCATCGATTAAGCTACTTGCTCATAGTGATATTGACGATGAGCAAGTAGGCAAGGCTCTTTTGGATATTGGTTTTTCAAATTATCTAATTCTTGGTAGTGACGTAGATAATTTTAAAAAAGCCATTGACAAGGCTGTCAATGGCTAGGATTTATAGATATCTTTCAATTAATTTAAAATTGTCAAAATTTTCAGTGTATTCATCTATATTTTTCTTAAAGACGATTTCTGTTTCATCTATTTTTTCAACATATTCGATAAGTTCTTCAATTTCATCAAAACTAAATCCGTATTTAATTAACCATATTTCAGTCTCATTATTAGTACCGTATTTTATATAATTGCTTAAAACTTGTGCTCTAATATCATTAGTTTTTTGAAAATATAATATAAAGGCACTTGACAAAGGATCTTTAAGGGATAATGACAACACTTTGTCTATATAATCATAGGTATCATATATTATCTTGTCAAAATCAATATCAACTATATTGGTATCTCTTGGAAATAATGAAACTGGTCGTTTAAAGGTCTTATTTGGCAAAGGTTCTGCGATGCAAGAAAACCTAACTTTTTTCTTTGATAATAATAGTCTAAATTCTCTAGAAGTTATCTCTTTTTTTAATAATTGTCTTCTCAATGCCCTCCTATAATCTTTTTCTGACAAAAAAGCATGTCGTAATGAAATAATTTCAGCAAACGATTTACCTTGAATTTGCCAGAGTAAAATTGGAATAGACGTACTGAGAACATTTTTTTCTCCATTTGATAACTCAGTACGTCTAAGATGTGCTTTATATATATTTTCAAACGATATTTTAATTTTTTTTCTTTGATCATCTTCTAGTCTATAATATTCCTTTACAGTTAACGGTTGTGATTGCTTATTTAGAAATTTATCTAAGATAAAAACTATTTCGTCATCAAGGTTTGCACCTGATATCCGTTTAATCTGGCTCTCAGTAAGCTGTAAATCAACATTAAAGGTGTCATTTTTAATTGCGTCAACAATATCTATAAAATCTTCATTGTTGGGATCTGTTGTGTCATCTAAATTAGATGTAGTTGTTAACTTCGACTCTTTATTTAGCCTTTCTATAAAGAGCTTTTTGTTTTTTTTCTCTATCACTACGTAACCGAAGTCAAAACAATCATTTTCAGTTGTTGTCCGTCCAGCTCTACCAATCAAATTTTTTAGATTAAGAGTTTTTTGATCTTCGTTTCCAGTAAATGTGAAATTATTGATCCAGACTATATCGAAAGGCATATTAATGCCTTGAATTAAAGTTGATGTTGAAAAGCAAATTTTTGCATGATGTCCATTAACGAAATCTTCGATTATTAAACGAGCTTTAAGCGGTATTGAACCATGATGGATAACAATTCCTCGTTTCATTAAATAAATTAATACAGAGTTTTTTTCTCGGTCATCTTTTGTTCCCAAAAACTCTTCAAGTTTACTGATATAAGATAAACCTTTTTCATCTGAAATTTCAGGACACAATTCAATATACTCGGCAAAAGTTTCAATAAAACTCCCATCATATATTTTTGATTTAGATATATAAATTAAAGCTGTACCATTATTTTGAATGATCTCTTTAACAATATTATTATCTATACCTCTTCCTTTTATTCTATCGTCGAAAGGCGAAAAGTATTTAAAACCATTATCAAAATGCTCAATGTATATTTTTCCGACAGTCTTTTGATTGTATGTTTCTGAATCTGTGTTGTTTGTAATGTCATGTTTTTTGAATTGAGCATCTGGGTTGAGTACAAATGGATGAGTAAAAATTTTTTTAACATTTTTTAGCTTTTTATCAATTCTCCTAACCAAAGAATCAAATTTCATTCCTCTAATTCCTTCTTCTGAAATCTGAGCCTCGTCCAATAATATTAGTTCTAAATTTAGATTATCTATATTCCTGAAAATCTCTTCACCCCGTTCAGGAGTAATAATATAAATTCTGTTTTTTGTGCGCTTAGTGTTGACAATTTCAATGAATTGAAGTACTAATGTTTCCTTAGAAACTAATTTTTTAACTTTTATTAAGTATTCTGAAAGTAATGCTCGTGATGGCAAAATAATAATTATATCTCCCTTGGATTCTTTTATCAGTTCTTGAAATAGAAAAGATTTCCCTGCACTTGTTGGAGCAGAAAACGAAAAATTGGTGTATTTCTTTATTGAATTATACGCATCGGCTTGAACAGGTGTAAAATTATGCCCTGTTTCTTCAATTATTGATTCAGCATATACATTATATATTGTTTCGATGAACGAATTAGGTGTGCTTGTTTTGTAAAACAGTCCCATAAGAAACATTAATTTCCCTTCATATTTTTTAAAATCTTCTGGTATATATTTTTTTAAATACGATAAAGATTCTAAATGACTGTTGCTGACAGGTCCATATTTATGAAAGTCAAAAAGAATTTCTTTAATAGTTTGTTCATCAACCTTCTGCTGAAATAAAATGTTACTTAACATAATTCTACCGCGATTAAATATAATTCTTTGTGTTTAATTATCTCTTTAATTGGTTTAGAATCAAGAGCATTATTCAATATCGTGATAATACTAGCACTATTGAAAGAAAATGCCGCGGCATATCCCTTTTCATCATTAATGATGTTGTTTTTTGTAGTTTCGTCTAAAAATGGTTGTAACCAAAGTAATTCTCCATTATCTCTATCATTAATAAAATTATTTATTTGTACTAATGCTTCAGGTCTTGGAGTATCATTTGTGCTAAACTTTGCTTCTCCAAATATTAAATAATTAGCAGAACTAATGCTGTGAAAGTCAAAACCAGGATTACCAGATATTTTTTCTTTCAATAGTTCGGCTAGAGGTATTTTTTTATGTAGGAATTTAACTTCCAACGCGTGTTGTGCTGAGTATGAAACAATATATTCGCCAATATCCGTATTCACAGTAGTTGAAACTTTTGCAATTATTTCATTAACTATCTTGTTAATAGTTTTTTCAGCATTTGCTTTAAAAACTTTCTTGGAAATTTCATCCAAATTATTTATCCAACTCGTATCAGAAATATTAGTTTCTATTTCTTTAATGATAGGCTTAAAATCATCAATTTTTATATGAATGCAGTTAATATTGCATTCAGAACCAATTGGGAGTTTACTAAGTATTTTATTATCAATATGGTTAATATTCATTAGTGGTTCTGATTTATAATTACTTATTTTTGGTCAAATAGAAATTCAATAACGAATCTTGCTACAAATAACAAACTTACTGAATTAAAGCAATGTTTAAACAACTAGCAAACAAAAATCTATCCTAACCAAGCGACGTTCTTTTGCTTCTTTTCTTTGGTCGATGCGTGGAAAGAAAAGAAGTCATATCATAAACGACAAAAAGGGATAACGAATATCCCTGCAAAACAGATCGCAACCTGTTTGATGAAATGTGACGTGAGGACGGTTCGTAGCCTTACATTTTGGCAAAGTGGTTGTTCCGCTTAGATGCAAAAAGACTGCCCCGACCTTCGGGAGGGAGTGTCTTTTTGCCGCCCGATTTCGGCTATCGGGCGACTAATATTGGTTGTGAGCGAAAATCTTTCAGATTGACAAAAAAGCCTCTATATTCCGTCAATCCATTACGAAATAAACCCCATAACAAAGAACTGCCCATTTGAGCCAATGACGAATTGATATACAAATCCTGTTTTTCCAATGCTTCAGCTAAACTGCAACTTGGTGTGTCGTCTTGCTGTTCGGACTGCTTCAGCAAATCGCCAAATTCTTCTGTAACCATTGGCAGATTAGAAACGGTTTCGTATCTGTCGGAATTGGGTTGTTTTATATCTCCTATGGTTGATAACAATACTTGTCCAGTATGTTGGCTGTTTCCATAATCCAACCAATACTTTGGTTTATGGTGGTAATGCTTTCCGTTGTCCAAAGCTTTCAATATTTCGGCAATACCAAATCTTGCTTTTACACTATCTACACAGGTAATAAAGATTGTAGCCAGTGCGTTTTCGGGAACTTTTCCGAAACTATCCTTTTCAAACCTTTGCGTTTCGGCTTTCCAGTTTGTACCTGTAAAGCGGTTGGCTCGGTTGATGAGAGCAACGGATTTATATAGCCCAACCTCACACTCTGCAAAACGCTGTCTACCCAAATTTGCTTCTGTGATAACATCATCATCCCAAAGACGAACGGACAATCCTGCGTGTCCTAAAGCTATTAAACTGTGGTTCATTTCCATTAAGGCGGTCAAAACCTTTGAGCCTGTGCCACCTGCACCGATAAGGTTTATGGATATGGGATTGGTAGCGTTTATCAAACTATTGTCCGTAAAATGGACTGTTATTTTTTCGTTGTTCATCGCAATATGTCTTTTAAGGTTAGATTATTTTTTGTCAATACTTCCATTGGAAAGGCTTCACCTGTGGCAATTAAATTTTCCCAAAGGCTTACGCAATTTCCATTTATCGGGTTATGACCGTGCATTAAATGACTGAAATAGCTGTTAAAGAAAAAACCTTCCCATTTGTTTATAAATTCTTCCAATGAAGCGGTTTTCTTTATGCGTACATCAACTGTACCCATACATACATTGCCGTCCTCATACACGTTAAAAAAAGGAGCATTGTACAGCTTTGTTTTTATTGTAGGTCTTCTGCTATTTGGTAAGGCAAAAACGGCTAAACCGTTTCGGTTTGCTACCCACAACATGGGCGGTACATTGGCTTTGCCTTTAAGTATGCCCAGACTTTCTACAAAATACATTTCCCTTTGTGTGGCTTTGGTAAACCATACTAATTTGTTTGCATTAGGCTCAAAGTATAAAACCTCATTGCTTAATATTCCCTGCGGTTTCAATAACGGTTCTTTTTCCTCTTTGGCGGTCTTCAAAGCCTTAGCCAGTTGGTTAGCTTCCTTTACGGTCAAAGGGTGTGCATTAATAGGCATACCGTTTTTATCCATATCAAAATGCTCTACATAAGTATCGTTACCCTTTCCGGTAGTCTGATAAAATACCAATGCCGATTTTGGATAGTACAATGTTCCGAAATCCTGTGTTATATCGTTCATAGCTTTGTTTTTAAAAATTATTCAAAATGTATGTCAATTCATTTATCATCGGTAGCAAACGGTTTTCAAAATCCAAAGTATTGGCGGTTATATCACTTCCGTCAAACCGTTTGATAATAATGGGTTCTTCCATCTGTCCGTATTCCTGTAATTCGCTATTTACAGATTCTACCACATTATCCATAAGCCAGCCTGTACCGTCTGCACAGAATGAAACATACTTCTCCATTGAAATGATATTTTCCATGTCTTCTTCATTGGCTTCGCCATTTGGTCGGGCATTGCGGAATACGTTTGTATTAGGGTACTGCTGATAAATGGCATAGGCTTCCTGTGCTACTTTAAAGCAATCAGCATCAATCTTATCTTTCGATTTAAAACGGTTTAACCGTTCTTTAAAGAGCCTTAAATTAGCTTCGTTGTAAATTTTCTGTTCCATACGGTCGCCAATCCATTCTGCTTGTGCAAATTCGCTGAGGTAGGCTTCTGTATCTTCTCCGTAATCATCTTCGGTTACCCAATCTTTGTGCATTTCATACATCCAGTACAGGTAACTACTTTCCTGTCTGTAGTATGGAATGTCGGCAATGTGGTACAAATAACTGCAAACTGACAAAAACAGTTGAGCGGTATGTTTTCGCTTTGGGTCTTTCAACCAACGAAATAAGGGTATTACAGGAATGTAATACAGGGTTGCACCAGTATTATATCTTTCCTCGCTTGTAAAAAACACTTTCTTGCTATCCTGTATCAGTCTGATTTCTTCCCAATCCGTTATTTTAAGTTTTAGCTGTTCTTCGGTGTCTTTTAAAGCCAATGCGATATTGTAGGGGTAGCCGTAAGATTGCGTTGATTTCGGAATGATACCGTAATGCTCTGCCAATTGAGAAAGGGAACTATAAAAATCCCTTTCCATTTTAGCATTATCCCTGCAAGCCTGTACGGTTTCTGTTTCGTTCAGTCTTGGGAGAAACGAAGTCCTTAAAAAACCATTGGCAACATGGCTACTGGTACGGACTGCTGTTTGTCCTTTTGGATTTCGTTTGCGTCTTTCGGTCGTTGCATCCAGTTTGCAAACTCGCTCAACTGACGGTGCAATTGCTTTTGCTTGGGTTCTTGGGGCATTTGGAATGTTCCCGATACGGTATGTCGTTGCATAAGTCATTGTTTTACTGTTTTAGTTTAACCTTTTGTTCCCATTGCACTTTCAAAGCGGTACTGTACGGTATCGTCCTTGATTTGTGGTGCTGATACTTTTGCGGTAGTCAGAATGGGGTATGTATTGGAATAAAAATTCATTACTGCCTGTACACTCCATTGCGGTTCGGGGTCGTTGAGTTTGATTTCCTGCCCCTTATCATTCAATATAAAAACTCGTTGTAATTGCGTTGCTAATAACATAACATTTGATTTTAGGGTTAATACTTTTATTCTTCTTCTCCTGCTTCATCAATCGGGTAATCGTCTGTAACTACTGCCGATTGTATCGGTTCGGGTGCTTCTTCCGTAGTACCGAAAAGGCTCGGTGTGGCAAACTTGTCCGATAGTGAAGTTTTGCGTTTGCGTATGGCTTCTGCATAGTCGGGAAAATCGACAGGGTTCGGCACTTTCATCCACGCTTCACGGAATTTGCCCTCTTTTTCCAGTTCGTCTGCCTTTGCCATAGCTTCTTTATACTTCTTGTCCCTGGCTTCCTTTTCTTTCTTCTCCTTATCGGCTTTTTCCTTTTCCATTGCCGATTGTTTTTTGACTTCCTCCATTTGTTTTAAGAACTTTTCCATATCCACCATCAAACCCGAAACGGTCTGTACTGGTGCGGTTATCTGTTCAAAAAATCCCTCATCAAACTCCTGTGCGGTAGCATTGAATGTAAGGGGCGGAATAAGGTTTTTTGCACTATCCCCGCATTGTTCATTGTTAAGCATAACCGATACGATTAGCTTGGTTTCTGCTCCCTTTGAAATGTTCAGTTGCAATACTCCTGTAAAGTCCAACTGCTGTATCTGATTGAAAAAATTTGTGTTCATCGTTCTAATTTTTTTGTTTATCCTCTAATCGTTTTTTCTTAGCTGTCAGTTTATTGAACATATCTGTCCAGTAGGCGTTCTGTCTCTTGTCGAACTCTGAAAAACTTTCGTCCTCGTGTCTGTAACCAGTGAACCGCTTGCTAATCTTTATGGCTTCATCAAGGTCAGTGACTTCGATAGAGCATCCGTTTAAATCCGTTACTTTCATAGCAATGATAATTTGCGTTCCAAAAGCGTTTCCAGTATTTCGCAATCACTTTCATAAGTTTCCCCCTCAAAATGGTAAGTGTCTGTATCTTCATCAAAATCATACGCTTCTATGTCTTCATCGCTCAAACATACATCGTCCAGTATGCCGTTTTGATAGGTTGCTCTACCATATATCCCGTTTCCCATTTCCTCATAATCCTGTACAAAATCAACTTGGTATCGGTCTGCTATGCTCCGCAGTATCTCGGAGTTAGGCGACCATTTGGTTTCGTACTGAAAATTTCCTTCATCGCCCTCGTTCCAGTAGATATTGAAGAAATACCCACCGTTCGTACTGTCTGAAAAGTCGGGCAATTGCCCTTCTTCGGCTTGCTCTTCCTTTTCCTTTAAGATTTGGAAAAGTTGTTGTATCTGTGTGATTGCTTCGGGTTTTCCCTCGAACACAACCGTATTACTACACCAGTTCGCCATTGCTGTTATCATTTAAGGTTATTTCAATCATTTTTTGTTCTCCGAAAAGCAGGTGTATAGCCTGTTTTAGTTGGTGGTTACATTCGGGTTTTTCCGCATATTCTATCAAGCTATTTGAAACAAATATGGCATTGTAACCGTCAAAAAGTTGGTCAGAAAATACTCTTGGGTTTCGCTGTAACATCACGTTGTACTGCTTTAAAATTCTTTCGGTATTCTCTACAAGACCAAACCAAAAATTGGCTGTAATAAGGGTTTTATCTGCCCATATACTCCGCATATATTCCTCGTGTTTTCTGAAACGCTCGGTTTCCTGCTGTATAAAAAGGCTTATTTCCTTAAGGTTTTTGGAAAACAGTTTTGCCAGTATATATCCCTTTTCCACATTGTTCATTTCTTCTAATGCTTTCATTGTAATGCTTTTTAAAGGCTACCACCGTTTGTAAGGCGGTAGCCTGTCGTTTAATTAATTGAGTTGAAAAACGTCTGCACCGACTTTCTGAAAAGAGGTACATAATTCAAATGCTTTCTGTGATTTCAGTTGAGCAGTACCACCCATTACAATACTCTGTAATTTGGCTTCGTTGTCTTTGTAATTTCTTACGTTCTGATAGTAGCCTGTTACCGCATTGTATGCTCCGAACAATGTACCTTTGGTGGTTTCCATTTGTTGGGTATCGCTTATCATTGCATAAGCAAAAGCATCTTCAACAACGTTTTTGAATACGGTGGAAACTTCATCTTCCGCACCTTTTTTCAGCAGTTCCAATGTTTCCTTATTTGGGCAAAGTGCCAATTGGATTAGCTTTTTAACTTCTTGGTCTGATACCTTGACTTTCGTCCACTCATTGAAAATCCCTTCTAACTGGTCGCTGAACTGGTTAGCAAGTCCCATAACTTTATGTGCGTTGTCTAAACGTTGTTTTGCTCCTGCGGTGTGCTTGATGCGTACCACATTGCTCATATTGCGTAAAGAAGCATTTAAGGTATTTTGGCAAACAATTCGGATAGGTGTAAAAGCGGCTGTAATACTTCCGCTACCGTCATGCGAAGTGGTTAGAAAAATGTATTTTTCTGTCACATCATCGCCATTGCCCACACGGATATAACTCGGCAATTTGGCTGTAATAAAAATGCGTTCACCGTTGCCCAAAGCTCCTGCGGTTTCGTATAAAATGCCGTCCGTACCGCCTACAATACTGTCAAAGAATGAAAAAGCATCTCTGTTTTGTACGATATGGTAGTCTTTACCCACAACACCCACAACCGCATTGTTATCGGTGCGTATGTTGGCGAAATAATTAGGTACTTCCAGTTCGCTATTTCCAATCTCGATACCGTTAGCAGTTTCTATAATGCCTGAGCTTTTTGTAAAGAGTGGAGATTTTACCACTTCATAATCTAACCCTGCGTGTCTGATTGCTTGTTCGCTTGTTGGGTAATCCTGTACGATTTTCCCCAAACCGTGCCACGCTTTTTCCTTTACGCTAAAGAATGAGTAACGTCCTGTCTTGCTGTTGAAATTGATATTATGTGCCATGCTGTTGAAATTTTAAAAGTTTGAAAAATGAGTATTTGATAGCTGTTAAAATGGTAGGTCATCTTCGGTTTGCTCCGCCTTAACCTTACCTTTGTTATTGTCAGTAGCCTGTGTGGTTTCTGTTTTCCTGCTACCTCCGTGCAGTTTGATTTGCGAGGTATGAAAATTCAGTCCTGCTTTTGGTTCTCCGTCATTTCCTGTCCACGCTCTTATACTTACTCTGCCTGTCAGTTCTACCAGTGTGCCTTTTGTGAGTAGTCTGGCTACTTTGGGAGTTATCCAGTACGAGCAGTCGAAATAGGTTGTTTGCTCTATGCGTTCGCCCTGCTTGTTTTTGTAGCTGTCGTTTGTTGCTACTGAAAAGTTTACTACTTGTTTGTCCTGTGACGTTGTGCGTACTTCCGCATCCCTTGTCAGTCTTCCTGTGATGTTCATGATTTTCGATTTTTACGTTGTTAAATTCCTGTTTGATTTTTTTTGATTTGATTTTATTCGGCAATGAGAGGAGGTGCTTGTTTTCGTTTCACTTTTTCCATTTCCAATGCTGATATTTTTCATTTCTGACATTTTTTTTATTCGTGTAAAGAGCCGGAGTATGCTTTGTTTCGTTTCACGAGCATAAAAGGTTAGTGTTTAGCAGCAGCAAGGTTTTGTCAAAAAAATACGACCCGCATGGGTGGAGATTATTTTGCAAACCCAAAGGGCACGACCTTGCTGTTGCGTTATGAACACTGAAATACCTTTGCTCTTGAAATGGGACAAAACCAGCATACCGGCTCTTGGATAAAAAACAATGTGGAAGCCAGTGGAAAAGGCATTGGATAATGACCCGATGCGTGTAGAAAACACGCAGCCATCGAAGCTGAATTTTACAACACTTTAGTGTTCAATCAGTAGCTTATTATTTGCTATCTCATTCGGTCGCCAATAATATATGGTCAAATACTGCCTTTAAAAGACAAAGACTACATCTTTGGGCTTTCGCTTTAAAATCATACATAATTTCAAAATCCATATTTTCTAATAGGGTTGGTTATGAGAGATAATTCACAAAAAACTAAGGTTACCGCTGAAAAACTTAAGAAAGTTCTGAAAGGTGATAAGACGGAAATGTCAAATGAAGATGCTACGAGAATGCTTCAGTTTTTAAGAAAACTAGCACAGATCGCTGTAAAAAAATATTTGGAAAGATGAGAGTAAGCAGAGAGCCCATTGCAGACATTTATGTACGTGTAAGCACAGATGAACAGGCCGATAAAGGTTACTCGCAACGTAACCAGGAAGAAATGCTACGCAAATACTGTGAAAGCCATTCCATAGAAATACGTCATGTCATATACGAAGACCATTCTGCCAAAACCTTTAATAGGCCTGAATGGAAAAAATTGATAGCTAATCTGAAGAAAAACAAGAATCGTATCGATCTTATTCTATTTACCAAATGGGACCGTTTTAGCCGTAATGCAGGCGATGCATACCAAATGATAAATCAACTCCGAGATCTCAATGTAGAACCACAGGCAATTGAGCAACCATTGGATCTATCAATACCAGAAAACAAAATGATGCTGGCATTTTACCTTGCAGCTCCAGAAGTTGAAAATGACAGGCGGGCATTAAACGTATTTTATGGTATGCGACGGGCGAAGAAAGAAGGAAGGTATATGGGGCTGGCTCCGGTTGGTTATAAGAACAAGATTGATGAGGCCGGAACTAAATACATTACACCAAAGGAACCAGATGCTTCCACCTTACGGTGGTCGTTTGAGCAATTAGCAAAAGGAACATACAACACCGAACAAATTTGGAAGAAAGCAAAGGAAAAAGGTCTAAAATGCAGCAAGAACGCTTTTTGGCAAGTAATAAGAAATCCACTTTATTGCGGAAAAATATTTATACCCACATTTAAAAATGAAGAGAGTTATTTTGTGCAAGGGCAACATGAAGCGATATTAAGTGAAGAGCTATTTGAACAAGTGCAGGACATTTTGGATGGTAGAGGTAGAAAATACCGCTTAAAGATTGAAACTCGTAATGAATTCCCACTACGAGGATTTCTGATCTGTCCAGAATGTGGAAAATTATTAACAGCAAGCCGTTCCAAAGGCAGAAACAAATATTACAATTATTATCATTGCTATAAAGGATGTTCTATGCGAATCGGTGCGGAACAATTAACTGAATTACTTGAAAATGAGCTAAGACGTTATGTACCTTCAAAAGAAGTATTAGAAGTCTACAGAGATATTTTAGTAGAGAGCTATTTAGAACAGACCAGGGACATTCAAACTTCAAAAAAACAAATTTCTGTACAACTGAAGGATTTAGAAAAGAGGGTATCGCATATCAGGGACTTGTTGGCCACTGACAAGATTGATGCTTCGGAATATCATGAGATAAAGAACCAATACAGTACGTCAATTGACCAGCTAAATAAAAAGTTTCAGGAAGTTTGTGGGCGAATACCAGATATAGACGAGCTGTTGAAAAATGACATTGCAGAATTTCTCAAGCTCGATAAGGTTTTGGAACAAAGCAGCAGTGAAGACTTCAGGGGATTTTTAAGCCTGATCTTTCCAGAAAAGTTGCTATTCGATGGGATATCGTTTTCAAAATCAAAATTCTGCACCGCTGTACAAATAGGTTATAGTTATATCTGATTATCCCAACTATAAAAATTACTGTAGAAAAAGCACCTATCAAAAATGCCCAAGTTGGGCATTTTTTTTTGGTTTATTCCGTACAGGATTGCATGAGATTTATCGCTGACAATCCTGAAAATCATTTTTAAATAAAACGGCTATTTTATACCAATATTCCTGAAAAGTAAGGGATTAGATGATATTGTTTTAGTAATTTAGTGCCAATGAAAGCCAACGAGTGCCATTAAGACAAAAGATACTGTTTAATACTTTGCAACGCAGTTTTTTTATCGGACAACTCTTAGGTCATATTATGTGCAATTTTAGATTTAAAGCGATGGGTTATATAGCAGACATTTACATACGAGTTAGTACAGACGAACAAGCTGATAAAGGTTATTCCCAAAGAAATCAGGAAGAGATGTTACGTAAATATTGTCTTAATCAGTCTATTGAGATAAGGGATGTTATTTATGAAGATCACTCAGCAAAAACATTCAATAGACCGCAATGGAAAAACCTTATCACAACGTTGAAAAAGAAAAAGAATCATGTGAACCTTATCCTTTTCACGAAATGGGATCGTTTCAGCAGAAATGCTGGTGATGCCTATCAAATGATTAACATTCTTCGCGGGTTGGGCGTAGAACCGCAGGCGATAGAACAACCACTTGATTTGTCTATCCCTGAGAATAAAATGATGCTGGCATTTTATCTTGCGGCTCCTGAAGTTGAAAATGACCGTCGTGCATTGAATGTATTTTACGGAATGCGCCGAGCGAAGAAAGAGGGGCGCTATATGGGATTAGCTCCTGTAGCATATGAAAATAAAACTTCCGAAAATGGAAAGAAATTTATTGCACCGAAAGAGCCTGACGCTTCCGTTTTAAGGTACGCATTTAAAGAAATAGCGAAAGGTATATTCAATACCGAGCAGGTGTTTAAGCAAGCGAAAGAAAAGGGATTGAAATGTAGCAAGAATGCTTTTTGGCAGGTTATACGAAATCCATTGTACTGTGGTAAAATATTCGTTCCCCAGTTCAAAGACGAAGAAAGCTGTTTCGTTGATGGGCAACACGAGGGAATCATATCTGAATCGCTCTACTATGAAGTACAGGACGTATTAGATGGACGCGGACGAAACTATCGTCCCAAGATAAAAACCATTGATGAGTTTCCGGTTAGAGGATATTTGGTTTGCCCTGAATGCAGTAAGTTATTGACTGGAAGTAAATCAAAAGGTAGAAACCGTTACTATGCATATTATCATTGTATCGGAGGATGTACGCATCGTGTGAATGCTGAAAAAGTCAACGCGGCTATTGTAGAAGACTTAATTGAATTTCTTCCTAAAATCCAAAATAGATCTTTCTATGAAGAAACCATTTCGAAAGACTACCTAGGTGGAACACTAGAAGTACAATCAGAAAAAAAGGAGATTTTGGCAGAAATTAAAGATTATGAAGATCGATTATCTCACACGCGAGACCTGCTTGCTACTCGTCAGATTGAAGCTGAAGACTATAGAGAAATGAAATCAGTCTATAGTTCAAAGATTTCTGCTCTGGAAGCAAAGCTAAATAGAGTTAATTATGATTCAGATAACATTCAAGACCTTATAAAACAAGGAATTAACAAGATAATTGAGATAGAGAAAAATGTAATGAAAGGAGAACTTGCAGAGATATCAAAAGATATTGGTTCAATTTACCCTGAAAAAATCATTTTTTCAGAAAGCCAAGTTCGAACCGCTCGTCGAAACGATTTTATACAACATATCAACTTGATAAACAAAAAGTTATATACAAAAAAAAACGGGACAAAAGTAGATTTTTCTACTTTGTCCCGTGAAGTCGGGGTGGCAGGATTCGAACCTGCGACCTCCTGCTCCCAAAGCAGGCGCGATGACCGGGCTACGCTACACCCCGATAGATTTCATTATCGTGGGTGCAAATGTAAGGTGATTTTTGAAAATTAACCAAATATTTTTAAGAATATTTTTTGTAAACTTTCATATATGTCTCTAAATCTTTATCTCCTCTCCCCGAAAGATTCAGAACCACAATATCTTGCGGTTTAAAATTTATTTTTTCTAAAGCAGCCAAAGCATGAGAAGATTCTAACGCTGGAATGATTCCTTCCTCTTTTGTTAACATAAAAGCAGCTTCGAGCGCTTCTTCATCTGTTGCATTTAAAAATTCTGCACGACCAGTTTTGAACAAATGTGCATGTAAAGGTCCAACTCCTGGATAATCTAAACCAGCAGAAATTGAATAAGGTTCTACAATTTGTCCATCTTTATCTTGCATCAATAATGTACGACTCCCATGAATAATTCCTTCTGTTCCTTTTATAGTTGTTGCAGCTGTCTCTCCTGATTCTACTCCTAATCCTGCTGCTTCTACAGCTATTAATTTTACTGAATCATCATCTAAAAAATGATAAAAAGCTCCAGCAGCATTGCTTCCTCCTCCAACACAAGCTATCACATAATCAGGATTTTCTTTTCCATATTTTTCTTTCATTTGTGCTTTAATTTCTTCCGAAATAATCGCTTGAAATTTTGTAACCATTGCAGGATAAGGATGAGGACCAACAACAGAACCAATAATATAAAAAGTTTCAGGATTATTTATCCAATAACGAATTGCCTCGTTTGTAGCATCTTTCAATGTTTTGCTTCCTGATGTTGCAGGAATTACTTCTGCACCCAACATTTTCATACGCGCAACATTTGGTGCTTGACGAGCAATATCAATTTCTCCCATAAAAACGATGCATTCTAAACCCAATAAAGCACAAACTGTAGCTGTTGCAACGCCATGTTGTCCAGCTCCTGTTTCGGCAATAATTTTAGTTTTCCCCATGCGTTTCGCTAAAAGTGCTTGACCAATTGCATTATTTATTTTGTGTGCTCCTGTATGGTTTAAATCCTCTCTTTTTAAAAGAATATTTGTATTGTATTTTTTAGAAAGATTTGGTGCAAAATACAATGGACTTGGGCGACCAACATAATCTTTTAACAATAGATTAAACTCATCTTTAAAATCTTTTGTATCCACATATTTTTCTAAAGCTTGCGATAACTCTTCGCAATTATGATGTAATAATTCTGGGATAAATGCTCCTCCAAATTCACCATAAAAACCTCTTTCGTCAACTTCGTATTTCATTTTTTCTTTTTTTAATTTTGTTCAATTCGTGCATCAATTGCATCGATAAACTGTTTTACTTCGTTTGTTTTTTTTATTCCTGGCATTAATTCAAAACCACTATTTATATCAAAACCTAAACATCTCGGATGTTGAAAATTTTTCAAAATAAAAGCATCTTCAAGTACTATACCTCCACTTAATAAAAAGGGTGTTGATAACTGATAATTTGTTAACAATTGCCAATCAAATTTATGTCCAGTTCCACCGTAATTATCAGATTTCGTATCAAATACAAAACTATCAACAACTTGTTGATAAATGGTTAATTGTTGAAAATCTTCAATAGATTTTATACCAATTGCTTTCCAAATTTTAAAATCTAGAAAGTTTTCATCTGTTAATAATCGTTGATGTTTTTGATTGATTAATTCTTCACAAAAAGAAGCGGTTTCATCACCATGCAATTGGACAACATCTAGTTTGAATTGCTCAACTTTTTCAAGAATATCTTTGATTGATGTATTCACAAAAACGCCAACTTTTTCTGCATTTGGGAAAATATCAAAAATAGATTCATCTTCTACAAATCGTTTTGATTTTGGATAAAAAATAAATCCAACATAATCTGGTTCAATTGCTGCAATTTCTTTGAAATTATCAACATTATTATTTCCGCAAACTTTTACTTGAAAACGTTTCATTTAGATTCTTTTACAAATTGTTCGAAAGCTTCGCCAGGATAATCAGCTTTCATAAAGTTTTCACCAATCAAAAAAGCTTGAAAACCTGCTTGTCGCAATTCTTTGACAGTTTTAGGATCAGAAATTCCACTTTCAGCAACTTTTATTAAATTGGTTGGCAATTGTTTCAAAATTTGTTTCGATTTTTCAATATCTACTTCAAAATTTTTCAAATTACGATTGTTAATTCCAATCAAATCAATAAACTCATTTACTTTTTCCAATTGATCTTCTGAATGCAATTCCAACAAAACTTCTAACCCGATTTCTTTTGCTGTTTTCGCTAAATGATAGACTTCATCTTTTGTCAAACATTCTGCAATTAATAACATCAAATCTGCTCCGATTGCTTTTGTTTCATAAACTTGAAATTCATCTACAATAAAATCTTTACGCAAAACTGGAATATTCAATGTTTCTTTTGCTTGTTGCAAATCATCAAAATTGCCACCAAAAAATTGTTCATCTGTTAATACAGAAACAACAGAAGCTCCGAATTTTTCGTAAGCCGAAACCACTTCTTTTACAATTGCATTTTTATTAATAAATCCTTTCGAAGGAGATTTTCGTTTAAATTCTGCAATAATTCCAGATTTTGATTCATCTAAAAGTGAAGCTTTTGCTGATTTTACAGGAAGTGCAAAATTTTCGGAATTTCTAAAACTTTCTATGGATTGAGTTTTTTGCTTTTCTAAAATTTCTATTCGTTTTTGTGCAACAATTTCGTCTAATATCGTTTTCATGATTTCATTAATTTTTGGAATACATTCAATGCTTTTTTACTTTCTAAACTTTCGTTTGCGATTGCTACGCATTCAATCAAATCCTTTGTTGGATAAATTGTTTTAAGCGCTAAAGCCGCATTTGCTAAAACAACTTCTTTTTGTGCTTTTGTCGAATTTCCTTCTAAAACACTTAGAAATATTTTCGAATTTTCTTCAATTGATTTTCCTCCTTTTATTTCTTCAGGCTGAAGAATATTCAAACCAAAATCTTTACTTTCTAAAATAAATTCGCCTGAATTATTATAAACTTTTGTTGGCGAAGTCAACGAAATTTCGTCATAACCAGCCAATGCAGTAGAAATAGAATATTGAATACCTGAATTTTGCATTACATAATGATACAAACGAGCTGTTTTTATGTCATACGTTCCCAAATTTTGAAATTCTGGCTGAACAGGATTTACCAAAGGTCCCATTAAATTAAAAAATGTTTTCACTGCCAAACCTTTTCTAATTGGAGCTACTTTTGCCAAAGCAGGATGAAAAAGTGGCGCATGTAAAAAAGTAATCCCAACTTCGTCATATTCACGTTTCAATTTATCTTGATTTACTGAAAATTCGTAACCAAAATTATCCAACATATTCGAAGAACCACTAACAGAAGATGCTCCGTAATTTCCTTGTTTTATAATTTTTTCACCAGCTCCAGCTAAAACAAAACAGCTTAACGTAGAAATATTGAATGTATCTTTTCCGTCTCCTCCAGTTCCCACAACATCTATCGCTTGCTTTGGTAAATCTACTTTGATACATAAATCCAATAATGCACGGCGATAACCTTTTAATTCTTCCAATGTAATATTGCGCATATTAAAAATGGTTACAAAAGAAGCTAATTCAACATCTGAATATTTTTCTTCCGAAATTTCGACCATTATTTTATACGCTTCTTCTTCGCCTAAGGTATAATTTTCGAATAATAAATTTAATAACTTTTTCATCTTTAAGCTTCCAACCAATTTTTAATCATTTCATCTCCAAGCGGTGTCAAAATTGATTCTGGATGAAATTGAACACCTCTTACATCATAAATTTTATGACGTAAAGCCATTATTTCTCCTTTTGAACCAACTGCTGTGATTTCTAATTTTTCAGGGAAATCATCGTTTGAAACTACCCAAGAATGATAACGACCAACTTTCAATTCTTTTGGTAAATTTTGGAATAAGACATCGTCTTTTATCACTTCTATTGTTGATTCTATTCCATGGAAAACCTCTTGTGTATTTAATAATTTACCTCCAAAAACTTCTCCAATAGCTTGTTGCCCTAAACAAACTCCAAAAATAGATTTTGTTGCTGCATATTTTTCAATGATTGGTTTTAATAAATTTGCTTCATCCGGAATTCCTGGACCTGGAGAAAGTAATATTTTGTCGTAATTATTAACATCTTCCAAAGAAATTCCATCATTGCGAACAACTGTAATATCATCAGAGAATTTCTTTAGTGAATGCACTAAATTGTATGTAAACGAATCGTAATTATCGATAACTAAAATTTTCATAGTTTATAAGTTTTGAGCAATTTCGATTGAGCGACGAAGCGCTCCTAATTTATGATTGACTTCTTGTAATTCATTTTCTTCGACTGATTTGGAAACAACTCCAGCACCAGCCTGAAAATATAATGTATTTTGTTTGCTAACGAATGTACGAATCGCAATCGCCATATTTATATCTCCATTAAATCCTAAATATCCAATTCCTCCACCGTAAACACCACGATTTTGATTTTCATAACCATCTAATAATTCCATGGCTTTAAATTTTGGTGCTCCAGAAAGTGTTCCTGCTGGAAAAGAATCTGCAAAAACTTTCATTGTATTAATAGTTGGATCTAATTGCGCTGTCACTTTCGAAACCATATGAATAACATGAGAGAAATACTGAATTTCTTTGTATTGTGCCACTTTTACATCAGCAGAATTTCTGCTCAAATCATTTCGAGCTAAATCAACTAACATCACATGTTCTTCGTTTTCTTTAGGATCAGCAATTAATTTTTCTGTTAATTCTTTATCCAAATTAGAATTTCCTGTTCTACGAACTGTTCCTGCAATTGGATGAATCTCTGCATGATTATTATTGATAATAATTTGTGCTTCTGGCGAAGATCCAAAGATTTTATAATTTCCATAATCAAAATAAAACAAATAAGGCGAAGGATTTACCGAACGTAAAATGCGATAAACATTAAACTCGTCGCCTGAAAATTTTTGTTTAAATTGACGAGAAGGAACAATTTGAAAAACATCTCCACGAAAACAAGATTGTTTACATTTTGCAACCATTTCTTTGAATTCTTCATCCGTTAAGTTTGATTGAATTTCACTTTCAACATTAAAAGGATATTCTACAATTGATTTATTATGAACAACACTTTTAATTTCTGAAAACTTAGAAATTGTTTCTTCATTTTGATATTCAATAAACTGAATTTCGTTGTGAAAATGATTGAAAACAACAATATTTTGATAAAATGAATATGAAAACTCTGGAATCGTTGCTTCATTTCCCTTTGCAGAAAATTTTACCGTTTCGAAATATGGAATTGCATCCCAAGCAATATATCCAAATAACCCATTTATTGGTAAATCTTCTCCATTAATAATATTAAATTGTTGTGTAAATTCTTTGAATTTTTCAATCAATTCTTGACCATTCAATGCATATTCCTTTACTTCTCCATTTACATAACTTTCGTTTACAATTCCTTTTGTAACCTGAAAAGTTGCAATCGGATTAAGACAAATAAAAGAATTCGCATCTGTCTTAGAATGATAATCAGAACTTTCTAACAATAAAGCATTTGGATAAATATCTCGCAATTTCAAATAAAGCTGAACAGGAGTTGTTAAGTCTGCTAAAACAGTTTCTTTTCTTATATTAAAAGTTAAATTCATTTGATACTTATTAAAATTTAGAGCACAAAAAAAAGGCTTGTCGGTTCCGACAAGCCTTTTCTACATATAACTACATAGAGGTCTTACGAACCAACGTTTTGCTGTTCGATATTCCACCACCAGTTATTTGTAAATAATGTTTTCATTGGGACAAATTTAGAAAGGTTTTTCAATTGTACAAATTATTTTTTGATAAATTTTTTAGTTGGATAAACAATTAATATTTTTGATTAAATAATTAAAACACAAACAAAATGGAATATAATTATAACAACCTTACTGTTGAAGTAGAAAATAAAATTGCAGTAGTAACTTTAAATCGTCCAGAAGCACTAAATGCTTTAAACCAAGATTTATTAGACGATATTTCAAACTTTTTCACTGATTCAGATTCTGATCCTAACATTCAAGTAATTATTTTAACTGGCAAAGGAGAAAAAGCTTTCGTTGCAGGAGCTGATATCAAAGAGTTGGTACATCTTAATAGCCAACAAGGAGAAGAATTGGCAACAAGAGGACAAGAAAATGTTTTTGATAAGATAGAAGATTCAAAAAAACCTGTTATTGCTGCAGTTAATGGTTTTGCTTTAGGAGGTGGATTAGAATTAGCAATGGCAGCTCATTTTCGTATAGCTTCAAAAAATGCAAAATTAGGATTGCCAGAAGTAACATTAGGTTTAATTCCTGGTTATGGAGGAACACAACGTTTACCAAAATTAATTGGGAAAGGTAGAGCGATGCAAGCAATTATGACTGCTGATATGTTTACAGCTGATCGTGCTTATGAAATTGGTTTAGTAAATGAAGTTGTTGAACAAGCAGAACTAATTAACCGTGCAAAAGAAATCGCCGATAAAATTTCGAAAAATTCTTTTGTTGCAATTCGTAATGCAATTAGATCGATTAACGCTTATGACAAAGAAAATGGTTTTGAAATTGAAATTGAAAACTTTGGAAGTTTATTTGAAGAAGAGCATTTCAAAGAAGGCACAACAGCTTTTATTGAAAAAAGAAAACCAAATTTTAAATAATTTAAATTAAAAATAATTCTTACAAAAGCTTCAATTTTTTTTGAGGCTTTTTAATTTTACATCATGAAAAAATTAGTTATTGGATTTATTTTGATGATGAGTTCTGTTGTGTTTTCACAAGAAATTTATCAAGTTGTAGCACAAGAAGGATTAACTGTTAGAACAAGTCCAAATGGAAAAAGAATTGGTAAAATTCCGTATGGTTATCCTGTTAAAATTTCGGAAAAAGGCGAAGCATTTACAATTAAAGATAACGGAAAAGCAAAAAGTGGTAATTGGGTAAAATTAGACATTAGTTCATCCAAATTAATACTTGATGAAGGAATTAAAGATTCTTCTGTAGATGAAAATCTGTATGCATTTAGTGGTTATTTGATAACACAACAAAATTTTATCAACCAATTCGAAAAAGAAATTTCTACACATCCAGCATTTAATGATTTTTATTTGGCAACAGCATATAAATGTTTTGCTATAAAAGGTGATTTTTTTGGCGATGGCGTGGTTGACTATTTATATAGAATGATTGATACAAAAGGAAATACACGTTTATTTATTGTAAACAATCAGAAAAAAGGAAGTCAAATTTATGGTTTAGGTGGAGCGAAAGATCCATTTAAAATTACAAATTATGATTTCGGAACGTTGATGATAATTCCAAAAGGAACACCACTTTATTCGAATTATAAAGATGGTATAAAACGAAATTTAAATGGTGTTTCTAAAAATGAAATCGTAACTTTAGACTATGATGCAATTTATGTTCACCAAGAAAACGCAAAAGAAGGTGGATTTATTTACCGAAAAGATGGTAAATGGAATTGGCTGAATCAAAAATAAAACTAAAAAAACATGCAAAATATAGAAGGTAAAGTAGCTTATATAACAGGCGGAACGAAAGGAATTGGATTAGGAATTGCAAAATCATTAGTAGAAAACGGTTTGAAAGTTGCAATTTCTGGACGAAATATTGACGATGTTGAAAAAGCTCGTCATTATTTAGGAAATCAAAATGTATTAGCCATACAATCAGATGTAAGACATTTTGAAGATGAACAAAATGCCGTAAAACAGATCATTGAAGCATTTGGACGTTTGGATGTTGTAATTGCAAATGCAGGTTTAGGAAAATTTGCTCCAGTTGATGAACTTTCTTTAGAAGATTGGAATGCAATGATTGAAACCAATCTTACAGGAGTTTTTCATACAATGAAAGCCTCTGTTGAAGCGCTAAAAGCCTCAAAAGGAAATTATATTTCGATAGCTTCTTTGGCAGGAACAAATTTCTTTGCAAATGGAGCTGGTTATAATGCGTCGAAATTTGGTGTTGTTGGCTTTACACAAGCTGCAATGTTAGATTTAAGAAATTATGATATCAAATGTACAACGATTATGCCTGGTTCTGTAACATCAAACTTTAATGATCACGTTCCAAATTCGGAAGATGGATGGAAAATTCAGCCCGAAGATTTAGGTCAAATGGTTGTCGATTTATTAAAAATGAATCCAAATGTTTTACCAAGTAAAATAGAAGTTCGTCCCACGAAAACAAAATAATTTAAAGATCTCAATTTGAGATCTTTTTTTTAGTAAAAATATTTCGTAATTATCAATAGTTTATCTAGTTTCGTGGAAAAATAAAATAATACACAAAAGTTATTTTTAACGAGCACTTTTTAATGAGTTTTAAAAAATCAGTCAATTATTTTCGTCGTACAATTATGCGACGATTAACAGGAGGAATAGGTGAAGGAAATTTACCAAAAATAGATAACGAAAATCCTCTTATTCTTAATAGAGTTCTTATAAACAGACCGAATCAACGCTTAGGAAATATTTTATTAATTACTCCTTTAATTCAAGAAATTATCCGATATAATCCTAATGTTAAAATTGACTTATTTGTAAAAGGAAAAGTTGCTCCGATTATTTTTGAAAATTATCCACAAGTTGATCAAATTATTGAATTACCTAAAAAACCTTTCAAAGAATTGATTCAATATGGTAAAGTTTGGCTAAAAATCAAGAAAAACAATTATGATTTAGTGATTAATGTTGATAAAAATTCTTCTTCTGGTCGACTTTCAACTTGTTTTGCAAAATCTAATTACAAAATTTTCGGAAATGAATTTGAAATGAATTCAAATCAAGAAATTCATATTCATCAAGCTCAATATCCTGTTTATCAGTTCAAGAAATTTTTAGAATTGTCTAAAAATCAAGAAATAGACTTAAATATTCCCACACTAAATATTCAACTAACGGAGCAAGAATCGAAGAAAGGAGTAGAAACGTTAAATCAACTTATTCAAGATCCTTCAAAGAAAACCTTAGCATTTTTTACCTATGCTACTGGTATAAAATGTTATAATGAAGAATGGTGGACAGAATTTTACAATTTATTTTATTCTAAATATTCACCAGAATATAACTTGATTGAAATTTTACCGGTCGAAAATATCTCAATGTTAAATCATAGATTACCTACTTATTACAGTAAAGATGTTAGAGAAATTGCTGCTGTAATGAAAAGTTGCGAATTTGTAATTGCAGCCGATTCTGGTATGATGCATTTAAGTTGTGCTGCTCCTACAAGAACAATCGGTTTGTTTAAATGTAAAAACTTTTTAGCACGTTACAAACCTTACGGAGAAGGAAATGCAGTTGTCTTGATTGACACAGAAGACAAGTGCTCAATATTACAAGAAATGGATAATTTATTAACAAAAAATACTGTGTCTTCTCATAAAACAAATCTTCTATTAATTTGATATGAAATAAATTAAGTTAATTAAAAATATTTTAATTTCGTTTGATTATTTCATAGCTTTGTCCTCTGAAATAATACAAAAATGTCAACAGAGTTTACAATTATCATCCCAATTTATAATGAGGAAGATAACTTGATAAGATTGGAGGAAACAATGAACCAATATCTGTCTAAATCAATAAAACCAACTGAAATTTTATTGATTAATGATGGTTCTAAAGACAAAAGTTTAACTCTTATCAAAGAAATTTGCAATAGAAATAAAGCTTTTCATTATATTTCTTTTGACAAAAATTATGGCTTATCTGCTGCAATAAAAGCTGGTTTTGATACCGTAAAATCTAAATGGGTTGGCTATATAGATGCAGATTTGCAAACAGATCCAGAAGATTTCAATAAACTACTAACTTTAGCAGATCAATATGATTTGGTTACAGGAGTTCGTGCAGATCGCAAAGATTCTTTTGTAAAAAATATGTCATCTAAAATAGCAAATTCTATTCGAAGAGCATTTACAAATGATGGAATGGATGATACTGGTTGTCCATTAAAAGTTATAGATGCAGAAAAAGCAAAAAAAATCCCAATGTTCAAAGGTTTGCATCGCTTTTTACCTGCTATGATTTTGTTACAAAACGGAACAGTTACTCAAGTTCCTGTCAAACATTTTCCTCGCATTGCTGGTGAATCAAAATTCAATTTATGGAATCGATTATTAGGTCCATTAATGGATTGTTTTGCCTTTGTTTGGATGAAGAAAAAATACATCAATTATAAAATTCAAGAAGGAGCATAATGCCAAGTTGGATCGTTATTAGTATTGGTTTTCTTGCGCAAGCACTTTTTTCGAGTCGTCTTATTTTACAATGGATTGTTTCCGAAAAAAATAAGAAAGTACTTACGCCAAAATTATTTTGGGAAGTTAGCTTGTTTGCTTCTGTTTTGCTATTTTTTTATGGTTATTTACGTCATGATTTCTCGATTATGTTAGGTCAAACCTTAACGTATTATATTTATATCAGAAATATTCAACTTCAAAATCATTGGAAAGAATTTCCGAAAATAGCGCGCATTTTTTTGTATATTTTTCCTGTATTAATTGTTTTTTATGGATTCAATAACGGAATTTTTGATGTAGATTTATTATTCAAAAACGAAAAAATTCCGGTATGGCTCTTATCTTTAGGAATTGTATCACAGGTACTTTTCACATTTCGCTTCGTTTATCAATGGATTTATTCCGAACGAAAACACGAATCGCAATTACCAATGGGATTTTGGACAATTAGTTTAACAGGATCATTATTGATTTTAACTTATGCGATAATTCGAAAAGATCCGGTTTTATTTGTTGGTCATTTTATGGGATTTATCGTTTATGCTCGAAATATATTAATCAAACGAAAAGAAAAAAATGGTTCAGTGGATTAAGCAAAATTCAGTTTTATTTTTAATCATCGTTACACTTTTGATGTTGTTTGTGAATCTTGGTGTTCTACAAACAAATATTATGGAAGCGAGAAATATTATTTCTGCGCGAGAAATGGTACATGAAGGAAACTGGATTTTTACAACACTAAACAGCTTACCACGATACGAAAAACCGCCTTTACCAACTTGGATAACAGCTTTCTTTGGTTATTTTTTTGGTTTCGAAAATTTCTTTTGGCTACGTATTCCGGTCGTTTTAATCACGATTTTATTGGTTTTTTGGTTCTACAAAACCTTAACTTATTTCAATTTAACAAAACAACAAGTTGTTAATTCTTCATTGGTTTTAATCACTTCGTTTTACATATTTTTTTCTGGAAGAGACAATAATTGGGACATGTACACACATAGTTTTGTCATGGGATCGATATTGTTTTTAGTAAAAGAATTTCAAGCTTCAAAATTTAATTTATTCAACTTTGTAGCTGCTTTTTTCTTATTAGCTTGTTCAATAATGAGCAAAGGTCCTGTTTCATTATATGCACTATTTCTTCCATTTTTAATCGCTTATTTTATTGTTTATAGAAATAAATTCGGTAGAAATTTAAGCCTTACAATTTTAACCATAATATTAGGTTGTGTTATAGGATTTGCATGGATGATGTATGTCAGATATTTTGATGCTGAACATTTTTTAGCAGCTTCGCAAAAAGAAGTAAACAATTGGCACAGCTACAACACTCGCCCATTTTACTACTATTGGAGCTTTTTTACACAATCTGGTTTATGGACAATTCCAGCTTTAGTTAGCTTGATTTATCCTTATCTTAAAAATAAAGTTGCAAACAAAAAAGCCTATCAATTTGCTTGGTTGTGGACAGTTTTATCCGTTATTTTATTATCAATCATTCCAGAAAAAAAATCAAGATATTTATTACCAGTTTTAATTCCGTTGGCGATGAATATTGGTTTTTATATCGAATATTTACGCTTAGAATTTAAAAATATATCAAATAAAACTGAACGATATTTTACAAATTTTACTTTTGGTTTGTACGGAATAATAGCAATTGGTATTTCAATTGGCGTTTTTATTTACACAAAAGATCGCATTTCAGATTTTTTAATCTGGTCGATTCCTTTTGCTATTATCAGCTTAATTTTAGGAATTTCAATTTTTAAAGGTTTCAAAATAAAATCATTTGAACAAATATTTTATTCCACTATTTTATTAATGTGCTCGGTTGTTGCATTTGGTTTTCAGCTTTCTAAATTAACTTTCTCTGAAGAATTGTATTCATCCGCAAAAAATCTAAAAAAATTAGAGCAACAAAACCAAATCAAAACATACGAATGGCAAAGCTTTGTTCCAGAAATTGTATTTGATTATGGTACTTCTATTCCTGCAATCTATGATGGAAAAGAAACTACTTTTCCAAAAGAAGCTAAATTTGGAATGTTAGCAAGCGCATCAGATTCTACTTTTTTTGCTAATCATTTCAAAGATTATTCAATCAAAAAAATTGGTAATGTCGATTTGAATCATTCTTCAAAAAATCAGAAAAATTATAACGATCGTATTCAAAGAAACTATTATTTGATTCAAAAAAAGTAATTAAATTTCGAGTAAAATTTTTAGCTTAAAATTTCGTTATCCTAATAAAATCTTTTGCAGTTTCGGATTCTATTTTCTCTATGTTTTTGGTTAGTGAACACTTTTGTATTTGCTCAAAATTTTGGGTGGAAAAATCCTAATTTCAGACAAGATTCTGTTCAACTTTCTGATACAATAAAACTACAGAACAAAGGGATTTTATCCGAAAAATTTCAAATTTTAGATGCGACAGGAAATCCAATTTCAAAAGAATTATATACCATAAATTTCGAACGAAACGAAGTTTATTTCAATCCTTCAATCGCCAAACAAATGGTGAAGATTCAGTATTTTGTGAATCCAAAATTAGCTGAATCTGTTTTTTATGCGAAAAATCCGAATATCATTATCAGCGATTCGAAACCAGTTGATATTTTTCATCAAATAGAACCAAAATCGAAACAAGAAAACAAAGATGTTTTTGACGGATTGAATAGTAAAGGTTCCATGATTCGTGGAATTCGTTTTGGGAACAATCAAAGTGCTTCTGTTCAATCTTCTTTGGATTTGGAATTATCTGGAAAATTATCGGATGATATAACCGTAAATGCCGCAATTGCGGATAATAATGTGCCAATAGAATCGGATGGTTACACACAAAATTTACAAGAATTTGATAAAGTTTATATCGAATTAGCGAATAAAAACTCAAAAATAAGAGCTGGACATATTGATGTTAACACGAATCAAGAACGTGATTTTTTCAATCCATTTAATCAAAAAGTTACAGGATTACAATTGTCAACACAATTGAAAGGAAAAAAATCTTCGACTAATATTTTTGCTTTGGGAAGTATTACAAGAGGCGAATTTATGCGTGTTAATTTTGTTGGACAAGACGGAAATCAAGGTCCTTACAAACTTTCTGGAAAGAACAATGAATTGTATGTTATTATCATTTCGGGAAGTGAAAAAGTATATATCGATGGTGTTTTGTTGGAACGAGGCGAGCAAAATGATTATGTAATCAATTATAATACAGGAGAAATCTCGTTTACTGCAAATCGGTTGATTACTGCGAATACGCGAATTAACGTGGAATATTTGTACAATTCTCGAAATTATTCGCAAGTTCTACTTTATGGCGGCGCTGAATACGAATCAGAACGATTAAAATTATCTGGTTTTTTCTTTTCTCAAGGTGATTCTAAAAACAATTCGCTTGGAAATGATTTGACTGATGAGGAGAAACAAATTCTCGCAAATGCAGGAAATGATCCACACAAAATGTACACAGTTTCTGATGAGAAAACAACTTATGATTCGAATAAAATCTTGTATCGAAAAGTAAGTCAAAATGGTTTAGATATTTTTGAATATTCTACAGATCCAAATGACGAATTGTACCAAGTTGCTTTTACATATGTTGGTCCAAATCAAGGAAATTATCGACAAATAAATGTCAATCAAAATGGAAAAGTTTTTCAATATAACGAACCAATTGCTGGTATTTTACAAGGCGATTATGAACCAATTAAACAATTAATTTCTCCTAAAAAATTACAGATTTATACCTTAAATGGAGAATATCAATTAAAAAATAATGGAAACATTGGGTTTAATTTTGGTTTGAGTAATTACGATCAAAATTTATTTTCTTCGATTGATGATCAAAATAATTCTGGTTTAGCAACTCGTATTTATGGTGAAAAAACATTTTATTTCAAGGATTGGAAAATTACGCCTTATGCCGAATGGAATTTTATCAACAAAAATTATAAAAGTGCTGAGCGATTACGTGCTGTAGAATTTGCGCGAGATTTTAATTTGGAACAAGAATTAAGCGACGTAAATCAGAATTTTATCACAACAAAAATCAATTCATCTTGGAAAGAAAAATTCAATGCACAATATAAATTCGATTATCTAGAAAATACAGGATTATATAAAGGTTTGCGAAATCAACTTGATGCTAATTACAAAACCAATAAAGATGAAATTCTAGCACAAGCCAATATTTTATCAACAAAAGCAACGCTTCAAAACACAAATTTCACGCGTTATATACTAGATGGAAAACGAAAAATTGGAAATAAATTTTGGGTTGGAGCTAGAATTTGGGGCGAAAATAATGATATAGATGATTTGACAAAAAATCAAAAATCTGATTTGAGTTTTAAATGGAATGAATTTCAATTGAAAGGAGGTTTTGTAGATTCGCTTGGACATAAAATTGATTTAACGGCTTATCAACGTCAAGATGATTCGATTCGTTTAGGATCTTGGCAAAATATTCAACAAAGTAAAGGAGCTATTTTTAATTCAACTTTAATACAAAAACAAAATCATCAATTAAGTTTAAATTTCCATTATCGTCGCGTTAATTATCAATTTTTAAATGCGCCAAACGAAGATTTTATGACAGGAAGTTTAAAATGGTACAAAGCTTTTTTCAATCAAGGTTTACAATTAAATGTAGATTACGAAGTAGGAAGCGGCGTAGAACCACAACGAGAATTTCAGTATGTAAAAGTTTCGGATGGAATGGGAATTTACAAATGGACAGATTATAATGGCGATGGAATTGAACAAATTGATGAATTTGAAGTTGCAGAATTTATCGATCAAGCAAATTATATTCGCGTTTATACAAATACAATAGAATATCTAAAAACCAATAAAAACCAATTCAATTTCACGCTACGTTTTCGTCCAAAACAAGTTTTCAATACCGAAAATGAATTTTGGAATCGTTGGATGTTTCAGCAAAATATCTCGGCTAGCAATTCGTTGCGAAAAGAAGGAACAACTTTAGAATGGAATCCTTTTACGAATTCGTCTCAAATTTTAGGAAAAACAAGAAGTATTCGTTCGTCAGTTTTCTTCAATCAAGGAACGCAATATAAATGGTCGACAAATTTTATTTACAATCAACAACAATCTCAAACTTATGTTTACACAGGTTCTGAATACCGAAATTCAGATAGTTATTTGTTGCAAATGCGTTATAAAATTTTGCAAGATTTAATCGCTAGTTTTGATACCGAATATATGATAATTAAAAGCGATTCAGAATTATTTTTAAGCAGAAGATATAAGTTAAATAATCTTCGTTTATCGCCTAAAATAACTTATCAAACAGAAAAAAATCTTATTACATCGTTGTTTTATAATTATCAAAACAAGAAAAATGTTTCAGGTGAAGAACAATTAAATCAATCCGATTTGGGAACAGAAATTCAATGGAATAGTTCGGATAAAATGAGTTTATTAGGAAGTTTTAGTTTTATCAATAATAAATTTACCGGAAATCAAGAATCTGTTGTCGGAAATCAAATGATGGAAGGTTTGCGCGCTGGAAATAATTTTGTTTGGCAATTGCAAATACAAAGACAAATCACAAGTTTCCTACAATTGAACATTTCGTATGATGGACGAAAAACTGAAGATAATAAACCAATTCACACAGGAAGTGTACAAGTACAAGCAAGATTTTAAAATAACAAAAAGACGATTTCTAGAAATCGTCTTTTTATTATTTTTCATTTTTTACATTCTATTTACCTCATCTTGATTTCCTGTTTCACGATTTTTTACCGAAAGTTTATTGCTTCCGAATTTATAATTCAATCCTATTCTAATGCTCTGAATATCCCAAACATTTGCAAACTTTTGTACAATTCCATTATTATTTTGCGACAAATATTCTTGAGCTTTAAAAATATCTGTTGCATTCAAACTCAATTCTAATTTTTTATCAAACATCAAATATTTGAATGAAAGGTTGAATCTTGCATAAGATTTCAGCTTATAATTTTGGAAAGTTTCACCAAAATTTTGAAAATAAATCAAATTGATAAACATTGTTTTTTGTTGATTAAGTGTAAAATCATTCGTTGAGAATAATGAACTCGACCATCCTTTGAATCTTTTCGAAGAAATTGCAACATTTGCACTCGAATAAGAAATTTCAAAAGTAGTAATGCTCGTCCACCATTTTGTAGGATTTATTGTCATATTTTGACTTAAACCAAAACTATCCGAATCCACAAAATTCATCCATACAAAAGCATTGTGTTTTGTCTTTTCATCAATAATTGAAGCTTGATTTACGCCATTTCTCAAACCTGAATAATAAAGTCGAGTGTCAAATTTTTTATACGTAAAAGTAAGTTCTAAATTCTGTGTAAAAGCTGGTTTCAGAAAAGGATTTCCTTCGTTGTAAACATATTCGTTTTGGATAATTCGAAAAGGATTTAAACTTTCGTAATTTGGACGATTTATTCGGCGCGAATAATTAATTCCTAAACTTTTGTTTTTATCAAAAGTATGTAACAAATAAAATGATGGAAATAGTTTGATATAATCTGTTTTATTCGTTTGATTATTTTCTCTAGAAAAACCTTCTGTTTGTGTTGCTTCTACTCTCAAACCAACTTGCATTTGCCATTTTTCGCCAAACTTTTTATTTCCATTCAAATAAATTGCTTCGTTGTTTTCTTTGTATTTGAAAAGATTTGACAATTTATGATCGAAGGTATAATTGTAATTTTCGTCAGCGTAATATGCTTCAACCAAATTATTTGATTTTGATTGCGAAAATTTTGCACCAAAACTCCAATTGAAATTTTTTGAAGGAAGTTCCACATCTATTTTCGACGAAAAATTCTCAATTCGATTATTTAAATTACTTTTTCCTCCAAAAAAAGAATTTTCTATTAATTCATTATTCTGATAAGAATTCGTCGCATAAGTTCTATTCATCGGCGATGAATAATGAACATAATCAGCATCAAAAGAAATCTTTTTTCCTAATGAATCAAGTACAAATTCTGAATATAAATTGACCATTGATTGATTCATTTTTCCATTCTCGAAGGAGTTTCCTTTATTCACTTGATAAATTTCATTCGCTAAATTTTTGAAAAACATTTCTTGCGGATTCTCTGAATTATTCTTCGAATTATTGAAAGAAAATTTTGAGCCAATCGTCCATTTATCAGTTAATTTATAATCAACAGAAAATCGTCCACCAAGATATTTGTTCACATAATCTGTATACGAAATGTTGTTTCTGCGTGCATCAGAAAAAAATAATTCGTTGTTCCAAGTTCTCAAAAATCTTCTATCTCCAGCATTCAAAGAAGTTTGAATTGTCCATTTATCTTTTTGTAAATTATATGCTGCATTGTAGCGTTCTGTATTTCTTTTGCTGCGCGCATACGATGCTCCTATATTAGAATTCCAACTGTTATTTTTTATTTTTTTGGTCACAATATTTATAATTCCACTATTTCCTTCTGCTTCATATTTTGCGGGCGGCGTTGTTATAACTTCTATTTTTGAAAGATCGGAAGCGCTAATACTTTCCAAATAACTAATCAAATCCGTTTGCGACATATAAGTTGGTTTGTCGTCTATTAAAACAAGAACAGCGTTTTTTCCGGAAACAGCAATGCTTTCGTTTGTAACATTCAAGCCTGGCGTTGCGCGTAAAGCATCCATTGCAGTTCCGCCAGCTGCCGAAGTAGAATTTTCTACATTGAAAACAAATTGATCTATTTTTCTTTCCATGATTTTCTTCTCTGCTCCAACCACAACTTCTTGTAAATCTGTAGATGTTTTGATTTCAATTTTTCCTAAATCGAGCGAATGAACTAATTGAATATCTTTTTCAAAAACAACTTCTTCAAAATATATAATTTCAAGTTTGTAGATATTTTTATTTGCTTCGATAACAAATTTTCCGAGTTCGTTTGTTGTAGCATTTATAATTGTATCCTTGTTAGATAAAGTAATATCAACATAAGGAAGCGCTTTATTTTGCTCGACAACTTCGCCTGTTATCGTATAATTTTGAGCAAATAGAAAACTGGAGCTAAATAGAATAATAAGTTGAATAAATGTTTTCATATCGGATTAATTTTGAACAAATATTCTCCAAATCATTCTTTTATGATCTTTAAAATCGACAAACCCGATTATATTATCGACGAATTGATTCAAAATAAAAAACCTCGAGAATTTCTCGAGGTTTTTGCCTTAATTTATTTTTCCTTCATAATAAACAGGATTTCCTTTTTCGTCAAAACCAATTATGGTTAATTGATAATCTTTTGGTTTATCATTGTTGAAATATTCTAGTTCTGTGTTTTCTCCTGGTTCTGAATATAAATTCGGATTCCAAAACAAAGTGCTTCTTATATCATTTGGAACAGCATTGTAAAGCGATTCGTAATCATCTAAACTAAAATATGGCAAAGATTGATTGTAACCTCCAAGTTGAATTAAGTTATTTGGAAGCATTGGTGTATTATCAATTGTTGCTTCTTTTCCTCTTTTCGAATAAATCGCAATTGCATTTCCAAGTAAACCATTTCCTTTAAAAATTTTTACCATTGCAATATCTCTTACATTGATGCTATTTAAGTTATCCGAAGAAACTTTCATTTCGTTCCAATAAATTGCAACATCAGAATTTCTGATTTTCGGAACTCCGTTAGAAACTGTTAATCCTGCAACTCTTCCTGCTAAAAAATCAGCAATGTTTGTATAACCTTCTATTGGCTGAGATTCATTAACAAAATCAATAATGGTTTCATTTATACTTTGAAACATTCCTGTACTTAATTCATTATTCAGTTGTTCTGTTTTTGATTTTTTATCTGCTTTTACAACAACTTCTTTCAAGCGAATACTTTTATCATTGATGATTTTTATATTCTCTTTATATGTATTTTGTTTTTCGATTTCTTCTTTATTAGTAATTTCTTCTAACAAATAAGATGTTGCTGGCAATTTAGATTTATAACTTGTGCTTTTGTAATTTGGCACAACAGACAATGTTAAAGTTCCGTTATTAGCTTGTTTTCCATTCTCCGAATTCAAGAAATAATTCATAGCCATTGGACCATAATAAAACAAATTGTTCATTTCGAAATCTCCTTCATAATTAGTATCAAGCGTTGCAAATTCTTTTCCATTATTCTGCATTTTGTAAATAATACTTAGCGAAGCATCACTTAATTCTCTTCCGTTATTATATGCTTTTATTTTATACGAAAGATATCTTCGATTGTTGTCAATCGTTGGTTTTACGACATTTCCGACAACTAAATCCTCCCAATTGAATCTTCTCCATTTTTCTGAAATTAGAAGCGCATCTAAATTTTCTGAAAATTTATTATTTTTAAAATATTGTGTTGGATAACTAATTTTTGAACTAAAATCTCGTGTTAATAACATTGCTGAAATTAAATTATCTTCATCTGGATTTTTTTGATCTTTAATAACTGTTGAAAAATTAATCTCTTCAGGATATTTTAGTTTTATTGTATTTAATTCGCGCGGATTAGTTGTTGTTTCGAAAGCAACTTCTGGTTTTTTATACAATTCTTTTGGATGAATAAATATCAAACGATTGGCAACTTGAATATCATTTGCATCAAAAATTGCAATATTCAAAACTCCTTTGTCATTATCCAAAACCTCTTTTGGTACATAAGTAGAAACCGATTCAACACTTTTTACAATTTGAGAACTCATGACAAGTTCATTATTTATTGTTCCAATAATCTTATAATTCAATAAAGGATTTTCTTGGTTAATACTTTTCAATTGTATTGCAATATCTTTACTATTTCGAACAACTTTCAATAAGACTCCAGCTTTTTTAGCTTCAGGTAAATCAATAATTTGTTGATTTCCTTTTTCGTCATTCAATTGCACTTGATACAATTTTCCTTCTTCTGCTCTTAACGAAAAAGTTGCTACATTTTCGTCTAAATTCTCGAATGTTGCGATTTTGTTGCTTGGATTATTTTTTTCGAAAACAAAACCATTCCATTTTTTTGGTAATTCTCCGTCAAATTTTAATCTTATTGCAAATTTTGTTGTTTGATTTTGAATGAAGTTCCCTCCTTCTGCAAAAGCTTTTGCATTCCATTTTAAATTTGGATTTGGAACAAGTTTTAACTTAGAAGTTGGATTGTAAATCTTTAATTGATTGATATATTGAAATTCTTCTGGAAAAAAAGTCATGTAAGTTGTATAAGCTCTTACAAAGTAAATTCCTTCCTCATTTTCGTTTTTAGTATTTAGTGTTCCATCACTTTCTCCATTAACAATCGGAACTAATTTTCGGTCAACTAATTTCTTGTCTTTATCATATAATTCTACAATAAGATTGGTCGAAATTAAACTCGGTTTATAGCCATTTAGTGTATAAGCCTTAAACCAAATATTATCGCCCGCGATGTAATCTTCTTTATCGAATAATAAATAGACTTTTTCTTGTGCATAATTTGTCTCTAGACTTTTTATCGCCGTTTCTAATTTTGATTGAGCAAAAGTAAAAAGCGAACAAAAATAGAAGACGAATAAATAAATATATTTCATACGAGAATGATTAATCAAATAGAATAAATTTGAATTCTTAAAATTATCATATTTAGACGAATTCATTCAAACTTTTTCTTAAAGTTTATTAAAACTTTAAATAAAAAAACCTCGAGAATATCTCGAGGTTTTACTTTATAAAGAAATGTTGTTAGATTAAATTCCGTCAACAATTGCATTTAATGTTGCAGATGGACGCATTGCAGCAGTTGTTTTTGCAAAATCTGATTTATAGTAACCACCAATATCTTGTGGTTTACCTTGTGCTCCGATTAACTCTTCGTTAATTTTTGCTTCATTCTCTTGCATTGCTTTTGCAATAGGCGCAAATTTAGCAGCTAAATCAGCATCTTTTGTTTGATTAGCTAATGCTTCTGCCCAATACATTGCTAAATAGAAATGAGAACCTCTGTTATCGATAGTTCCTAATTTACGACCTGGAGATTTATCTGTCGCTAAGAATTTAGCATTTGCTTCGTCTAAAGCATCAGCTAAAATTTGAGCTTTTGTATTTCCTTGTGTTTGAGAAACGTGCTCTAAAGAAGCTTGTAATGCTAAGAATTCACCTAAAGAATCCCAACGTAAATAACCTTCTTCGATAAATTGTTCGATGTGTTTTGGAGCAGATCCTCCTGCACCTGTTTCGAATAATCCTCCTCCGTTCATTAATGGAACGATTGATAACATTTTAGCAGAAGTTCCTAATTCTAAAATTGGGAATAAATCTGTTAAATAATCACGTAATACATTTCCTGAAACAGAAATTGTATCTTTTCCTTCTCTTGCACGTCTTAATGTTTCTTTCATTGCATCTTTAACGTCCATGATACGGATATCTAAACCAGTTGTATCGTGATCATTTAAGTATTTTTCAACTTTTTCGATGATTTGTTGATCGTGAGCTCTGTCTTTATCTAACCAGAAAATTGCTGGAGTATCAGATAAACGAGATCTATTAACTGCTAATTTAACCCAATCTTGGATAGGAGCATCTTTTGTTTGACACATTCTGAAAATATCAGCTCCTTCAACTTTTTGCTCTAATAATGTGTTTCCGTTTTCGTCTTCAACTTTGATTGTTCCGTTTGCAGGAGCTTGAAAAGTTTTATCATGAGAACCATATTCCTCTGCTTTTTGAGCCATTAACCCAACGTTAGGAACAGAACCCATTGTTGTAGGATCTAATGTTCCATTTGCTTTCATATCGTTTACAACAGCTTCATAGAAACCTGCATAAGAACGGTCTGGAATAATTGCTACAGTATCTTCTTCAGCACCATCTTTGTTCCACATTTTACCTCCATTTCTTACTAATGCAGCCATAGATGCATCAACAATAATATCAGAAGGAACGTGGAAATTTGTAATACCTTTATCAGAATTAACCATTGCTACACGTGGTCCGTTTGCTAAATCTGCTTCAATTGCAGCTTTAATTTCTGCTTCTTGTGCATGACCTTTTATTTTTTCAAATAAATCTGCTAAACCATTATTAGGATTAACGTCTAATGATTTGAAAGTTTCTGCATATTTTACGAAAACATCTTTGAAGAAAGTTTCAACAACAGCTCCGAAAATAACTGGATCAGAAATTTTCATCATTGTAGCTTTTAAGTGAGCTGACAATAATACATTTTTATCTTTTGCTTCTTGAATTGCTTCTTCAACAAATGATTTCAAAGAATTCAAATTCATTACAGAAGTATCAATTACTTCTCCAGCTTTCAAAGGGGCTGCTGATTTTAATTCTTGAACTGAACCATCTTCTCCGTAAAATTTGATTGTATAGTTCGTCGCGTTTTCTAAAGTAGTTGAATTTTCTGTACCATAGAAATCACCAGATTTCATGTAAGCTACTTCTGTTTTACTATCTTTTGCCCAAGCACCCATTTTATGAGGATTAGCTTTTGCATAATTTTTGACAGCTTTTGGAGCGCGACGGTCTGAGTTTCCTTCACGTAAAACTGGGTTTACAGCAGAACCTAAAACTTTACCATATTTTGCTTTAATCGCTTTTTCTTCTTCATTTTTTGGTTCAGCAGGATAATTTGGTACAGCAAAACCTTTCGCTTGCAATTCAGCAATCGCTTCATCTAATTGAGGAACAGAAGCCGAAATATTAGGTAACTTAATGATATTTGCTTCCGGAGTATTCGCCAAAGCTCCTAATTCTGCTAAAGCATCAGGAATTCTTTGTTCTTCTTTTAAGAATTCAGGAAAGTTAGCTAAAATACGTCCAGCTAAAGAAATATCCGGAACTTCGATTGTAATATCAGCTGTTTTTGTGAATCCTTTAACGATTGGCAAAAATGAATGTGTTGCCAACATCGGAGCTTCATCCGTAAGTGTGTAATGAATTTTTGACATTATGTTTTAAATTTTTTTGAGACTATTAGAGAATAGCCAATTAAAAATACATTTTTTCAATTTTTGAATGCAGATAATGCAAACTTTGCAAATATACAATTTTTAAGAGATTAAATTAACCATAAATCAATCATTTACACGAATTATAACGGAATAAATAATATGATTTTTAATAGGTATGCAAGTTGATAATTTATTGAATAAAAATTGTTCAAGTTGATAATTTTTAAGTGTTTTTTTTTTCAACTTCACTGCAAAATCAACATTAAAATATTCTGGGTTGGATTTGTAAGTATGCCGCTAATTTTTATAAACCTACTTTCTTTCTTATTTTAGCAAAAAATAATTTTTTGAAACAAAATTTCGCGACAATCGCATTTTATAATGTCGAAAATTTTTATTCTAAATCCTCTGACGAATCTTTTTTGCCGAGTAATTTTACAAAATGGAAAGATAATCGTTACGAAACAAAGGTGAATAAAATTGCCTTTTGTATTTCTAAAATAGGAAAACTAGAAACCAACCAATTACCTTATTTAGTTGGGTTAGCAGAAGTTGAGAACGAAGAAGTTTTAAAAGATTTAGCAGAGAATTCCTTTTTGAAAGAAGGAAATTATAAAGCATTATTGTATGAATCATTGGACGAAAGAAAAATTAATGTTGGATTACTTTATCGACAAGATTTTTTTGAAGTTTTAGAAAGCGAACCAATTCGATTTGTCTTTAAAGATCAAAATGACAATAAATCGTACACACGAGATATTCTATATGTCAAAGGAAAATTATTTGGAGAAATAATACACCTTTTTATTGTTCATCTTCCTTCAAAAATTGATAAAGAAATCAATCAATTAAAACGTCAACATATTTTTAAAATCATCCGAAAAAGGGTTAACGATTTATTAACCGAAAATTTTTCGGAGAAAATTATCCTTATGGGCGATTTTAATGATTCACCTACAACTGAAGATTTGCGTTTGGAATTAAATACAAGATCAAAACAAGAAGAGATAAAAGCAAAAGAATTATTCAATCCAATGGTTAATTTACAATCACATAAAAGAGGTTCTTTGATTTATAAAAAACAATGGATGTTGTTCGATCAGCAATTATTCTCAAAAGGATTTTTGACTTCGAAATCAAATTTAGAATATGTTAAAACTAATATTTTTGATGCTGATTTTTTAAAGAATTCTGGCGGAAAATCAAGTGGTTTACCATTTAGAACATTTGTTGGCGGAAAATATTTCGGTGGATATAGCGACCATTTTCCCGTTTATACCATTTTAAAATATTAAATTTGTAGCGGTTTAATTTTAAGAATAGGTGAGAATATACGAAAACGGTCAAGTTGAAATTGACGGAATCGATAAATTGATTCTGAATGCCTTTATGGACAATGCAAACATACCTGTTTCTAAGTTAGCAAAGGAATTAGCAATCTCAAATACGGCTGTTCATCAACGAATCAAAAAGTTAGAAGCTTCAGGAGTTATAGATTCTACAAAAGTTATTGTGAATCCTGCGATTCTAGGTTATTCGACTATGTCATTTGTTGGTGTTTTCATGGACAAACCTTCTTCTTATAAATTAGTTGTAAAAGCTTTGGAAGAAATTCCAGAAGTAGTAGAAGCGCATTTTACAACAGGAAATTATGGAATTTTTCTTAAAATTCTAAGTCGTGATAATTTACATTTAATGAATGTTTTGAACAAAAAAATTCAGCAAATTGATGGAGTTACACGTACCGAAACTATAATTTCTTTGGAACAACCAATAGATAGACAAATAAAACTTTAATATACAAAGATGAATATTAATCAATATTTAGACTCGACGTATCTTAAAACACCTGAACAAGCAGGTATTTCAAATTCTGATACATTAGATACCGTGCACAAATTGGCACAAGAAGCTATTGATAATGATATTTATGCAGTAATGATTCGTCCTGATTATGTAAGATCAGTTCGTGAATTATTGGATGAAAAAAAATCGAATGTTGTTTTAGGAACTGTAATCGGTTTTCCTGAAGGAACTTATGATTTGAATGAAAAGTTGAGAGAAGCGCAAAAAGCAATTGCTGATGGAGCCGATGAATTGGATTTTGTAGTGAACTACGAAGCATTCATAAAAGGTGATACAGATAAAGTAAAAGAAGAAGTAGAAGCTGCTACTTTAGTTGTTTTACGCGAAGGTAAAATCATAAAATGGATTATCGAAACTGCTGCTTTAACAGATGAACAAATCATTGAAATAACTCAATTAATTCGTGATACAGTTTTAGCAAAAGTTGAAGATGAAAATGCATCAAAAGTTTTTGTAAAATCTTCTACAGGTTTTTATAAAACTCCAAATGGAGAACCTAATGGAGCAAACGAACATGTTATCAAGTTAATGCTTGAAAACTCTGGTTTACTTCCTGTAAAAGCATCTGGTGGAGTTCGCACAACAGAAGAAGCTGAAAAAATGATCGCTTTAGGCGTAAAAAGAATTGGAACATCTTCTGCTTTAGCAATTGTAAAAGGTGAACAAGCTGCTGAAGGTTATTAATAATCTTGCTTCAAAATATTTCTAAAAGTCTCAATGTAAAATTGAGACTTTTTTATTTATTAAAAATTAGCTTCCTTTTTTATCATATTTAAAAAAAAGCTATAATAGAGTATTATATTGATTTTTTTGGAACATTTTTGATTATAACTTGATTTCTATCAACTAATTTGATTAAAAAAGGTTGTAATTTTGCATTAGAACATTATAAAGAATAAGAACATGTTGATGGATAATAGTAATGTTTATAATACAAAAAGTTTTGAAATTGGCTTAACCGCCTTCGAACTTAATCATATTAATGCTATTGAAGATTGGAACGATAAATTTTCGATTAGCGATTATTATGGAATTATTTGGTCAGGATCAAAAAAATTCTACCATATCATAAATAATAAAGAATATATTTTACCTAAAAATAGTTTTCTTTTTATCGCACCGAATGTTATACAGGATTTTATTAAGCAACCATCTCGAAGCGATGCTTATTACATTATTTTCAAACAAGAATTTTATTCAAAATCGATTGAAGACAATCTCAAATTAGAAAATTCTACACTTTTTTCGAGAGATTTGGTTAACATTGTTGAGAATAATATTTGTTCTGCTCCAATTTTCGAAAATAATTACATCAAATATTTTTTTACTTCTTTTGAGAATGAACTTGATATAAAGTTAGCTCACAACCTTTTGGAGCGAATAATCATTAATGGACAAATGGAAACATTTGATATTCAAAGTCAATTTACCCAAAATGATTTTGATGTAGAACTTGCGACAAAATTTAAAAGACTTTTACAGGATAATGTAAATGAATACAAACATGTTTCATTCTATATTGATAAACTTTTTATTACAAAAAGAAGATTAAATAAAGCGACACAAATTGTTTTTGGTAAAACTGCAAAAGAAATGATTGTGGAAGAATTGATGAAAAATGCAAAGATTTTATTAATGAATTCAAAAATGTCAATAAAAGACATAGCATTAGAACTCAACTTCCTTCAAGAGACCAATTTTACAGCGTTTTTCAAGAAAAATACAGGAATTTCTCCGACTAAATTCAGACAAAGTGCTCCGAATTAAATAGTTAGAAATGTCATTTTTCATCATATTTTGGTATTTTTTTATCTTTTGTGATAGAAAAACAACTTCTACATTTGCAACCGCATTTGAGAATAACAAACCTTCTTAAAGATAACTACTACCAGATTATTTAACAAATATTTTTTAATAAATTTTTAACAAATTATAAAATGATGAAAAAATTAGCATTTATTTTAACGATTTTCTGTGCATTAGTTTCTGGAATGGCTATTGCTCAAAGTACTGCAACTGCAACATTAAATGTAAAATTATACCCAATCCAAACAATTCTTATTGGTGGAGATAACACAGTTAACTTAGAATATAAAACAAAAGAAGATTATTCTAACGGTGTTACAGCAAACATGACTGATCACTTAGTTGTTTATAGTACAGGTGGTTTCGCAGTAAAAGTAAAATCTGAAAACGAAAACTTAGTTTTCACAAAAGATGGAACTTCTGATAAAATTGCTGCAAATACAATTGACTTACAAGCAACTTTAGGTACAGGAAACGTATTAAACTCTTCTAACTTTAGTAATGTTGTATTAGATAATTCTGATAAAAAATTAATTTCTAGTACAGTTGGTGGTACAGATTTAAAATTCAACATTGCATATAAGGGAAAAGGAAACAACGATTATGTAAACAAATATTACAATGTTGAAAATCCTAACGTATATACAACAACTGTTACTTATACAATAGAAGCACAATAATATAAAAAAATAAGAAGTGATATTTTTCAATATCACTTCTCTTTTTACTTATGAAAGTTCTTCGTTTTTTAACAATCGTTTCTCTTTTAGCATTAATCATTTCAACAAAGATTAGTGCACAATCAGGTATTTCTGTAAGTCCACCAAGGACTTATTTTACATTAAACCCTGGCGAATCTGAACGAAAAAAGATTTTGGTAACTAATGTTAGTGATGTAAATACATTAGAGTTATCTGTTTCGTTTAAGGATTGGAAGTATGATGAATTCGGAGCCAATGTTGTTTCGGAAACAAATACCTTACCTACAAGTAATGCAAACTGGATCACAGTTTTACCAAATAACACCTTTACACTTTTGCCAAAAGAATCGAAAGAAATAGAAGTTCTTATGCAAGTTCCAGAAAAGATAAATGATGAAAGTGTGCATACTGCGATGATGTACATTACGCAAACAAATCCAATTGCAGGGCAAAATAAACGTGGAGAAAATATCAAAATTTCAATTCGTACAGGTGTCAAAATTTATCAACGATTAAATATTGCACGTGATACGAATATTGAGTTCACTGATTTTGTCTATGATAAAGCTGAAAATCGATTGATATTGAATATTTCAAACAATGGAAATGTTTGGAGTGAAGGAACAATCAAGAATGAAATCATTAATCAAGAAAATGGTGAACAAATAAAACTGCAAGATGCCGTTTTTTATAGTTTACCTAATGATAAACGAATTGTATATATACCTTTGCCTAATAATTTAGCAAAAAGCTCGTATATTGTTACCTCAACTTTAAGTTTTGAGAAAGATGATCAATTGAAAATTGCTGAATTGACATTCTCAAATGATAAATAATAATTTCTTTCAAAAAATAATTTCAACAATTATATTGTTGTTGACAATTACAACTTCTGCTCAGTTTACAATAAATGCGCACAACAATGGTTGGATTCTAGTCAATGGCAGCAATGGAGCTACCATAACAAATGTTGTAGCTATTGAACTACATATGAATGGACCGTTGAACTATAAAAAGTGGTCTTTAGTTGCACGAGTTGTGTCACCTATTGTTAATTCAGATAAAAAAGAATTTCCTGTAGAAAAATTGAAACTAAAATTCAATAATCATAAGCCTTCTCAATATTATTCTGAAAATTACCCTACACCAAATCAATTAGGAATTATACAAGATAATATTGCAATGAGATTTACTTCCAACTATTTTATTCGAAATTCTCCTTTAACAATTGCACCTCCATCAGGAAGATACGGAGGAATTGTTTTGAATTATGATATTGTAATTGATGCAGGAAATTATCTAAATGCGTTAAAGTCTTGGAACAATTATACAATTCAATTAGAATTTTCATTGTTGAATGAATTTGGAGAAATAATTGGAGTTAGTCCTTTTTCACTTCTAATGCAAATTAGTCCAAATGGAAATTACGAACCAGCTCCTACTCTATCTATTGCAGTAAATGGCTCTGCTGTGAATGGAGAATTGGTTTTCAATACCATTCAAGATTATAGAAATGGTGTAAAAAAAGAATATCAAAATGGTTTGGTTATTTCTTCTGATACAGCTTACGATATTCAAGTTTCGTCTCTTAATCAGTATTTACAATCAAATGAATCCCAAAATTTGGAATTAAATTCGATTAATGTTCAGCTAAAAGATACCGAAACGAATCGTTTATCGAAAGAAATAAAACTTTCCAATTACAATCAATCTTTGATAACGAATAGTTCTAAAACGACATCAAAAAAATATAATATTATTTATTCTACAACTCCGTCGGATAATAAAATTTTAAATAGTAAGCCAGGAAATTATTCAACTTCTTTGCTGTATACGATTACACCTTTGTAAAGCAATATGCTCTTTTCTATCAATTATTTTCGAAGCGTATTTTTTATTCTGCTTTTCATTTTTAGCGGACAAAATTTGCATGCTCAAAATATAAATAATGGATTGAAATTTAGTACAATAAAAGAAGTTAAATTAGAAGATGACAACAACTTTTCTGTTATTCTTCAATTAGAAAATACGACGAATGATACTATAAATGCTCTTTTGGATCTTAAAATTCCTTCATCCATTAGATCATATTCACAAGATAATCTTCAACTAAAAATCAATCCGAAAAATAAAGCCTTTATTCCAATGCAATTTACGGTAAACAAATCGCAAATGGCTGGAAAGTTGGATTTAGAATTTAGTCTAATTGATTTTTTAAGCAAAAAAGAAATCGGAAAATCAATAACATCAGTTATTGTTTTACAAAAAAGAAACATCAAGATTTTTCCTGTTCAAAGTACTATTTTTTATCGTCAAGAAGGAGATTCTATTCATTATGAATTGAAAGTAATGAATATGGGAAATCAAGCAGAAGAAGTTTTATTAACCAATGTTTTGCCAGATTTCAGAGGAAATTTCATTTCTGACAATAAGCGAATTAAAATTGATGCTTTTCAAGAAAAAACGGTTCGATTTTCTAAATATGTCGATCGAGACATGATGAAAATTGAAGGATTTCAAGCTAATGTTTCGGGTTATACCAATACAAAAGATTTTGCTGGAAATGTATTTTTTATGATTCAAAATGCTAGTTCAAATCGTGTTTATACAGATCCAACTATGCTGAATCAAAATTGGACGAATTTTTCAACAAACTATGTTCGATTATCTGCTCGAGATATCAATTCAACCAATGCAAATTATAACTTAATGGCGCATCAAGAATTTTCTGTTGGGTTAAATGAATTTGCTTACAATATCAATGGAACTTCGTGGCAAAATGATCAAGATATGGTTTTGACTGATTCTTGGATAAAATATCAACGCAAAAACAAAGGAATTCTAATTGGATCAATCAATAATAATGATTTTGATATTCCAATTAACGGACGAGGTTTGATGTTGTTTAATAATTATGATAAAAACAACAACCGAATTGTAGTTGGAACAGTCGAAAAAAATTATAATTTATTAGATGATTTAAACAACGATATTTTCAAAAATAGCCATACAACTTTTGCAAATAGTCGATTTTTAATAAAAGATAAAAACGAATTAGAAACAACTGCTTTGTTCGATAGAAATTATTCGACAACTAATTTCGTTTTAACAAACGGATACAAGTGGATAACACCAAATAAGTGGACGCACTCAGTAAAATTTGGTTATGGTTTATCAAAATTTAAAGAAACAAATGATATCGAGAATTCATTATCGGTTTCTGCAAATGTTTCGGGAACAATTGGAAAGTTTGATTTTTATAGTTCCAATTATTATAGTTCGGGATATTACCCTGGAACGCGACGTGGCGCATTGTATTTAAATCAGCGTTTGCAACGCACATTTTCAAAATTTTCGATGTGGTCTTCGTTAACCATTACCAATAATAATCCAAAATCTATTGATCCGTATTTGATAAATTATCTGCAAGCAAACGAATCGAAAGCTTTGCGTTTTGAAACAGGAATTTCATTCAAATTAGCGCACCATTTCAATTTGTCAATTTCTCCTAAATTCAACATAGAAAAGTCAAATATTCTGAATTATGAGAAATTTACATATTCGCCCATGCATTTTAAATCAATTTATTTAAATGGATCTTTTACATGGTTATCAAATTCACGCGTACATCAATTAGTATTCAATACTTTGGGCGGTTTTTCTGAGTTAAATGATTTAAATAAAATCGATCCTATTGTTTATGGCCAATTCACGTGGAATGTTAAAAACTTTCAGTTAAATACAATTTATCAACGCGGAAGTATGATGATTGCGGAAGTTTATTCTACTTACAATCTAAATCATCAATTAGAACGCTTTACCACTTCAGCAAGTTTTCGTCAAAGCTTTTTTCAGAAAAAATTAAATACATCGGTTTCGACTTATTACAATATTGATAAAAATTTTGGGAATACAATAACTTTTGGCGCTAATGTAGATTATCACCCAATTGATAATTTTATTTTGAGTGCTCAAGCTAATTTAAGCCATTACGATTCGAAAATATTGTATAGTAAACAAACTTATTTACAAGTTGGTGTTCAATATAATTTACCTGCAAAAAGCGCTGTTACCGATGTTAAAAACGGAACATTAAATTTATTTGTATTCTATGATTACAATGCAAATGGTATTTTTGATGAAGGTGATAAAGTAGCTGATAGCCGAAATGTTAAGATAAATGACACTAATTTTATTACAGATTTGAATGGAAATATTAAGTATAGAAAAGTTCCTTATGGAAGTTATTTAATCAAATTTCCTGGACAGAAATGGTTTGCTCAAGATTATATCATTAATATCAATGAAAAGACGACAACTATTTCCATTCCAATGCAACAAACTGGTGTTGTGAGAGGAAAAGTCGAATATGAATTGTCATCTAAATTAGAATATCAAGTTTCTGCAAATTTATTTGGATTTACATTGATTTTTAATCACGAAAATGGACAAATTTTTACAGTGAAAACAAATGATAGAGGTGAATATACAGCCTTCTTACCTGTCGGAAATTATACATTTTATCTTTTAGAAAACAGTTTACCAGAACATGTTTATGCAAAAAAACATCTGAATAAAGTTACAGTAGAAAAGGAACAAAACATAGAATACGAACCACTTATTCTAAAAATTAAGGAACGAAAAGTTAATATTAAACGTTTTGGAAGTTAAGCATATTTTAATTTTATTTACATTAAAATGAACCTTAAATGCCACTAACTTTTTGCCATCCAGCAATTGTTCTTCCTTTAAAAAAACTTAAATCAAATTGGTTTTCCATAACAGGATTAATCATTGGTTCCATGTCTCCAGATTTAGAATATTTTTCTCGAATGGAAATTGTAGCGACACACAGCCATTTGTTTTGGGGAATTCTATATTTCGATTTACCGATCGCTTTAGTTTATTGTTTCGTTTTTCATTTATTTGTCCGGAATATTTTAATCAATCATTTACCAATTTTTTTACAAGAACGATTTGTTCAATTTTTAGATTTCAGTTGGATTTCTTATTTCAAAAAACATTGGTTAATCGTGATTACTTCTATTATAATCGGAGGATATTCTCATATTTTTTGGGATGCTTTTACACACGAATGGGGTTATTTTGTAAAATTAATTCCTGCTTTGCAAGAAGTTTGGTTTCGGATTCCTTTCTATAATAATTTCGAAGTTAAAGGATATAAATTTCTACAACATTTTAGCACATTTATTGGAGCTATTTTCATCGCGCTTTGGATTCTTAAAATGCCTAAACAATCAATTTCTAAATCAAAGTTTAACTACATTTTTTGGTTCAAAATAATTTTATTCACAACAATTCTTTCAGCCATACGATTTGTCTTTTTTCCTGTTGAAATTGCTTTAGGAAATCTAATTGTTGTTACTGTAATGAGTCTTTTTTTGAGCTTGATTGGATTCGATATTTTCAAAAAAGTATTAACATAAAAAAATCTCTTCAAAATTTTGAAGAGATTTTTTTATGTTTTTATAAATTATAATTCTATTTAAGCGTAATCACATTTTGACCAACTTTATATCCATTTTGATAGATATCAATCTTATATTCGCCTTTTGGAAAATCGTAATCAACCCAATCAAAGCTAACTCTAGAACCGGACATATTATTATAATTAACTTTTACACGATCAGAATATTCTACAGAAGAACCCGAACGTAAATTCGTTTCACCAGCATCTGCACCTTTAAATTTTCCAATCTCTCCGTTAGGTTTATATATAGAAACGTACAATTCTTTCGTTTCAGAACTTGCGTTCAGATTTTTATCCAAATCAAAAGACACACGAACTTTATCAATTCTTCTCGCTCTAGTTGTTTCAATCTCTTTCCCGCTCGATTTTACACGCAATCCTTTTATCGTATAATTCGAAATCGATAACGTTGAATTTGTTTCTTTAATTAAACTTTGATGATTTTCTTTTTCAGCATTCAGATTTGTTTCAACTGTTTTTTTCTTTTCAGTCAAATCAGAATTTTCCAAAGTTAATTTTGTATTCGTGTTTGTTAGCTTTTTATTTTCATCTTTCAAACGAACAATTTCTTCTTTGTAAACTTTAATATCAGCTTGTAAAGAAGTTATTAGTCGTTTTGCACGTTGCAATTCTTTACTTGTAATTCCTTCTTTATTCAGGATTGATTGAATTTCTTTTTGTTTTTCTAAAATCAATCTGTCTTGATAACTTAAAGAAGAATCTTTTTTTACAACACGAGTTTTTGCATCATCAAAATCAGATCTTATAATACGTAATTCTTGTTTCAGAATTTCTCTAGATCGTTCCAGATTATTAATATCACTTTGCATTTCCAAAGAAGATTTTGCATTTGCTTCTTTAGAATAAACTATATAACCAATAGCCAATAACAAGGCTACTGCTAATACAGCAATAACAATATTCTTTACGAATTCATTTTTATGTTTAGGGTTTGTAGAGGGCTCGAGATCTTTATATTCCGTCATTTTCATTATTTCGAGTAGGAAATATTAACACAAAAATTAAACCACTTTCGAAATAATCAATAACTAATATAAAATTTAACATTTAAAATAAAGATAAACTTTATAAATAATCTCAAAAATATTAATCTTTTAATTCATTTTGAATATCATCATCAATCTTATCTAACTTATTTTCAGTTTCAGTTTTCAGCTCATCTGCTTTTTCTCCTAATTCTGCCTTTTCACTTTTGAAAGTATCTTTAAGATCAGAAACTTTTTCTTTTACAAATTCACTCGTATGTTTCATTTGTTTCTCTGCAATATCTTTTACATCATTATAATCTTGCTTAGATCTTTCTCTAAAATCTTTCGCCGCTTCTTTTGATTGTTCTTTCAAATCTCCTGAAGCTCCTTTCAAATTAGTGATTGTTTTACGTGCAAAATCTGATGCATCGTCAGCGATTAGCGTTCCTGTCTTTTTTACAGTTGCCGAAACATCGTCAAATTTATCTCCTGCAACATCAATTGCAGTTTCCGTTTTTCCTAAAATTCTTTTCAAAAAAGTTCTAAGTCCCATAATAATTTATTTTGTTGATTATTTTCACTTTAAATTTACAACTTCATTCGACAAGTTTGAATGAAATCAATTAATTATTTAATTAAAATTATGAATTTCAATTATTTTAAACGATATTATTTCAGTATTTTCATTCTTAGTTTATTATCTATTGTTAGTTGTAATCCGAATAAAAATCAGTCTGAAACACATCAAAATATTTCATCTGAAGAAATATCCTTCAAATATTCGACCAAAAACAAAAATTTTGTTAGTGCGCATCGTGGAGGAAGTGGAATAAATGGTTTTCCAGAAAATTGTGTGGAAACTTTTGAACATCTTTACCAAAAAGGAATTCAAATTTTTGAGATTGATATTGCTGAAACAAAAGACAATCAACTCGTTTTGATGCACGATAATTCTTTACAACGAACAAGTACAGGGCGACAAGATGTCAATCAAGTTAATCTAAAAACGATTAAGGAATACTTTTTGGTAGATGATTTCGGACAACAAACATCGTATAAAATTCCGACTTTTGCTGAAGCACTAAAATGGGGAAAAAATAAACCTGTTTATTTTATGGTTGACATCAAGAAAGGTGTTAATTATCGTGACATTGTTTCGACAATAAAACGTGAAAACATGCAGAAAAATGTTGTTTTAGTAACATATACAGTTCGACAAGCTAGGAAGTTACACCAACTTGCACCAGATATGTTATTATCTGTTTCGATGCGAAACGAACTCGAATTTAATGACATGATAAATAGCGGAATTCCAACTGACAAAATGGTTGCTTTTACAGGAACTCGACGCAATGATAAATCGCTTTTAGATAAAATTCATAGCAAAGATATTTTGGTTATTTTTGGAACTTTAGGAAACTTAGATAGAAGTACTTCTGCGAAAAATGGACAGCTATACCGCGACTTAGAAAAAGATGGTGTCGACATTTTTGCTACAGACAGAGCAATGGATGTGCATCAAACGATTAATAAAAATTAAATGGAAAAAATATCACTTAAGGATTCAAATTATTTCTCAAAATTGATGTTAAATTACATCAATCAAGATGAGAATTTAAAAGCCTTCTACAACCTATTTCCAACCAAAGAAAATTATATAAAACAAGCCAAAAATAAGCTTGAACATTATAAAAACAGAGAAATTCTTGTTAATCAAATTTCGAAGCAATTAAGTCATTTAGAACTTTCGAAAAAGCAACAAAAAAATCTCAAAAAGTTATCAGAAAAGAATACTATAACCATTACAACTGGACATCAATTAAACCTATTTACTGGTCCTATTTTCTTTTTTTATAAAATTTTGCAAGTCATCAAAGCATGTCAAGAATTGAATAATGAACAAAGTGAAATAAATTTTGTTCCGATGTTTTGGATGGCAACCGAAGATCATGATTTCGAAGAAATCAATCATTTCAAATTCAAAGATCGAATTATTCATTGGGAAAAGGATTTTGGTGGACCAGTTGGTCGTTTATCAACAGATGGTTTACAAAAAGTTTTTGATTCGTTTTTATCACTTCTTCCGAATGGAAAAAAGAAAACCGAATTACAAAATTTAATTGAAGCTTCTTATTTATCGAATGATAATTTGACTAATGCTACACGAAAATTAGTTCATTTACTTTTCAAAGATCATGGATTATTAATGATTGACGGAGATGATAAAGAACTTAAAAAATTAATGATTCCAGCTTTCGAGCAAGAATTAACTCAATCAACAGCATTCAAAAAAGTAATTCCTCAAAATGAGAAATTAGAAGAATTAGGTTATTCGATTCAAGTCAATCCACGTGAAATAAATTTATTTTATATCAATCAAAATAATTCACGCGAACGTATTATAGAACAAAACGGAACATATTTTGTCAATAATACTTCAATCAAATTTTCGAAAGAAGAAATCATTAGTGATTTACATCAAAATCCAGAAAAATTTAGTCCAAATGTAATTTTGAGACCATTGTACCAAGAAACAATTTTACCAAATGTTGCTTATGTTGGCGGCGGCGGAGAAATGGCTTATTGGCTACAATTGAAAGAAATGTTCAATGAATTCGAGGTTGATTTTCCTCTTTTAGTTTTGAGAAATTCGTTGTTAATCCGAACTAAAAAACAACATGAAAAGCAACTAAAATTAAATTTATCTAACGAAGATTTATTTTCAAATAGTTTAACTATTACAAAAAAACATTCGATAAATTCGTCTGAAATTGCACCAAAACTTCCAGAATTGGAAGAAGAATTAAAAAGTATTTTTAATCGTTTGGAGCATATGAGTTCGTTAACAGAATCTTCTTTTGCAGATATGATACAAGCGCAACGCACAAAACAGTTGAAAGGTTTTGAAAAAATAAAGAAACGTTTAGTGCATGCAGAAGTCAAGAAAAATGAAGATTTATTGAAAAGAATTCAACAATTATTGAATGAACTTTCTCAGCAAAATAGTCTGCAAGAACGTCAGAAAAACTTTGCCGATTTTGATTACATCGACATTCATTATTTCATTGATTTTATAGAAGATAGTCTTCGACCTTTTGCGTTTGAGTTTATCATAAATACATTGAATGAAGAACTTTAAACAAAAAGTAATTTGTATATTTGATCACGAAAATTCATCTAAATGAAAAAAATATTAGCTTTATTGTTATTTGTTGGAGCATCAGCACTTTATGCACAACAAAAGACGCATACAGTTCAAGCAAAAGAAACCGTTTATGGAATTTCGAAACAATATGGTGTTTCGCAAGAAGAATTGTATAAAGCCAATCCCAAAATTGAAAAAAGTGGGATTCATCCAGGTGATTTGATTGTGATTCCTAGCAAAGGAACTACGACAACCAAACCAACTGAATCAAACCCTAAAACAACAACGTCAAACGTAAATACTTCGGACGATAATTATCAATACATAACAATTGAACCGAAAGAAACTGTTTATAATTTGACAAGAAAATATAAAATTTCGGAAGAAACATTAAATTCTTTAAATCCTCAAATCAAAGAAAGAGGTTTGGAAATTGGTGATGTTATAAAACTTCCTAAAGATGTTACAAACAAAAATTTTTCTGTTCCAAAAGGAACTCATTTAATTAAAAAAGGAGAAACATTATATACTTTAGCAAAGCAATATAATGTAAGTGTTGATGATTTTTATGCAGAAAATCCAGCGTTACAAACTGGTGTAAAAGAAGGAATGGTGATTACAATTCCAAAAAAATCTGGTTCTGTTGTGATCGAAGAGAACACAATTAATTATGTTGTTCAGAACGGAGATTCTGCTTACGGAATTTTAGAAAAATACAATACAAACTTAGATGAGTTATTGCGTTTAAATCCTGATTTAATCAACGGATTAAAAGCTGGAATGACATTAAGAATACCTTTGCAGAAAAATGCTAAAATCATAAAATACGGAACTGCTGGAAAATTAAAACGCGTAAACGATAACGAAATTAATGTTGCGATTATGCTTCCTTTTGATGTGGCAAATAATCCACAATTGAAAAATTCGCAAGCCATGCAATTTTTCACTGGAGCTAAATTAGCTTTAACACGTTTAGCAAAAAAAGGTAAAAATGTGAATGTAAAAGTTATCGATACAAAAAATGGAAACTTACATGATATTTTAGCCACAACAGATTTTAGTAAAACGGATGCCGTTATTGGACCTTTAAATACTTCTGATGTTACAGAAGTTGCCAATTTCTTCAACAATTCTGGTATTGCAGTAATTTCTCCTTACGCAAATGATGATTCGTTGAATGCTTTCAACGATTTGTTAATTTCAAATCCTAAAGACGAAGTAATCGCTGATCAGATTATTGAAGAGATCGGTAAAAATTTTGCTGGAGAACAAATTTATTTGCTAACCAATCGTGATGATCAAGAATTAGCGAATTACACCAAAAAACAATTGGAAAAACAATTGAAAGCAAATGTTGTCATTGTTGATAATGTTTCTAAAATTGTACAACCTCATGACAAAGTAAATGGAGAAGATTATTATACACCAATTATTACCGTTTTAGTTGGAGATAATGATAATTTAGGAAAACAATATTTAGAAAAATTAAAAACATTTAACAAAGATAATATCAAAGCTTTTGGTATTAAATCTGTTTCGGTTTACGATGTTTACAATCAAGATAATGCTAAAAATATAGATGCTTTCCGAGAATTTGGTTTTGTATTTAGCACAGCTCGTTTAATCAATACTAGAGATACAGAAGTACAAAGTGTGATTAAAGATTTTAAAGATGTTTATTGTCAATTTCCTACGCGTTACGAACAATTAGGATATGATGTAACTTACGATATTGTTGATAGAATGAATAATAAAGGTGATGTTACAAATAACATTAGTTCTGAAAATACGCGTTTAGCTTCTAAATTTGCATACAAAAAAGTAAGTGGAAATAAAGCTTATACAAACGATGCAAGTCGTATAGTACGTTTACCTAAGAAATAATTTTATTAAAAATAATAATACAATTAAAAGCGAAGCTTAAATTAAGCTTCGCTTTTCTTTTTGTTAAGATTTAGAATTAAAATGACAAATTGTGTGGATTTTTTCTAAATTTGGCCATGCACAAACTCAAAAACAATTTACTTTTAAAAGTTATTCTTGCCATTGTATTAGGAATTGTACTCGGTAGAATAATGCCTGAAGCTATTGGTCGTATTTTTATGACATTTAACGACTTTTTCAGCGAATTACTTAACTTTTTAATTCCATTAATTATCGTTGGGCTAATTGTTCCATCAATTGGTAGATTAGGACAAACAGCAGGAAAATTATTATTAACAACTGTTTTAATCGCTTATGGATCTACCATTCTTTCTGGATTATTAGGATATTCTGTTAGTATGTCCGTATTTCCACAATTATTAGAACATCAAACTGGTCAAATTAGTTTGGCTGAAAAGGCAAAAGAATTTCTCCCTTACTTTTCTATAGAATTTCCGCCATTATTTGATGTAATGCCAGCTTTGGTATTTTCATTTCTTTTTGGAACAGGATTATCACGATTAAAAGATTCTACTTTCGGAAAATTTGCAGATGATTTTGAATCAATTATTACATATTTAATTCAGAATTTAATCATTCCATTATTACCAATTTTCATTTTCGGAATTTTCTTGAATATGTCTTATTCTGGACAAGTAATGACGATTATGAATGTTTTCTTAAAAATTATTGGAGTTATTTTTGTGCTTCACGTTCTACTCTTGTTATTTCAATTTACAATTGCTGGGATTATCACAAAAAAGAATCCTTTTACGATGATGAAATTGATGTTACCTGCTTATTTTACAGCTTTGGGAACACAATCTTCTGCGGCAACAATTCCTATAACAATTGCTCAAGTAAAAAAAATTGGTGTTCGCGAAGAAATTGCAAATTTTGCTGTACCATTATGCGCTACAATCCACTTATCTGGTTCGATGTTAAAAATCGTTTGTTGTTGTTTGGCATTAATGCTAATTCAAGGAATGGAAATTAACTTTATTCAATTTTTAGGATTTATGATGATGCTAGGAATTGCAATGGTTGCTGCTCCTGGAGTTCCTGGAGGCGCGATTATGGCTGCAATCGGAATTATTGCTTCTATGTTAGGATTTAGTCCAGAAAACCAAGCTTTAATGATTGCTTTATATATTGCTATGGATAGTTTCGGAACAGCAGGAAATGTAACGGGAGATGGCGCAATTGCTGTAACCTTGAACAAATTATTTAAGAAAGAAGTACAATAACAAATAAAAATTAATCAAATAAAAAAAGCTCTAATCAATTGATTAGAGCTTTTTTTAATGAGGTTCCTAGCGGATTCGAACCGCTGTGGACGGTTTTGCAGACCGCTACCTAGCCTCTCGGTCAAGGAACCATTCCCGTTCTTTTGGACTGCAAATATAGTAATAATTTCAGAAAAAAAAAGTTTAATACGATTTTTCTAAAATAACACTCACTTTTTCTACATGCCCACCAATAGGAGGATTCAACTTAGATAATTTTACTTTTGCATAAGTAACATTCGTAAGTTCTTGACCTATACGATCTAACACTCTTTTACAAACATGTTCCAAAAGTTTTGAACGAATACCAACTTCTTCTTTCACAATTTTATTTAACGAAACATAATCCAAAGCATCTATCAATTCATCAGATTCTGCCGCTTTTGTAAAATCTGCATGCGCTTCCAAATCTACTAAATAATCAGAACCAATTCGTGCTTCTTCATCTAAACATCCGTGATTCGAATATATTTTTATATTTTCTAAAATAATTATTCCCATACTCCAAAGATAAAAAAAGACTTGCGTATTTCTACACAAGTCTTGTATTGTTTAATATATTTAAACTTTATTATTTCGCAGCTGCAAATCTTTCTGCAACTTTATCCCAGTTAACAACTTTAAAGAAAGCCTCGATATAATCAGGACGACGATTTTGGTAATGTAAATAATAAGCATGTTCCCAAACATCTAATCCTAAAATAGGAAATCCTTGTACTTCAGCAACTGGCATCAATGGAGAATCTTGATTTGGCGTTGATGTTACAACTAATTTTCCATCTTTTACAATTAACCAAGCCCATCCAGAACCAAAACGTGTTGCTGCAGCTTTAGCAAATTCATCTTTGAATGCTTCGAAAGATCCAAAAGCAGCATTAATTGCTTCAGCAACTTCTGCAGTTGGTTCATTCGCTCCACCTGGAGTTAAGAATTCCCAGAATAAATTGTGATTGTAAAAACCACCACCATTGTTACGAACAGCTGGTTTATCAGTTCCTTTTGTTAAAATTTCTTCGATTGTAGCATTTGCTAAATCTGTACCTTCAATTGCAGCATTCAAGTTATTTGTATACGCAGCATGATGTTTGTCATGGTGAATTTCCATTGTTCTTGCATCAATATAAGGTTCTAATGCGTCAAATGCATAAGGTAATTTTGCTAATTCAAAAGCCATAATATTTATTTTTTAGATTTTTTTCTTTTATAAAGATACATAATAACTCTACAAATATGATTCCTAAATGATATAATTTTAACATTATTTAATAGTAAAAGCTTATTTTAGTAAAAGATTCAAAATTTTTGAAATGAAAATACTTTGGAAAATAATTAAATGGTTCATCATAATCATTTGTGTATTAATCTTAATTCTATATGCAACAGGAAATGATTACATTTTTCGTGGGATAAATTTAACCTACATGAAAGGTGAAAAGACAGCAAACATCGACGATTACAAAGATTTTGATAACAATGTAATTTTGGCAGGTTCGCCACGAGTTTGGCATCAACATTTGGATTATAATCAATTTCCTTTGTCAGTTAATTTCGAAAAAGAGATGAATGATTTCGGAACCGCTGGATTGGTTATGATAAAAGATAATCAAATTTTGAGCGAATATTATTTTAATGGATATGCTCAGAATGATATTACAAATTCTTTTTCGATGGCAAAAACTTTTACAACTATGATGCTCGGAAAAGCGATTGAACAAGGTTATATCAAAAGCTTAGATCAAAAAATAATCGATTTTATTCCAGAATTTAAAGACGATAAATTTGGAGCCGAATGCACCATTGGCGACTTATCTGCAATGACATCTGGTTATGATTGGGACGAAGATTATTATTTTCCACTTAACCCAACTGCTAAAGCTTATTATGGCGATGATATTGTAAAACAAATGTTGAGTAGAAAATTTTCTTCAAAACCTGGCGGACATTTCAAATATCAATCAAGTGATACACAATTATTAGGAATTGTGATTGAACGAGCTTTAAAAAATAAATCTTTATCACAATATTTTCAGGAAGAATTTTGGCAACCAATGGGCATGGAATTGGATGCGCAATGGTCCAAAGACAATCCGAAAGGAATGGAAAAAACTTATTGTTGTTTCAATGCAACTGCAAGAGATTTTGCTAAACTTGGACAATTATTATTGAATGATGGAAATTGGTACGGAAAACAAATTTTAGATTCTGCATTTGTCAAAAAAATGGTTTTTCCAAATAAAAAAGCATTCGCACCAAATGGGCATCAAATTTATGGTTATTCAGTTTGGATGGATTATGATTACAAAACACCTTTTTATGCTATGCTAGGCCATTTAGGGCAACGAATAATTGTAATTCCATCAGAAAAATTAGTGGTGGTTCGAACAGGAAAAACACATAACGATCAGCCTAATAATCATCCTATTGGCGATGGAGATGTTTATCGATTGGTAGACGAAGCAATGCGAATTAATCAAAAAGTAAAAGAAAATGATCCAACGAATTCCTTACAGTAAAATATTATTTTTAGACATTGAAACGGTTCCACAAACTGATGATTGGAATATTTTGTCAGAAAGAACAAAAACACTTTGGGAAAAGAAAACGGCTTATCAACGTAATAATAATGAAATTTCTCCAGAAGAATTTTATCACGAACGCGCTGGAATAATGGCTGAATTTGGTAAAATTGTTTGTATTTCGGTCGGAATTGTTGTCAAAGATTCTTTTATTCATATCAAAAGTTTTTATGGACATGATGAAAAGAAATTATTAGAAGATTTTAATTCAATGTTGATTGAAAACTTTTTCAAACCTGATCATATTTTATGTGCGCACAACGGAAAAGAATTTGATTTTCCTTATATCGCTCGCCGAATGATGATTAATCAAATTGAAATTCCAGCTATTTTGCAATTATTTGGTAAAAAACCTTGGGAAGTTCAACATTTAGACACCATGGAATTATGGAAATTCGGAGATTATAAAAATTTCACTTCATTGGATTTATTGGCTAATGTTTTCGAAATCCCAACACCAAAAGACGATATTGACGGATCGCAAGTTGCGCGCGTATATTATGACGAAAATAATATAGAGCGCATCAAAGATTATTGTGAGAAAGATGTTGTTACCTTAATCAATGTTTTCAGAAAAATGCGTTACGACCATCCATTACAACGAAAAGAAGAATTGTAATATCTTATATAGCTTGACCAAAAGTCAGTAAATTATTATCAGGATCTAGAATAGAAAATTCTTTTTGTCCCCAAGGTTTTACTTCCAATTTTCCATTGGGATGAATTTGAACTTTATCTTTTATAAAAGTCTTGTAAAGTATTTCGATATCAGCAACTCTTATATAAACCTGTCCATAATTTTCTTCTGGAATCAACTCTTCAAATTTGAAAAAATGAATTTCAATTCCATCTTTTCTCACCATAAAATAATCTTCTAAATCATTCACATAAGGAACAAATCCTAAATGATCTACATAATATTTAGATGTAATTTCTTTACTTCTCATCGGAAGTTTGGGATGAATTTCTAAAAACATAATACAAGAATTGTTATCGATTAAAAATAAAAAAATCTGCTTATAATAAGCAGATTTTTTTCTATATTTTAAACATTAATTTTCATCATCTTCCGTTGAATCTGGTTCGTCACGGCAATTATCAATCAATTCATCTTTTACTTTCAATTGAACTTGCTCTACAGAATTTCGGTACATTTTGATAATTGTTCCTATATATTCACCCAGATCTATTAAATCACCTTCAACCAGCTCTTTATCAGGATAAAATTCTGAAATCAATCCAGCTAATGTATCATAATGTTCGCTTTCTTCAAATCTAAACGGCATCAAACGGTTAATATCACTTATCGCGCTATGAGCATTTACATTGTAAATACCTTCAGAAACGCGAGAAACAATAGGATCTTCGTTATCGTATTCATCTTGAATTTCTCCTACCAATTCCTCTAAAATATCTTCCATCGAAACGACTCCTGCAACTTCTCCAACTTCGTTTGTTACAATTGCAATTTGCATATGTTTTTTCTGAAATTGTTTCATTACATTTTTAATTAATGCATTCTCAGATATAAAAATCGGTTCACGCAATAATCCTTCAATCTCTGTTTGATTTGGATTTTCTAATAATTGTTTGATTAAATCTTTTGCGTAAATAATCCCTTTTATATTATCAAATTCTTCTTCGTAAACAGGATAACGCGAATAACCTTCATTAATCGCAAAATCTAATGCATCTTTTACAGATGTATTAATATTAATAGCAGAAACATTTTTACGTAAAGTTTGAATATTCATCACACGACGATCATCAAACTCAAATACATTCTGAATTAAATTTCGTTCAGATTCCTCAATCGCACCACCTTCACTACTTTCTGTGATAATCATTTTTAATTCTTCCTCTGTATGAATTTCTCCACCATGAATAGGATGAATTCCAACTGCACGCAATATAATTGTTGCTAAACCATTCATTAAAACAATAAGTGGTTTGAAAACAAAATAAAATGCACGAAGTGGCCAAGCTACTGTAAATGTAGTTTTTGTTGGGTACTGAATTGCAATAGATTTCGGCGCTAATTCTCCAAAAACAATGTGCAAAATTGTAATAATAACGAATGCTGCTGGGAATGCTACATTATGCGCAATTGTTGTCCAAGAAGCAGAAGTTAAACCAAAAACTTCAAAAAGTTTTACAATAACAGGCGTTAACGAACTTTCTCCAACCCAACCTAAACCAAGTGAAGCTAGCGTAATACCTAATTGAGTTGCTGCAAGATAAGAATCTAAATGTGTTACGATTCGCTTTGCGGCATTTGAAGTTCTTTCATTAATATCTTGATTAACTTCAATTTGTGATGAACGTACTTTTACAATTGCAAACTCTGCTGCAACGAAAAAACCATTTAATAAAACAAGGAAAATTGTAAGCAAAAGTTTTGCTACTGAAATTTCATCGGCGACATTGTGATTAGCGACTAAAAACAATGTCGAAATCTGGGAGTATGTATCCATTCTTCGAATTTAAAACACTGACTTGTTATAAGTTTTTATGAGTCAGTAAATCAATACATCTAAATTAATAAAAAAAATTAAAAATCACAACGTTCTGATTCGTAACAAAAATACAAAATTTATAAATACAAAATCTTAGAAATTATTGATTTGAGAAAATGGCTAAAAAATCACTAAATTTCCACTTCATTTACCAAGCAACAATTTTTCATGCAAAAGCAAGACTTACATTATATTATTGAGGTCAAAAATTTATCGATTTCTTTTGGAGATAAACAAGTTCTAAACAATATCAATTTCAAGGTTGAACAAGGCGACACATTAGGAATTGTTGGAGAATCTGGTTCTGGAAAATCTTTAACATCATTAGCAATTATGGGATTGTTATCTCCAAATGCTACAATTCATCCAGAAAGTGAAATTCTTTTTCATCAAGATGATAAAATAATTGATTTGTTAAAACTTTCACCTAAAGAATTAGAAGAAATTAGAGGAAATGAAATCGGAATGATTTTTCAAGAACCAATGACTTCTCTAAATCCAAGTTTGAGATGTGGAGAACAGGTAGAAGAAGCGATTCGTTTGCATCAGAACTTAACGAAAGAAAATGCTAAAAAGAAAGTAATTAGTCTTTTTGAACAAGTAAAATTGCCTAATCCAGAGCGTATTTACAAAGCTTATCCTCACGAATTATCTGGAGGTCAAAAACAGCGTGTAATGATTGCTATGGCAATTTCCTGTGAACCTAAATTATTAATTGCCGACGAACCTACAACTGCTTTAGATGTAACAGTGCAAAAAGCAACGTTAGATTTATTGAAAGAATTACAAGAAAAAAACAACATGAGCATGTTGTTTATTTCACATGATTTGGGTGTAATTGCAAATGTATGTGAAGAAGTTTTGGTCATGTTTCGTGGGGATGTCGTAGAACAAGGAAATGTGGAAACAATTTTTAATCATCCGAAAGAAAATTATACAAAAGGATTAATTGCTTGTAGACCACGATTGGATGAACGTGCTAAACGTTTACCTACCGTAAAAGATTTTCTAGGAAATCCGAATTTCAAAACAGAAATCTATACAGAACAAGAACGCGAAGCTTTTCATGAAAAAATTTATTCAAAACCTCCTATTTTAGAAGTTAAGAATTTAAAAAAATATTTCTATCCTTCATCTTTATTTGGACACGCAACAATTCCTAATGTAAAAGCTGTAGATGACATTTCGTTCAAAGTTTATCCAGGAGAAACAATGGGATTAGTTGGAGAATCTGGTTCTGGTAAAACGACATTAAGTAGAACTGTTTTATTATTAGAAAAACCAACTGCAGGCGAAATCTATTATAATGGTATAGATATTACAAAACTGAAAAAAGAAGAAATTCGTAAATTAAGAAGAGAAATTCAGATTATTTTCCAAGATCCTTATTCAAGTTTGAATCCTAGACAAACGGTTGCCCAGATTATCACAGAACCTATGCAGGTTCATAAAATTGGGCAAAATAAAACAATACGATTACAAACAGCTTCATCTCTTTTACAAAAAGTAGGTTTATCGGAACAAGATTTAAACAAATATCCGCACGAATTTTCTGGTGGACAACGTCAACGAATTGGAATTGCAAGAGCTTTAGCTCTAAATCCTAAATTTATCATTTGTGATGAATCTGTTTCAGCATTGGACGTTTCTGTACAAGCACAAGTTTTGAATTTATTAAACGACTTAAAAACCGAGTTTGGTTTTACCTATATATTTATCTCGCACGATTTAGCTGTTGTAAAATATATGAGTGATCAATTATTGGTAATGCAACATGGAGAAATGAAAGAATTGGCCGATGCAGATAAAGTTTATACTCATCCTAGCACAAACTACACAAAAGAATTAATAGAAGCTATTCCTAAACTATAAGAAGGAAAATAGATAGTATATAAAAACAAAAAGCGTTTGAAGTTAATTTCCTCAAACGCTTTTTTATTGATCATAACAATCAATATAAACTAAACTATTTCAAAATAAAAAAAGCATTCAAATCTGAATGCTTTTTTGTAGTCCCTAGGGGAATCGAACCCCTCTTTCTAGAATGAAAATCTAGTGTCCTAACCGATAGACGAAGGGACCTCCTTTCGTATTATTGTGGTGCAAAAATAAACGTTTATTTTTTATTACCAAACAATTTTTAGAAAAATTTTATACTATTTTTTATTAAGTCAAATTTGTAGTCCCTAGGGGAATCGAACCCCTCTTTCTAGAATGAAAATCTAGTGTCCTAACCGATAGACGAAGGGACCACTTTATCTGAATTAATTCAAATATTCTTTATTTCTTAATGAACGTCAATTTGTGTTGGGAGTTGTAGAAAAGTCGATGTATAATTCTAATAATTTGAACCAAGTTGAATTATACAGCGACATTTTCATTCCCGATTAATCATCTAAACATTATGATTAACCTTTACAAACAAAACACAAAAAACAATTTCCTTTACACAGTATTCTACTGGTTGTTTAATAAAACATCAACAACTATGAACAAGGAAAAAAAAGATTGCAATAATGCAATCCATCTATTAATTTGTAGTCCCTAGGGGAATCGAACCCCTCTTTCTAGAATGAAAATCTAGTGTCCTAACCGATAGACGAAGGGACCACTTTTATTTTATTAAGCTAATCCCGCAATATGTTTCGCTAACTTTGATTTTAAGTTTGAAGCTTTATTCTTGTGAATAATGTTTCTTTTTGCTAACTTATCAATCATTGAAGAAACTTTTGGAAAAACAGTTTCTGCTTCATTTTTATCTGACTCAGATCTTAAAGCTTTAATAGCTGTACGAGCTGATTTGTGATAATATTTATTACGATCGCGTCTTACCGCTGCTTGTCTAATTCTTTTTAATGCTGACTTATGATTTGCCATAACTTAAATCTCTTTCTATTTTAGTTCGGCAAAGATATAAACAAAAATTCTATCTCGCCAAATTAATTTAATAATTTTCTAAAACACTTTTATGTAGCCCATAGGAGAATCGAACTCCTGTTTCCAGGATGAAAACCTGATGTCCTAACCACTAGACGAATGGGCCGCATGACGGCTTATCCACTTGTTGTGAAAAGCGAGTGCAAATGTAGAACTATTTTTTATACTTCCAAATTTATTCGAAAGTTTTTTTAATAAATTTTATGTTAAAAAATGTTAAGGAAGTTAATATTTTGTCAAAACATATCTTATCTATAATGAGTTATATTTTTAACAATTACTTTAGCGGTGCTATTAAAATTTATACAAACGAATACTCTATATATGAAAACATCGATATTAGGTGTAGCTGCTGTGGTTTGCACGATGTTTATAACATCTTGTTCATCTTTGACCCCAGTTAATGAAGCTACAGAATATTCTTCGAGAAGTTTTATACCAAAACCAAGAGCAATAGAAGCTCAAGCTAAAATAATCAATAAACATGCCAATTTAGATGTTACGCCGATTGAAATTAACGACGAAGCAAAATCTATGGTTGTGTTAAACAGTGTTTTAGAAGAAACAAATGAATTGTTTACAGGATTTTTATTAAAAGAAGCAGAAACTTATATTGGTACACCATACCGATACGGAGGCACAACAAGAAATGGTATTGATTGTTCTGCATTTGTTAGAAACGTTTTCGAAACTTTCAATAAAAATTTACCTCGCGTATCTGCAGATCAAGCCAGAGAAGGTTTTACAGTAAGTACAGACGAAGCAAAAGAAGGAGATTTAGTATTCTTTGCAACAAGAGGTCGAGGGAGAGTTTCGCATGTAGGAATTGTTCATGGAAGAAATAAAGACGGCGTTTTAGAATTTATTCATTCATCTACTTCTCAAGGCGTTATGGTTTCTTCTTTAAATGATAGATATTGGGGACCTAAATTCTTATACGTAAAAAGAGTATTATAATAATTAATATAAATTCATTATCATAAAAAAAGCATCAAGTAAATCTTGATGCTTTTCTTTTTTGTTTTATTTTTATTTTCGATGCTCTCTCAAAATCATTACAAATAATACAATCAATGGAACAATCATTCCTAAAATATAATATGTATTGACTTGTAAAATAGTTGGATAAAATAATACTGCTGATAATAATCCTACAATTGCTCCACCTAAATGCGCAGAATGTCCGATGTTCCCTAAATTAGTTTTCATTCCGTAAACTGAATATCCTAAATATAATATTCCAAAAATCCAAGCTTGAATTGGTAATGCAAAAAACAATCTCAATTCCATTTCAGGATAAGCAGCAATTGCAGCGAATAAAATCCCTGTTACTCCACCAGAAGCTCCTACTGCTGAATAATAAGTTTCTTTTTTGTGAATTAACAACGACAAAAGATTTCCACCAATAACAGCTGCTAAAAAAATCAAAAGAAACATTCCGTAACCTACATTTAGTTTTACAATCGAAAAATCTCCAAATAAAAAACCTTCAGGACTAGCAAAAAAAGCAATTACAGGATTTGCAAAAAAGTATAAGGTTAACATGTTAAACAACAAATGTGTAAAATCTACATGTAAAAATCCTGAACTTAAAATTCTATAATATTCTTTATTATATAAAATCGATCCAACTTGAAATTTATATTTTTCAAAAAAAGCTAAATCGTTAAAACCTTTCCAGCTTACCAAAACATTCAATCCTATAACGACAAGCGCTACAATAGAGATATCTCCCATTATTCTTCTATATTTTCTTCTTCATTATTATTCTCTTCAATTGCATCAAATAACGTTGGTTGCAACTCCTCTTCTACTTCTTCCTCTTCTTCAGGCTCTTCAAACGGAAGCGGTTCCAATACATTAATTTGTTTTAATTTATACGTTGTCAATTGATTTCCTTGCGCTTTAATTCCTTTAATTGCAATAAATTCTTCCAAATTAATTACTTCAGGATCTTTTTCTACGCCTTTTATCTTTGGAAAAAGAAGCTCTATAACTGGCAAATAATCGGTTGAAACTACTTTTATTGATGATTTATCATCTTCTAAAGAATAAAATATTTGTGGTGAAAGTGTATCTTCCAAAAGGAAACGTTTTACAAAATAACGATCTTTTTCTGCATCATAATACACACAAGAAATCGGTTTTGCAGGTTTCCATTTTTCTATAATCTCTAAATCTTCATCGAAACGATTACTCAAATCAAAGGAAACTAACTTGGCTTCACCTTTTTTATTAATCGTTAAAATTTTATCATCTCCTTTAAAAGAACCTAATAAAATTCCTAATCCATCGGCATTTAAACGTTTTGTATCTGTATCAAACCAAATTTGGCGAGGCGCTAAAGTCGAAACTCCTTCCTCCTTCAATTCTACTTTTTTAATTGGATATTTTGTTACTAAATTTCCTTTCGATGCACGACCTTTTATCGCTAAATCAGCAAAATTAATATCAAATTTTAATTTTTTAATTCGTTGATGTGTTTTCAAAATAATTGATACAACTTCGGCTTCACCATTTGGATTTGCAGAAAAATACAACACTTCCGATCCTTTATTCCCTGCTGTTAAATCGTATTCTTTATCGCGCGTAATTCCTGTAACTGCAAAACGTTTTTGATGAGCAGGTCCATTTTTACCATCACGATAAATCAAGTTATAAATCGTACGTTTATCGTTTTTATGCCAAATTCCGACATGAATAATTCCTTTTCCAACAAAAGTTTTTGCATCAACTTTTGTTACAATCATCGAACCATCATGTTTGAAAACTACAATATCATCGATATCAGAACACTCAAATAAATACTCATCTTTTTTCAACGAAGTTCCGATAAAACCTTCGGTTCTATCAACATAAAAACGTGTATTTGCAACGGCAACTTTTGTTGCATCAATTGTATCAAACGTTCTGATTTCCGTTTTACGTTCTTTTCCTTTTCCGTATTTTGTCTTTAAATTTTTAAAATAATTAATTGCGTAATCGATCAAATTGGCTAAATGATGTTTTACATTTTCGATTTTTTCTTCTAAAGATTCTATGAATTGTTGTGCTTTATCTAAATCAAATTTTGAAATACGTTTGATTCGAATTTCTGTTAAACGTGTAATATCTTCTTCTGTAACAGCGCGAATTAAATGCGCTATATGCGGTTTTAATCCTTTATCAATTGCAGAAATCACTCCTTCCCAAGTTTCCTCTTCTTCGATATCGTGGTAAATTCTATTCTCGATAAAAATTCGTTCCAACGAAGAAAAATGCCATTGTTCTTGTAGCTCATCTAATTCAATTTCTAATTCCTTTTTCAACAAATCAACCGTATTGTTTGTATTGTGAATTAAAATTTCAGAAACTGTTAAAAATTCAGGAGTTTGTTCATTGATCACACAAGCATTTGGCGAAACTGAAATCTCGCAATCTGTGAATGCATACAAAGCATCAATCGTTTTATCTGGGCTACTTCCCGGAACAAGATGAATTAAGATCTCAACCTCAGCGGCTGTATTATCTTCAATTTTCTTGATTTTAATTTTTCCTTTATCATTGGCTTTCAAAACTGAATCAATCAAAGATCCAGTTGTTGTTCCATATGGGATTTCCGTAATTTTAAGTGTTGTTTTATCTTCTTGCAAAATTTTTGCTCGAATACGAACTTTCCCTCCACGTAATCCATCATTATAATCAGAAACATCAACTAATCCTGAAGTTAAAAAATCTGGAAAAATCTGAAATTTCTTTCCTTTTAAATGTAAAATTGACGCATCAATTAATTCATTAAAATTATGAGGTAAAATCTTTGTTGATAAACCAACAGCAATCCCTTCAACTCCTTGTGCTAAAAGTAAAGGAAATTTAATTGGCAAATCTATTGGTTCTTTATTTCGGCCATCATAAGATGGTTGCCATTTTGTAGTTTTTGGATTATAGACAACTTCTAACGCAAATTTAGTTAATCGAGCTTCGATATAACGCGATGCAGCAGCACGGTCACCGGTATAGATATTTCCCCAGTTTCCTTGCATATCGATCAATAATTCTTTTTGACCAATTTGAACCATTGCATCAGAAATCGCCATATCACCATGTGGGTGATATTTCATTGTGTTTCCTACAATGTTTGCAACTTTATTATATCGTCCGTCTTCCAATTCGCGCATTGAATGCAATATTCTACGCTGAACAGGTTTCAAACCATCATAAATAGATGGAATTGCTCGTTCTAAAATTACATAAGAAGCATAGTCAAGAAACCATTCTTGGTACATACCAGAAACCTTCTTGATGCTCTCTTGATTGTCTTGCATCATGTTAAATAACTACTTCTAAATTTTCTTTAATCACATAATTAGATTTAATAATCTTATCTAATTCTGTTAAAATAATATTTATATTTCGGTTAGATATGAATGCTAAACGAAATTTAATTTTTGTTAAATTAGTCGGATTCTTCTTGCTGTTTATATAAAAAACAATACTTTTTGAAAGAATTCCTTTTTGAAAATCATACTTAATCAATTTATATTTCGGTAAATCGATTTTATTTTTTTTTCGAATCAAAGAAAGATAAAAATCCTATATTCTTTGTTTCAAAAGTTATTGTTTCACCCTTTGTATCCATTTCAAAAAATTGATTTCCACTTTTATAACTTATATATATTAATGCAGCTATAAAAACCGTCACAACATAAGGTGATATTATGTGGTATTTTTCTGGCAAAATACCTGTATACATAATAAGATTTAGAATGATTAAAATAACGATAGCGATATTCAGCATTTTGAACAACTGAATAACGTCTTTATTATTTTTTTTCATAAATTAATAATTAGGTGTTGATTGAGTTAGATTAATTACTTTTTTTAATTTTTTATAGATTCTATTGCTAGATTATTAATGATAAATTCTTGTCTAATTGGTGTGTTTTTTCCCATGTAGAATTCTAAAAGACTTTCTATTGTCTGATCTTTTCCAATCATCACAGGTTCCAAACGAATATCTTTTCCAATAAAATGTTTGAATTCATCAGGAGAAATTTCTCCTAAACCTTTGAATCGTGTAATTTCAGGATTTTTCACTTCTTCCAAAGCTTTTATTCTTTCTGCTTCGGAATAGCAATAACGAGTTTCTTTCTTATTTCGCACACGGAAAAGTGGAGTTTGTAGGATATATAAATGTCCTTCCTTGATTAATTCTGGGAAAAACTGCAAGAAAAATGTAATAATCAATAAACGAATATGCATTCCATCGACATCGGCATCAGTTGCAATCACAACATTATTGTAACGTAAATCTTCTAGTCCTTCTTCGATGTTAAGTGCTGCCTGCAAAAGATTAAACTCTTCATTTTCATAAACGATTTTCTTTGTTAAACCATATGAATTTAAAGGTTTTCCTCTCAAACTAAATACAGCTTGTGTTTCGACACTTCTACTTTTCGTGATTGATCCACTTGCCGAATCTCCTTCGGTAATGAAAATAGTTGTCTCTAAACGTAATTCAGCTTTCGGATCATTATAATGTTGACGACAATCACGCAATTTTTTGTTATGTAAACTAACCTTTTTAGCTCGATCGCGTGCTAATTTTCGAATTCCAGAAAGTTCTTTTCGTTCTGTTTCTGATTGTTTAATTTTTCGTTCTAATGCTTGCGCAACTTCTGTATTTTTATGCAAAAAGTTATCAAGATTAGTTTTTATAAAATCATTTACAAATGTACGAACAGTTGTCATTCCTGGTCCAATTTCGTTAGAACCAAGTTTAGTTTTAGTTTGCGATTCAAAAACGGGTTCAATTACTTTAATTGAAATTGCTCCAATAATTGATTTTCTAATATCTGCTGGATCGTAATTTTTATTATAAAATTCACGAACTGTTTTTACAACGGCTTCTTTGAAAGCTGTTAAATGCGTTCCTCCTTGCGTTGTGTTTTGACCATTTACAAAAGAATAATAGGTTTCTGAATATGATTTTGAACTGTGTGTCATCGCAATTTCGATATCTTCACCTTTCAAATGGATTATTTCATAAATCGTTTCTTCTTCTATATTATCTTTCAATAAATCTTTTAAACCATCTTTCGAAAAGAATTCTTCTCCATTAAAAATGATTTTCAAACCAGGATTTAAGTAAACATAGTTTTTCAACATTTTGTCTACATATTCTTTTCTGAATTTAAAGTTTAAGAAAATAGATTTATCTGGTACAAACGTAATCTTAGTTCCTTTTCGCAAAGATGTTTCCTTTTCATCTTCTTGAGTTATTAAGATTCCTTGCTCAAATTCTGCAATACGTGTTTTTCCATCTCGAATAGATTGAACTCTAAACCATGTCGACAATGCATTTACTGCTTTTGTACCAACACCATTTAAACCAACCGATTTTTTAAATGCTTGAGAATCATATTTACCTCCGGTATTCATTTTCGAAACGGCATCTACCATTTTACCTAACGGAATACCGCGTCCATAATCACGAACAGTAACCTCATCTTCACGCAAATTAATTTCGATTGTTTTCCCTGCACCCATTACAAATTCATCGATACAGTTATCCACAATCTCCTTCAACAAAATATAAATCCCATCATCTTGTGACGAACCATCTCCCAGTTTCCCAATATACATCCCAGGTCGCATACGAATATGTTCGCGCCAATCAAGGGTTTTGATATTATCTTCTGTATAATTTACCTGTTGATTTATTTCTGACATTTGAGTTGTTGAGTGTTAAACGAGTTTTACAAAAATAAGAAAAAATTTCTTAAAAATATTATGGTTTATTCTTTTGATTTTGAGCAAAATCAACCTAATTTACCATTATGATAAAATCAAAACTACCCAATGTTTCGACTACTATTTTTTCAGTAATGAGTCAATTGGCTAATGAACATCAAGCCATAAACTTAGCACAAGGTTTTCCTGACTTTAACACAGATTATGAATTAATTAGTCGATTAAATTTTTATTCGACTCAAAATTATAATCAATACGCGCCAATGACTGGCGTCGAAAAATTACGTTTTTTACTTTCAGAAAAATATTCGAATCTTTATCAATCTTATTATAATTTTCAGGATGAAATAAATATTACAAGCGGTGCAAGTCAAGCAATTTTTAATGTTATTTCAACTTTAATTCATCCAAATGATGAAGTGATTATTTTTGAACCTGCTTATGACTTGTACCAACCAACAGTTGAATTATTTGGTGGAAAAGTTATTCCTATTCAATTAAAATATCCTGATTATGCAATCGATATTGAAATTTTAAAGGAAAAAATTAATGATAAAACGAAATTAATTATTGTTAATAATCCGAATAATCCTACTGGAAGGATTTTGTCTGAAAATGATTTAAAACAATTTGAACAAATCTTACAAGAAACGAATTGTTATTTGCTAGCAGATGAAGTTTATGAACACATTACATTTGATGGAAAAGCACATCAAAGTTTTGCAAAATTAAAATCTGTGAAAGATAAAGTATTCATCGTTGGTTCTTTTGGAAAACTATTTCATATTACAGGTTGGAAAATTGGTTACATTTTAGCGGAAAAAGAATTGATGAAAGAATTTAGAAAATGTCATCAATTTAATACATTTTCTACGCATACTCCTTCACAATATGCAATTGCAGATTATTTGGAAAATCCTGAACATTATTTGCATTTGAATGATTTTTTTCAAGAAAAAAGAAATCTATTTATTGAAGGTTTAGCTTCAACAAATTTCGATGTTTTACCTTGCGAAGGAACTTATTTTGCAACTGCAAATTATTCGAAAATAAGCGATTTGCCTGATGATGAATTTTCGAAACAACTAACTATTAAAAATAAAGTTGCAACTATTCCTATTTCGGCATTTTATCATAATAAAATAGATGATCATGTTATTCGTTTTTGTTTTGCTAAAAAAGACGAAACATTATTAAAAGCGTTAGATAATTTGGCAAAACTATAAATACATAAAAAAGCCGATGTTTTTCTACATCGGCTTTTCATTTATGTTCAATTAATTATTTTGATTGTTGTGCTTTAATTAAGTTTAGTGCTGAACCAGCTTTAAACCATTCAATTTGTTGTGCATTATATGTATGGTTGGCAACTATTAAATCTTTTGAACCATCAGCATGTACAAATTCTATGTTTAATGGTTTTCCAGGAGCAAATTCTTTTAAGTCAATAAAGTTGATTGTATCATCTTCTTGTACTTTGTCATAATCTGCTTTATCTGCAAAAGTTAATGCTAACATACCTTGTTTCTTAAGATTTGTTTCATGAATACGAGCAAAAGATCTTACCAAAACAGCTACTGCTCCTAAATGACGAGGTTGCATTGCAGCGTGTTCACGAGAAGAACCTTCTCCGTAGTTTTCGTCACCAACAATAACAGAAGGAACACCTGCTGCTTTATAAGCACGAGCTGTATCTGGCACTGGACCATATTCTCCTGTTAATTGATTTTTTACAGAATTGGTTTCTTGATTGAATGCATTTACAGCTCCAATTAAAGTATTATTTGAAATATTATCTAAATGTCCACGGAAACGCAACCAAGGTCCAGCCATAGAAATATGGTCAGTTGTACATTTACCAAATGCTTTAATTAACAGTTTAGCTCCCATAATGTTTTCTCCATTCCAAGGTTTAAATCCTTCTAATAATTGTAAACGTTCGGAATTTGGATTAACGACAACTTCTACATTCGATCCGTCTTCTACAGGCGCTTGGTATCCATTATCTTCGTAAGCATAACCTTTTGTTGGTAATTCTTCTCCTTTTGGAGCATCTAACATTACTTCTTCTCCAAATTTATTGATTAATTTATCTTTTAATGGATTAAAATCTAAACGTCCTGAAATTGCAATCGCAGCAACCATTTCTGGAGATGTTACGAAAGCATACGTATTTGGATTACCATCTGCTCGTTTTTTGAAATTACGATTAAATGAGTGAACGATTGTATTTTTTTCTTCTTTATCTGCACCTTCACGATCCCATTGACCAATACAAGGTCCACAAGCATTTGTAAAAATAACAGCATCTAAATCTTCAAATGTTTTTAAAAAACCATCTCTGTCTGCTGTATAACGAACAACTTCTGAACCAGGATTAATACCAAAAGATGATTTCGCTTCTAATCCTTTATCTAAAGCTTGTTGAGCAATAGAAGCTGCACGAGATAAATCTTCATAAGAAGAATTCGTACAAGATCCTATTAATCCCCATTCTACATCTAATGGCCAACCATTTGCAGCAGCAGTTTCTTTCATTTTAGAAACTGGTGTCATTAAATCTGGCGTAAAAGGTCCGTTTAAACGAGGTTCTAATTCTGATAAATTAATTTCAATTAATTGGTCATAGAAATTTTCCGGATTTGCATAAACTTCATCATCAGAACGTAAATATGCTTTATGTTCATTTGCAGCATCAGCAACATCATTACGATCAGTTGCTCTTAAATATCTTTCTGAGGCATCATCATAAGCAAAAATAGAAGTTGTTGCCCCAATTTCTGCACCCATGTTACAAATCGTTCCTTTACCTGTTGCAGATAAAGATTCTGCACCTTCTCCAAAATATTCTACAATAGCTCCTGTTCCTCCTTTTACAGTTAAAAGTCCAGCAACTTCTAAAATAATATCTTTAGGAGCAGCCCATCCAGATAATTTACCAATCAATTTAACTCCGATTAATTTTGGCATTTTTAATTCCCAAGGCATTCCAGACATCACATCTACTGCATCAGCACCACCAACACCAATTGCTACCATTCCTAATCCACCTGCGTTTGGTGTATGAGAATCAGTACCAATCATCATTCCTCCTGGAAAAGCATAATTTTCAAGAACTACTTGGTGAATAATTCCTGCACCTGGTTTCCAAAATCCAATTCCGTATTTATTTGAAACTGATTCTAAGAAATTAAATACTTCAGATGATTTATTGATAGCTTCTTGTAAATCTGTTTTTGCTCCAACTTTTGCTTGAATCAAGTGATCACAATGAACAGTCGATGGAACAGCAGTTTTAGTTTTTCCTGCTTGCATAAATTGCAATAAAGCCATTTGCGCAGTTGCATCTTGCATTGCTACACGATCTGGAGCAAAATCTACATAAGACTCACCTCTTGTGTAAGCTTCTGTTGGTTCTCCCGCAAATAAGTGAGCATATAAAATTTTTTCTGAGTACGTTAAAGGACGACCTACGATAGCTCTAGAAGCATCAACACGCTCTTGCATCTTCGCATAAACGCCTTTAATCATATTTATATCAAATGCCATAATAATTGATTTATTTAATTAGTTTTTATTAATCAAAAAACATACCCCAATATACTGAATTATTTAATAATTTACATCGCTAAATGATTAATACTCTTATTTATATCAATTCTAACTTAATTCATCACAACATATATTTAAGGTATAAAAAAACCGAGATTATCTAAAGATAATCTCGGTTGATATATTCTTTTTCTCAGAACAAATTAGTTCATTGAAATTGGTTTAAATTTTGTTAAGTTAATCCCTTCTACAGCAGCTTTATATTCTTCGATTGAAGGAATACGTCCTAAAATTGCTGATAAAACAACTACTGGAGTAGAAGCTAATAAAGATTCTCCTTTTTTACCATCGCGGTCTTCAACAACACGACCTTGGAATAAACGTGTAGATGTAGCCATTACAGTATCTCCTTTTTCTGCTTTTTCTTGGTTACCCATACAAAGGTTACATCCAGGACGCTCTAAATACATAATATTTTCGTATTCTGTACGCGCTGTTGATTTTGGTAACAAGTCACTAAATTCAAATCCTGAATATTTTTGTAACATTTCCCAATCTCCTTCAGCTTTCAATTCGTCAATAATGTTATAAGTAGGTGCAGCAACAACTAAAGGCGCTTTGAATTCAACTTTACCATTTGCTTTTTCTACATTACGTAACATTTGAGAAACGATTTTTAAATCATCTTTGTGCACCATACAAGATCCTACGAAACCTAAATCTACGTGTTTATCTCCTCCGTAGTAAGTTAAATCACGGATTGTATCGTGTGTATAACGTTTAGAAACATCAGCATTATTTACATCTGGATCGGCAATCATTGGCTCATCAATAATATCTAAGTCAATTACAACCTCAGCATAGTATTTTGCATTTGCATCTGGAGTTAAAGCTGGTTTTTCTCCAGATTTAATTTCTTCGATACGTTTATTTGCTTTATCAATTAATCCTTGTAAAACTTTATTTTTGTTATCCATTCCCTTATCGATCATAATTTGGATACGAGATTTGGCAATTTCTAACGATTGGATTAAAGTATCATCTTGAGAAATACAAATAGATGCTTTTGCTTTCATTTCTGCTGTCCAATCTGTAAATGTAAATGCTTGATCCGCTAATAATGTTCCGATATGAACTTCAATAATACGACCTTGGAATACATTTTCTCCGTCAAATTGTTTCAACATCTGTGCTTGAGTTGCATGAACTACATCACGGAAATCCATGTATTCTTTCATCTCTCCTTTGAAAGTTACTTTTACAGACTCTGGAATTGGCATAGAAGCTTCACCTGTTGCTAAAGCTAAAGCTACAGTTCCTGAATCGGCACCAAAAGCAACTCCTTTAGACATACGTGTGTGAGAATCTCCTCCAATAATAATCGCCCATTCATCAATTGTAATATCATTCAATACTTTATGAATAACATCTGTCATTGCATGGTATTCCCCTTTAGGGTCACGCGCTGTAATTACACCGAAATCATTCATAAATTTCATCAATTTAGGAATATTTGCTTGTGCTTTTTTATCCCAAACTGAAGCTGTGTGACATCCTGATTGATATGCACCATCAACTGTTGGAGCAATAACTGTAGCAGCCATTGCTTCTAACTCTTGAGATGTCATCAAACCTGTTGTGTCTTGAGAACCTACAATGTTTACTTTAACACGAACATCAGAACCAGCATGTAAAACTTTTCCTGGAGTAGATCCAACTGCATTATTATTGAAAATTTTCTCAACTGCTGTTAAACCTTGACCTTCATTTGAAATCTCTTTTGAAGGAGCGAAAACTACTGGCGCTTCGATACCTAAAGTTTGAGCCGCAAATGTTTGAATTTTTTTACCAAAAACGATTGCATAAGAACCTCCTGCTTTGATAAATTCCATTTTTTGAGGAGTTAATGATCTTGAAATATCAATTAACTCTTGATCTCCATTATATAATTTTTTAGTTTTAGTATTAATTGTTAAAACTGTTCCTGTAGCAACTGAGTAAACTTCTTCTAAAACTGGATCTCCAGCTTCGTTACGAACAACATCTCCATTTGCATCAACTTTTTTCGTCCAGTTTTTCAAATCAATTCCAATACCTCCTGTTACATCAACAGTTGTTAAGAAAATTGGAGAAATTCCATTTGTACCAGCAACAATTGGCGCAATATTTACGAAAGGAACATAAGGCGATGCTTGTTTCCCTGTCCATAAAGCAACGTTGTTAACTCCTGACATACGAGAAGAACCAACTCCCATTGTACCTTTTTCAGCGATTAACATTACAGAAGCATCTGGATGTTGTGCTTGCAAAGCTCTAATTTCTGCTTGAGCTTCTGGTGTAATCATACATTGACCATGCAATTCTCTATCCGAACGAGAGTGTGCTTGGTTACCTGGAGATAATAAATCTGTAGAAATATCTCCTTCAGCAGCAATATAAGTTACTACTTTTATTTCTTCTGCAACAGCTGGTAACTCTGTAAAGAATTCTGCTTTTGCATAACTTTCTAAAATATCTTTTGCGATTGCATTTCCTGCTTTAAAAGCATCAGCTAAACGAGCTGTATCTGCATCATATAAGAAAACTTGTGTTTTAAGAACTTCAGCAGCTTGTTTTGCAATTGCTTCATCGTTTCCTAAAGCTAAATCTAAAAGAACCTCAATAGATGGCCCTCCTTTCATGTGAGATAATAATTCGAAAGCATAAGTTGGTGTAATTTCAGCAACTGTAGCTTCTCCTAAAATAATCTCTTTTAAAAATTTTGCTTTTACACCTGCAGCAGATGTTGTTCCTGGCAAAGTATTATAGATAAAGAATTTAACAGAATCCTCGCGGTATTCGTTGTTAACATCTTTAATTTGATTAATGATTTCACTTAGTAATTCTGCACCATCAATTGGTTTTGGATGTAAACCTTGACCTTTTCTTTCTTCAATCTCGTTAAGATACTCTTGATAAAGACTCATAATTATCTATCTTTTCTTTTTAAATATTAAAGATTGTTTAAAATCAAGCTACTTACACCTGATTTCATTCAATCAAAATGAATTATATAATAACACTTTGTTGTATCGTTACATCTTATGCAATTTTTTTCAAAAAAAACATTTTGGCATAGGCAACTACTGTTATCAGAATACAAACTAAGTATGTAATTTTTTTCGAAGTGTAATTTTTAAGAATTTAACTCTAACAAAATCAATACAAATAAGTATTTGAGAAAGAGATAAAATCATAAATTTTACATTAACAATTATCTAAACAAATATGCGTTTAGCTATAAATTGATACACAAAATTACGTTTATAGTAATGATTTTTCATCAAAGGATGATATATTTTAGTTATATTTTAATAATTTAGAATTATTATAAAAAAGGTCTAAATTTCACTTTGACAATATTTTAAACGAAAATAAATACAAGTTAAAAATTTAAGAGTTGTTAAAATATCAAGTTCATAATTTTCAGGTCATATTTTTACGAAATTAAATTATTTCAAAACTTTAATAAACATTCAATAATCATTCTTTCGAAATGTTATCAAACATCTAAATAATCTAAAAAACCAATTAAAAATTCTCAATATGAATAAATATTTAATAAGATTAATAATTATACATATTTAATGAAATATTATACAAGTTTTTATTAGCTTTGCATCTTAATTCATTATTATAGATATGAAACTTTGGGACAAAGGTTTTACCATTAATGATAAAATCGAAAAATTTACTGTAGGAAAAGACAGAGAATTAGATGCTCATCTTGCAAAATACGATGCATTAGCATCCAAAGCACAAGCAAATATGCTTGCAAAAACAGGCTTGATTAGTAATTTAGAAAATGATGCTTTACAAATTGCTTTAGATGAAGTTTTGGTGTTAATTGCTGAGAATAATTTCGAAATAGATGAAAATTACGAAGATATACATTCAAAAATTGAAGCTTTTTTGATTGAGAAAACTGGAGATGCTGGAAAAAAAATTCACGTTGCACGTTCTCGAAATGATCAAGTTTTAGTGGCTATTCAACTTTTTGAAAAACATTATTTAAAACAGATTACAGATAAAATCATCAAGCTAATTGATATCTTTTTACAAAAAGCTGAAGAATTTAAAAACTATCAATTACCAGGCTATACACATTTTCAGGCAGCTATGCCAAGTAGTTTCGGAATGTGGTTTTCTGCTTATGCAGAAAGTTTATTGACCGATTTATACTTTTTTGAAGCAGCTTATAAAATTTCTGATCAAAATCCTTTAGGTTCTGGAGCTGGTTTTGGAACAAGTTTCCCAATTGATCGTTTACAAACAACTCAAGAATTAGGTTTTTCTGAAATTTTAGTTTCTTCTGTTGGTGCGCAAATGTTACGTGGGAAAACAGAAAAATCTGTTGCAACGGCTTTAGCTATGATTTGTGGAACATTATCTAAAATGTCATACGATTTGGTTTTATACAATTCACAAGATTTGGCCTTTGTAAAATTACCAAACGAAATGACAACAGGATCATCGATTATGCCACATAAGAAAAATCCTGATGTATTCGAATTAACGCGCGCGCATTGTAATAGAATCCAAGCTTTGCCAAATGATATTATGATGACGATAAATAATCTTCCAAGTGGATATCATCGCGATTATCAAATTCTAAAAGAAATCTTGTTCGAACCAATGATGCAATTTGATAATATTATTGATATTTTGACATTTGCAATTCCTCAACTTCAGATTAAAGATAATTATCTAAATCAAGAAAAATACGATCCTATTTATACCGTAGAAAACATAAACGAAGCGATCAAAAATGGAACTCCTTTCCGTGATGCTTACAGACAAGTTGGTTTATCTGTAGAAAATGGAACATACGTCCCACACAAAGAATTTCAAACTTCACATATCGGAAGTATTCATAATTTGAGATTAGATTTAATTTCAAATAAAATTGAAAAATTCAAATTAGAAGCTCAAGTTTTAAAATAACAGCTGAAATCTTAGGAAAAATCACGAATGAATTATAAAATTTGAGAATAAATTCTTTTAATAAACTTTATAATTTCGGAAAATTTCTATGCTAAATAAATGATTGATTGATTTTTGTAAAATCTTTTTATTTTACAAAATAATTACAAACGTTTTTTATTCTATCAGGTCAAAATCATTCTAAATTTGACCTATCAAATAACAAAACGTTTAATTAATTAAATTTTAGAAGATGAAAAAATTTTTCGCAGTAGTTGCAGTAGCAGCTTTATCATTAGGAGCAGTATCTTGTGGAGAGAAAACTGAAGAAGCACCAGTAGAAGAAGCACCAGCTACAGATTCTGCTACAGCAGTAGTTGATTCAGCAGTAGCTCCAGTAGCTGACTCTGCAGCAGCAGTTGTTGATTCAGCAGCAGCTCCAGCAGCAGATTCTACAGCAGTAGCTAAATAATTAAAGCGAAGCTAAAATATAAAAGCGCTTAACTAGGTTAAGCGCTTTTTTTATGTTTGAATTTTATATTCTTTAAATAAAATTTCCGTCAAATTTTCCTGATTGAATTTTACGATCCAATTCTGCTTGAATATCTTCTAGAACAGGACGAACAGTAGATTCTGGTATATCTGAAACTCTTATATACATTAAACCATCTATCGCGTCATTAAACTTTGGATCGACATTAAATGCTATGACTTTCGCATTTTGTTTGATGTATTTTTTGATTAAAACTGGTAAACGCAACATATTAGGTTCAAGCTCATCAATTAATTTATCAAATTTATTTAAATCAGCTTCAGATTCATCAAAAATAAATTCTTTATCCTCTTCTTTTAATTTTACTTTAAATTCATTCTTTGCTCGCACATATTGTGCAACCGTTGAATCGTAGTAATGAGATTTCATAAACTCAATCATCAATGATTTTGAAAAATCAGAAAACTGATTACTAATACTTACACCACCAATAATGAATTTTTGATTTGGATTTCTCAACGTAACATGTACAATTCCTCTCCACAATAAGAAAAGTGGCATTGGTTTTTGCTGATATTCAGCCGAAACAAAAGCTCTACCCATTTCGATACATTTCTTAAAAAAAGGATGTATTTCTGGATCGAAATTAAATAACTCGTTCACATAAAATCCATTGATTCCATATTTTTCGTATACTTCTGAACCAATTGCCATACGATAAGCCCCAACAATCTTGTTAGTTTCCTTATCCCATAAAAACAAATGATGATAATGATTATCAAATCTATCCAAATCAATTTCGTCATTTGTTCCTTCTCCAATTGCTCGGAAAGTAATTTCTCGCAAACGACCGATTTCTCTTAAAATATTTGGAATTTGTTGCGCTGTTGCAAAAAAACATTCGTAATTATTATTCGTAAATAATAACGCTTGTTCATCCTTTTGCAATTCTGTAATGTCTTGCAATAACAGTTCTAAAGGCGTTTCTGAAATTACAGGCTTAACCTTTTTATTTGAAGAAGATAAACTTGGTAAATTCGGAATTTTTAGCTCGATATGTGTCGGATTTTTTAAGACTTCAGTAAAACTTCTTTTCTGATTATAGTAAGAAGAAAGCATGTAAGTTTTCTTTCTCAAAAATGCTGAATAATCTTGAATTGTCTCGTGTTCATCTTGCTGTTTTTGCAAAATTGGTTTTCCTATTCGAATCTGAATTGGACGAGTTCGTTTCTTCATCATTTCTGCAGGCAACATCGCTGTTTGAAAATCTGGATGAAGTTTTGCTAAGCGATAAAAAACATTGCTATTTCTCGCTCTAAAAAACATAGGAACAACAGGAACTTTAGCTTTCTTAATCAACTTCATTGCTGATTCTTGCCATTCTCTGTCTATTATTCTTCTTTCTTCATCACGGAACGAAACTTCTCCTGCAGGAAAAATTCCCAAACATCCTCCATCTCTTAATAATTTTAATGCATCTCGCATCCCAGAAAGACTATTGTAAGCTTCTTTTCTTGTTTCGAAAGGATTAACTGGAATAATCATAGGATCTAATGGTTTAATTTTCTGCAATAAAAAATTACCCATCACCTTAAAATCAGGACGAATTTTTGACATGCAATGCATCAAAATAATTCCATCCAATGCTCCTAACGGATGATTAGAAATAATAATAAATGGTCCTTCTTTTGGAATACGTTTCAAATCTTCTTCGTGGATTTCGTAATCCACTCCCATATCATCTATTAAGTAATCTAAAAAAGGTTCACATTCTAAATGTTTTCCTCTGTTATATAAATCATTTAACTGATCTATACTGAAAATTTTTTTCAATGTCCAAGCTACAGGTTTTCCTAAAACTCCAATTTTAGAAAGACCTGATGCCGAATAGATATCTTGTGTAGTAATTAAACTCATTTAAGCTTTTACAACGATTTGTAATGTTTCACGTACTGTTTGACGCAATAACTCTTTTTCTTTTGATACAACTTTATCTGAATCTGAATTGAAATGACGAATAGTGTACAATAAAACATTATTTTCTTCTTGTACTTTGAATTCTTCGTTCATATCAGCTACAAACTTATCTAAATTGTTGTATTTATCCTCTAAACATAAAGATAGTGAAATTGCAGAATTTTGCATCAGATTCACTTTGATTTGATAATCATATAGTTTATTGAAAATTCCACTTAATTTATCTTCTGTAATAAATGAAAAATCTTTACTCGATAAACGTACTAAGTGTTGATCTCTTTTCAGAATAAAACAAGGAACTTTTGGTTCTAATGGTTGACCTTTTGCTACTTCTGTTCCTGCTTCTGTTGGATTAATAAATGATTTAACGAAGAAAGGAATTTCCTTTTGTTGAAGCGGTTGCAATGTTTTCGGGTGAATAACAGATGCTCCGTAATATGCCAATTCTATTGCTTCTTCATATGAAATATGGTGCAATAATTCTGCATTATCAAAATAACGTGGATCTGCATTTAAAACACCTGGAACATCTTTCCAAATCGTCATACTTTCAGCATTTAGACAATATGCAAAAATAGCAGCTGAATAATCTGATCCTTCTCTTCCTAAAGTTGTTGTAAAGAAATTAAGATCAGAGCCAAGGAAACCTTGTGTTATAAATAATCCTGTTTGCGTCAGTTTTGTAATATTCTCTTCTGTTAATTTCCAGTTTACTTTTCCTTCGCGGTATGTATTATCTGTTTTGATGTAATCGCGAACATCCAACCATTCATTCGTAATCTTAATAGAATTAAGATACATACTGATAATTTTTGTCGAGATTAACTCTCCACAGCAAACAATTTGATCATATACATAGCTATAATTTGGTGATTTATTTCGTCTTAGAAATGAAACAATATCATCAAAAAATTGTGAAATCTCATTCGAAACTTCTGTTGCATCATCAAATAATTCTTTTGCTAAATCAATATGTTGTTCCTTAACATTCTTGATAGTTTTTTCGAAATCATCCTTTTCAAAATAACGTTTGACTACTTCTTCTAATGCATTTGTTGTCTTGCCCATAGCAGAAACTATTACGCATGTATTTTCGTAACCAACAGATTGCAGTAATTCTGCAACATTTCTAACGCCGGCTGCATCTTTTACAGAAGCACCACCGAATTTGAAAACTTTCATTCCTATAAAAACTTTTTTTTACAATTAATTAACTTGCAAATATAACCAAACTACAATTATATCTTAACTGAATCAACTTAAAATGAAAAATAAATTTGTCAAATGATTTTCATATATTTAGATTAATTTCAAACGTTTGAAATGGTGAAAAATTAAGTTTTTATTCCGATATTTGACGAGCAAAACATAATTATGAACACAAATTCTCATCAAACTCTCGGAGAGTTTATCATAGAAAATCAAGCCGATTTTATTTATTCATCTGGAGAGCTATCTCGATTACTAAGTTCTATTAAATTAGCAACAAAGGTTGTCAATTACAACGTTAACAAAGCTGGTTTAGTTAGTATTTTAGGTGAAGTCGGTAATGAAAATGTCCAAGGAGAAAAACAACAAAAATTGGATGTTTTCGCAAACGAAACTTTTATAGATACTTTATCACAGCGTGAAGTTGTGTGTGGAATCGCTTCAGAAGAAAATGAAGATTTTATTGCAATTCAACCTTCCAAAAATTCTAAAAACAGTAAATACGTTGTATTGATTGACCCTTTAGATGGTTCTTCTAATATTGATGTTAACGTTTCTGTAGGAACTATTTTTTCTATTTATCACCGTGTTACAGAACCAGGAACGCCAGTTACAATAGAAGATTTTTTACAACCAGGAAATAAGCAAGTTGCAGCTGGATATGTTATCTATGGAACATCGACAATGTTGGTTTACACAACTGGGAATGGCGTTAATGGATTTACTTTAAATCCAGGAATCGGAACATTTTATTTATCTCATCCAAATATGTGTATTCCTGAAGATGGAAACATTTATTCTGTGAACGAAGGTAATTATGTAAAATTCCCACAAGGAGTTAAAAATTACATAAAATACTGTCAGGCAGATGAAGAAGACCGCCCGTATACTTCTCGTTACATAGGTTCTCTTTGTTCGGATTTTCACCGAAATATGTTGAAAGGAGGAATATATATCTATCCTTCAGGAACAAATAATCCAAACGGAAAATTGCGTTTATTATACGAATGTAATCCTATGGCCTTTATTGCAGAACAAGCTGGAGGAAAAGCTTCAGATGGTTTTAATCGTATTATGGATGTTGAACCAACAGAATTACACCAACGTATTCCTTTCTTTTGCGGTTCAAAAAACATGGTTGAAAAAGCTGAAGAATTTATGCGAAATGAAGACTTGAAATAGATTTATTAAAACAAAATTATAAAAGTCCGAAGCGAATTATTTTCTTCTGATTTTTTATATATCATATTAAGTAAAGCATTTTCATCTATCTTTAATATATGATACTAATCCTATTATAAATATAATGAAAAACTACAGATTTCTTGGATTTATGATTATCCTTTTTATATCAAATAGTTGTTTGATGATGAAATTGCCTGAAGCAAAAATTCAGATAATTCGCTTATCCGATATAGGAAAAAGTTGTTTAGGTTATGATGAAGAAGATTATTTAGCTGAAAAAACTCGAAAGTCTAAAAATAATTATACAACTTCTCTTTATAATGAAAATGGATGCAAAAGATTTATACATCTTAGATGATAGTAAATTAAATATCAAGAAGTTTTTTGAAAATACAAAATTGTTTATAAATCATCAGGTAGTCATTTATTATAGAGAATATAATTTTAAAGATAAATCTATTAAACTTGTTTATAAAATAAAGCCAACTAATTAGCTGGCTTTTTATATTATTTCAAAATTTCTGCTAAATCTATAATATCTTCAGCGGAAACTTTATCCAAAATTTTATCTAAATCTGCTCTTGGAATATCTAATTTTGAGTCAATAACTAATACATTTTGTAAACCATTAATTCCAAAAATCATTTTTTTAACACGACCTTGATCTTCTTGTAATGAAATATTCAAACGGCTGTCTTTCGCTTTGAATTTCACTAAATTTTCAAATCTCTCACCGCGCATAGACGATTGTAAATCATTCATGATTCTTTTTTGTTTTCCTTGTCCAGCATCTGAAACAACAAATACTTTTGCTGATTTTAGATAATTAAATAAATCTGTCCCACCAGCTTTCCCAGCTAATTTTAAGGCAAAAGAAGGTAAAGGAATTACAGTCGCTTGTTTGTCATATTTTGTGTAAAATTCATGCATATTATTGGTTGTGCTGCAAGATTGTAATGTCAACAATAGTGCTACAAAAGATAAACCGATTATTTTTTTCATTGGTTGTGTGTTTATAAATTAGAGAAAGCCATTACAACTCTCGTACCGAAAATTATGAAGTTTAAAAATATTCAATAATTCCTAAAATCAAATAGAAAATTGATGCAATAATAAAAATAGTTGCAAATAAATATATACTTTTTAATCTAATTAATCTAATAGAATTATTACTTCTCAAACCATCACTAATATACTCTAATTTGTCTTTTTGTTCCAATCCAAAACTTAAATTTTGTTTAATCTTTTTCTTTTTAAATGGGTTGTTTAAAATGACGGCTATAATCAGTATTGCTAAACCAAATAAAAAAGAATTCAAAGCTTCTTTAAAATATTCATGTTTCATTACAAATAACTTTTTATCATTTCTAAAATCGATGAATTATCTAAACCAACTATTTCCTCTAATTCAGAAATTGAAGCATGTTCGATAAATTCATCTGGATAGCCATTAATTGAGACATTTCCTTTGTAGTGAATTGTATTTAGAAATTCTAAAATTCCACTTCCAAAACCTCCTTTTTTAATTCCATCTTCAAAAGTTATAATAGTTGAATATTTTAATGAAATTGCTTTCAATCGAGATTCATCCAACGGTTTGATAAATGGAAAATCAATCAAGGCAACTTTACTTTGAAGGTTATGTTGAATAATAATTTCTTCAATTCGAGAACTAATCAATCCAGTTGAAAGAATGGCTAATTGATTTCCTTCAAAAATAATTTCAGATTTACCAATTTCTATTTTCTCAATTTTAGAATCACTTGTTTGGATGTTATTTTTTGGATAACGAATCGCAAATGGTTGAGTTGTAAATTGAGCTGTATACAATAGATTTTTAAAATCTTTTTCATTTCGAGGCGAAGAAACAATCATATTTGGTATTTCGCGCAAATATGCAATATCAAAATATCCATGATGCGTTGCGCCATCTGTACCGACAAAACCAGCACGATCAATGCAAAATACAACAGGTAGATTTTGTAAAGCAACATCGTGAATAACCTGGTCATATGCTCGCTGTAAAAATGTAGAGTAAATAACACAATACGGAATGGTATTTTGTGTTGCTAAACCAGCCGCAAATGTAACAGCGTGTTGCTCAGCAATCCCAACATCAAAAACTCGTTCTGGGAAAACTTGTTGACATTTCACCAAATTGCTTCCTGTTAACATCGCAGGAGTTATGGCAACGATTTGTGAATTATTTTGAAGAAGTTCATGCATTGTTTCACCAAAAACATCTTGAAAAGATTTCTTCTTTTTCTCTAATTTAATTTTGCCTGTTATCTTATCAAATAAACCTGGCGCGTGCCATTTTACTTGATTAATTTCAGCTTGTTTATAGCCTTTTCCTTTAATGGTTTTGATGTGTAAAACTTTTGGACCTTTTATCAAATCTGCTTGTTCAAAAGCTTGAAACAATTGTTCAAAATTATGTCCGTCAATTGTTCCAATAAAATTTAAACCAAAATTGGTAAAAATGTTTTCTGATTGATTTTTTAATGATTTAAAATGTTTTTTTAATCCTCCAACCGAAGGATCAATTCCCATATCATTATCATTTAGAATGACTAAAACATCTAAATCTGTTGATCCAAGATGATTTAAAGCTTCCAAACTCATTCCAGAAGTAATTGATGCATCACCAATAATGGCAATATGTTTACGATTAATCTGATTAATTCTATCTGCTGTTGCCATTCCAACAATTGCTGAAATTGAAGTAGATGAATGCCCAACTCCAAATGTGTCAAACTCACTTTCTGTTCGTGTTGGAAAACCAGAAATTCCATTTTTTTGGCGTAATGAATCAAAAATTTGTTGACGGCCTGTCAAAATTTTATGTGGATAACTTTGATGACCTACATCCCAAAGTAATAAATCTGTTGGTGTATTGTAATGATAATGCAACGCAAGCGTTAATTCAATAACACCTAAACTAGCTCCTAAATGCCCCGGTTTTACACTTAAGGTTTCTAAAATAAATTCGCGCATCTCGTGAGCTAAATCCTTTAGTTGAGATGTTTCAAAATGCCTAAGTTGCTTAGGATGATTGATTTTTGAAAGTAGATTATCCATTATTCTTTTACAAAATTACATTTTTCTGAGGAATTTTCCGTACCTTTGTATGTTACAAAATTTAATGTAACATGTTCCAAATAGGAAAAACCCTTGTATCTCAAGAACTACTAAATGAAGATTTTGTTTGTAATCTAAACAAATGTAAAGGGATTTGTTGTGTAGAAGGTGACGCTGGCGCACCTTTGAATGAAGACGAACTAACTGTATTAGACGATATTTATGAAGATGTAAAACCTTATTTGCGTCCCGAAGGAATTGCGGTTATAGAGCAAGAAGGTAAATACACAATGGATACTGACGGAGATTGGGTAACTCCATTAGTCAATAACCGCGAATGTGTTTATTTAGTTTTCGAAGAAAATGGTTTTTCAAAATGTGGAATTGAGAAAGCATACGAAGACGGAAAAATAGATTACAAAAAACCGATTTCGTGTCATTTATATCCAGTGCGTGTTAAGGAATATTCAAATTTCACTTCAGTTAACTACGATGTATGGGATATTTGCGCAGATGCTTGTACCTTAGGAAAAGAATTGAAAGTGAATGTCGCAACATTTGCAAAAGATTCGTTAGTCCGAAAATTTGGACAAGAATGGTATAATGAATTAATGACCATTCAACAAGAATTAAACAACCAAAAAAAGTAAAAAATTTATGTCAATAACAAGAGCAAGAAGATCTACTGACGCTATTGAAAGATTATATATATCAATGCGTCATTTATTTCATAGAGGAGTGTACCGTCCATCTGGTGCACCTGGAAAAATTTTAAGAAATTTATTATTTGAAATCAATCCTGAAATCTACGGATCAATGACAGATCCAAACAAAGTAGAATTAAGTGGATTAATGTACGTTTTAGATCGTTTACCAGAAGGAATTGTAGAAACACCTTACGTGTCTTTTACATCTGATGAAGGTTATGATCGTTCTATTTTTACACCAATCATTCCTGCAAAACGTCGTCGTTTTTGCTACAGAATTGATGATGATCAAATGAATATTGAAATTTCTCGTGGTCGTTCTGATATTTATGATGTTTTAACGCATTTAACATTTTTATACAATGAAGCAGATAAAATCAGAAATAGAGCATTTAGCAATGAAACACTTTCGAAAAGTAGAGCATGGGAATTTATTGAAAATGTTGTATTTGATGAAGTGGAAATTTCGCGTAAAGAGCGTGAAGTTGCTTTGATGCATTTATCAACAATTTTAGGAAGAACGTTTGAAGAAACTCAAGAAATCCACAACTATTTTGGAACTTCTGAAGACAAAGATCGTTTTTTCCGAATTGTTTATTGGATGGGATATACAAGTCAACAAGATCGCATCGGAACAAAGAAACGTGAAATTACATTTACCTCAACATTACGTGAATCGATTGGTCATCACATGATTGGAGAAAAATGGGCAAATGAAATCAAACGTGTATTATTTGAAAATAATCTTCAAGACAAAAATATTCATATCATTTCTGCAAATATGCACAGTGTATCAAACATGTTATATGCATATGATGGATTGAAAAGAAAATACAAAAATGATGGAGTAGAAATTTACGAAGATTTAAGCGCTTCAAACAACAAAATGTTGAGAGAATCGTTAAATGAATATACTCAACAAAACGGTTTAGTTTACATCAAAGATCAATCAGGAACAAATATCGATGTTCAGATTATTGATTTATCTAAAGTAAATGTTGCAAACTCTGCGTTTTCTTATGCAAAAGATAAAAACAATGAAGTAATCATTGTAATGGATTATGCCTTTGGAGAACAAGCATTCGAAGCAATGGACGAATTGTTGAAACCATACAAAGTTGGAGATGTAAGATTCAAAATGAATGTAAAATCTGTCGCAATTATGGGAAAAGCTGGAATTCTGGAAGGAAACAAAGGAGATATTATGATTGCAACTGCTCATGTTTTCGAAGGAACAACAGATAACTATGTGTTTGAAAACGAATTAACGAAAGAAGATTTCGAAGGACAAGGTTTAGGTGTTTACGAAGGACCAATGATTTCGGTTTTAGGAACTTCTTTGCAAAATAAAGATGTTTTAGAATATTTCAAAAATTCGTCTTTCCAAGCAATTGGATTAGAAATGGAAGGAGCACATTATCAAAAAGCAATTCAAGTTGCTTCAAAAATTAGACATCATATAGACAAAGATGTAAAAGTAATGTATGCTTATTACGCTTCTGATAATCCTTTAGAAACAGGAAGTACATTAGCTTCTGGAGGTTTAGGATTAACAGGTGTAAAACCAACATATCTAATTACACAAAAGATATTAGAAAAAATTATTAAATAAATTTAATGAAAAAATTTTCCATTTTAGGCTACGGTCACATTGGTCGTGTACATGAACAAGCGATAGATGAAACGGAAAACGCACAACTAATCTCGGTAATAGATTTTAATTTACCAGATGATTTACCAGTTAAAGGTTATTCTACTCTTGAAAGTTTTCTAAAAGAAGACCAAGAAACCGATGTTGTTGTGATTGCTACGCCAAATGGTTTGCATCGTGAACATGCCATTCGTTGCTTAAAAGCTGGAAAAAATGTCTTGATTGAAAAACCAATTGCACTAACTGTAGAAGATGCAAAAGAAATCTTGAAAGTTGCTGAAGAAAAAAAACGTAGAGTTTTTACTTCCATGCAACTTCGTTTTTCTCCGGTTGTGCAATATGTAAAGAATTTAATCGATAATAATTCTTTAGGAAAAATTTTTATGGTGAATATCAATTGTTATTGGAATCGCAATAAAAATTATTATAAATTGAGAGAATGGCATGGAAATCTAGAAATGGATGGAGGAGTTTTATTCACTCAATTCTCTCATTTTATTGATATTATGAACTTTTGGTTTGATGAGGTAATTTGTACAAATTCAAAAAGTTTCAATTTTACGCATAACGATATTACTGCATTTGATGATTCTGGATGTGTCGATTTTATTGCCGACGAAGCAATTGGACATATGATTTATACAACGTCTGTTTTCAATAAAAATTTTGAAAGTAATATCACTATTATTGCTGAAAAAGGAACAATAAAAATTGGCGATCAATATCTAAATCAAATGATTTATTCAGATTTGAAAAATGTTTGTTGTTCAAACAAAATGTCAACAGATCAAAAGAATTTTCATCCAAATGCAATTGCTGAAATTTCTGATGCTTTAACTCGTGATAACGAATCTTTGTTAGAAGGAAAATATGCTATAAATTTAGTGAAATTTATATCGGAAGCTAATTTTTTAGCAAAAGAGGGTAAACAAGAAAAAATAACAGAAAATTATGAAATTTCACACTCGTAAATGGGTAAAACCAGAAGATCTTAATCCAAATAAAACACTTTTCGGAGGAAAACTTTTGGCTTGGATTGATGAAGAAGCAGCTTTATATAGCATTGTTCAACTTGAAAATTCGCATGTTGTAACTAAGCATATGTCTGAGATAAACTTTATGGCTTCAGCAAGAGAAGGAGATATTGTAGAAATAGGAATAGAAGTTGTAAAATTTGGAACAACCTCTTTAAGCTTACAATGTGAAGTGAGAAATAAAATGACTCATGAAACAATTATTACAGTTGATCGAATCACAATGGTGAACCTTGATGAAAATGGTAAACCAAAAGCACATGGGAAAACACAAGTAGAATATGTTGTTGATCGATTAATAAAGAAAGATTAATAAAAATCTATATAATAAAAAAGTCGAAACATAGTTTCGACTTTTTTATTATAATTCTGATTTTACTCTACAATAAACAACGATTTTAGTTCATGCGCATCAGCTGGATTCATTCGTCCAGATAAGATTAAACTTAATTGTTTACGACGCAAAGCAGCTTCATAACGCTCAATTTCTTGCTCAGTTTCTGGGATCAATTCAGGAACTTGTACAGGTTTATTGTCATTATCTACCGCAACAAATGTGTAAATTCCACTATTTGTTTGGTTATACGTACTATTATCATAATCGTAAACATATACATCAACATAAACTTCCATTGAAGATTTGAATGCACGCGTTACTTTAGATTCTAACTTCACTGTACTTCCCATTGGAATAGGAATATTAAAAGCAACGTGATTTACGCTTGCTGTTACAACCAAGAAACTTCCGCCATGCATTTTTGCAGAAATAGAAGAAATTCTGTCCATAGAAGCTAATAATTCACCTCCAAACATATTTCCTAAATTATTGGTTTCATTCGGTAAAACCAGATTTGTCATCACTGCTAATGACTCTTTTGCTGTTTTTGCTTTCGCCATAAACTTTTGTTTGTTCTCTGCAAATTTCAACAAAATATTTGATTATTTAAAATACTTCTTGCTACATATTTAAGTATTTGTAAATAAATTAATTATAAAAACAAATAAATTTTATAGTTAAAAAATGTTAATATAGATTTTTATATTATTTCATATCTTACATTTGAACAGAATTATGAAAACGTTTGTCACATATCTGTTATCTGCTTTATTTCTGCTGTTTTTCGCAGAAACTAAAGTGTTTGCTGGTACACAACATTTTCAAGGAAATTTAACTTCACAAACAGTTGTCAACGATAATACACATATTTATCATGCAGGTAAAATTGTTGAAACTAAATTTTCTAAATCTTCAAATTCGAATCAATTACAAGAATTAAATCCTGGTGTCGAAGCAATCGATGAGAATTTTCAAACATCAAATAAAGTTGATCTAGAAACTTGTATCAAATTATTAAGCGTTGTTTTAGTCTTAAATTTTATTATTCAAGGTTTAAGAAAGAAACATATCTTCTACAATAAAAGCATCAAATTTTCGAGTTGTAAGTACATTTTGTTACGTACAATTAGAATCTGATTGATTTCTAAAATTTTTAAAATTACACAAAAAACATAGCGTTCAGTCCGTGAATAGCTGAGCTCTTGTATATTTCTATGTGTAATATTTCTTGGTAAAACTACTTCTGTCAAGAAATCAATTTAATCAAATTTTACATTTAATAAGTTAGAAGAATTATGAAAAGAGTCGCATTGTTTGTCGCTCTAAGTACTGTTTTATTGACAACAAGTTGTTCAAAAAAAGAGGAAAAAGAAGAAGTGAAAGATTATCCAATCACAACGCCAATCAAAATGGATACAATTGTGGATAAGGATTATGTTGCCCAAATTCAATCGGTACGAAATATAGAAATTCGTGCACAAGAAAAAGGTTATTTACAAAAAATATTTGTGGATGAAGGGCAATATGTACATGCAGGTCAATTGATGTTTCGCATTATGCCTTCGATATATCAAGCCGAATATTTAAAATCAAAAGCAGAAGTAAAAGAAGCACAAATCGAATTGCAAAATTCGGCAACTTTAGCAGATAATAATGTCGTTTCGAAAAATGAGAAAGCAATTGCACAAGCACGATTAGAAAAATCAAGAGCAGAAATGCAATTAGCTCAATTACATTTATCATTTACAGATATTCGTGCTCCTTTTTCTGGAGTGATTGATAGAATTCCAATGAAATTAGGAAGTTTAATTGACGAAGGAATGTTGTTGACAAATTTGTCTGATAACTCATCAATGTTTGCTTATTTCAATGTTTCTGAGCCTGAATATTTAGATTATCAAACAAATGTACAGAACAGAGCTAGTAAACAAGTTTCATTGATTATGGCGAATAATAAACCTTTACCAGAAAAAGGTTTGGTCGAAACAATAGAAGGAGAATTCAACAACGAAACTGGAAATATTGCTTTTCGTGCGCGTTTTGCTAATCCAAATCATTTATTGAGAAATGGTGAAACAGGAAAAGTGAAAATGACTGTGCCATTACACGATGTTTTATTAATTCCGCAAAAAGCAACTTACGAAATTCAAGATAAAACGTACGTTTTTGTTGTTGATAAAAATGGTGTTGTGAAATCAAGAAATATTACGATTGGTTTAGAAATGCCAGATATTTATGTCGTAGAAAGCGGACTTTCGGAGAAAGATAATATTTTGTTGGAAGGTGTTCAGAAAGTGAAGGATGATGATAAAATCAAAACGAAATTTATTGCACCTAAAAAAGTTCTTTCATCATTAAAATTAAAATCAAACTAATCTAAAAAAAATCAAAATTATGTTTGATAAATTTATTCGAAGACCCGTTCTTTCGATTGTCATTTCGTTGATTATAGTTTTCTTAGGAATTCTATCATTAGTCAAATTACCTGTTACACAATTCCCTTCAATTTCGCCTCCAAAGGTTAATATCACAGCAGAATATCCTGGTGCGAATAACGAATTGTTGATAAAATCTGTTGTTATTCCATTAGAACGCGCGCTAAATGGTGTTCCTGGAATGAAATATATTACATCTGATGCAGGGAATGATGGAGAAGCTTCTATTCAAGTAATTTTTGATTTAGGAACTGATCCAAATATTGCAGCAGTAAATGTGCAAAACCGTGTTTCTTCTGTTGTAAATAAACTTCCGCCATTGGTTGTGCGTGAAGGAGTAAAAATCACGCGAGAAGAATCGAATATGTTGATGTACATTAACTTGTATAGTAACGATCCAAAAGCAGATCAACAATTCTTATATAATTATGCAGATATTAATATTTTATCTGAATTAAAACGTGTTAATGGAGTTGGACAAGCTGATATTTTAGGAAACAGAGAATATGCAATGCGCGTATGGTTGAAACCAGATCGTATGCAAGCTTATAGTATTTCTGCAGATGATGTAATGAAAGCGTTAGACGAACAGAGTATTGAAGCTTCGCCTGGGAAAACTGGCGAAAGTTCAGGAAAACGTTCAGAAGCATTCGAATATGTACTGAAATATTCAGGTCGATATAATACAAAAGAACAATATGGAAATATCATTTTAAGAGCAAATTCTAACGGAGAAATCTTACGTTTGAAAGATGTTGCAGATATCGAATTTGGAAGTTCAATGTATGATATCTATTCAACATTGAATGGAAAACCTTCTGCGGCAATTGTGATAAAACAATCGTACGGAAGTAATGCGAGCGAAGTCATCAAAAATATCAAAACTTTGATGGCAGATTTGAAAGAAAATAATTTACCAAAAGGAATGGATTACGAAATTTCTTATGATGTTTCGAAATTCTTAGATGCTTCCATGGAAAAAGTTGTACATACACTTTTCGAAGCCTTTGTATTGGTTGGTATTGTAGTATTTCTATTCTTAGGTGATTGGCGTTCTACATTAATCCCTGCATTAGCAGTTCCTGTTTCTTTGATCGGAACTTTTGCTTTGATGAGTTTCTTTGGAATTACATTAAACTTGATTTCTCTTTTTGCATTAGTTATGGCAATTGGAGTTGTTGTCGATGATGCGATTGTTGTTATAGAAGCGGTGCATGCCAAGATGGAAGAGAAAAATCTCTCTCCTTTACGAGCGACAGAAGAAGCGATGCGCGAAATTAGTGGTGCAATTATAGCGATTACATTTGTAATGGCAGCTGTGTTTGTTCCTGTTGCATTTATGTCTGGTCCAGTTGGTATTTTTTATCGACAATTCTCGATTACTATGGCAACATCAATTATTTTATCAGGAATTGTAGCCTTAACGCTAACTCCAGCTTTATGTGCAATGATTTTGAAGAATAATCATAATCAACCAAGAAAGAAAACGATATTAAATAGATTCTTATTAAAGTTTAATAATTTGTTTAATAAAGGATCTTTTAAATATGAGAAAGTTTTAAACAAAACAGTAAATAAAAGAACCGTTACTTTCGGAATATTATTAGCATTTTGTGCGGGAGTTTTCTTCTTGAATAATAGTTTGCCTTCAGGTTTTATTCCTAATGAAGATCAAGGAATGTTTTATGCAATTATTCAAACTCCTCCAGGATCTACATTAGAAAGAACAAATGAAGTTTCTCAAAAATTACAAAAAATTGCAGAAGGCATAGATGGCGTTTCATCAGTTTCGTCTTTGGCGGGTTACGAGATTTTAACAGAAGGAACTGGAGCGAATTCAGGAACTTGTTTAATAAACTTGAAAAGTTGGGAAGATCGATCAAAATCTGCTGAAGAAATTATTAAAGAATTAGAAGAAAAAGCAGGAAATATAAATGGTGCGAATATCGAATATTTTCAACCGCCTTCTGTTCCTGGATATGGTGCAGCTGGAGGTTTTGAATTGAGATTGTTGGATAAAGCAGGTAGTGGCGATTATCATAAAATGGAAGAAGTGAGCCGTGATTTTGTAAAAGAATTAAGCCACCGTCCAGAATTAAGTTCTGTTTTCACATTTTATAGTGCTTCGTTTCCGCAATATGTCTTAAAAATTGATAATGATATTGCTGAGCAAAAAGGTGTTTCTATCGAAAATGCAATGGATAATTTATCAACTTTGGTTGGTTCTAATTACGAAACAAGTTTCATCAAATTCGATCGTCCTTATAAAGTAATGGTACAAGCTTCACCAGAATATCGTGCGTTGCCAGAAGATTTATTAAAGCTGTATGTTAAAAACGATCAAGGTGAAATGGTTCCTTATTCAGCTTTTATGAAAATAGAAAAAGTATATGGATTATCCGAAATAACACGTCATAATATGTACAATGCTGCAGAAATTAGTGGAACTCCAGCGCAAGGTTATAGTAGTGGACAAGCGATTGCAGCTATTAATGAAGTAGCAAAAAATACATTGCCTCGTGGTTTTGGTATTGATTGGGCAGGGATTTCGAAAGATGAGGTTTCTCGTGGAAATGAAGCAGTCATTATTTTCGCAATCTGTTTAATTTTCGTTTACATGATCTTAGCAGCACAATACGAAAGTTTTATTTTGCCTTTACCAGTTATTATCTCATTACCAACAGGAATTTTTGGTGCATTTTTCTTCTTAAAATTATTAGGATTAGAAAATAATATTTATGCACAAGTTGCAATGGTCATGTTGATTGGGCTTCTTGGTAAAAATGCGGTGTTAATTATTGAGTTTGCAGTGCAGAAACATAGCGAAGGATTATCAATTGTAAGATCAGCGATAGAAGGTGCAGGTGTTCGTTTTCGTCCAATTTTAATGACTTCTTTTGCATTCATTGCAGGTCTTATTCCGTTGGTTATTGCATCGGGTCCAGGAGCTGTAGGAAATAGAACAATTGGTACTGCTGCTGCGGGAGGAATGTTGTTCGGAACTATTTTCGGGTTGTTTATCGTACCTGGTTTGTATGTTGCTTTTGGTGCTCTGGCAGATAAAATGCAATTGGTAAAATATGAAGATGAAAATCCTTTAACTGAAGAAATCTCTGAAGATGAATAAAAATAGCTTAAAAAATATAATCGCAATAAGTCTTTTTGGAACAATGATTTGGAGTTGTAAAGCTCCTGCAGTAAGCAAAGAAATAGAAAATCATCAAGCGCCAAAAATTCCAGAAACTTATCAAAATACGATAAATGATGATAAACCAAATTCTGGATTAACTCCTTGGAAACAATTTTTTACTGATCCTAATTTGGTCGTTTTGATTGAAGAAGCCTTAAAAAATAACCAAGAATTAATGATAACACTTCAAGAAATAGAAATTGCTAAAAATGAAGTATTATACAAAAATGGAAAATTAACACCAACAGTTGCAGCAACAGCTGGTGTTGGTGTAGAAAAAGTTGGTCGTTATACAAGTCAAGGTGCAGGAGATGCTTCTACTGAAATAAAACCAGGAAAAGAAATGCCCGATCCGTTGATGGATTATGCAATTGGATTAAATGCTGATTGGGAAGTTGATATTTGGAAGAAGTTACGAAATTCAAAAGATGCTTCAATTGCGCGTTATTTATCAACAGTTGAAGGAAAGAATTTTGTTTTGACTAATTTGATTTCTGAAATTGCTTCATCTTACTATGAATTGTTATCGTTGGATAGCCAATTAGATTTAATTCATCGAAATATTGCTTTACAAAAAGAATCGCTTCGAGTAGTGAAAATTCAGAAAGAAGCAGCTCGTGAAACACAATTGGCAGTTAAGAAATTTGAAGCAGAATTACTAAAATCAGAAAGCGAAGAATTTAATATCAAACAAGATATTACAGAAACAGAAAATAGAATTAATGCTTTATTGGGAAGATATCCGCAAACAATAAAACGTGATGGTTCTTCATTCATGGATTTAATTCCACAAACAATGCATGCAGGAATTCCATCCGAATTATTGTCAAATCGTCCTGATATCAAACAAGCAGAATTAGAGTTGAAGGCTTCTGCTTTAGATGTTAAAGTTGCTCGTGCAGAATTTTATCCGTCGCTTAATATTTCAGCTACTTTAGGATTGAATGCATTCAAACCGTCTTATTTGGTGAAAATGCCAGAATCTATTTTATATTCATTAGCAGGAGAATTAGCTGCGCCTTTAATTAATAAAAGTGCAATAAAAGCTGAATTCAATACAGCAAATGCTCATCAAATTCAAGCTTTGTATGAATATGATAAAACAATTTTGAATGCTTATTTAGATGTTGCAAATCAAATGTCTAAGATTAATAATTTAGAACAAAGTTATTCTTACAAAGATAAACAAGCAAAAGCACTTGTAGAATCTATTGATATTGCGAATCAGTTGTTTAAAAATAATCGTGCCGATTATTTAGAAGTATTAACAACTCAGCGCGATTTATTGGATGCTAAAATGGAACTAATCGAAACAAAAGAAAAACAATTGAGTACAGTTGTCGCTATTTACAAAAGTTTAGGCGGAGGCTGGAAATAGTTTTCATATTCATTCTAACAAAAGAAATAAGCTGTCCTTTGGACAGCTTATTTCGATTTATATTATAATAGATGAATTAATTTTCAGTTCTCACCCAAGTTCCAGGTGATTTTTTATTTACATCATTCATGTATTTTTGTGCATCATCCATATTATTAAATGTGCTGTATGTTACATAATAATAGCGACCTTTTACATAAGAAACTCCAGCATCTTTGTACCCTTGTTTTTTCAATTCTCCAACCAAACGATCAGCATCTTCTTGACGTTTTAATGAAGCGGCAATTACTTGATATTTCTTATTAGCAGATTTTGCATCTATTTTAGTTGCTGCTTCTTTTTTTGAATCAACTTTCTTTTCGACTGCTGTAGGGGCTTCTACTTTTGTTAATTTTTTCGTTTCAGTTTTTACAATTTCTTTTGTTGAAGGTTTTTCCTTTACAATTGCCGTTATTTCTTTATCTGTATCATTCAGTTTGGTTTCCTTAACAACCGTAATTTCAACTTTTTTAGGTGTTTCAATTGTATCCGTTTTTGTAACGGTCTCAGCAATTTGATACTCAACTAAAGAAGGTTCAGCAATCGTTTGTGGCATATTGTACACATCATATTGCACTGGAGCCTCAGATTTGTTTGCGTCATCTTGACCAATCATTGGTAAAACCAAACCGCTCCATTGTTCCGTTACGAATTCTTGTACGGGTTGCGGCGTATTAAAATATAGGAAGCCACCAACAATAATAGGAATTAAAGAGGCTGCGGCTAAAAATTTTGACATGTGTTTGTTAGAAGTTTTAGTTTTAGACGAATCTAAAATGTAATTGGCTTGTAAATTTGAAAGACCATAAGCGGCAATGAAATAATTTTGAGCATTTTCTGGTTTGAAGTCAATTTTTCTAGCATCATTAAATTGTAATGACCCGATATTTTTTAAGGTTAAAACTTTTCCATTTTTCAAATGTTCTTGCCAAAAATAAACTTGTTCATTCAAAAATGTTTGTGCATTTTCGAAAGACATTGGTTCATCTTCCACAATTTTATTCACCAAAACACCATCACTTTTTGTTAAAGTTGAATTAAAAGAAAGCTCTTTTCTTGGTGGAATAAATGTGTTCGTTTGCTCATCAAAAGCCACATTTGCAGTGTTTGATATAAATGCACCAAAATTTGGAACGATTACACAATCGTGTTGAAATAATAATTGACTGATATGCTCTTCTAACCTCATATTACGAAATTAACATTTTTTTTAGATTCAGCAAAAAAATAAGTACTTAAAATGCTATTTAGTTGGTTTAATATTAATAATTTAACAAAATGCAAACCGATTTACCTTACATTTTAGCACTTTCTTTTCAAAAAGGAATTGGAGATTCTACGACTCGAAAAATTATTCAATTTTTTGGTTCGCCAGAAGCTGCTTGGAATTGTATGCCAAAAGATTTAATGCAAATTTCGGGAATCGGATTGCAAATAAGTAACGATTTTGGAAATAATAAATGGTTAGATTTAGCTTTTGCAGAAATTGAATATTGTAAAATTAACAAAATCGATATTCTGACTTTTTATGATGAAGAATATCCACAAATCTTAAAAGAATGCATTGACGCACCTTTGGTGATTTTTTGCAATGGAAATTTAGAGTTCAATCAATTCAAGAATAAAAAGATTTCAATAGTTGGGACAAGAAAAATGACAAATTATGGACGAAATTTTATTACTGAATTAATACAGGATTTAGCTGATTTTGATGTTACAATTGTGAGTGGATTAGCGTATGGTTGTGATATAGAAGCGCATACAAATTCACTTCAGAATAAAATTACGACATGGGCGGTAATGGGAACAAATTTTGAACGAATTTATCCTGCAGCTCATAAAAAAATTGCAGTAGAAATACTACAGAATGGGGGCTGGATTACTGAACAACCAAGTTTTAAAAACGCTTCACCCGAAGCATTTCTTCAACGAAATCGTATTATTGCAGGTTTATCAGATATTACGATTGTTGTAGAATCAGCTTTTAAAGGAGGAAGTTTAGTTACTGCGAAATTTGCAAATGAGTATAACCGAGATGTATTTGCTTTGCCAGGAAAATCTACAGATGTTTTGAGCGTTGGGTGCAATTATTTAATAAAATCTCATCAAGCTTATTTAGTCGAAAATTCGAAAGATATTATCGATTATTTTAATTTCAATTCGAAGAAGAAACCAAAACAAATGGATTTGTTTATTGAGTTTTCTGAAGAAGAACTTAAACTCGTTAATTATCTAAAAACGAATGGAAAACAGCATATAGATAAAATGTCTTTCGACTTAAATTTGAAATCATATGAATTGATGCCAATCTTATTAGATTTGGAATTGAAGCAAATAATTTCGACGCTGCCCGGAAAATTTTATGATTTATTATAACAAACAGTACAATTTTTAGCAAGTTATATTGTTATAAATTACAGTATTTTTGTGCATTATGAAGACAAAATTGTTCATTTTCATCACCATGATTTTCATAAGTTTAAACGCTCAAAGTAATAAAGGACGTTGGACTGATTTTTTTTCGTACAATAATGTAAAATTGTTGGAAGAAGCAAATGGTGTGATTTATTGTGGAACTGAAAACGGAATTTTCTTATTCAATCCTCAAAATCCAACAAGTGATTGGATTAAGCTAAACAAAACCAATTTTTTGAATAATGTTGGAATTTCTGCAATGGCTTATGATAAAGATTCAGATTCGTTTTTAGTTGGTTATGAAAATGGCGGTTTAGATTTATTAAAATCTGGCGAATCGACAATGGTTTTAGATATTAAATGGAATGGATTTGCGGGCGATAAAAAAGTGAATCACATTTTGATTAATGAAGGAATTGCTTTTATTTCTGGTGCTTTTGGGATTGTTTCTTATGATTTGAAAGCTGAAGAATTTAAAGAAACAACACGTACAAATGCAGCTGTTGTAAATGATGCAGCGATTTTGAATAACAAATTGTTCATCGCAACTAAAAACGGAATTTATTCAAGTGATTTAACAGATAAAAAATTAAATAATACAGATATTAGTTCTTGGACTCAGCCTACATTTAGTCAAAACATTACAAATATTGAAGCGTTTGGAAATGATATTTATTACTCGACAGGAAATCAATTGAATAATATTTCTGGTGCTTCTGTTTCACAATCATTTAATTTTATAGAAGATTTGAAGACTTCAAATGGAAAATTAATCATTACGCAAAACAATCAAATTTCTATTCTAAATGAAAATACTTACACTAAAATTGATGAAGAAGAAAAAAACATCAATTTCAATACAGGAATTTTTATAAATGATAAACTATATGGAGGTACTGTAAACCATGGAATTATTGATTTTCCTAATAAAAATGAGTTTTATCCCGATGGACCATTTAATAATAAAACATGGTCTGTAACAACGAAAAATGGAAAATTATGGATTGCACCTGGAGGAACCGAAGGTTATTCGAATGTATTAGAGAATAATGATGGATTTTATTATTATGATACAAAAAAGTGGAATAATCTTCGTTTAAAATCAGTTTTAGATGCTAGAGATATTCTAAAAATCGTAGCTCATCCAAATAAAGACAATAATACATTTATCATATCATCGTTCAATAAATTTGGAAGAGACACTTATGGACGTACAGATTTGTTAGAATTTGGTAATGATTTAATAGCTAAAAAAATCATTGATAATCAATTTCCAAGCTCTAGAATTTCGGGATTAGCTTATGATAAATTAGGAAACTTACATATTGGAGCTTCATTTCCAAACGGAAAATCGCCCGATTATCAATCTGCTTATTATATAGAACGTAGTGTTAATGGAACTTGGAAAAGCACATTTGTAGATAAAACTTCTCCAGTAGTAGCACTTTCTCCAGATTTTTCTGATAATTATACCTATTATGCAAGTGGAAGACAAGGTGGAGGAGTTACTGTATTGAACAAACAATATGAAATTGTTACAACTCTGACAACTTCGAATAAGTTACCAATCAATTATGTTTATTCTGTTGCATTAGATAAATCAAATAATCTTTGGATAGGAACAGGACAAGGATTAGTTGTCTTGTACGATGCGGATAACGCTGTGCGTACAAATAATATAATTGCTGAGCCAATTGTTATCATTCAAGATGGAATACCAGAAGCTTTGTTAACAGATATTGAGATTTATTCGATAAAAGTTGATAATGCAAACAATAAATGGATTGCGACAAGCGGTTCAGGTGTTTATTATGTTTCCGGTAATGGAGAAACAACAAAACAACATTTTACGACTAAAAATTCGCCATTGCCTTCTGATATTGTATATGATATTTCGATTGATGAATCGACAGGAAACGTATATTTCGCAACCGAAAAAGGTGTAGTTTCTTACAAAGGCGATGTTTCTACAGAAGCTAATGATTTTAGTAAAGCAATCGCATATCCCAATCCTTATCGACCAGAATATAAAGGAAATGTTACGATAAAAAATCTTCCAAATCGTGCTTTGGTAAAAATTACAGATGTAGTTGGAAACTTACTTTTTGAAAAGAAAGCCGAAGGAGGAATTGTAGAATGGGATACAAATAATGCGAAAGGAAAAGCAGTTGCTTCTGGGATTTATTTAGTTTTGATGACAAACTCTGATGGAACAGAAACGAAAACATTGAAAATTGCAGTTGTACGTTAATGAAAATTTTAGAAACCAAAGCCATTGTACTTTCTAGTTTGAAATATGGAGATACAAGTTTAATTATTCGTTGTTATACACAAAATTTCGGCTTAAAATCATTTATTGCAAAAGGCGTTTTTTCGAAGAAGAAAAGAAATACTTCGTTGTATTTTCCTTTAGCCGAGATAGATTTAAGTTTTCAGCCAAAGTCAAATGAACAGCAATTAGTTTTCTTAAAATCAGCACAAACTTCACATTATTATGAGTCGTTGCATTTTCATCCGATAAAATCTACCATTGTTTTTTTCTTGGCAGAAATCTTGAATTTGGTTTTAAAAGAAGAAGCAGACAATCCAGAATTATACTTTTATATCGAACATTCATTGAAAGAATTTGATCAAAAGAAAGATGATTTTGCAGATTTTCATTTGATTTTTTTACTTCAATTATCCCATTTTCTAGGTTTTTATCCCAATTTGGAAATTGATGGATACTTATTCGATTTAGAAAATGGTTTTTTCACCAATTCAAATTCATCTATCAATATGTTGAAAGCAGATGAAACTGTTTTGTTTAAAAAATTGTTGGAATTACATTTTTCCGAAGAATCAAAAAATACATTCAATCAACCACAACGTTCTTTATTACTAGAAATTCTAGTGAAGTATTATCAAATTCACACCAATAATTTCAAAAAACCAAAATCACTACAAGTTTTACACGAATTGTTTAGTTAATCTCCCGAAATAAATTCTAACAAATCTTTAAAACAAAGAATAAATAAAACTCCATATATTTGCTATAGTTTAAAGCATTTATAATGAAATTCAATACAAAAACTATACACGGAGGTCAACAACACGATCCTTCAACAGGAGCAGTAATGACTCCAATTTACCAAACATCTACATACGCACAAAGATCTCCAGGAGATTACAAAGGATATGAATATTCTCGTGGTGCAAATCCTACACGAACAGCTTTAGAAAATGCTTTAGCATCTATCGAAGGAGGAGTTGCAGGTTTTGCTTTTGGTTCTGGTTTAGCAGCAATCGATGGAGTTTTAAAATTGTTCAAACCTGGTGATGAAATCATCGCGATGGACGATTTATACGGAGGTTCTTATCGTTTATTTACGCGTGTTTACGAAAAATTCGGATTGAAATTCCATTTCGTAGATATGACAAATGTTGAAGCAGTTGTTGCTTTAATCAATGATAATACAAAAATGGTTTGGGTTGAAACACCTACAAATCCATTGATGAAAGTGGTTGATATCAAAGCTGTAAATGATGCTGCAAAAGCTAAAAAAGCAGATGTTTTAGTAGCGGTAGATAATACATTTGCATCACCATATTTACAACGTCCAATCGAATTAGGAGCAGATATTGTGATGCATTCAGCAACAAAATATTTAGGAGGACACTCAGATTTAGTTGCAGGAGCAATCGTCGTAAATTCAGAACAATTGGCAACAGATGTTCATTTCAATTTATTCGCAACAGGAGGAATTTTAGGTCCACAAGATTCTTATTTAGTTTTACGCGGAATCAAAACATTGGCAGTTCGTATGGATCGCCATTGTTCAAACGGAATGAAAGTTGCTCAATTTTTAGAAGCTCATCCAAAAGTTGCACATACATATTATCCAGGTTTAGAAAATCATCCACAACACGAAATCGCGAAAAAACAAATGAAAGATTTCGGTGGAATGGTAACATTTACATTAACTTCTGGTAAAAAAGAAGATGCTTTCAAAATTTTAGAAAACTTAAAAGTATTCACTTTGGCTGAATCTTTAGGAGGAGTTGAATCATTAGCGAATCATCCAGCAACGATGACGCACGCTTCTATTCCAGCAGAAAAACGTGCTGAAATTGGAATCACAGATGATTTAATTCGTTTGTCTGTTGGTATCGAAGATATCGACGATTTATTAGAAGATTTAGAACAAGTTTTGAAGTTGATTTAATCGAATAATTATAATTTTAAAGTCTGAATTTAGGTTCAGACTTTTTTATTTTAATCAAATGAAATTTATTCTTTGTTTATTACTTTCTACTTTCAGTTTTGCTCAAGAATTGGATACAATTAATCTCAATCAGCTTGAAGTTGTAAATTATTCCAATTTCAAACAATTTCGACCAACGTTCAAAAAAGTTGAAAGATTAACAGATAATACAAGTTTTGGACTCAAAATATTTTCAACTTTATTACTTCCAAATGAGAAAGAAATAGAGATTGTCGCAATTGAGATTTTGTTTGAAACAAAAGTGAAAAAGAAAAATTATTGCAACGAATATTATTATTTCAAACCAATTATTCTAAAATCGATTACAGATAAACAGAGTTTAATTGCAGAAAAATGGTTTGAAGTGGATAAAGATTATCAAGGAAAATATATTTTTCCGATTCATTTAAAACTTAAACCTTCCGAAGCTAAAAATTATTTTATTGGTTTAGAAACAGCGTACGAAAATCCTTTTTGTCCAGAAGGAAATGGTTATTTCGACCTGATTCAAACAAAACGATTAGTTGATTTGTATTATGAAATAAATTCAGAAATGAGAAAACAAGATATTCTGAAAGATTATTCGCTTAACTATAAAATCTATTATAAATAGATTTATTTCCACAATAATTTCAACTCAACTTTATATTTCCCAGCGTAAGGTTTCGGATTTGTAGGTTTCTCAGAAATAGAAAATTGATAAACACCGCGCGCAGGTAATTCGAAAATAGTTTCTTTCCCAAAAGGTCCTCCTTTTATAGAATCAACTGGTCCTTTGATGTGATTAATTCGAATATTTGCTGTAGAATCTTGTGCAGAAATCTTGATCCAAACTTTTTTTGCAGAATCGGCATCGAAGGTAAACGTATTAGTTTGTCCAGCTATTTTAGTAGGTTCAGCCTTTGCTTTTGCATAACTTACTTCAAGATTTTCGGTTGTGTTATTTGCACTTAGCGGAACAATTTTATCTGTTTTAGCTACAATTTTTTGCTGAGGCTTTTTTACGATTTTTTTCTGTGAATTAGCTGTTTTTACAACATCTTCTTTCATCACATCTTCTGTTGTAGGATTATCCTTTTTTACTAAATTTTTATAAGCAGAATCAACTCCAATTTTACTTGGATAAATGGTTGGCGTAGATTTATCTTCGCAACTATAAAGTATAATTAATGCAATAAAAGCGATAAAAGTCCATTTCATAACAGAAAAATTCTGATGTAAAAGTAACTATTTTAACTGCAATTTCAAGGTATATTTTCCTTCAAATGGATCGCCTTGCATCAAACTTTCTCCAATTCGTATTTGATACAAGCCTTTTTCGGTTAACTTATAATTGATTTCTTGTCCAAATGGACCATCTTTTTTATCACTTGGAGAAATAAGTTGATTTATTCTGATGTTTCCATTTTTATTTTGAGGGATTATTTGAATAAAAACAGCTGAAGAAGAATCATTCCTGAAGCTAAAAGTTTGTTGTTCTTTTGCTTCTTTTTTTATTTCAAAACTACCTTTTCCTTGAATTAATTTTAACTCTGTATTATTTATCTGTTTTGGCGAAGCCAGAGCAATTTCTTGAAAAGAAGAATCCTTTTTAATTTCTTTTTGATGAAAATTTCCTGATATAAAAGGCTTATCTCTATTTATACAATAAATAATTATAGCGCCAATTGCTACTGAAAGTATTATTATAGGACTATATTTTTTCATTATTGTAAATTTGTGTATTATATAATTACAAATTCTGAACCAAAATATGTTGTTTTACGAAAATATTGGCGTTGGAAAACCTTTTGTTTTTCTTCATGGGTTTTTAGAAAATCATGAAATATGGAATCGTTTAAAAAATGATTTAATAAATGATCATCAAATTATTACAATAGATTTACCTGGGCATGGAAATTCAGAAAATTTACACGACGTAAATACAATGGAAGAAATGGCCGAAAAAGTGATTGAGATTTTAGATGAATTAAATCTTAAAAAAGCAACTTTTGTAGGACATTCAATGGGCGGTTATGTTACTAGTGCATTAGCAGATCTTTTTCCAGAACGTGTTGAAAATATTGTTTTGATGAATTCCTCGACTTTACCTGATGACGAGGCAAAGAAAAATCAACGTTTGAAAGCCTGTGAAACGGCTCGAAAAAATTTCAATGCATTGGTTAGTTTTAGTATGCCTGCTTTATTTGCTTCTCAGAATCGTGATAAGTTCAAAGAAGAACTAAAATTTATAAAAGAAATTGCCTTAAAAACACCAATTGATGGGGTTTGTACTGCTTTGAAAGGAATGCGAGAACGTCCAGATCGTTCTTCTATTTTGTATGATTTTAAAGGTGGAATATATATCATTGTTGGCTTGCAGGATGAAACAGTTAATCCTGAATTATTTTTAACATTGATTCCAGATTTGTCTAATATTCATTTGTATAAACTTGAAGGCGGACATATGGCTTACATTGAAAATTATGACGAAGTTTTATCGATTTTAAAATCAATTTAGCGTTTACGTTGAAAAAACTCTTTCATTAATTGGGCACATTCATCTTCCATTATTCCTGAAACAATTTCAGTTTTTGGATGCAATTCACCAATTTTTGCTTTAAATCCTCGTTTTTCATCTGAAGCACCATAAACCACTTTCGAGATTTGGCTCCAATACAAAGCTCCTCCACACATAACACAAGGTTCTAAAGTAACATACAACGTACAATTTTGTAAATATTTTCCACCCAAATAGCTAGCAGCAGATGTGATCGCTTGCATTTCGGCATGCGCAGTAACATCAATTAATGTCTCGGTTAAATTATGTGTTTTTGCAATGATTTTATTGTTACAAACAATAACAGCTCCAACAGGAATTTCGTCTCGCTCGAAAGCAGTTACCGCTTCTTGAAAGGCAATTCGCATAAAATATTCGTCTGTAAAAAGATTCTCCATTCCTATAAAATTTAAAACAAAAATAGTCATTTCCAAATTGGATATTCGATACATTTGTACAAATTGACACTTCTTTTATGAATCAATCAAAATACATCATTGCAGCCATTGTAACCTATTTTTTATGGGGGTTTTTTAGCTTTGGATTGAAACCAATCGCACATTATCCACCATTAGATATTTTGTTTTTTAGACTTTATGTATCTGTTTTCTTTTTAGTTTTGATTAATGTAGGATTTCGTCGAAATAAAATGAAAGCTGATTTTGCTTTGATCAAATCTTTTGATAAAAAGAAGCAGAGAAAATTAGGAAGTTTAATTATAGGAGGCTCGTTGATCCTGATGATAAATTGGTTGATGTTCATTATTGTGATGAATCATATTAGCGTACAAGCAGCTTCACTTTCGTATTTAGTTTGCCCAATTATTACAACTGTTTTGGCTTTTGTGATTTTAAAAGAACATTTGACAAAAATAAAATGGATTGCGGTTGGGATTAGTTTTTTAGCATGTTTAGTACTTTCTTTTGGTCATTTTATTGACTTGGTTTATAGTTTAATTGTAGCATGTTCATTCGCATTATATATCATTATTCAAAGAAGTTTGAATGTTTTTGATAGTTTTAATTTATTGATGACACAATTATTAATTGTAGCTATTTTGATGTCACCTTTAGCTTTCTTCTTTTCAGGGCCAATTCCAACAGAGACAATTTTCTATAAATGTATTATGATGATTGTCGTTTTATTCACCATCATTCCAATGTTCCTAAATAATTTTGCACTAAAAGGGATTGATTCTTCAACGGTTGGTATTTTAATTTATTTAAATCCAATAATGAATTTTATTTTGGCAATTTTCTATTACAAAGAACCTATTTCATCGATGCAAATGATCGGTTATAGTTTGATACTTTTAGCAATTATAGTTTTCAATTCACAAACAATTTTTAGATTAAAAAACATAAAAAAATCTGAAGTTTAGGCTTCAGATTTTTTTTGTTGATATGAAAACTTTATTTCTTTAACATAAAATGAACTTATCATTAATTGAAATAAATATTTTAATCATTTATTATAAAATTTTAGTTAAAATCAAAACATTTACAGCTATTTTGAAAATTAAAAATTAATTTCAATTAGATTATTAACAAACTGATATTAAATCAATTTAAAATATAAAATGAGTGAAAAATAATATTTTTTTATAGACTATTTTTGTATCAAACTTTTAGTTATTATTGCATTGATTTTAATACCCCTTTTATTTATATGAAAATATGCTTCGTAATGTATCCTTGGGACAAGGTTGAACCAAGTAAAGATACCACAATGCGAATTATTAAAGAATGCGTAGACCGTGGTTTTGAAGTATCCTATTTAACAAAAAAAGATATCTCTATTTCCAAAGGAAAGGTTGTCGGCAATTGTAAAAAAATGATTACTACAGAAACAAATGATTGTGTAGAATTTTATCATACCATGAAATTTGAAAGTAGTGTAAAAGATTTAACCGAATTTGATATAGTTTTTATGAGAGCTGATCCTCCAATAGATTCGCTTTTATTAAATATGTTAGAATTAATCGAAGATAAAGTCTTCTTCGTGAATAAAATTTCGGGATTACGCAAAGCAAATAATAAAATATACGCTGCTTCTTTTGATGATGGTCAAGAAAATATTGTTCCTCAAACACTTATCTCAAAAGATATTGATTTGATAAAATCATTTGTGGAAGAAAATAATTTCGAAAAATTCATCATCAAACCATTAGATGGAATGGGAGGAAAAGGTGTTATACTTTTCGAACGAAAAAATATTGGTAACTTAAGCTCGATTTGCGATTTTTATATCAATCATACCGGAAATTCTCAACCTATTATTTGTCAAAATTATATAGATGGTGCAGAAAAAGGTGATGTTCGCGCAATCGTGATTAATGGAGAACCTATTGGTGCAATTATGCGAGTTCCTGCTGAAGGAGATCATCGTTCTAACATTTCGGCTGGTGGTTCTGCAATTAAGCATGACATGAGCGAACATGAATTAGAATTGTGCCGAAAAATAGGAAAACAACTAAATGAAGATGGAATTTATTTTTGCGGAATCGATTTGATTAACGGAAAAATGGTTGAGCTAAATGTCGTAAGTCCTGGAGGAATTGTTCCTCACAACAATGTAAACAATAACACCGAAATTCAGAAACAAATTATCTCGATGTTATTGGAAAAATATAAAGAATTTAAAGCATGAAAACCTTAACTATACAGCAAATTATAGATAATATTGAGAATGAAATCGTATTTGAAGCTTATGCAGAAGACGAATCATTCAAAATAAAAATCGACGAATACATTCCTTATGTATGTGCAGCAATCCACGATGGTGGACAAATGCGTGAAGATATTCGCGAAAAATGTTTATTGAGTAATTATGAACGTTGGTACGAAGAAGATCCGCATACTGCTGAATTTGTCGAAACATTTCCTATCGTAATTAAAGGATGTGATTCACGTTTTGAATATGATTTGAATCGCGGTCCTGAAACTGCTGTATACGAAGAGGCTTGGGGAAAACAAGTTTGGAAAGAACCTTTATCGGTTTCTCAAAAACAAAAAAGCATTGCGAAACATCATGCTTTTTATGAAGTTTTAGAAGCTTTAATTAATAAACTAGAATCCAAATTCAAATCATGTTTAGTTTATGACATTCATTCCTACAATTGGAAACGTTGGGATCGACCAGTTCCTGTTTTCAATATTGGTGCAGAACGTATAAATAACGAACGTTATGGAAATTATGTAGAAAGCTGGCGCGATGAATTGGCTAATATTGAGTTAGAAAATATTCATAATTATTCTGCAATAAATGATGTCTTTTATGGACGCGGATATTTGTTAGAATTTGTCACAAATCGATTCCAGAATACATTAGTTTTAGCCACAGAAGTTTCTAAAATTTATTGTGACGAATTGTCTGGCGAATCTTTTCCTGAAATTATTAATCAGATCAAAGAAGGTTTTAAATCGGCAATTCTTAATCATGCATACAAGTTTGTAAAAACAGAAACAACATATAAAGTTGGTTCTAAACAAGTCAATATTTTACACAATGAATTAGAATCTGATTTGGTAAAAATTGATAAACAATTGTATCAATTGGTGAATAATTTTGAATTGTTAAGTGTTATCAATCCAATAAACTTAGAATTTGAAAAGAAGAAGTTTTTAGCTTCAAAATATACATACGAACCACAATTTAAATACAATCCTCTTAACATTGATCCATTCGAATTTAAACGAAAATTATCGAATATTAAAGTCGAAAAAATCAATGATATTAGTATTCAAAATATGTATGTTAATACAATTAACTCATATTTCGATAAGGTAGATTTGTTGGCAAATCTCGGAACGGATAAATTTTTATACAATTCGTTACGTTATTTTGGTGAACCAACGAAAAAAGATATTGAGAATGCAAACTTTATCCTTTATTGTCCAGAATTTAGAATGGATAAACAAGGCGATTATACAGAAGAAGAAGTTGTCAATCTCTTTAAAAATGCTACAAATGATTATGGTTTCAAATTTAACATTGAAGTTTCAGATGATATTGCTTCGAAAGCACTTGTTATTAATAGCAAAAGAAAAGTTGTCATCAAGCGAGGAGTTAAGTTTGATAAGCGTTTTACAAATGGATTAATCGAGCATGAAATCGGAGTTCATATGGTAACAACGATGAATGCTTTGGATCAACCATTGAAAATTTTCAGCATTGGTTTACCCGTTAATACTTTGACGCAAGAAGGTTTAGCCATTTTAAGTGAATATTATACTGATTCTATTAATCATAATCGATTAAGAGAACTTGGTTTACGCGTTATGGCTGTTCATATGTTGACCAGCGGAAAAACTTTCAACGAAACATTTATGATTTTGATGGAAGAATACAAAATGCAACCAGAAGATGCATTTTATCTAACAACTCGCGTTTATCGTGGTGGCGGATTTACAAAAGATGCGCTTTATTTAAAAGGTTTGAAAACGATTTTAAATTATGTCGATCAAGGTCATTCTTTGGATAATTTATTAATCGGAAAAACTTCTGTTGAATACATTGATACGATTGACGAATTAGTTGAACGTAAAATGATTAATAAACCGAAATATTATACCAAAATTTTCAAAAAACATCTGGAAAATCCAGAAATAAATCCAATTTTGCAATATATTTTTAACGGAATAAAAGATTAAAAATAAAAACCCACTCAACATATTGAGTGGGTTTTCTGTTATTATAAATTACTTTTTTTAATTCTTGTTCTCTATTCGTTTATCAAAGTAGAAAAGGATAATTCCTAAACCAATAATTCCTAAACCAAATATACTTTCTTTTGGTTTTTGCATCAAAACGAAATAACAGATATACAAGCTAAACGCTAAGAAAATCGCAGGTAATACGTAAAATAATTTACTTTTGATAATAGTTAATTGATCTTTCTTAATAAAGAATGCTGTACAAACTGCTAATGTTGCTAAAATTTGTAAAACAAAAGAAGTGTACGTAAAAATCACTTCGAAATCGCCAGAAAAAATCAATAAAATACTTATTCCTGTATGCACCCAAATTGCACGAACTGGAATTCTATTTTTATTCTCTTTTGCCATAAAACTCCACAGTTTATTTTCGCGCGCTGTTGCTTGTGTTAAGCGAGAACCAATCCACAAATAACCACTAATCGTTGCTATTAATTGTAAAGCAATAAAACAACTGACCCATTTTACATTGTTTCCAAGTAAATTACCAAATGAAATATTAGCTACATTTTCTTGCCCAGCTAAAGCTGATGAAGAAGCATGTTTTAGGAAAACATAATTTAATAATACATAAGAAATCGTAACAAAAATAACACCTAGAAATAATGCTTTTGGCAAGTTTTTTTTGGGTTGATCAATTTCTTCAATAATATAAGAAGCCGAATTCCAGCCTGTATACGCAAATGTGACATAAACCAAAGATGTCGCAAATGCTGGTAACAAAAGTTCGTCTTTCCATGAAGAATCAAAAAGTATAGCATTTGGCTCAACTGCTGGAGCAAAATAAAAACCTAAAGCAATTAGAATCAAGATAAAACCAACTTTCAGAATAGTAAAAATATTTTGAAATTTACTACTTAAGTTTAGGCTAAATGATTGAAAAATTGCAACAATTAAAATCATTACTATGGCGAATTCTTTTCCAAAATCTAATCCAAAAACATTCAAATATTTTCCCATTGCCAAAGCAGCCAAAGAAATCGGTGCAGAGAAACCAACGAACAAAGAAATCCAACTTGATAAATAACCAAAAACAGGATGAAATGTTCGGGACAAATAAATATAATCTCCTCCTGATTGTTTAAATTTTGAAGCTAATTCTGAATAAATAAAAGCGCCAATCAATGCTAATAATCCTCCTATTGACCATAGCAATAAGATAGAAGATGTATTTTTGAGATCAGAAATTTGATAACCTAAACTAGTAAATACACCAGTTCCGATCATATTCGAAATAACTAATGCTGCTGCGGTTTTCCAACCAATTTTAGAATGTTTCATACACAAAAAAGTGCCAATTGAATGCTGAATTTACATTAAAATTGACACTTTGAATATTTTATTATTGATTAAAATTTAAAACTTGCTCGCGCAAAATAATATGCTCCTGTCATTCCCATTTGAACTGGCGCATATGGAAAAACACCATAATACGAATTCTCGTAAACTTGTTTATCAGGAAATACATCGAATAAATTATTTGCCCCAATTGTGAAGTTAAAATTCTTTGTAATATTATAACCAATAGAAGCATCTGTTACAACTTTTCCTGTATGTTGTTGAACACTTCCCCAAGGATAACCATCTCTTTTCACTTTTCCGAAATAAGTATTACGCAACATAAAATTAAATCCAGAAATTGCATAATTTAATCCTAAAGTTGCTTTTGTTTTTGGACTTAAAGATTCGATAATATTAACTTGATCTGGTCCAAAAAATTCTTCAGTAGAAATTGTTAGTGCTTTTGGAAAATGATAATCTACAATTTTAGTTTCGTTTATATTTCCAGATAAACTCGCATTGAATTTACCTTGACCTAATCGTGTATCATAAGAAACAACTAAATCCAAACCTTTTGTTTCTGTATCGATAGCATTGGTAAAGATACGAGCAGCAGCAATCCCATTCGCTTCTAATACTGGATTTGTAATATCAGATGTTAGCACTACTCTATCATTTACTCTGATGAAATATCCATCCAATGTGATGAATAATTTTGAAGTTGGACGAAACGTTAAACCTAAACTTGCATTGATTGATTTTTCTTCTTTCAATTTATCTAAACCAATTTCTCGAGATAAATCTGAATCATTTCTTACAATAACTTTATTTATCAAGACTTGATTTCCATTATCATCAATAAATAAATCAGAATAAGAATTACTGAAATATTTTTGTTGTAAAGAAGGTGCTCTAAATCCTGTTGAAATTGCTCCACGAATCGAATAGCCTTTTATGTATTCATATCTAAGTGCTAATTTTCCGTTGATTGTACTTCCGAAATCAGAATAATTTTCGAAACGTCCTGCTAAATCAGCTGTAAAATCTCCAAATTTTAATTCTCCATCTACATAAGCTGCAACTGAATGACGATCACCTTTTACAGCATTTAAAGGAGAAAAACCTGAAAATGTTTCAGAACCTTTTCCTACATAAGAAGCTTCATCTCCAGCTTCTATTTTATATTGTTCATAACGATACTCTCCTCCAAAAGCTAAACTAACATTTTGATTGATTCGTTTTGAAAAATCTAAATTGACCGTATTTTGTAAAAATTGATGTTTTCCTGCATAAAAATCGGTAGGAGAATCAACTCCTAATATCTGATTTATGGAATTTTTTAAGTCATATTTAAAAGAGTTTAAACCTAAAGTATTACTCAAATCTATTTTCCATCCATCATACGAATAACGTAATCCTGTTGAGTTTGAATAATCATTCACATTTGATTTTAAAACAGACTGAAATCCATTAGGATAGACCTTTAATGCTTCCTGAGATAAATCTCTTGGTAATTTTCTAAAACCAAATCCATTTCCTTGACGTAACGAAACTCCACCAAATGAATAAAAATCTAAACGATCATTAATTGCTGTTTCTGCATTGACAAAAAACTGTTGATTTTTGATTGCTGCATCACCAATTTGAAATCTAAAATCTTTTCTCGAAAGTCCTAAAGCAGCAATTTTTGCATCATCTGCAGCTCTTGCCGCATCTGGATCATTTGCAAAATCGTACGCAAAATCATCTCCAAAAATACCTAAATTATGATCTTTTGAACGACTTGTCTTCTTACGTTCACTTACAACAGCAGAAAAAACAATCGAACCAGATTGTCCTAATTTAGCTCCATAGCTTCCGTTAAAATTATAAGTTTCTCCATCATTTCGAGATGTTTGACCATAAGTTAAAGAAACTTCTCCTCCTGGTTTAGATTTCAAAACAATGTTTACAACTCCCGCAATCGCATCAGAACCATATTGCGCAGCTGCACCATCACGTAAAACCTCAATTTTATCGATTGCCGAGATTGGAATTGCGCCTAAATCTGTTCCAACAGATCCATTTCCCACCGTATTTTGATAGTTTACTAAAGAAGTCGTATGTCGTCTTTTTCCATTAATTAAAACCAAAACTTGATCTGGTCCCATTCCTCGTAATGTAACTGGATCTATATGTTCTGTTCCATCGGCAGAAGATTGACGAACTGAGTTAAAAGAAGGAATAACAACATTCAAAATATCATTTACACTCAATTGAGGTGAAGATGTTTTCAATTTCTCAACGTCGATAATATCGACAGGAACTGACGAATTAACAACTGTTCTTTCAGATGTACGACCACCAATTAAGATAACTTCATTAAGATTTGTTTCCTCTTTTTCAACTTCTTGAGCGAAAAGTGTTGATGCGCAAATAAATGCGAATGAAGCAAGTAAAAATTTGTTTCTTTTCATGTATAATTTTCATAAAACTCTCAAGAAACCAACAGATAAAAGTGAAATACTTTTACTCATCTTTCCCTTTAATAGGTTGGATTTAGCACCTTAGATTATAAGTCATCTGGTTGCTAAGGTTTCACAGGGCCAATCCCTCCACCTTTCTTGATAAGTTATGCAAAGATAATGTTAAAAAATAAATACACAAATAAAACTCTATCAATTTTATAGAGTTATTTTACAAGTAAGGAAATGTCTAATTCTTGACTTTCTTGTAAATTCATCATTGCATTGATTCTTTTGAAAGATTTGAAATGAACCAAATCTGCAACTTTTATATTTTTCTGAATTATTTCGCCTGATTCCAACAAAGCTTCTCTCATGGTTCCTTTCAATAAAAAACTTCTTGGCGTAATCCATTGCGAACCGTCAAAGAAAACAATATTCGAATAGATGCAATCTGTGATATAATTTGATTTCACCAATACCAAATCATCTGTTTTTGATTCTTTTAAAAATTCATCAAAAAACCATCGATCTAAGTATTTGTAAGAATAATCGATTTTATTTTCAATTTCAAAAATTCGAATCGTTTCAATTGGTTTGATTTCATATGGTTGAAATTCTACAGATTGAATTTCACGATCATAAACAATTCTTACTTTATATTTTTCTTCCGTTAAATCTGTTTGAAAAGTGATTATTTCATTCAACAAAATCGGATTGATTTCACTAAAATTATCATTTCTTGTTCGATCAAATCTCGCTTGATGAAATTCTAAATTTCGAAGTTGTTTATCAACACAACAAATCGATTCAATAAATTGGAACATATACTTTCTGAATTAATTCTTCGTATTCTGCTTTTGCATTACTTTTTGCGGTTATTCCTCCTCCACTTTTAAAAAATAATTCGCCTTCATTATTTTCAATAAAACGAATCATTACTGCACTGTCAAGATTTTTTCCATCAAAAACCCCAAAAACTCCTGTATAGAAATTTCGATTGTATTTTTCGGCTTCTAGAATAATCTCAACTGTTTTCTTTTTTGGTGCTCCACAAATGGAACCTGCAGGTAAAAGCTGATCGAAAATTGTTCCTAAATTTTGGCAATAATCATCATTCAAATCACCTTTAATTTCAGAACTTACTTGCAACAATGTTTTTTCGTTTGTTTTTACCAAGTCGATATAACGATAATTTGTCACCTCCACATTTGTGGAAACTAGACTTAAATCATTTCTAATTAAATCTACAATTGTTGCATGTTCAGCAGCTTCTTTTTCATCATCCAAAATAAGTTCTTCCGCATTCGGAATCGAAGCATCGATTGTTCCTTTCATTGGATTTGAAAAGATTTTTTGATGTTCAATTTTCACAAAACGTTCGGGAGAAAAACATACAAAATCCTCTTTATATTTGATCTTATACTTTGCTTGTGAGAATTTATAAACCTCATCCAATGTTAAATCGGTTTCTATTTTTGTGGGAAGTGTTAAATTCGTTAAATACGAATTTCCGAACAAAAGATTATCGTGAACATAATTGAATTTTGGTAAATATTCGTCAAAAGAAATCGGGTATTTATTGAATTTAAAATCTTTTTGGAAAGATTCTTTTTTCATCGAATCTATTTCAAATTTTATATCATTTGGTAATTCATTTAACGGAATTACTTCTCCATTTTCTTTCAAAAAATCGATCATAAAAAAAAAGGGAACTTTTGTCGCTCCCAATTCATTCATTTTCGTAAAAATAGAATGCTTTGCTAACATTCGCTAAAATTAATATTATTCTTGATTTGTACCAAGTCGATCAATTTCTGTTTTTTTATATCTATTAAAATCATACCTTTAATATAAAATAAATCATTATGTTACCAATTGTAAATGTTACGATTATTGTTGTAATCTAATGTTTTTATCTTAGGTTAGTTTAATTGAAATTAATGTAAATTTGCTTTATTATTTATTAGTAATAGAATAAAATTAATAATTGTTAGAATTATGAATGCAAACGATTTATTATCAATCATAAAAAATAGACGCTCTATATTTCCTCCTCAATACAATGGAGAAGAAATTAAGCACGAAGAATTGAATTTAATTTTTGAAGCTGCAAATTGGGCGCCTTCACACAAAAAAACAGAACCTTGGCGTTTTGTCGTATTAGAAGGTCCTGCAAAAGATCGTTTTCGCGAATATGTGAAACGTGTTTATGTACAAGGAACACCGACAGATCAGTTAAGCGACAGAAAAATAAATGCATTAATTGAGAAATGCGATAAGTCGAATAAAATTGTTTTAATCAACTTTATCAATACAGAAAAAAATCCGGAATGGGAAGAATTAGCGGCAACATCTATGGCTGTTCAAAATATGTGGTTAATGGCAAGTGCATTGAACATTGGTGCATATTGGTCTTCTCCATCGAATGTAATTGCAAATGTTGATGAGTTTACAACTATGGAAGAAGGTGAAAAATGTGTTGGTGTTTTTTATATGGGAAAATTTGACGGAGAATCTTCCGAAGCTGTTCGTCAACCAATAGAAAATAAAGTTAGATTTTTAGAATATTAAAAAATACTAAAATATAATTCGAGAAAGGTTGCTAAAATTAGCAACCTTTTTTTATGAATAGAAAATCAATTGTTTATGATTTTCGTATATTTGATTAAGCACTATTATATAATTAACATAAAACACATGAAATCGATTTTTAACTATTTATTTTTTATACTTTTTATTCTTTTTTTGACTTCTTGTAAAAACTCTAATCCAGTTGTTTACGACGATCCTATTCCAAGGCACGAAACATTTACAATTGATTCTAAAATTCTGAATGAAAAACGAATTATTAATGTTTGGTTCCCGAAAGAATATCCAACTTCTAAAGATTCATTAACTGTTTTATATATGCCTGATGGCGGAATAAAGGAAGATTTTTCGCATGTTGCAAATACATTGGAAAAATTAATCAATTCAGAAAAAATAAAACCTGTTATTTTGGTTGGAATTGAGAATATCCAACGTCGCAAAGATTTAACTCCGATAACCGAAAATGAAGAAGATAAAAAAGTCGCGCCAATTGTTGGACATTCGGATGAATTTAGAAGTTTTATAAACGATGAATTATTTCCTGAGATCGCAAAAAAATATCGTACTCAATCTCAAAGAGGAATTATTGGCGAATCGTTGGCTGGTTTATTTATCATGGAAACTTTTCTGAAACAACCCGAAATGTTTGATTATTATATTGCAATTGATCCTTCGCTTTGGTGGAACGATCATAAAATGTTATTGAATGCAAAAAATGATTTAGCAAAATTTCCTTCAACTCCAAAAGAATTGTGGTTTGCAGGTTCGGGAACAAGTGATATTTTACCTTTTACTGATGATTTAAAAAATATATTAACACAAGAAAATCTTCCAAATCTACAATGGAATTATTCTCCAGAACCTAAAGAAGAACATGCTACAATCTACAGCGCTACAAAAGAAAAAGCGCTGATTTGGAGCATTGGGAAATAAAATAATTAATCGCTCTACTACTATGGATAATCGAATTGAAAAGTTAAAATCTATGCAGACGAATCTGCTAATTGATGTTGTAAAATCATACAAACAACATGGATATTCTATTGAAATAAGAAATGCTGCAATACAAATTCTTGAAGAAAGAGGAATAAAAATGGATCAACTAGAATTAACTGGACGGATAAGAAATTCTAAATATGAGAAAGCAATGCTAACTTATCAAAAATATAATTTGTACTCAATAATTGCTTTGATTTTCAATATTATTTCCATTTATTTTATGATAAATCCTTCATTTCTCACTTATCCGTTTTACATTATTACATTAATTTTTATTCTTTTAACATTTTCTAGCGCGCGAACATTATCTTTTATTTTAAAAGATAAATCTATTGACTATTCATATGTCTATATTTTCGTAATTTTTGTAGGAGCTATTTTATACTTTATCATTTTCTTTATCACGCGCAAGCAAATTAAAGAAGCTATAAAAGCAATTCGATAATAATTAAAAAAATCTCACTTTAATTTTAATAAAGTGAGATTTTTTTATGTTAATCGTTGATTTAATTTATGCATTGAAAATCAAAAAAAGTATGAATTTCAATTCTTATTCTATGTTCGATTTTAAAAAGGAATATTTTTTTTCATTGACAACATATAACCTAAATGCATAGCTTCGTGAATATTGTTATACAAAATTGCATCTTCAATAGATTCCAATGTCATTCCAAAACTAGTTTTATACGAACGATAATACGATAATTTCTCCGAACGATAATCCTTAAACATTTGCATAGGCGTACTTTCCAACATTTCTTTTAATTCAGTCACATCCTTTTCCGTTACATCAGTATTCCCGAATGTTCCTTTTTTATACTTCTGAATAAACTGTATATCAACCAACATTCTATTGTCAGTTAAATAATAATGAATTAATTGTTGTGTTGCTAAAACATGAGCCGCATTCCAAAACAAATTATTTTTATAGCCGACAGGTATATAAAGAAGTTGCTCTAGAGAGTGTTGATCAAGCTCATCAATAATCTGTTTTCTAATATTCGTCAGATAAATAATATGCTCTTCCATAGTTAGATTTAAAATTTAAATATACATCAAATTAACTCTATTTATCAAATTATAAAGCAAAACAATTAAAATCACGTTTTTAGATTATTTAAAGTCTTTGATTCTTCGTAATTTTGTATAATTAAATTTAAAAGATGGCTTACACAAGAGATCAAATATATCAAGTATTAGAAGAGTTGGGTATTCGTAATTGGATGCGTAACACTCAAATTGTGGGAAATGATATTATTTTGGATATTGTTTCTCCTTCGCCAGCAATGCACGAACGCAAGCGTTTAGAAGTTGCATTAAAAAATGCATTTAAAGAAAGTTTACCTGGAGCAAATCTTAAAATTAACATTTCTGTTGAAGTTGAAGAAAAAGATCCAAGCGAAATAAAAGGAACTGAATTACCAGGTGTTAAAAATATTATTGCGATCGCTTCAGGAAAAGGAGGTGTTGGTAAATCTACTGTTTCATCAAACTTAGCCATTAGTTTAGCAAACATGGGATTCAAAGTTGGTTTATTAGATGCTGATATCTACGGACCTTCTATGCCAATTATGTTCGATTGTCAAGATGCACGTCCATATTCTGTAGAAGTTAATGGAAAAACAAAAATAAAACCAGTAGAAGCATACGGAATCAAAATTTTATCAATCGGATTCTTTGCTGATACAGACCAAGCAATTGTTTGGAGAGGACCAATGGCTGCAAAAGCGTTAAATCAAATGATTCGTGATGCACATTGGGGAGAATTAGATTTCTTATTAATTGATTTACCTCCTGGAACAGGAGATATTCATTTATCTATCGTTCAACAAGTTCCAATCACAGGAGCAGTTGTTGTTTCTACACCTCAAAACATAGCATTAGCAGATGCTAAAAAAGGAGTTGGGATGTTCCAAATGCAAGCTATTAATGTTCCTGTTTTAGGAATTGTAGAAAATATGGCGTATTTTACACCAGAAGAATTACCTAACAACAAATATTATATCTTTGGACAAAATGGTGCAAAGAACTTAGCAGAACAAATTGGAGTACCTTTCTTAGGTGAAATTCCAATTGTACAATCTATTCGCGAAGCTGCCGACATTGGTCGTCCAGCTGCAATGCAAGAAGATACTGTTGTCGCTAATGTTTACAAAGAAATCGCACGAAATACAGTACAAAGTTTAGTAGAACGTAACAACACTTTGCCTCCAACAGAAGCCGTTCGTATTACAACGATGGCAGGTTGTTCAGCAAAAAATTAAAAAAAGAAAAGATCATGACTCCAGAAGAAAAATATTCAGAAGTTGAAAAGGCCTTAACTGAAATTAGACCATTCTTAAATTCAGATGGAGGCGATATCGAATTAGTATCTGTCGAAGATAATATTGTAAAAGTTCGCCTTACAGGTGCATGTATAGCATGTTCTGTCAACCAAATGACATTAAAATCAGGTGTTGAAATGACCATTAAAAAATATGTACCTGAAATTGTTTCAGTTATCAATGTTTCAGATTTTGAAACTTCGACTGAAGCTGATCAGATATCTTCTTTGAAAGAAGAAAATTAGAATATCGTTTTATTCCAATAAATAAAAACGCCTTTATATCAATTTATAAAGGCGTTTTATTATTTTTGGCAAACAATTTGAATCTTAACCACAAAACGAAAATTTGAAAATGAAAAAATATATTTTATTTTTTACTTTTATTCTCCTTTCATTCGCTGTTCCATTAAATGCCCAAACTAATTATAAAGTCGGAGAAAGCCTTAAATTTAGAGTTCATTATTCTGGACTAAATGCTGGCTTTGCAACCATAGATGTACGTGAAGCAACATTGAATGGTAAAAGCCATTACCATATAGTAGGAAAAGGAAATTCTTCGGGTGCTGTGCGAGCTTTTTTTAAAGTTGATGATAACTACGAATCATATATCGACAAAACTGATCTAAAACCAACTAAATTTATTCGAAACGTTGTAGAAGGAAGTTATAAACGTCATCAAATCTATTATTTTGATCATGCAAATAAAAAAGCAAAAGTTGAAAATAAACGAGATGGAAAAATAACAACCGAAACAATTCCATACGATGCACAAGATTTACTTTCCGCTTTCTATAATTTACGTAATGCAGATCATTCTAAATTGAAAACAGGAGATTTTTTGAATGAAAATATTTTTCTAGGTGACGAAACATTAAAGTTTCGATTAAAAGTTTTGGGACGTGAAACTCTAAAAACAAAATTCGGAAAAATTGCAGCAATCAAAATTCGTCCTTATGTACAATCTGGTCGCGTATTCAAAGAATCAGAATCGGTTACGATGTGGATTTCTGATGATGATAACTTAGTTCCGCTAAAAATAAAAGCTGGTTTATTGGTTGGATCTTTAAATGCTGATCTTAACGAATATAAAAATTTAAAATATCCTATCACTTTTACAAAGTAAGTGATTCACATAAAAAAAATCCGACAATTATTTTATTTGTCGGATTTTTTTATTTCTCCAAATATTCTAGAAATACATCGCTTGGGATTTCCATTGCACCCAAACTTGCCAAATGTTCGGTATAAACTTGGCAATCGATTAATTTATATTTCTTATGATATTTTGCAACAAATTGTATAAAACCTGCTTTGGAAGCGTTGCTTACTTTCGCAAACATACTTTCTCCACAGAAAACTTCTCCCATATCAATACCATAAAAACCACCAACCAATTCGTCGTTTTGCCAAACTTCGATACTTTTTGCAATTCCCATTTCATGTAAAGTGCAATATGCCTCGATCATTTCATTTGTAATCCACGTTCCATCCTGATCTTTTCTATAGGCTTGCGAACAATTCGTGATTACTTCTCGGAATGCTTTATTTTCGGAATATGTAAATATTTGATCTCGAAAAACTTTCTTCATCGATTTCGAAACATGTAAATTTTCTGGAAACAAAACAAATCGATCATGAGGAAACCACCAAAGAATTGGATCTTCTTCATTGAACCAAGGAAAAATTCCTTTCTGATAAGCTAAAATAAGGCGCTCTGGGGAAAGATCTCCTCCTATTGCTATTATTCCTTCATCATTTACTTCATCGTAATCAGGAAAGATTAAATCAGAACTTAGCCAATACATATGTTTTGTTTATAATATTATTTAAAATTAAAAAAACGTGTTCAATAAAGAACACGTTTTAGTATTAATTGATGTTTTTGTCTTACTTAAAACGGTAAATCATCATCATCTCCATTAGAAAAAGTATCTACTGGAGGCGCTGCTTGAAAATTATCGTAACCTTGAGGAGCTTGTGCAGCAGCATTTGCCATATTCTCAATTCTCCATGCTTGGATAGTATTGAAATATCTTGCTACACCTTCTGGATTAATCCACTCGCGACCACGAATGTTGATAGAAACTTTCACTTCATCACCAGGTTTGTAAGCATTCAATACATCTGTCTTATCTTGTGTAAGCTCAATTAAAATATCTTGTGGATATTGTTCTTGCGTTGTAACAACGAATTCTCTTTTCTTGAAACTTGCAGTAATGTTTTGAGTTTCAAATACTTTTTTAATTCTTCCTGTAATTTCCATTTTTGTAAAAGCTTTGTACAAATTTAGAATGTAAAAAAAGATTAAAAAAATTTTATTTCGAAATTTTGTTAGAAAGAAAACTTGTGTATATTTGCAGTCCAAATCAGTGAGATTTTAGCGGGCGTGGTGGAATTGGTAGACACGCTAGACTTAGGATCTAGTGCCGCAAGGTGTGAGAGTTCGAGTCTCTCCGCCCGTACAACTTCAAAGACTTTGATAACAATTTGTTTTCAAAGTCTTTTTTTTGAATAATGAAATCGATTAATTTCGGATAACATTTCTAACTATTTCTAAAATTCTACGAATTTATAAATAATCTATTTTTTTCTTAAATTTACTCAATATAGGTTATTAAGTTGGTTTGGTATGTATTCAAAAAGAAAAAGAAGTTTAAGATCTGGCGGAAGAACTATTTCTATTCTTGAATTTATTGTGGTAGTTATCGTCATTATAATCTTAATTTATTTAGCTGTATTCTAACTAAACAAATATGTTTTATTTAACATTATTTTATAAATATTTAAGTCTGTGTGGTTTAATATTTGTTATTTATAGTTATAGTAACAAATTTATTCACAACTTATAAAAAACAAAAATTATGGACAAATTAGAATTAGAAGGAAAATGGAATAGAATCAAAGGTGCTGTAAAACAAAAATACGGTGATTGGTTCGATGACGATAAAGCATATGCTGAAGGAAAATATGACGAAGTTGTAGGAAAAATTCAGGAAAAAACGGGAAAATCTAGAGAAGAAATTGAAAAAACAATCAAAGATTGGAAAGAAGACGATCAAGATTAATTCACTATTTTTCAATAAAAAAGGTTAGGACAAAATCCTAACCTTTTTTACTGCGTTATATTTTTATAAAATGTTTTTCTTCGTTTATGCACAATAGGATCAAAATCTTTCCAAAGTTGTTGAACTTTTGTATTTTCTTCAAGCAACGGATTCGTTTCTAAAGTTTTAATTCCTCTAGCTATAAATCGATCATAAAGTTCTTTAAAAATCAATGCATTTACTCCTTTGTTTTGATAATTAGGATCAATTCCGATTAAATAAAACTCGACATGATCATTCTTTTTTTGTGCTTGCAATAAATGCCACCAACCAAATGGAAATAATTTTCCTTTTGTTTTCTGAAACGCTTTCGAAAAAGAAGGCATCGTAATCGCAAAAGCAATCATTTTGTTGTTTTTATCTTTTACACAAGAAATAAAATCTGGATGGAGAAATTTCAGGTATTTCTTCTTGTAATGTTCTACCTGAAATTTTTCTATTGGGACAAAACTTTGTAATTCTGCGTAAGTTAAATTCAACAAATCGAACATTTCGTCTACATATGGTAACATTTCGTCTATTGTGTTAAATTTATACGTATCAATTTCGTACCGTTTTTTGAGAATTTCACACAATTTATCCATTTGTTTCACCTTACCTAAATTTGCAAGCTCAATAGAATATTCTAACCATTCTGCTTTTGGTTGATAACCTAGTTTTTGTAAATATTTTGGGTAATATTCATAATTATATAAGCCGATTAAAGTTGCAACTTTATCAAAACCTTCTGTTAATATCCCTGCTTTATCCATATTAGAAAATCCCATAGGACCTTCTATATAACTAAGTTTATTATCCTTAGCAATGTTTTCAACAGTTGTTAATAAGGCTTTTAGAATGTTGATATCATCTTTAAAAACTAACCATCCGAAACGCATTTTCGTTTTTCCGAGTTCTTTTACTTCTGTCCAATTAATAATTGAAACAATCCGTCCAACAACTTCTTTATCTTTATAAGCTAAGAAATACTTTGCTTCTACTGTTTTGAAAATAGCATTTTTTTTATCGAAACTCGCTAGTTCATCTTTCTTCAAAGAAGGCACCCAATAAGGATTGTCTTTATATATTTGAAAAGGTAAATCGACAAATGTTTTCATTTCTTTCGACGATTTCACCTCTTTTACTTCGATCATATAATTTTAAATTGGTCTTTCAAATTCTAATTTAGGGAGATTTTTTTTAGAGAACTATTTTCTCTTCTACAGATTTTCCATTTTTATCTTTTCCGTAAAATAAAATATAATCAAGTTTAACCGAAATTCCAGCAGTTCCTTTTTTCTGTTTTAGGAAAACACGATTTAATGTTATCAATTTATTATTAATAGTTGTTTGAACAATTGGATTTTTCTGATGATCAAGTTTCAACGTTAATTTTTGAGAAGGATAAGAAACCAATGTTAATTGAAAAACATTTTTTTCTGCTTTTTTAATCTCTAAACCGTATGCTAATTTTTTTTGAATGGAAGTTAGCGGCTTTTTTTCTCCATTTTCTGCATAAAGAATACGATAAATATCAACTGGATTTTCATCATTTAAAACACCTTTACTTGAAAAAATAGCATCATATACAAACGTATTTTTATTTTCGTTGTGCTGAATATAAAATAATCTATTTTCTGATTTTGGAGGAATGGGATAACCATGTTGAGCTTGCACAAAAAAAGAAATGACAAAAGAGAAAAGAATTAAAATATTTTTCATTGGTTGATGTTTTTAAAGTTAGAAGATAAGAAATATTTAAGTTACGAACTATATCCAAATAAAAAGTTTCGAAACTTTAACTTGTTCTATTTTATTGTGATCAAGAAAATCTTGCGGAAAGTTAATTGCATCAGAAATGGAAACAATTTTATCATTCAATATAAAATTGTATTTACCAAGATTAGTTTGATACTTAGAACTTTTACGAGGAACTTCTTGATTAATTTTCTTCATTTGATCTTCTAAATCTATTGTAATTTCTGTTTGTTTTTCAACAATTAATAAAGTCTTTTTGTTCCTAAAAAAATATATCTGACGTTTAGATTCTCTCCACAAATGATTATAAATATTAGCAATTGGAATACAAAAAGCTAAGAATAGAAATGATGAAATACAACCAACAATACTATTAGTTAATGTAAATTCCATTGCAAATAAAGTTTTATAAGCCACAAATAAAAAAGTAAAACAAAGACAAATTAAAAGAATCATTAAGAAAATTAAATGATACTTTAGAAATCCAATTTTAACTTCAATAACTTCATCATTATAGTGTTTATATTGGTTTTGAGAATTAACGATAAATAAAATAATTGGTAGAAAAATCATTAATAAAAGTAAGATTATAAAAATTGTATTTTCTGTATTCATCATGCTTTTTTGTTACGTTTTTCTTTTAAGAACTCTATTAGAATTGGTAACAATGAAAAGAGAATAATTACCATTACAACAATTTCAAAATTATTTTTGACAAGCGGAATCGTACCTAAAAAATAACCGATTAATGTTATTCCAAAAACCCAAATAGTTCCTCCTACGAAATTGTATTTGATAAATGTGCCGTAATGCATTTTAGATATTCCTGCAACGAATGGTGCTAAAGTTCTAACAATTGGTACAAAACGAGCGATAACAATTGTTTTTGAACCATATTTTTTAAAGAAATCTTCTGTTTTTTGGATGGCAGAATCTCTTATAATACGTTTTCCTAAAATTTTGGTTGTAACTAATTTTGTTCCCAAAGTTTTACCAATTGTATAATTCACCGTATCGCCTGCAATTGCAGCTATCCAGAGTAATCCTAAAACAGCATAAATATTTAATTGTTCAGGAAAACTAGCCGCTAACATTCCTGCTGCAAATAATAATGAATCGCCAGGCAAAAAAGGAAGCACAACCAAACCCGTTTCTATAAAGATTAGTAGAAATAAAATTAAGTAAAACCAGTTTTGGTATTCATTCAAAATTGTTTCTAGATATTTATCGATATGTAGTATATAATCTAAAAGTTCCATAATTTAAAGGTATAAAAAAACTCGACCGAAGTCGAGTTATATTTTAGATTCTTAATCTTGTTCAGCTATCTTTTTTTTGCCAAGTTTTTCTTTAATAATTTCGACAAAAATTGGAAGAATGGAAATAATTGTTATTCCTAAAATAACTTTAGAAAAATTATCTTGAACCCATTGAATATTTCCTAAAAAGTATCCAATAAGCGTTAAGCCAACTACCCACAAAACTGCTCCAATTACATTGTATGTAATAAAAATTGAGTATCCCATTCGCCCAATTCCAGCAACGAAAGGTGCTAAAGTTCTAACGATTGGAACGAAACGAGCAATTACAATTGTTTTTGAACCATATTTTTCGTAAAACTCATGTGTTTTTGTGATATGTTCTTCTTGGATGAAATTTTTTCCAAAAATCTTGACTTTAGTCGCTTTATATCCTACTTTTTTACCAATTGTATAATTTAATGTATCACCAAGCACGGCGGCCACCAAAAGAATGGCAATCATAATCCATACATTCATGTCATTTGTTTCTTGCGCTGCTAACATACCAGCCGCAAACAACAATGAATCTCCTGGTAAAAAAGGCATCACAACTACACCTGTTTCAACAAAAATGATTAAAAATAAAATTCCATAAAGCCACAGACCATATTCATTTGCAAATTCTGCTAAATGTTGGTCGATGTGCATAATAAAGTCAAAAAGACTCATAAATACTTCCATAAAGTTGATTATATTTCTGAAGCGTTGAATGCATTTTGGATATGATTAACGCTCCAAGATTGTTGTATTTTTAAAAGTGCTAAAATATCAAATCTTACTTCACAAATAAAATTATTTTTCTGAATAAAATCATCTGCAGCAAGAATTAACAATTTCTTCTTCTTTGTGTTAACGGAACTTTCTGGTTCTGCAACACGATTGGAAGAACGGCTTTTTACTTCTATAATAACAATCTCATTTTCTAATTGTGCAATAATATCGATTTCGGCTTTTCTAAAAAAATAATTTCGAGCTAATATTTTATATCCATTTCGGATTAAATAATTAGCTGCAAAATCCTCTGCTTCTTTTCCAAAATCGTAACTAATGCTCATTCATAAAAATTATTTTGTTCCGTACAAACGATCTCCAGCATCACCTAAACCTGGTACAATATATCCGTCTTCGTTCAATTTTTCATCTAAAGCTGCTAAGAAAATTGGAACTTCTGGATAAACATTTTGTACTGCTTCTACTCCTTCTGGACAACCAACCAAACAAGCTAAACGAACTGATTTCGCTCCTTTTTCTTTTAGAATTTCTATTGCTTTAATTGCAGAACCTCCAGTTGCTAACATTGGATCAACCAATATTACATCACGAGAATCTAAATCAGTTGGTAATTTGCATAAATACTCTACTGGTTGTAATGTATCGTGATCTCTGTAAAGCCCAATATGACCAACTTTAGCTGTAGGAATTAGCTGATGAATTCCTTTTACCATTCCCAATCCTGCACGTAAAATAGGAACGATAGCCATATCATTTCCTTTTAATTTATAACCAATTGTTTTTGTGATTGGTGTTTCAACTTCTATTTCTTCCAACTCAATATTACGAGTGATTTCGTAACACATTAATCCTGAAATTTCGTCAACCAACTCTCCAAATTCTTTTGTGGTTGTATTTTTATCACGCATTTGCGTAATTTTTGCTTTTACTAAGGGATGAGTAATAACTGTTAAATTATCTTGTTTCATATATTAATCTATAAAATACAAATTTACATTTTTTGAAGTAACATTTAGCTGAACTTTCGCACCCATTTTTAATGCTAAATTGTGACCTGTATGTCCAGCAGGAAAACCAAAAGTGATTGGTATATTTAAATTTTGAGTAAATGCATGGATGATTTCGTAAGTTTTGGGATCAAATGGATGATTGAAGTTTTCGGAATTTTCTTCTTCTGTATCCATATGAGTGAAACTTCCTAATATAATTCCTTTGACTTGATTAAGAATTCCATTGCGTTTAAGGTTCATCAACATTCGATCAACTGCGTACCAATTCTCGAACCAATCTTCTAAAAATAAAATTTTATCTGAAGGATTTATAATCGCAGATTCGCTTCCTAAAAGTGAATACACGATGGATAAATTTCCTCCAACTAATTCGCCTTTTGCTTCTCCTAATTGATTATATGGATGAGTTTCTATTTCATACTGAATTTGATCTCCAACTAAAGTATTATAAACACTTTGATAAGAATCTGGATGATAATCGACATTTGCTAGTTTTTTAGCCGTAACTCCATGCAAAGTTTGAAATCCCAAACGATTAAAATGATTATGAAAAACTGTAATATCTGAATAACCAATAATCCATTTTGGATTCTTTTTGAAGTTTGTTAAATTTAATTCATCAATAATTTTTACAGATCCATATCCTCCTCGAGCGCACCAAATCGCTTTTATTTCATCATCATCTAATACCCATTGAAAATCTTCAGTTCTTATCTCATCTGTTCCTGCATATTTATATCCAAAATCATATTCAGCATAAAGGTTTTTACTCAATACAGGAATTAATTTCCAAGATTTTATTAATTCTATTGCTTCGTCTAATTCTCCTTGCAACATTCGTTTTGCAGGTGCTACGATTGCTATTTTATCACCTTCTTTTAGAAAATCGGGTTGAATCATTTTCTCTATAAAATTTTAGTAAAGGTAAACACAAAAAAAAGACGAACTACATGAGTTCGTCTTTTTGTTATATATTCTATATTCAATTAAAAAGTAAATTTAACTGTCGCATTCCAAGTTCTTCCATAACCGAAATACACTTGATTATTTACATTTAATCCATCATAAGCATTTGCTCCCTTATAATCCTTTTGATAGTTTGTTCTCGCTTCAGAAATATAAATATGATTTAACACATTATTTACATTTAATCGTAATGTTAATTTATTTTTCTTCGTTAAGTTATGATGCCAAGTAATACCAGCATCCATTACAGAATAATCTGGTAATTTTAAATTTCCAGATCCATTATTTTTTGTATCTGTCGAAACTTGAGTTACTTGTGAAGAGTATAAATCTGCATTATAACGATAATCTGCATCAACAGACAATCCTTTAATAAACTCATAATTAACACCTAAACCAAATTGAGTTTGAGCAGATCCACCTACTTTTAAATTATTAAAATTCTGTGTATCTTCTGGTGTATAGATCTCTTGATTTTCAGTGTAAACAGTAGTACTTGAATTTCCTTTATATCTCCAATCTCCTAACGATCCAAAACCTGTCAACGTTATTTCTCTAATTGGTTTATAATTTAATTCAAGTTCAATACCTTTATGCTCTTGTTTTACACCTCGATTAACTGTATATAAGAATTGTTGTAATATTTCATCAAATCGACTTGTAGAAGTTATACGATTCTCCCAAGTTGTGTAATATAAATTTAAGTTTGCCCAAAAATTTCTAGATTTAAATTTGTAACCAGCTTCAAGACCTAAAATTTCTTCGTTTTTAGCAAATGGATTGACATCATTCTTAAAATTCATGAAGATATTATTCTGATATGGTTGACGAGAATAAAATCCTGCATTTGCAAAAATTTGATGATCATTCGCTATTTTATAACTAGCTCCTGCTTTTAAATTATAACCCCATTTATCAATTTTTTCAGACTTTTCATTCCCTACTGTATAATTAAAAAAGTCTACACGTTCGTTCGTTTGATTTGAGACAGAACCTTGAAAAAATGCAGATACATTTCTATTTGAATATTCAAATTGAGCAAATAGTCCTCCATAATTAATTTTTTGATCATAATCCCAGCCTAATTTTTGATTATAATGCTTAGCATATCCATTTAAAGCAGACCAAGGATTTTTTGAATATAATTTATTGATTTGATAATCTGAATATTGTTTGTTTACTTTTACAGTAAAATAATCTCCACCCAATAAATCGTTTAATTGTTGAAAATGCTCTCCTTTGTACATACGAGCATCAACCCCTACATTAAAATTAAAATAATCGTTTATTTTATAATTTAAATTAGATACTACTCCATACCATTGATGATTGTTAATTGAAGAATAAATTTTTCCTTTAGCTTCTCCTCCATTAATTGATTGACTATCAAAAACTGATTGAATATTTGTTAGGCCACTAACTGGATCATTACTTATTCCACTTGGCTGTGATCCACCTCCTCTACCCCAGGATGCATACAGAACAGTTGACAATGATAATTTATCATTTATATCCCAATCCCAATTTAAGTTCGCTACTGGTTTATGATAATAATTACGTCTAGTATTATATTCATTTCCGTGTAAATATCCAAAATTACTATTGTATTTTCTACCGTAAGTTAAATATTTATCAATTGTATTACTTGAGTTTTGATCATGCCATTGAGGAGCACCTGTAATCATTAAATTTAAAGTATGATTTCTAGCTGGTTTATAACCTACAGATAAAAAATAAGTTTGCCCTTGTCCAGCATTTCCTCTATTATATCCATCACCTTGCCAATGAGACATCATAACAGAAACACCAAATTTATTATTAATTAATCCCGTATTATACCCTAGTGTAGATTTAAAAAAATAGTTATTTCCTATTCCCGCATTAAAGAATCCTCCCTCTTTTTTATCTGTTGCTTTTGTAACAAAGTTATATGTACCACCAACAGAAGATATAGCTAATTTAGAGGAACCTAAACCTCGCTGAATTTGAACTGCACTAGCTATATCCGCTAAACCTGACCAATTAGACCAATATACACTACCGTTATCCATTCCATTAATTGGTTGTCCATTAAATAAAAATGCTGTATTAGATTGATCAAAACCACGAGTTACAACTCTTGACTCTCCAAAACCACCTCCTTGTCCAGCAACTGTAACTGCTGGAGTATTTACAAATGCTTGAGTAATATCTAGTGCTCCTCCTGCTTTTTGTTCAATTATTTCTTTACTAATTGTTGTTGCTGCAATTGGCGTTTTACGATCATCTTGTAAGTCGATTACACCTTTACCAATGATTAACGTTTCTCCTAAAGATACATTTTCGTCATGTTGAACCTTTGTAGAATCTGTTTGCTCAACAACTTGAGCGAAAGATAATGATGCCGTTAAGGCAAAAGCTCCTACGAATAAAAGCTTTACTGAGTTTAACCTCATTTTATGAAATAGTTTTAAATGTTTACCGTTGCAAATTTGAGATGTATATCTGTTAAAACCATTATAAATGTTATGTTAATTTGGTATAATTATAATAAAAACATGTTAATTACATATAACTGAAAAATATATTTAATTAAAACAAATAATTGTCAATAAAAAATTAATCACATTAATAAATATTTAAAATTTTATAAAATTTCATAACAAATAGAATCTATTAAATAATGAAAAAGATCTTTAAAATGAAATTTTATACATTATATATGTATTTTTATTCTTAAAATAAAATTATTTAGATTTATTTTAAATTACATTTCAATACTTTCTTCATTTGAGATAATTAATTACAAGACAATTGGTCATAAAAAAAGCGGACTTAAAAAAAGTCCGCTCAAATATGTTAAATTTTAATCTTTATTAGAAATTATAAGTAACACCTGCATTCCAAGTTCTACCTACTGCATATCCATATCCATTTCTATCGATTTTACTTAAATATTGGTCATTAAATAAGTTACGAACATTTCCTCTAAATTTAATAGATTGTTTTCCAAATTTAAATTCATAAGCTAACCCCGTATTAACTCGAGCAAATGGAGCAATTTTCTCTGCTTGATACACCTCTCCTTTTAATGCGCTTTTAACAACATCTTCCGTGTTCACTTGTCCATATGTACGTGCATTGTACATAAAATCTACATCCCAATATAGTTTTTTAGTAAAGTTAACTTTGGTTCCCATACCGAAAGTAAACTGAGCTGCTTCTCCGATATAAGTTCCTGTTAAATCAACATTTCCTTTTTCATAAATTTCGTCTGTATCAGTGTACATTGTTTCGAATGGAGTTGATCCATCATATTTCCAATCACCATAAGATGCGAATCCATATAAACTGAATACTTGAGAAACTCTTGCATCAAAATCAACTTCAACCCCTTTATGTATCTGTGTAATATCAGTATAAGATGTATAAATTGGACGAGTAACATCTACATTTTCTTCATTTTTAACTGTTCTAGATGATGAAAGACCTAAGAAACGATTTCCCCATTTCGTATGGTAAGCGTTAATATTAACTCTTAAATTTTTTGTTTCGTATTTGTAACCAATTTCAAAACCTATAATTTCTTCGTTTTTAACTTCTGGGTCTCGTAAATCTACTTTATTATATTCGAATACATTATCTAAAAATGGTTGACGAGAATATTTTCCTGCATTTGCAAAAACTGTATTTTCATCATTAATGTTAACAGATAAACCTCCTTTAATATTCCAACCTGTTTTATTTACTTTTTTAGATGATTTTTCTACACCTCCATAATTCCAAGTATCAAATTTTTGGTAGAATTGGTTTGATATTGCTCCTTGTGCAAATACTGTAAAGATTTCATTAGAGTATTCTACTTGTCCAAATCCTCCTTGATAGTTAATATCTTCTGAATAATCTCTACCTGATCTTTGTGATTTTTTAGCAGATTTGAATAAAGCTGACCAAGGATTTGTACTGAAGGTTTGATCAACAATTACAGCTTCATTATTTTTTCCATCTATTTTATTGTAATCTTGCCAAGAATTTAAACCAAATAAGTTATTCATTTGTTGGAAGTGATTTCCATGATAAAAACGAATATCAGCTCCTAAATTAAAATTCCAACCTGTTTTTGTATCGTAATTTAAGTTTGTTACACCTCCATACCAAAAGTGATTGTTTACAGATGTGCGAATAGCACCATTATTAATTGGCTTTCCGTTAGCATCAACCCCTCCGTTATTTCCGATTCCGTCTAAATCTAACAAGTTATTACTTTCGATTAAATCAAAATCAATTAAACCATTTTTCACTGTACTTGTAGCTCTACCAACACCAGAAGTACCACCACCTGTTCCTACAGAAGCATAAACAACAGTAGACAAGTTCATATTCTCATTAATATTCCAATCCCAGTTTAAATTAGCTACTGGTTTGTGGTAAAAGTTAGTTCTTAAATTTTCTCCTTTACCATTGTAATACCCAAAAGTGGTATTGTATTTTTTACCGTAACCATATTTTTCTGCATCAGCCCATTGTATATCACTCTTAGTATAATAATTTTGACCATGTTCTTGTGGTGCACCAAAAATCATAAAGTTTAAATTATGACGCTCACTTGGTTTGTATCCAACAGAAACAAAATATGCTTGAGAATTAGCATCTGTTCCTTGTGCCCAAGATCTATGCATAGATGTTTGGTTGAACAAGAAAGATGCTCCCCATTTACCTTTCATACCTGTATTATAAGAAACTGTAGCACTCATGTAACTATCGTTACCTGTGTTGAATCTTACAAAACCTCCTTGTTTTTTATCTGTTGCTTTTGTTACCATATTTACAGTACCACCAACAGATGAAATAGCTAATTTAGAAGATCCTAAACCACGTTGAATTTGAACTGCATTTGCAACTTCTGTCATTGCAGACCAGTTAGACCAATACAAATTACCATCTTCCATACCATTGATTGGTTGTCCGTTTAATAAGTAAGCTGTATTTTGGCTACTAAATCCACGTAAATACATTTGAGAATCTCCAAATCCACCTGATTGTCCAGAAATATAAACAGAAGGTGTTGTTGCGAAAATTTCTGGAAAATCAACATTTCCAACAGCTTTATCTTCGATAGTTGCTTTACTAATTGTAGAAACAGCTACTGGAGTTTTACGATCTTCAACGATATCAATAACTCCTTTCCCTACAATTAATGTTTCTCCTAAAGATACGTTTTCGTCATGTTCAACCTTTGTAGAATCTGTTGGTTCAACAACTTGAGCGAAAGATAATGATGCCATTAAGGCAAAAGCTCCTACAAGTAAAAGCTTAGTTGAGTTTAACCTCATCTTATGAAATAGTTTAAAAGTTTACTCTACAAATTTCTGTACTTTAAATGAAAGTATTGTTAAATTATTGTAAAATTTTAAACGTTTTATTAACATTTTAAAAGTATTTAAACTTTTATTTTTGTCAAATACATTAAAATACAACCAAATAGAAAATAAACTCTTTCTTATCTTAAAATTTTAACGAAATGTAATGTTAAATTATTTTATCGCTTTTAAGCTTAAATCAAAATTATTAGCAGAATGTATAATTGCACCTGAAGAAATAAAATCTACACCAGTTTCTGCAATTTCACGTACAGTTTCTTTTGTAATTCCGCCCGAAGCTTCGGTTTTTGTTTTTCCATTAATAAACAAAACAGCTTTCTTCATTGTTTCGAGATCAAAATTATCTAACATGATAAAATCTACATTTGCGTTCAAAGCTTCTTCGACTTCGTTCATATTACGAGTTTCGACTTCTATTTTTAAATCTAAATGATGCTTTGCTAAATAATCTTTAGTTTGCGCAACAGCTTTGGTTATGCTTCCACAAAAATCAACATGATTATCTTTTAACATCACCATATCATATAAACCAAAACGATGATTTTCTGCTCCACCAATTTTAACAGCCCATTTTTCAATCATTCTAAAATTTGGCGTTGTTTTTCGTGTATCCAAAATCTTGGTATTAGTACCTTTTACCAATTCCATCATTTCGTTTGCATAAGTGGCAATTCCAGACATTCGTTGCATACAATTCAACATTAAACGTTCACAAGTTAAGATTGATTGTGAAGATCCTTTTATCTTAAAAGCTATATCTCCAAATTGAACTTTATCTCCATCGTTCTTGAAAGTTTCGATTATAATAGATGGATCAAATGTTGAGAAAATAATTTTTGCTAATTCTATTCCAGCAATTATTCCATTATCTTTCACTTTTAGTTCTGCTTCTTGAATAGAATCGTAAGGAACGCAAGCTAATGTTGAATGATCGCCATCTCCTACATCTTCTAGGAAGGCTTGACGAATAAATAATTGTAATTTTTCTTGTGATATATATGTCGGAAGATTCATTATCTATATGTTAAAGATGCAAATTTTGATTGATTAAATTCTTTCTTGGTTTTATATTCATAATATTCGGCCCAAGTTCCGTTTTCTTCACGCACAACTGTAATTAAAACTTGTGCAGATGGATCATTTTCGAAGAAATTTTTGATTTGAAGTTTATATTCTTTATCGTCTATTTTTCCAGTTGTAATATCAATTATTCCTGACTTAAAAGCCGCATCAAAAGCTGTTGCATAAGGATCGGTAGAAGCCATTTCGAAAAGATTAGAAAACTTGCCTAAATAATATTCTCGATTTCCATTATTCCCGAAAGTTGTTAAATTAAATTCTTTATCAATTCGAACTTCTATGGTTTCATCTTCTGTTTTTAATGTAAACAAAACTCGGCTTTCTGAAGGAAAATTTTCAAAATTGTTATCTTTATCTTCCGCCACAAAACGTAAAGGCATATTAAACCTCATTTTAACAGGTTTATTTCTCTGATCTATCGCTGGCTGAATCTTGATATTATTTCTATTCATTTTATTATTCAACAAAATCAACGTTGACATTGCCACGCTATTAAAAATTGGATTTTCGCCGTCTGAAGCAATATTATCAAAATAACCTTCTTCATTAATTACAAAAGTCAATCTAGATTCTGCTTTATCTATATGTAAATAATCTGCGATATTAGAAAAATAGGCAATTTGGTTTTGTATATCTTCACTCAAATTTTTGCTCATACACGATTTTAGTTCGCTATTATCTTTTAGATTTTCGCAACCAAAATAGACAACGTTTTTCTTCGCTTCTCTACTATCAATTATGCTTTCGCTTAGTTTTTCTTTCGAATTTTGAGCAGAAGTGAAATACATTGTAAAACATGTAACGAACAGAAATAATTTCTTCATTAATTAAAATCTTTGTTATAAAAAGTTCCTCGATTCTCCTTTTGATTGATACTTTGTTCGATAATTAAATGAGCAACATCAACCAAATTTCTAAGTTCTAAAATTTTTGGCGAAACAATAGTAAAATAATAAATTTCTTTCACCATTTTTTCTATTTCATTGATTCTTTGTTGTGCAATTTGCAAACGATTATTGTTTCGTACAATTCCGACCAATTCACTCATCATTGCTTGTAATTGTTTGCGCAAATAAGAAATCAGCACTAATTCTTCTTGCACTTTCATTCCTTCTTCGTTCCATTCTGGAAACTCAAAATTATAAATCGAAAATTGATTATTACTTAATAAATCAACCGTTTTTAACGCTGCGCGATGACCAAAAACCATTGCTTCTAACAACGAATTGGAAGCTAAACGATTGGCACCATGCAAACCTGTATTTGAACATTCGCCAACAGCAAATAAATTTTCGATAGAAGTTTTTCCTTCTAAATCAACATCAATTCCGCCACATAAATAATGCGAAGCCGGAACAACAGGAACCAATTCGGTAAACATATCATATCCTTCGGATTTACATTTTTCGTAAATGTTTGGAAAATGTTCTAAGAATTTTTCTTTTTCTAAATGGCGACAATCAATGTAAACATAATCATCTCCGCGTAATTTCATTTCATTATCAATCGCTCGTGCTACAATATCTCGCGAAGCTAATTCTTCTCGTTCATCATATTTGTGCATAAACAATTCTCCATCTTTTGTACGCAATTTTGCTCCAAATCCACGAACAGCTTCAGAAATTAGAAATAATTGTCCATCGAATTCGCTGTAAAAAGCAGTTGGATGAAATTGAATAAATTGCATTCCAGAAACAGTTGCTTTTGCTCGTCGTGCCAAACCAATTCCATCTCCAGTAGCTATTATAGGATTGGTTGTATTTTTATAAACATGACCAACTCCGCCTGTTGCCAATAAAGTAACTTTAGCTAAATGTCGTTCTACTTTATCTGTATTCAAATCTAAAATATAAGCTCCGAAACATGTTGTTTCTTTAGCAGAATCATTTCCTAGATGATGTTCCGTAATTAAATCTACAACAAAATGATGTGTAAAAACTTGAATATTTGGATATTCTTTAATCACTTCTAACATTGCACGCTCAATTTCCCAACCTGTTACATCTTTGTGATGAACAATTCGGTTTTCGGAATGTCCTCCTTCTCTGCCTAAATCATAAATTCCATCGTTATTTTTATCAAAACGAACACCCCAATCTATAATTTCGTGAATGCGTTCTGGCGCTTCTTTTACAACAACTTCAACTGCATCTAATTTACATAATCCATCTCCTGCACGAAGCGTATCTTGAATATGTTTTTCGAAACTATCTTTCTCAAAATCGCTCACAACAGCAACTCCACCTTGGGCATATTTTGTATTTGTTTCGTCTTTATTTGATTTGGTTACAATTGTAATTTTTGCATCAGGATTTCGAATTGCAATTTTCAATGCATAAGAAAGTCCGGCAATTCCGGAACCAATAACTAAAACATCTTGAATTGCCATTATTTTATTTTTTCTGATAAATCTAACATACGATTAATTGCTGCTAATGCTTTTACACGTAAATTTTCTTCGATTTCTATTTCTGGCAATTCATATTTCATGCACAGATATAATTTTTCTAAAGTTGATAATTTCATATAATAACATTCGGAACAATTACACGATTCGTCTTGTACCAAAGCAGGAATTAATGTTTTATTTGGAGCCATTTTTTGCATTTCGTGCAAAATTCCTTCTTCTGTCGCAACAATAAATTCTTGTGCATCATTTTCTACTACATAATCTAACAAACGAGAAGTAGAACCAACAAAATGTGCAAATCTCAATAAATCTTCTTGTGCTTCTGGATGAGCAATTAATCTTGCATTTGGATGATCGGCCATTTGTTGTGCTATTCTTTCTAATGAAAAAGCTTCGTGCACAATACAAGCTCCGTCCCACAAAATCATTTTACGATCACAAACTTGATTCAAATATCGACCTAAATTACGATCAGGTGCAAAGATGATTTCTTGTTCTTTTGGTAAAGCATTGATAATTGCTTCCGCATTGGAAGAAGTTACAATAATATCTGATTCTGCTTTAACACCTGCATCACAGTTAATATAACTTACAACAATCGCATTTGGATGTTGCTCACGCAAACCACGCAAACCTTCTGCGGAACAAGAATCTGCTAAAGAACAACCTGCTTTTGTATCTGGTAAAACAACTTTTTTAGAGGGATTAAGAATTTTTGCTGCTTCTGCCATAAAATGGACACCACAAAAAACAATCATATCTGCTTCTGTTTTTGCTGCAGCTCGAGCTAATTGTAAAGAATCTCCTAAATAATCTGCTAAATCCTGAATTTCGCCTGATTGATAATAATGCGCTAAAATTACCGCATTTTTTTCTTTACGTAATTTATTAATTTCTGCAATCAAATCGGTTTCTTTTGGAATTTCTATATCCAAATAACCTTTGTAATCTAACTTCTCTACCGCTTGTTCTAATGTCATCATTTGTTAGTTTTTTTATTTTATTCCTAATCGCTTTTTCATTTCTTTTGACAATGCATCCTTATGTACTGTAAAAGCAATTGATTTCATTCTAAAAAAAGGTTTCGACATATAAATATGCCCATTATTACCTAAATTTTCTGTTCCCCAAGAATTCTTCACATCGTAATATTGATTTCCCAATTGATCTTTTAAAATTCCTGTAATATGCATTAAATGATCATCTTCTGTCGAATAATCTTCAAAAGCTGCTTGACGTTCTTCTGCTGAAACCCATTTTTCGGGTAAAATTTGAACAAAATAATCAGTTTCTAAACCTTCTGAAGGCCAAATTGCCATTCCATATTTTTTGGAAAATGTTTTTTCTGAAACATCTGTATCAAAAGCCGCTGTATACCCTTTATATAATGCTTCATCCAAAACATTCATATATTCATCCAACGGTAAATTATAATAGGAACCATTCGAAAAATTATCTGGAACTTGTAAAATAAATTGTGAATAATAAGGCGCTTGTTGAAAAGATGTTAAGGATACATAATCATCTGGATTAATTTTCAAGAATTTTGCAAATTCTTGTGGCGTATATTCTTTTCCTTCGTATTTGAATTTTGTTGGAGGAGTTCCTAATTTATCATTTAATTTTTGATCAAATTTAGCTTTCCAATCTGTTGTTAAATATTTTTTAGGATTTTTTACAATTGAATCTAATCCAACTTTCAAATCTTTTACTAACATTTCATGATTGTGTTTTACATCTGTTCCGTTTGCAAAACCTGCATAAACTTCATTGGGAACTAATCCATTTTTGCGAACTGAATTTAAAACATCATGTGACAAACCTCCTTCGCTGAATTGCGCTTTCCCTTGGCGATATACATAATTATACGCTTTTACAGGATAAGTATAACGAACATTATACATTTCCGATAAATCAACATCTTTTCCTGTTAAACGTTTTACTTCTGATTCTAAAAAAGATGTTGTTGAAAATGACCAACATGTCCCAGTTTTTCCTTGAGAAATAACAGGAAGCGCAGAATTATTAACTAATTCTTTGAATTTGAAAGGTGTTTCTTGTGCAGAAACCAACATACTTACAAAAGCAATGCTGGCGAATATATATTTTTTCATTTGTGTTTTTATAGAATTCAAAAGTAAAATTATTTTATGAGGTTTCTTAACGAAAAACAAGTGAAGTTTGAATAAAAAGCACAGTATTTTATCCAATTTTAAACGGTAAAAAGAATCGCTCAAAAAATATAGTTTCAAAATCAAAAACAAGAGATAAGCTATGTTTAGATGAAATTTTCGGAAATACGATGAAGATATCAATCAATTCAAAACAGAAATTCAGTATAAAATTTCAGTCTCGAAACAAATTATAAATCAAACAAGTATAAATATTCAATTTTTATTCATCTTAAAATTAATTTTAGTGAAAATGCCATAAATGACTCAAAAACCTATTAACTTTGCTCAAACATTACACAGATGCAACCAAGAGAAGATTTTTTATTGAAAGCTTACGAGCTGGGAATTATAAAATTTGGAAATTTTACTTTAAAAAGTGGTATAGAATCTCCTTTCTATGTCGATTTAAGACCTTTAGCTTCGAGTCCACAATTACTAAAAACTTTAGCAAATAACTTATTAGATTTAGTTGAAGATGTAGAGTACGACTTGATTTGTGGTGTGCCTTATGCAGCTTTGCCAATGGCGACTACAATGAGTTTAACATCAAATATTCCTTTGATTATTAAACGTAAAGAAAACAAAGGCTATGGTACTAAACGTATGGTAGAAGGTGTTTTTGCAGAAGGGCAATCTTGTCTTTTGGTAGAAGATGTAATTACTTCTGGCCAATCTTTGTTAGAAACAATTGATCAAGTTGAGCGCGAAGGTTTACGTGTAAAAGATTTGGTTGTTGTTTTGGATCGTGCGCAAGGTGGATCTGAAAAATTGAAAGAACAAGGTTACAATGTGAAAACGTTATTTACAATTCACGAAGTAATCGATATTTTACATAAATATCACCGTTTGAGCGATGCTGAAGCGAAAAAAATCAAAGACTTTTTAGCTTTACCCCCAGAGGCTGTTCCTGCAAAACAACGTATTGCGTTAGAGGACAAAAAAATTGTTCATCCAGTTGGAAAACGTTTGGTTGAATTAGCCTTGAAAAAACAATCTAATTTGATTGCTTCTGCGGATTTAATCACTTCTGACGAAATTATAGATTTCGCTAAAAAAGTTGGAGATCATATTGTTGCTTTAAAATTACATTCAGATATTATTCAAGATTTTTCGGATAACTTAATTGTCGAATTGAAGAAAATCGCTCGCGAAAAAGAATTTTTATTATTCGAAGATCGCAAGTTTGGAGATATTGGGAATACACAAGAATTACAATTTAAAAAATCGATTTACAAAATTTCTGATTGGGCAGATTTAGTAACTGTTCATCCAATTGGAGGTTTAGAATCGTTGAAAGTTTTCGAAAATACAGGAGTTATCACTATTGTAGAAATGTCTTCGAAAGGAACATTAACTGATGATTATTATTTTACGAAAGCAATAAATGTATCAGAACAATCTGGTAATGTTTTAGGAGCTGTTGCTCAACGTCAAATTCCTGATAATTTGTTATTGTTTACTCCTGGTGTTAATATCTCTTCAACTGGAGATAGCAAAGGGCAACAATACAATACGCCAGAATTAGTTTTCAAAAATTACCATACCGATTTTATGATTGTTGGTCGAGGAATTTATAAAGCTGCTGATGTAAAAACTGCAGCAAAAGAATACCAAACATTAGGTTGGATTTCTTACTTACAAAGTTTGAATGATTAAGATTTAAAATAAATTTTAAAAATATAAAAGCAAGCTATTTTAGCTTGCTTTTATATTTTTATATTTAAAATCTACTTCAACACAAATTTATGTGAAACCAAATTTCCGTTATTATCTTTAATTGTTGCAACATAAAATCCTGCTGATAAATTAGAAAGATTTATACTTCCAATAGATTTTTCTGTATGAATTGTTTTAATCATTCTTCCTGTTGCATCGATAATTTTAATTGAAATAGGAGATTTAAAATTAAGTTTATAATTCAACATTTTATTTGAAACATAAATTTTGGATAAGTTTTTATCAAGATCATTCGTTCCTAAAGAAGACGTTTTAGCAGCTTCTACCACATATTCAATTCCTAATTTCGTAAACTTTGCAGCATGCGTAGATGTATTTCCCATATTTGCATACGTATCATTTACAGAATGAATGTAAGGATTATCTTCATTCATCTTCGCTTCAAAAGGTAAAGTCGCCGCATAACCATTATCTGACCAACTAAAATGATCCGAACATCCGTAACCACATTTTGACGTATCATATGTAAATTGATGTAAGCCTGTTTTATTATATTCATCCATCAATTGCATTAAAAACGAATTGAGGTTTGCATCGCAATAATTATCTGTCATTAAGATAATATCTTTTGCAGAACCTTTGTAATTCGTCATATCAAACTGAACATAACCAATCACATTTTTATTTTCTTGGGCATATTTTTTAGCTATTTCTTTAGATCCAACCAATCCTACTTCTTCAGCAGCATATGCCATAATTTCTGTTGTACGTTGTGGTTTGAAATTATTTTTCAATAAAACACGCAATATTTCAGTAATTGTTGCAATTCCCGATGCATTATCATCCGCTCCAGGAGCAAAAGTTTGATCTGCAACCCAACCAACGGTAGAATCTGCATGACCGCCAATAATCACAAATTCATCTTTCTTTTCGCTTCCATTAAAAGTCAAAATCAATGATTTCATTGGTGTATTTACATGATCTACAATTTTTACAGCAACATCTATTCGTCCTGCATCTGCAATCATTTTCTCCCAAACTTCTTTTATCTTGAAAATAGCATCATTTGCTTCTTGTCTTGTATGATAGCGCGTTTTGAAACCTTCTAAAAGCAAAATAGTTTTCTCAATTTCTTTTACATCAACATCATTCAAAGCTGCTGTTATAAATGTTTGTTCAGAAATTGTATAATTGAAAGGTGCTCTTCTCTGCGAAGGCTTTTTTTGAAGTGATTGAAGCGCTTCTTCTTTTGTTTCTCTAAAAATATAACCATGTCCATGAGCAAACTTATGATGTAAACTCTCCGCTATTTCTGGATGAAAATAAATTACAGATAAATTATTTTCCGAAGTGATAATTTGAATTGAATCTGGTTTATTTTTTTGTAAGAAAACTGCATTTTCAGTTTCCATTGTTGCATAAACAAAGTTTTCTTTCGTTTGTGCAAAAGAGAGAATAGTACTAAATAAAAAAGGTGTAAAAAGTATACGTTTATTTTTCATAAAATCATATAAGTGTTACAACAAATATATGATTTATAAAGTATTATCAGAGTTATTTTAAAAATAAAAAAATCCATTTTTCAATGGATTTATCTTAATATTTTAATCGGAATTTTATATAGGTAATCTTTTTACCTTCTTCCAAGAATTTTGATTCGTAATACGTTTGCACTTCCGTTACAATTGCTGGAATATCCGAATGATCTGGATGATAAACATCGTGCGTAGAACGAATCACTTCGTGACCTTCGATATGAATTACACCATGTGTATAACCATGCAAAAATTCAGAATCCGTTTTCAAGTTTACTGTTCCTTCAGGTTTCAAGATTTTGCTGTATCTTTTCAAAAATTCAGGATCTGTTAAACGATGTTTTGTTCTTCTGTATTTTATTTGTGGATCTGGGAAAGTAATCCAAATTTCGCTCACTTCATTTTCTGCGAAAAGATGATCGATAATTTCGATTTGTGTTCTAAGAAATCCAGCATTTTCAATTCCTTCATCCAAACAAATTTTTGCTCCTCGCCAAAATCTCGATCCTTTAATATCTACTCCGATAAAATTACGATCCTTATCACGACGTGCCATTGCAACAGTATATTCTCCTTTTCCGCAACCAAGTTCTAAAACAATTGGATTATCGTTCTTGAAAAATTCTTTGTTCCAATTTCCTTTTAATGCAAACTCATTAATTGCCTCTTCTCGTGTTGGCTGCACAACATTCTGAAAAGTTTTATTTTCGTTAAATCTTCTGATTTTATCTTTTCCCATTTCGGATATATTTTGCGCGAAATTACAAGATTTTGATTAATCTAAAAAACTGTTCTCAAAACACATAAATATCATCTAATAGTATTTATGTAAAAAGGTTTGTTATTTTTGTATTGAAAAACTAAAATTAGAAAAATGGATTTTATCAAACAATTTCATAGTGGCTGGGCTTATCTTGTCATTTTGATGGGTTTTATCTTTGTGATTTCAACATTAATTTATGCGATTTCTAAAAAAGATACAAACGCAACAATTAAGAAAATCGGATTATTCACAACTATCACTTTTCACGTACAATTATTAATTGGATTAGCGTATTATATCACAAAGTTCTCTGCTTTAGAACCTTCTGGAATAATGAAAGATGCAGGATTAAGATTTACTTTTGTTGAGCATCCTATGATGATGATTGCTGGTGTTGTTTTTATGACAATTGCAAACGCAAAATTAAAACGTTCTACAACAGTGCCAATGAGTGTTGCAATCTTTGCAATTGTTGCTTTAGCTTGTATTTTAAGTAGAATTCCTTATGACATTTGGTTGTCTTAAATAAAAAATAATTTATAAAAAGAGTATTAATGAACTTAATACTCTTTTTATATTTAAATATTACACACAATTTTTTTATTTTAATTTTGTTATAACTATATTGTTATATCTTTCTTTTTAAGATTTAAGAATTTTTGGCACTCGATTTGAAATACACTAGTACAAACTAAGAAATAAAATGAAGTATATAAAATATCTATTCTCTTTGCTTTTGGTTTTAATAACTTTTAACCTAAATGCTCAAGATTTCCACACAGCAAATATCAAGGTTGATTATGAACAAGAAACTGGAACTCTAAACATAACAGCTCGTACATTTACAAATCAATTAGAAAAAGCAGTTGGTGCTGATGTTTCAAATAAATCAAATTTTGAAAATAAGTTAAAGTCATATGTAAATAGTAAAGTTGATGTAAAAGTTAACGGAAAAGCATTAGGAACTTCTTATTATGGTTATCAGGTAAATGATAAATCGACTCGAGTTTTCTTTAAGTTTGATAAAATTTCTGATATCAGCTCAATAGAATTAAGAGTAGCTTTGTTGACAGATATTTTTAATGATCAACAAAATATTGTAACTTTTGATGTCAAAAATAAAAAGGACACAAAAGTATTAACAGGAAATAGCGACACTGTAAAGATGTCTTTCTAATAAAGCAAAAGCCTTCCAAATCGGAAGGCTTTTTTTATTGTAAATAATATTCGTTAATAATTATCTCGAATCATTCTTAGTAACTTTTCATTTTCATTTCTAATCACTGTTAAATTTTTAGTAGAATTATTATTCATCAAACTAAAGATTAACGTTCTTCCTGAATTTGTTTTCAAATAACCACTTAACGTAACATTATTATTTAATGTTCCCGTTTTCGCATAAATATATGGTTGTGCAGAATCTTTGTATCTATTTTTGATTGTTCCCGTTTTTCCACCAATCGGAAAAATCGAAAACAAACGTTGCACTGGAAATTCGTTATACATTTTTTCTAAAACCTGAACCAAACTTTGTGGCGTAAATAGATTATAACGCGATAATCCAGAACCATCGAACCATTCGGGTTGTTGTTTCAAATCTTTTAGAAAATTCTTTTTCGAATAGTTTATAACCTGCGCTGAACTTAATTTATTGAATAATGTACTTGATGCTAAAATAAGAAGATGTTCTGCTAAAAAATTATCACTATTTTCCATCATTTCGCGGCAAACATCATCGGTCCGTTGACTATAAAAAACTTTTACATCTTTCGTCATTGGAGTTTTGATCATATCAACAGGTTTTCCTAAAATTTGTGACAACGATTTTTCTATCACCGTTTCATTTACAATAAAAGGAACTTTTTCTGAACGTTTTTTATTGCTGATATAAAATTTATTATCATAAAAATCTCGAGGTTCTGCTGTTTCTCTGATTTCTGTTAATTCCTCGAAATACTTCGGAAAAGTTTTGACCGCATTTCCACTTTTCGAAATGGATACTAAATTTTCATTAATTGGAAATTGACTTCTTTCTGGAGCATAATCTTTTCTAAAATCATCCCATGTCCATCCTGGCAAAAAAGATTCTTCATCAAAATTATTCCAATGAAAAATAATTTTTGTTCCATTATTTTTCAAAAAATCAATTGCTCTTGTATTCTTATATTTTGGATGCAAAAAAGTAGGGTCTCCTGTTCCTTCGATATGCAATTCATCTCCAATTAATTGATATTTGAAAGCTGGAATTGAATCATTCAGCATTTTCATCGCGGTATAAAGCGTGAAAATTTTGGTATTAGATGCTGGAATAAAAAATTTATTTCCGTTGTAATTATAAATTTCTTCCTTTGTTATCGGATCATACAGATAAAAACCTGTGAATTGATTTGAATAGAAATCAGAATTAAGATGTTTTTCAATTAATTCTCTTTGTCCAAAAAGATAAACAGAGGAAAAAAAAGATAATAGTATAAGTAAATATTTCATTAATCTTTATTCTCAAGAGGAATTGTTGGTGAACTTGTATCGTTTTTAATAATCATTTCTGTATGTGGATAAGGCATCGAAATATTGTTATTATCCAATGCGTATTTCACTGCGCGATACAATTGCCAATATGCTGTCCAATAATCATGATTTTTAACATAGCAACGTACAGCCAAATTAACAGAACTTGCGCCAAACTCTAAAATTTCAACTGTTTTAGGCTGAGTATCATCTACCAATTTATTTGAATCTAAAACATCTAATAATACTTTTTTAGCTTTATCGAAATCATCTTCATAAGAAATACCAACATTTACATCTAATCGACGATATTCTTTTACAGAATAGTTTGTAATTGGATTATTAAACAAATTGGCATTTGGCAATGTCACAATTTGTCCTTTTGCAGTTGCTATAACTGTATTTAACAGACTGATTGATTCTACAGTTCCTTCATTTCCTTGCGAAACAATATAATCACCTACTTTGAAAGGTTTAAAAATGATGATTAAAATTCCTGCTGCAAAATTAGATAATGAACCTTGTAAAGCTAAACCTACTGCTAAACTAGCTCCTCCTAAAGCTGCAACTAATCCTGTTGTATTAAATCCTAATCTAGAACATACAAACATAATCACAATCAATTTCAAAACAATATTGATAATCGGAATGACAAAACTTCTAACTGATAAATCTACATTACGAGCTATCATACGTTTTTCAATCAGTTTCTTCAATTTACCAGCTAACCATAAACCAATTGTCAATGTTATTATAGCAGATAAAAGACTCCATCCTATTTCAGAACCTTTTGTTATCAATAAATTTGTAATATACTCTACATCTTTAAATGGTGTTTCTATCACATCTTTTAAACTATCTACCTTGTCTTGTTCTTCCATAAAATTTGTTTTTTATACTTCTGTCTATAAAATTAATGCCAATGTTACATCTTTTCAAAAAAATATAAAAATTATCAGTTTTTTTTAACTAATTTTAATACAGCCGAATATTAGTACAATATTTGTTAAGAAGATGTTACAACAACAAAGACTATAAATTAAAAAATTAAAATCTATGAACATTATTGAATTAGTAAAAGGATACATTACTCCAGATTTGATCTCAAAAACTTCATCAGAATTAGGAGAAAACAAAGCGGGAATTTCTAAAGCAATTGATGCTTATATTCCAATTCTTTTAGCAGGCGTTTTAGAAAAAAAAGATTCTACTACAGGATTATTTCATACAATCAAATCTTTTGGAGCTTCTCGTGGATTAACAAATCTCTCAACAGAATTAGAAACTCCAGATACTTTAAAAGAATTAGTCAATGTAATTTTTGATAAAAATGCCGAACCAGTTATTTATAAAGTTGCAGAATATGCAGGAATTTCAAGAGCTTCATCATCAAAATTATTAGACTTAACAGCCTTAACAACTTTTGGATCTATTGGTAAAGAAGCAGAATTTAACAATATAACAGAATCTGATTTCTTTTCTTCATTAAATGGAATTAAAGACAAAATTTTAGGTTTAATTCCAGCAGGATTAGGACTTGGCGCTTTAGGTTTAGGAACAATATTCAATGATACTCCTACAATTACAGAAACTATCGATATAGAAAAAGATCATGTAACTGAGACTATTACTGAAACTAAAAAAGTGGTAGATGTGGAACCAGAAGAAAAACCTTATGTTGCACCAGTTAATGCTTATGCAGAAACGCACAACAACAAGAATGGAGGCGGAGGTTTTTGGAAATGGATAATTCCGTTGATCTTAGTGGTTATAGCTGCGTTTTTCTTATTAAAGAAATGCAATAACAAACAAGAAAAAACTGTAATTACAGAAGAATCTGAAATTGTTGTAGATTCATTGAGCAAAGATTCTATTCATACTTCTCCAAAAGAATTATCTGAAATCGATTTAGATGGTGTTGCCCTGAAAGGTTATACAAATGGATTAGAAGATCAAATTATCAAATTCATCAAAGCTCCTGATTTTGCTACAATGACAGAAGATCAATTGAAAGAAAAATGGTTTGATTTTGATAATGTTAATTTCGTTTTTGGTAAAACAGATCAATTAGAACCAGGATCTGAAGTTCAATTAGAGAATGTTGTTGCAATTTTGAAAAAATATCCAACAGCAAAAATTAAACTTGGTGCATACACAGACAAAGTTGGTGATGATGCGAAAAACAAAGAAATATCTCAAAAAAGAGCTGATTACTTAAAAGCAGAATTAACAAAACTTGGTGTTGGATCGCAAGTTATTTCAGCTGAAGGTTACGGAGAAGAATTTGCAAAAGTTCCAGAAACAGCTTCTGATGAGGAAAGAGCTTCTGATCGTAAAATGTCTTTGCGTTTCACAAAGTAATCATTTTTCAAAATATTTTTAAATCAAAATAAGGATAAAAAATACTTTATCCTTATTTTTTTATTATTTTTTTCGAAACCAACTCGCAACAAGCTAAACAATTAATATCTTTGCACACTATGAAATTTTCAATCGATAAAAAAGACGAATTTTCTAAGGCAAGAGCTGGTGTGGTAGAAACCGATCATGGTAAAATCCAGACACCTATTTTTATGCCAGTTGGTACAGTTGGTACAGTAAAAGCTGTTCACCAACGTGAATTAGAAGAAGACATTAAAGCTCAAATCATTCTTGGAAACACTTATCATTTATATTTGCGTCCAGGAACTGATATTTTACACAGAGCAGGCGGATTACATAAATTTATGAATTGGCAAAAGCCAATCTTAACAGATTCTGGAGGATTCCAAGTTTATTCTTTAGCTACAAGTCGCAAGAAATCTGAAGAAGGTGTACGTTTCAAATCGCATATAGATGGTTCTTATCATATGTTTACACCAGAAAAATCAATGGAAATTCAACGTTTCATTGGTGCAGATATTTTTATGGCTTTTGATGAATTAACAGGAATTCCAGCAAAATATCATGATGCAAAACGTGCTATGCATGTTACACATCGTTGGTTAGAGCGTTGTAGAACTTGGTTAAACAACAATCCTGAATATTACGATCACAAACAAACACTTTTCCCAATTGTACAAGGAAATGATTTTAAAGATTTACGTCAAGAATCTGCTAAATATATTGCCGATTTTGGTGCTGAAGGAAATGCAATTGGAGGATTATCTGTTGGAGAACCAGAACCTGTAATGTACGAAATGACAGATATCGTTACGGAAATTCTTCCACAAGACAAACCTCGTTATTTGATGGGAGTTGGAACACCTTGGAATATCATCGAATGTATTGCTCTTGGAGTTGACATGTTCGACTGTGTTATGCCTACACGTAATGCGCGTAATGGAATGCTATTTACTTGGAATGGTGTCATGAACATGAAAAATGCAAAATGGAAAGATTGTTTTGATCCATTAGACGAAAGTGGAACGAGCTATGTGGATAGTTATTACACAAAAGCGTATGTTCGTCATTTGTTTAATGCGAACGAAGCTTTAGGAAAACAAATTGCGTCTATTCACAATCTTGCCTTTTATTTAGATTTGGTAAGAGTTGCAAGAGAACATATCTTAGCAGGAGATTTCGCTCAATGGAAAGAACAAATTGTTCCACAATTAAAACAACGACTGTAGTTTGAAAATAATTGATAAATACATCATCCGAAACTTTATCGGGACCTTCATTTTCATGGTTTTGATTTTGTCTACCATCGCCGTTATTGTCGATCTTAGTCAAAAATTAGGACGTATTAATGATAGTGGTTCTACAGCTTTTTCAGCTTTAACCCAATTTTATCCTTATTGGTCTATTTGGATTATTAACACCTTTTTACCAATTGCCGTTTTTATTACAGTGATATATTTTACATCACGATTGACGATGCAAACTGAAATTGTAGGTGTTCTTTCGGGTGGTATTAGTTTTTATCGATTTACACTTCCTTATATTTGGGTTGCTATTTTTTTAGCCGTTTCCGCTTTACTAGTAGGAAATGTAGTCTTGCCTTGGGCAAATATCAAAAAAAATAAATACCAATATACCCATTTATTAAGTAACAACGACAAGGAAGAATATTATAAACGACAGCGCATTGGTTCGCAAATTTCTCCTTCCGAATTTGTTTTTGTTGACGGTTACGACAGAACAGAGAAATTAGGAAATTCTTTCATGTATCAAAAATTTGATTCTACAGAATTAAAGAAACAAATCATCGCTTCAAGTTTTAATTGGAATGATAAAGATTCTACTTATGCATTGATGAGTGTTTACACACGCGAAATTAATAAAGACAAAACCGAAAAGTTAAATTACGAAGCAAATGCCAATATAAAATTAGCTGCTTCTCCTGACGAAATTTTACCAGAAGAATATGTTGCTGAAACAATGAATACATTTGAATTGAACGAATTTATTCAAAAACAAAAAGCAAAAGGTTCTGCGAATGTTAATACATACGAAAATGAATTAAATAACCGTTTAAGCGGACCATTTTCAACTATTATTTTAACACTTTTGGCTTTATCGCTTTCGTCTAAAAAACGCCGTGGAGGAATCGGAGTTAATCTTGCTGTTGGTATAACATTAGCATTTGTCTATATTTTCTTCTCGCAAACAACGTCTACATTTTCCGAAAAAGGCTATGTTTCGCCACTTGTCGCCTCGTGGATACCAAACATTGTCTTCGGATTACTAACCTTGTTTTTATATCTGAGACGAGCACGTTCATAAAATATTTCAAAATCCAGTTTCTTTTAGAAGCTGGATTTTTTTTATGTTATAAATATATTATGTTTTGGTTGTAAGTAGTAATAATATTTTTTATTCTATTGATTATAAGTATATTTAGGTTATTTTTAATACACAAAATCAATTTATATGAAGAAAAAATTACTCTTTTTATTTTTAATCCTTTCGGTTTCTCTTTTTTCTCAAGAAACATTGAATACAATGTTTTACAACGTATTCAAATTTCCGAATTCACTTCCTCAAAATCGTCAATTTATTTTAAAAGACATTTTAGATGAATACAAACCCGATTTATTTATGATTTGTGAATTAGTATCAGAAAATGGTGCTGATTTAATCTTAAATACTTCTTTAGAAAATCAAAAAGATAAATTTGCTCGCGCACTTTTTGTTCCTGATTCTACTAAATTGGACGACCCATTGCAAACAATGGTTTTTTATAACACACGTAAATTAACGTTAGTAAAGCAACAAAAAATTCCGACAGTTTATCGCGACATCAATCAATATTCTTTTCAATTAAATGTGAGCTCAAACGATCCTATTAATTTAGAAGTTTTTGTTGCGCATTTAAAATCGAGCACAGGACCAGCAAATCGTCAAATGCGTTTAGAGATGGTTCAAGAAGTTACAAAATCATTGAAGAAATTAACACAACCTAATACATATGTGCTTTTTGCAGGAGACTTCAATTTATATAATTCAACAGAACCTGCTTATCAAGAAATTCTAAATCCAGAAAATGCAATTTTAATGATTGATCCTATCGATGCTCCAGGAAAATGGCAAGATAATCCTGCTTTTAGTTATCTACATACACAAAGTACGCGAGTTTCTAGTGTTGGTTTCGGAAGTGGTACAAATTCTGGAGCGGGCGGCGGCTTAGATGATCGTTTCGATTTTATTATGATGAGTAAAAATTTTAAAAATAGCTCAAGTTTATCTTATGTAAATGATAGTTATAAAGCTTACGGAAATAATGGAAATTGCTTAGATAAAGATGTAAAAGATCCAAACTGTACAGGTATTTTCTCTCAAACATTACGAAATAATCTTTATTATATGAGCGATCATTTGCCAGTGGTTATGCAATTTAAGATTCATGATAATTTAAGTACAAAAACAATCGAATCAAAACCATTTTTTTGGTTAGAATCATCTAATATCACGAATGGAAAAATAATGATTGGGATTGATAAATCACGATTAAATGCACTGAATAATACATTTTTTGTTTACAATTCAATTGGACAATTCGTAAAATCTGTTCCTATCAATAATCAATCAAGTATAACAATTGATTTTCAAGGGTTAGCTGCTGGAGTTTATTATATTAAAACAAAAGAATCGAATGAAGTTTTGAAGTTTATTAAGAAATAATTTTATTCAAAATTATCCCAATTAGATTCAAAACAGTGTTTCAAATATTTACTTAATATTTTAAACTAAATCAACCCTTTAAAAATTTCGTTAACTAGCAGAAAATTCGTATTTTTGCATCCTAGTACAAATTCTAAAAGTAAGATGATAAACATTTCTCTTCCAGATGGAAGTGTAAGACAGTATGAGAGTGGCGTAACTCCTATGGACGTAGCGCTAAGCATTAGTGAAGGTTTAGCACGTAATGTAATTTCGGCTATAGTAAATGATAAACAAGTTGAAACAACAACCCCAATCACCACAGATGCAACGATCAAATTGTTAACCTGGAATGATGAAATGGGTAAAAAAGCTTTTTGGCATTCATCTGCTCACTTATTAGCGCAAGCTATTTTAGAGTTTTATCCTAATGCTAAATTAACAATCGGACCAGCAATTGACAAAGGTTTCTATTATGATGTTGATTTTGGGGAGGATAAATTTACAGAAGCTGATTTTGCGAAAGTAGAAAAAGCAATGTTAGAAAATGCGAAGAAAAAAGCTGAATTCAAATTATATTCAGTTTCAAAAGCAGAAGCATTAGAAACATACAAAGACAATGAATACAAAACAGAATTAATCTCTAACTTAAATGATGGAGATATTACATTCTGTTCTCATGATAATTTTACAGATTTATGTCGTGGTGGACATATTCCAAATACAGGAATTGTAAAAGCTGCAAAAATCTTGAATGTTGCAGGAGCATATTGGCGTGGAGATGAGAAAAACAAAATGTTAACTCGTGTCTACGGAATTACATTCCCAAAACAAAAAGATCTAACAGAATATCTTGAGTTATTAGAAGAAGCAAAAAAACGTGATCATCGTAAATTAGGAAAAGAATTAGGTTTATTCGCTTTCTCTGAAAAAGTTGGTGCAGGTTTACCACTTTGGTTACCTAAAGGAGCTGCTTTGAGAAGAAAATTAGAAAACTTCTTATTGAAAAAGCAACAACAAATGGGTTACGAAATGGTAATTTCTCCACACATTGGTCAAAAAGAATTGTATGTAACTTCTGGTCACTATGCAAAATATGGTGCAGATAGTTTTCAACCAATTAAAACACCAAACGAAGGAGAAGAGTTCTTATTAAAACCTATGAACTGTCCTCACCACTGCGAAATTTACAAAACATCGCAATGGTCGTACCGCGACTTACCAAAACGTTATGCAGAATTTGGTACAGTTTATCGTTACGAACAATCAGGAGAATTACATGGTTTAACACGTGTTCGTGGATTTACTCAAGATGATGCTCACTTGTTCTGTACACCAGATCAATTATTAGATGAATTCAAAAAAGTAATTGATTTAGTATTATATGTATTTAAAAATCTTGGATTTGATAATTATTCAGCTCAAATCTCATTAAGAGATCCAGAGAATAAAGAAAAATACATTGGTTCTGACGAAAACTGGGCAAAAGCTGAACAAGCAATTATTACAGCAGCAGAAGAAAAAGGATTACCAACAGTTGTAGAATATGGCGAAGCTGCATTCTATGGACCGAAGTTAGACTTTATGGTGAAAGATGCGTTAGGACGTCAATGGCAATTAGGAACAATCCAAGTGGATTATAATTTACCAGAACGTTTTGATTTAACTTACACTGGAGCTGATAATGAAAAACACAGACCAGTAATGATTCACCGTGCTCCATTTGGTTCTATGGAACGTTTCATTGCCATTTTGTTAGAGAATACAGCAGGTAATTTACCACTTTGGTTAACACCAGATTTATTCACAATTTTACCAATTAGTGAAAAATATGTGGAATATGGAGAAAAAGTATTAAATTTGCTGGCCGAAGAAGAAATTAACGGATTGATTGACAGTAGAAACGAGAAAACTGGTAAAAAAATTCGTGATGCGGAAATCAACAAAATTCCTTTCATGTTAATCATTGGAGAGAAGGAAGCAGAAAACGGTACAGTTTCTGTTAGAAGACATGGAGAAGGTGATTTAGGAGAGATGACGATTCCAGCATTTATCGACTTCATGAAAGAGCAAATCAAATTAAAATAATTTTAAAAACAGAATAACTATCGCAATTAGAAGAAAAGGCGGCAGAGGTCCAGCCAGAGTAATTAAGGAAGATCAACACAAGATCAATGATAAGATTGACGCAAAAGAAGTTCGCGTTGTCGGAGAAGGTATAGAACCTGGTGTATATCCAATTGCAAAAGCATTGGAGCTTGCTGAGGAACAAAATTTGGACTTGGTAATGATCAGTGAAAAAGCCGTTCCGCCTGTTTGTCGTGTCGTAGAGTACAAAAAGTTCTTATACGAACAAAAGAAGAAAGAAAAAGAGCTGAAAGCTAAACAACAGAAAGTTGTCGTTAAAGAAATTCGTTTCGGTCCTCAAACAGATGATCATGATTATGAATTTAAAAGACGTCATGCAAGATCTTTCTTAGAAGAAGGTTCTAAATTGAAAGCATATGTTTTCTTCAAAGGACGTTCTATTATCTTTAAAGATCAAGGAGAAATCTTATTGTTACGTTTAGCACAAGAATTGGAAGATGTTGGAAAAGTAGAACAAATGCCAAAACTTGAAGGTAAAAGAATGATTATGATGATGGGACCTAAAAAATAATTTAGGTCTTCATTATCTTACAAAAAATAAAAAACGTTTTAATTTTAAATATTTGTAATCATGCCAAAATTAAAAACAAAATCTGGAGCGAAAAAACGTTTCAAATTAACAGGAACAGGTAAAATTAAAAGAAAACACGCTTTTAAAAGCCACATCCTAACAAAAAAAGGGACTAAACAAAAGAGAAATTTAACTCACACTGGTTTAGTTGATCAAGCTGATGTTCATTCAGTAAAACAACAATTAAGATTAAAATAAGAACACGTTCTTATTTGGTTTATTAATTCATTATTAACCCTGTCGTTGGGCCTTAAAGTAGAGAAATCTCGCCCACTACAAAAAAATTAAAAATTATGCCAAGATCAGTAAACGCAGTTGCGTCAAGAGCTAGAAGAAAAAGAGTTTTAAAACTTGCAAAAGGATATTACGGAAGAAGAAAAAACGTTTGGACTGTTGCTAAAAATGCAGTAGAGAAAGGTTTAGTATATGCTTACCGTGATAGACGTCAAAAGAAAAGAAATTTCCGTGCGTTATGGATTCAAAGAATTAACGCTGGAGCAAGATTACACGGATTATCTTACTCTAAATTTATGGGAGCTATCCACAAAGCTGGAATTGAATTAAATCGTAAAGTTTTAGCTGACTTAGCGATGAACAATCCAGAAGCTTTCAAAGCAATCGTAGAAAAAGTAAAATAATTTTTTTAAACAATATTAAAACGTTTTAAAACTTGGCTATTTAGTCAAGTTTTTTTTTTTCCTAAATTTGATAAAACATTTTACTTGTTATGAACCAACAAAAAGACTTATTTCTACGTATTTGGCCATTTTTTGTCGTATTCTTTATCTATAATTTTGCTGCAATTGCCTTGACGCAATATTATGGTAGAGATGAATTGCATCTGCATTTCAATCAATACAGCAATCATTACGCCGATAAATTCTTTGTTTTTTATACTGATTTCGGGACTTATTATTTATTTTTTATGCTTCTTGGTTATCTATTTTGGAGAACAACACGTCGATACTTTTTTTATTTATTGGCTACAGGAGCTGTTGCGACAACAATTAGTGTATTTTTTAAGAATGTTTATTTCCAACAAGTTTTAAGACCTGGATATTATTTTACTCAGAAAAAGATAGACATTGTTTTAGTCAAAGATTATGCAATACAAATGGCTTCAACATTCCCTTCTGGCCATTCGTTAACAGCTGCTATTATCTCGATGACATTATGTTTATTAACAAAAAATAGGTGGTTACAATTATTTTTTGCTTTACATTTTCCAAGTATAGCAATCAGTAGAATTTATTTATCGCGTCATTTTGCAATAGATACTGTTGGTGGTTCATTTATTGGTTTTTTTATATTTATCTTTATGTATTACATCATCAACCAATCAAATAATCCAAAATTGGATCAAAAATTCATCAACCATGGAAATTCAAAATAAACTTAAAATATCATTAATTCAGTACGATGTAATCTGGGAAGACACGCAGGCTAATCAGCTATATTTAGACGAATTACTGATGAATCATAAAACTGATCTTATTTTGTTACCAGAAATGTTTTCTTCAGGATTTTCTATGAATGTAGAAAAAATTGGTCAAAAGCCTTTTGGAGAAACATTCGAATGGATGCAACAAAAAGCTAAAGAATTGAATTCTGCGATTGCTGGGAGCGTTTCTACACATGAAAATGATAAATACTATAACCGATTTTATTTCGTTTGTCCAAATGGCTCTATTTACATTTACGATAAGAAACATTTGTTTAGTTACGGAAAAGAAGCCAATGTATATTCTGCTGGAGATAAAATTGTCACAATAGATTATAAAGGATGGCAAATACGACCAATTGTTTGTTATGATTTGCGTTTCCCTGTTTGGATTCGTAACACAGAAGAAAATCCGTACAATTTAATTCTTTGTAATGCAAGTTGGCCAAAAGCACGCAGAGAAGCATGGATTTCACTTCTTAAAGCACGAGCTATAGAAAATATGTCTTTTGTTGCTGGAGTTAACAGAATTGGAAAAGATGGTTATAATCTCGAATATGAAGGAGATTCGCATTTATTTGATACATTAGGACAAGATCTACAAAAGGTTAATAATCATCCCGAAATTTTTCAATTTGAAATTGATAAAGAAGAACAAGATAAAACCCGAAACCATTTCAATTTCTTGAATGATAGAGATTCTTTTTATTTCGGATAAAAGGTAATAGAAAAAAGATTAATAATTATTAAAGATATTTAGTTTAAAAAATTTAAAAGAAATATCAATATAACCATAATAATAATTGATACGATTACGAAATCTATCAAACTATTCTTCTTAGAACCAAATCTAACGGTTCTCCGTGTTTTTCTATACAACATATTGTTATGATTTATAATCCAAAAAAATAAAAACAGTAAGCTACATTTATAGTAGCTTACTCATCAAATAATAGTTAATTGGTTTAAAAAATAAGGCTTATAAATCCTTATTGGTACTTATAGCAACTTCCTGTTTTCTTTGCTGATTTCCCTACTGTTTTATCAGATAATAATAAAATAAAAGGGCATCTTACATCTGCAGCTTGTTGTTTTAAAACTTTTTCTGCTCGCTCGTCTTTTCCGTTACCTGATCTAAAATTAACCCAACCTGTTTTTGATTTTAAATCATCTCCTTTTTTAAGACCAGCAACTAATTGTTTATCTTCTAGTATAATAACTTTATTCCAATCATTATCATCAGTAATTTCTATTTTTGAAGAAACATCCTCTATCCGAGTACTTTTTCCATAAAAAACTTTATTTACCGAATAACGACTTAACGATTGTATGGCATCTTCTCCGTCATAAGTAAATTCTACAGTGAACTCACCTACACGTTTAATTTGTCCTTCTATAACTTCTCCAGAATGTTTGTAAATTTTATCTACTTGACCAAAAGCAAAAGTTGTCAAGAAAGTGAAACCTAAAATAAAAATGTTTTTCATTGTTAATTGTTTTTATATATAAGAAATTAGTTTACAGAATAGATTATTATAGTCTCAAATTCATTTATTATTTTAAAAAATAATCTGATTTAATAAATTAATACTTTCTAATTGTTTAAGTTGATCTACACAAATATCATTTATAAAATATAAAATAACTATTTTTACAAGAGTAGTTAAGAGGTAGTTTTATCACCTACCTTATAGGTAGTCAATTTTTAATATCTGTACATCATGCATTTAAAGATTTTATTTAAAAAGTATTTAGCAATTATCATTTATACACTTTTCGCTCAAGTAGGGTTTTGTTCTATTAATAATTCCGAAATTCTAAAGTACGAAATAGCAAAATATAATAGTGAAGCACGCTACACCGAATCTATAATTCGATTAGATAAAATTATACATGATAAAAATTCGACAAACTATGATTTGTATAATGCATATTTACAAAAATATTTAACCTATAAAAGTTTACTAAACTATCCACAAGCGGAAGAAAATCTTAACATTGCTGAACGATATGGATTGGAAGATAAAGATCATCTCAAAGAAATTAAAACTCGCATTCTTGTTGAACGAATTTTTATAGAATTTGATCATCTCAGATTTATTGAAGTGGATGACTTATTGAAAAAAGTAATTCGAGAAGATCTAGTTACTTTAGATCCAGAAACGCATGCATTTTTCATCTCTGTTTTAGGTACGGACCAAGCTAGAAAAAAGAACTATGAAAAGGCTGTCGAAGAATATGAAATAGCAATTGATATACTTGAGAAAAATAGTCCAAAACATTTACCAAATATCTATCGAAAACTTGTGAGTGTTTATGCTGATATGGGTGAAGAAGAATTATCCATGGAAGCCTTTAATAAAGGACTATATTATGCTAAGAAATATAAGATGGATTTGTATATATATAATATGTATGATTCTTTATCCTATCATTATGCTAAATTCAAAAAATGGGAAAAAGCGTATGAAACAAGAGTTATACTAGAAGAACTTGCTACAAAATTAGATGCGATTAATCAAAGTGGTAAACTTCAAATACTTGAGAAAGAAATTCAGAATAAAAGAAACGATTTAGAAATTCGAAATCAAAAAAACATTAAAATATTTTTAATCATTATTTCATTTTTTTTAATTGTCTTAATTACAGTAATATA